>JBAXPV010000013.1:0-109099 GCA_037132075.1 Bacteroidota bacterium
TTATTCCCTAACTTTGGTTGGTTAACATGTTAATAACCCCTGAACAGTAACAAAAGCCTTAACATTTCTCAAACGGAAGTCAGGAATATCGGCAATTACAACGTAGATGCAGCGGTTCTACTTTCTAAGATTGCCGGAACCAGCAGTATCAGCCGATGTCAAATCCATAACATCGCATGCTCAGGATTCCTGGATGGAATCAGCTTTGAATGCCACGATACACAAGCCTCTGCTTCTGTTATCACGAACAACTTTGTCTATGGCTTATCTTCTTCCGCAAACTATACCAGCCAGCGGACGATCCGGGGAATCAAAATCACCAGCACAGGCAGTGCTTTAAAAAGTGTGCAGGTTCGTCATAACAGCGTCCTCATAGAAGGGAATACCACCAATCTAACCACCTGCTTCGAACTGAATAATACTGCATCGAATCTTGTGCTTAAAATCCTGAATAATATTTTCTCTAACACTGCGCCTGATCAAAGCGGACAGTATAAACACTATTGCTGGATCAGCAATAGTATAACATCCATCGGGAATGCCGGTTCCATCTCAGATTATAACGACCTTTTTGTAGCGCATAGCGGGAATGGCTATACAGGATTAGGATTATCAACCCAATATGCCAGCCTTCAAAACTGGAAATCGGCCGTGAATGCCGATCAGCATTCAGTCGCAGTAAACCCTGGTTTTATAAGCACCACTAATCTGCACATCCCGGCAAGTTCCATCACACTGCTTGAATCAGGGGGAACAACTGCTGCCGGAGATACCCTTGATATTGACGGCGATGTTCGTGCGGGGCCAGTTGGTTCCGTCAACGGTGGGGGCTTCCTCCCTGACATAGGCGCCGATGAATTTGACGGGGTCCCTTCCTCGATGTTTGGGCCTGCAATTACTTTTACACCGATCACGACGATGTACCTTACCGGAATACAAACTCTGAATGCCTTTGCCACGATCAATGGCCCGCAAGGAGTCAATACAAATACCGGAACAAGGCCAAGGATCTATTACAAAAAGCATTCAGACCCAAACCAATTTCTTGGAAATACGAATTCTGTCAATGGCTGGAAATGGACAGAAGCCACCAACAACAGTTCACCTTTCAGTTTTGGAATAAATTACAGTCTGCTCTATACAAGCCTGAATGTTTTCGATGCAATCGACTATTTCGTCGTTGCCCAGGATACCGCAACGGTTCCGCATATCTCTGTGAATAATGGAGTGCTTGCCTTGATCCCTTCCAGCGTCGACCTGCCCCCAGTCTCATTTCCCGTACTCAATACGCTTAACAACTACCAGATCATTCCCAATTTCAGTGGCATTAAAACCATTGGCATTGGCGGTGATTATCCAAACCTCACAGGTGTGGGCGGTTTGTTCTATGCGCTGAACCTCGGAACGCTCACCGGGAATATTGAAGCCCGGATCATAAGCGACCTTGCCGAAACCGGGGCCTATGCCCTGAACCAGCTGACCTGCCTCGGTGGAAACTGGAACCTGATAATCAGGCCCGACACCAGTATGCTGAGAACCATCAGCGGTAACTATGCCGGTGGCCTCATCCGGCTCAATGGCACCGACAGGATCACCTTCGACGGAAGTTTTAACGGAACTGGCAATTATCTGAAAATTTCCAACCTGGCATCATCGGGTACTATTGCAGCAGTACAGATCAGCAGCCTGGGTGTTGGCCTGGGTGCCCGAAAAAACACCCTGAGAAATTGTATGATCAGCACTGGTAGTAGCACATCCGGAACTTATGCAATTTCAATAGGAGCCGCAATCGGGGTCGCAGGGGCTAACAACGACAGCATCACAATTCAGAACAACATCATCAGCAATGCCAGCAACGGGATTTATGCGTTTTCGCCGCAAGGTAGCAGCCAAAGTCAGCAATTAATGATTTCTGGGAATATTATTGGGTCTGCGAACGAAGCTGTCGGCATCAATGGAATTTATCTGTATGGTATAAACAATGCCACAGTCGACCGAAATGAAATCAGGAATATGTATAATGGTTCAGGAAATAGCTCAGGTATCGTCTGTGAGCAATATACCACCAATTCGGTTTTTTCAAACAACATTATTCATGGAATAACATCATCCAGCAGCAATTATGTTTATGGAATATATGTCCCTGCCGGCTATGGCAGCGCCAACAATACTTTCATTGGGAATACTATTTATGATATCGGTCTCCGTGAAAATCCAACCTACGCCGTACAACAGGTCTGCGGAATCATGATGTTTTCAGGATCGAATGCGAAGGTCTATTACAACAGCGTCTACCTAAGCGGGACACAACCCAGCCACTCCTCAAGCGGTTATTATATCAATGCCGCTATCAATCTGTCTTCCCAGGTAAGTGCCATTACGATAAAAAACAATCTCTTCGTCAATGCGATCATCGACAATTCGGCCAATAGCTATAACCTTGCGATGTATTCCTATTCGAACTGGCCTGAGAATGATACTTATGACTACAACGACTATTATGTTTCCGGGGCTCCCAATGTTGTGGGACTCTACCAGGGGAATTTTTACACGACATTTAATGATTTTAAAGCGGCTACCGGCAAGGATCCGCATTCATTTTCTCTAAACCCATGGTATAATTCAACAAAAAATCTGGTATTGCAACCAGGCTCACCTGTCTTAAACCTGGGAACACCAATCACAGGATTTACAACAGATTGCCTTGGAAACCCACGAAATGCGATAACACCAACACCGGGCGCTTATGAAGTTGCCGTTGACCATAAACCACCGACGATTGCTTATTCAGCAATACCTATGACGGCACTCACCAGTAATTATATCCTGAGCAATTATTTTAATATCACGGATAACAGCGGGCTTGATACCGCTGCGAATATGAGGCCCAGGCTCTATTACAAGAAACATTCGAATGCCAATACCTTTGCCGGGAACACTTTTACTGAAAATGGCTGGAAATACGTAAATGCAACAGCTGCTGCACCGCTCTTTAGTTTCACGATGAACTATTCTTTACTCGCTGCCGGCCCTGCCGGAGGCAGTGCCGCAGGTGTTGTCAGCATCAATGACACGATAGATTATTTCGTAACAGCAGGAGATGCCTCCCCGCAACACAACATTGCCACTGTGGATGCCGTCCTGAATTCAACTGCCACAAGCAGCCTGCTTACTGCTTCCAATTTCCCTGCAAGTGGAACGCGGTTTTTCAGGATAATAGACTCGATTCCGGCTAGCCTTACTGTCGGGATTTCCGGGAATTATCCAAACCTTACCGGTGAAAACGGACTTTTTAAATCACTGAAAAATAAAGTTTTGACCCATGATGTTATCGTAAAAATAAAAAACAACCTTGTTGAAGACGGTCTCTATCCTTTGGAACCCTTCGAAACCAATGGTCCTGAATGGAGGTTAATCCTCAGGCCGGATACTTCCCAGGAACGCATGGTCAGCGGGAGTTATAACGGCGGACTGATCCGCCTGGCGGGAGCTGACAGGATCACCATCGACGGGAGTTTCCAGGGAAGCGGGCACTATTTGAATATTATCAACACAAATATGTTTAGCAATCCAATATGTGTTCAATTAGCCAATACAGCTGAGGGATCAGGGGCTACCCATAATATCATCCGAAACTGTAAGATGTCTACCATAAACAATACAAATATAAATTCATTTTGTATAAAGGTTGGCGGTCTCTCACCACTCACTGCAGGATTGAGAAATGACAGCAATTTAATTGAGAACAATATCATTACAAAAGCATATTATGGTATCGTCGCCTCTGGAAGCGACCAGAATGCAAATACCCTGATCACCATCAGAAATAACACTATCGGTGATGACATTGCCGACAACTCCATCAGTTTTAACGGGATCAATCTCTATGGTTTCCGACGGGCAATTGTTGACCGAAATCACATATATAATATACAAAATGCTACTGACTATCCTGTCGGTATTTACCTGAACCGCTATGTTGTTAATTCACTGGTGAACGGGAATAAAATTCACAACATCAGATACACAGGTCCCTGGGCGCATTCAGGTCTGGGTATTGATACTTATTTGTATATGTCAGGGTGTAATGACACAATATCCAACAACATGATCTGGGACATCGGGGGGAATGGCTCCGGCGATTTCTATTACGGTGCTATAGCCGGAATGCGGATAACCGGATATACCGGTGGTATCGCTATTTACCACAATACCATCAGTTTGAGTGGAAATTATTCAGGGGATTCCCAGGGGAACCTTAGTGCCGCTATTTTTGTCGCCAACAACTCCCCGAATCTTGATATCCGTAACAATATCTTTAGTTCCAGCCTGGTAAACGTCAATTGTAGTCAGCACAAAACCTATGCTATTTATTCGGGAAACCAGGCCTCGAACTTCACGATCATGGACAACAACTGCTATTCTGCAGGGGGTAGCCAGGGGATGCTTGCTTTCATCGGGGTCGACAGGTCCACACTAGACAGTTTGAGGCTGGGATTTGGCAACAACATCCACAGTACCGTCCACATGCCCGACTTTTACGCGGCTCCTGTCTTAGGACTGTATCCCAATATCGTCGGAAATTGTCCGATCGACGGGAAAGCAGCCCTGCTACCCGGAATTAAGAAAGACCTCGATGGAACCCCCAGGGGTCCCTACACTCCTGACATCGGTGCAGATGAATTTACCTCATTAATCGGGCTAAGCATCGATGCCAGCTCCAATACAGCTGTTGCAGAAGGCGATACGATTCTGCTCAACGCCCAACCCTCAGGAATGACAGGATATCAGTGGACAGGGCCCAATGGATTTGCATCGAATGCACAAAACCCATCTATCACGAATGCAAGCCTGGCTAGCTCCGGGTTTTACACGCTGATTATCACCGACACTGCGGGATGTAGTGCGAGAGATTCTGTCCAGGTACTAATATTGCAAACCAACTCAGTGTCCGGGAACTTACACTATTTGAACAACATAAATACTGTCCTGATTGGCGTTAAAGTCATTTTAATGAACAGCCTGAACCAGCCCCTGGATTCAGTTCTGACAGATCCCTCAGGGCATTATAGCTTTCATGACTTCACAACAGGGAATTATCATCTGAAGTTAGTTTTCCCCTATCCATGGAGTGGAGGAAACTCCAACGACGCCTTGCTGATCATGAAACATTTTGTGGGAATCCAAAGCCTGAGCGGACTAAAATTACAAGCAGCCAATGTCGACCTGAATCAATTGGTCCAGTCAGTTGACGGCTTGCTGATCATGCGAAGGTTTGTCAACATTATCAATGCTTTCCCCACCTCTGACTGGGTCTATGACAATACTTTTTTCACGGCTTCAAACAATACAACTGTTTTGAATGTTAATTGTTTGTGCCGGGGCGATGTGGATGGCTCATATCATCCTTAGTTTGTCAAATCAGTACCTGAAAACAATGACCGTTTAATAAACTTATTCTCATGACAAAAAACATTTTATTTCAGTTAGTCTTTCTAGTCCCATTTTCTATTTTTCTGAGTTCGGCATCGGCTCAAAATTCGTCAGGGAGCGTAAAAAATGAAATCTCTGAGGCCTTAAAGCTTTTTAATAATGCTGCGAAAAACGCAAACACGGATGAAATGTTATCATTATTTGATGATTCTGAAAACGTAATGTTTATTGGTTCTGACAGCGCAGAAATATGGAAGGGGAAAGAACAAATTAAAGGACATTTAAATTCCATTTTTTCGAATGAAAGTGTTTCTTTAGATATGAACAGAATAGATATTGATTTTAATGCAAACACAGCATGGGTCTTTGTTGACGGAGCTATTGTTATATCACTTAAGACAGGTGAAAAAATCAAAGCTCCATATCGCTTTTCCGGCGTTCTGGTTAAAAAGGCTAACCTATGGAAATGGAGACTATTTAATGGCTCAAATCCAGGTGGAAAATGAGATTATGGAGACAATCTTAACAACGTCCCTCTTCCTGGAGAATCCAATAAAGTAAGCTGCCGAATTACTTTTTTTAAAAAAAATAATTAAATCTACCAAAAATGAGCTACTATTTTAATACAATTCTGACAGGTACAAACTTTGAAGATGCCATTGAGCAGGTCACCGCTGAACTAAAAAAAGAAGGATTTGGTATCGTAACAGAAATTGATGTCAAACAAACCTTCAAAACGAAAATTGATGTTGATTTCAGGAATTATAAAATCCTTGGAGCCTGCAATCCGCATTTTGCCCATGCTGCCCTTTGCGCTGAACCCAAAATTGGTGTATTCCTTCCTTGTAATGTCATTGTTGAAGAAAATGAAAACGGACAGATCGAAGTTTCCGCTGTCGATCCTGTTGCCTCAATGATGGCTGTTGAAAACCTGGATCTCCCGGGCCTGGCTGAAGAGGTTCGCCAAAAGCTGCAAAATGTCATCAACAATCTGAAATAATATAAATAGGGGTTAACGACATTTAAGATTCAGTACTGCAATAATATATTTTTGCGTAATCTGCGCGTCTTCAAAAATCTGCGTAATCCGCGTGAATCTTTATGAGCTAGAACACGAATGACGCGGATGATGGGGGTTTACAAAACTATCTTCCCACGCCAAACCTCCTTGTTCCCATATTCAACCACAACCAAGTAGCATCCTTTAACCGAGGAGGAAATAATCCCGGCTTCAGCATGATCGTAAACGATTCGCCCTGAAATATCACAGACACTAACCCTGCTTACGTCATTCATATTTTCAAGCTGAATCTGTCCTTCCCTCACCCAGGCGCGGGGTTTAGCCACAGTGACTTGCGGAATTCCCACATTATAAGGTGTTCCCGTGATATAGATCTCGTCAATCTTATTGTTGCCAGTAGCTGCAACAGTACCGCCACTACTGCTGGTATTTGTAGTTTGAAGCCAGCGAATCATCACCTTTTGAACCTGGTTAATCAGATCCGCAGGCAAGGCTAAAGCGTTCACATAAGAGGTGGTCCAGTCATTTGCAGTAGTGATACTTCCTCCCGGAACATCCTGCCATCCCTGGCTCGCATTCACCCAATACTGGATCTGGTAATTCGCCGGACCAGCATTCGCACCGCCACTTTGCTGACGACAGCTGATCGTCAGATTCTGGTAAGCAATGCTGCTAAAACTGATGACCCATGCCTTGGTATTAGCACCATTGTCCCAGCCTGTTGCCTGGGCAGCTTTACCCGTAAACCCGTTTTTTGAGAAATCAATGGCAGAGGTTCCACCGTCAGTGCGAATTGCTGAGGCAGAATTGGATGCGTTGCCGAAATTGGCAATAGAATCCGCAGCAGTTCCCGTCGGGAATGTCCATGCTGCAATAGTATCCTGTGCAATAAGAGGCAGACGAAGCGCTGCCATTACAAAAAGAAAAATGTAGATTTTTTTCATATATTACTCGCCTCTATTGGTATTGTAGCTTATAACTCAGCACAAGGGTTATATAACGGGGCAAACCCAAGGTTCCCTGGTTGTCCAGGTATTCGGTATTCAAGAGGTTCTGTATTCCGACAGCCGCGCCCCATCCTCTTTTCCACTGATGCCATGCTTTAAAATCGAAGGTGCTGTAGGCAGGATTCTTAGTGATATTTTCATCATCATACCAGCTGGCATCGAGGAATTGAAAGGCAATCCTGAGGTTTACCCATTTATTTTCCCATCGCAGGCTACCGTAAAACACATTGGGCGCAGCCTCTACCAGGTATTTCCCATCCAGGTCAGCAGTAGTAGAAACGGTCCTGGTGAAACTCGTTATTTTACCAGTGTTGTGGGCATAATTCATGTTGAAATACAGTCCGTGAGGCAATTCCATATTAAGGTAGAGCTGAAACCCGTAAATATTAACCCCGGCCACATTCTCTCGTTTCAGGATAGGTTTGAGTTTGTTTCCTGCCATCAGGCTGTCACCAGTATTGACAAAGTAGTTGAAATCTCTTCCTAACGAATAATACAAGCTTGGTTTCAGACTCAACTTTGGCGTGATGTTGAAGGTCCCGCCCAGCTCAAGATTGTCCATGAACTCGGGTGTCAACTCAGGATTCGCAAGCTTAAAGCCTTTGGAGATGCTGCGGTTTCGGCACATATCATCCAGAATTGGAGGCCTGAATCCCCGGCCATAGGAAAAATACAATTGACTCCGGGGATTGATCCCGTATTGAACCGATAGCTTTGGACTCAGGGCACTCCAGTTAGTGGATGGGTATGGGCCGGTAAGACCGGTCATGAATTCTGAGGTGATTGTAGGATAATCTATGCTAAATGAGGCATCAGAGAACTTGGCAATATCATATCTTACACCTGCAATGACTTTCAACTTGTTCTGAAAAAACTGCATCTCATCCTGAACAAAAACCGCCCCGATGTCCATCCTTCCCTGGTTATTTATGATATCAGTGGAGGTAAGATAGGTGTCGCTGCCATTGACGCTGCCAATTTTCATGTCACTCCCGAAAGTGAAGTTATGAGAAGGGCCGAGCCTGCGGGTGAAACTCATCCATATCCCTTTGTCGATGCGCAACGCAGCCGATTCATAAAGCTGGTAACCCAGATAAGCAAAAGGAGGAACTTTGTCGTATTTGAGGCTTTCTTTCTGATTCAGGAAGTCCTCAGCCTGGTAAAATACTGCAATCTTTGCAATAAAACCCAAAATAATTCCCTGGTAATCGAGATGGATGTTCTGCGTGGTAAACTTATTAAAACCTCCTTCAAAAGCTTTAAAGCCATCACCTCTTTTGTCATCATAATAGTTCAGGTCGAGACTAAGTTTCCCTCCGTTTTTCCATTGATAAGAGGCTCTTCCGCCAAAATTAAATTCTTTCAGGTAAATAGGAGTATCAGTGCTGTCGCGGGCAGTATCCGGTGCTGTGATATAGCCATCACCTCTACGAGCAAAGCTATTTAGCGACCAGCTGAACCCATTGTTTTTGGCTTTACCGCCCACATAAAACGATTCCCCTAAAGTTCCGAATGAGCCAAGCGTGAGTGCAGCGTTGCCTTCAATCAAATGAGAAGGTATACGGGTAATGATGTTGATGGTGCCTCCCATAGCATTCCCACCGTACAAAGCAGAACCCGGTCCCTCCACGACCTCAATTCGTTCAATACTGGCATTATTAAGCCGGCTCCAATTAATGGAACCTCCGTCCGACTTATTAATTGGTACACCATCGATGAGAATCAGGCTGCGGTAACTGCCATTCAGGCCTCGCATGACGATGCTCGAGTTTTTGGAAAAAATACCATTGGTTCTGCCAACCTGGATGGCGCCGGCTGTCATCAGAAGATCATCCACATTGTTCGCAGGAACCGCTTCAATCTGAGTACGGCTGATGATATCGACACGGGCAGGGACATCAACAGGATTAACGGGGGTGCGTGTAGCCGTAATCACTACTTCAGGCAAGGTAACTTCCTGGGCGTAATTCACAATAGGACAAAGAAAAAATATAATAATAATGGCCCAATGAATGTGCTGTCGATATGGTTTATTCCTATGCATTGCCCGATCCATAATATAGTTACAGCTGTATTTTTATGGCAATCTCCGCAAAACCTGCAGTCGTTCCCTGGATATCTTTCACGAGGATCAAACCCCGCTTTCCACTGGCGATTTGAAAAGGAATCACATTTCCGTTAACTGCAAACTTGAATTTCCTTTTTGCTATTCCGCCATCATAAGCTGAAATCAGGAGGCTGTCATTATGACAATTGTTGAAATCAGAAGCAGTCACGGTTGTTGTCATATTGTAATAGGTGGTGTTTTTTACAGTCCAGCTATTTAAAAAAGGATAAAACTGAGGGGCTTCTGTTTCACCGGGTGAAGAAAAAACTGAGGCATAAATCGGGACTCCGCCACCCGGGTTATAATAATAAAGAACGTCGATAATGTCCTGTAGATTTGACGCAGAGTCGGGCGGATAAATATGTTCCGGTTGCAAGGAAAGACAGGGCTGATATACGTTGCTCGCCTGAGCTCCAAGTTTTAAAGAAGTATAATCGTAAATGGCTCCCCAGGCAGCAGACTTATCCCTAATCAGTAAAAAGGAGACACTCGCCATATGTCTCGACATGTCCATCACAGTAATTGTGATTCGTTCAGTATCGGCTATACTTTTCGAAATTAGTTTGATCAGGTTCAGGTGATTGATATGGATACCAGAATCAAGGATGGTAGACGTTGCTGTGGATTTGATCGTGATGTTTGTAAGAGGGTCAGAACCAGAATTCGCCTCAATGCCAATATTAAAAAAAGTGCCTCCAGGAAGTATCGTATCATGAAAAACCAAGCCAGGCTGATTAAGTAAGCGAATCACAGGAGGAGATGTTTCTTCCACTACACAAGAGAAAATACTCAGGCAAGAGAAAACAATGAATCCTAAGAAAAGTGTGCGATGACAATACTTCACTGCCAAATATAAAATTGCCATTACTTCTTAAAATATGTCTACAAAAATAGCAATTTATATCGTTATGCTTAACAATGCATAACGATATAAATTATTAAAGAACTCAGTTAACATTTAGGACCTATTGACAAACCTTAGAAAGAGAAGTTGCCCCCCAGCAAAAAATTGACTTGTGTATAAAAGAAATGCTGACTCGCTTTATCGTCTTTGATGCTGGTTGTCCTGATATCTGGCATATTGATATAGCCACCTTTCAGCTCTGTCTGCAGGAAGAAGTATTTCCAGAAGCAAATATTGATTCCTAGCAAAGCATCCACGCCATAACCTGCAACATGGAACTCATCATAGCGGTCATAATTAAGAAGTTTTGTATTTGTCTTGGGGTAAAGTCCACCAGCACCCAATCCTTCAGTAAGGTTGATTTCTATTTTCCCAAGCCTGTATTTATTGAGGTCGAGAAGCTGATCGAAGCGTCTGAGCTCGAAATTGACGTAATTGAGGCCATTCGTATGCTCAAAGCTAAGGAAATCCTTTGTCAGGGAAATGGTATCATTACTATAGGTCCCATCATAATGGGTCCCACTGTTTGCGATGTTTCCTGTGATATGCGATACCTGGTTTTGAACCATCACATATTTCATATGGTCGGTCCCAAAAGAAACATTCCAATGATTCTTAAAAAAGTAACCAAACCGAAAGTTTGTCTGCGGATAGGTGATTTTAACCGGGTTAGCATAGGGATCCAATGAGATTGGAGTTTGCCGGTCTTTAGCCTGAACCTGAGCCAGCGTGAAATTATAGTCCTTTCCCTGGAAATGAATATCAGAATCAGTAAACCAGGCGCGGTTCCATCCCCAATAGGCATAAAACCGGCCTTGATAAGTTCGTGGACCTGAAACCGGGGTTTCTTGTGAGAATCCGTTCAAGACCAAACCTAAGAATAAGGCTGAAAGAAAATAACTTTTTATCATACAATGAAATTAACACCTTTAACAAATAAACATATTATTTGTTTGATTGTAGCATTCTATAGGCAGAAAAACCAAGCAAGCCTCCCAGGAAACCAAATAAAAGATGGGTGGCTACTGGATAAACATAACCAAATCGAAAAGAATCGAAATAAATGCCGGTGGATAAAGTCAGGAGGATGCGAAACAGGGGAATTGTCATCCAGCTAAGTCCTGAAATGACTCCAACTAAAAGAATCTTTGGTGATTTGAGCCGGGAAAGGCGAAAAAAAAGATCGCAACAGATGCCAACCCAAAGGTAGATTATCGGGGTAAATGCTGCGCCAAATCCCAATGGAAACAGAGCCATCGTTGCGGCAGCCCCGGCAAAAGAGACAGTGGAAGCAAAGGGAAGCTTGGTAAAACTCCTCGACAAGATAACGACAGCCATAAAAACCAGCCCTTGCCTCCCAGGGATCTGCATCGGGATTCGAAGCTTTGCATGTAAAGCTGCAGCAAGCGCTCCCATAAGAAACAACAATAGTATTTCTGCAAGCAGGGCGACCCTCCTATTCGGAAAGACGCTTGATAAAGTCTTTTCCAGCAACCCGGTATTGATCACTTGTGTCATTTTCCTGTTCAATAAAAAGTGTTGATTTGCCTGCCTGCATAACAGGCCGGGCCCATTCACCCATGTCAATTTTCGCCGACAAAGGTACAAATGTTCCCTTGATGTTTTGAACGCTTTCAATAAGATAATCTTCCTGTAATTCCTGAGCGGTCATGATGCCTTTTAACTCTCTCAGCCCGGGCATCCATAGGACACGGCCATCATTGCCATCTTTTCGCAAACCTACTGCAGCGAGTGATCCGATGACACCGGTGTGTAAGCCTGTCAATCCTTCGAGCAAAATCCCGTGATATGTAGCCAGATTCATGGCTTCATTCTGTTTGAGGACGACCTTTTTGGCATTATTGCCCCATTCGATGATACTGTTATCGACTTCATCCCAGGCTGCCAGGCAAAGCCCGACATCAGAACCTTCTGCTCCGTTTTTCAAAAGGAAATCCCTGCAATATTGCCAAACCAAATCCGTTTGGCTGGTCTCAATCAGCAAGCTGGCCGAACTATTGTGAGAAGTATAGGGGATGTCGTCATGGACCAATAACTGATGACGAACGACCATGACAAGACGGGCCAGACCTTCATGCTCCAAATTCAGCCCAAGTGAGCGTGCCATAAAGCCAGTACCCCGACTCTCCAGGTTGTCGGTATCGTCAATTCCAATAATAAACCTCATAGTTTTTATTTACACTTATAAAAACGATCACAAAGGTTTTTCCTTTAGTGAGCGCTTTAATTTAATGATGATTGGCTTCACTGAGTCGGTGAACTCCTGGTGAAACTCCGTATATGATTTGACAAAATGAATTCCTGCTTGTGTCAAAACAGTAACGCCACCTTTAGAACCACCTCTGTGCTTTTCTACGAGAGGAAATCCAAGTAATTGCTCCGCCTTACGCAAATCACCCCACGCCTTGCGGTAACTGATACCCAGCTCATTGCTTGCCTGTGTAAGTGATTGAAATTTCTCAATCCCTTTCAGAAGCTGCCAACAACCATCATCCAAAACACCAGATCCATCAGATGATTCCATTCTGACATGAATCTGGATACGAACATTTGAATATTTGGGATCTGTATTTTTATCTGACATTCTAATACGGTATATATGAGCCATTTACATCTCCACGACAGATCCCCTTTATCATTACAATGGCATCCTCCGTGGCAGTCACATACACTGTTGGGCTATCAAACACCCAATCCCCTTTCGGAAAACTATTCGCCAGTCCAACAAACCTCCTTGATAAGGCCAGGGCATCCATTGAGTTAATATTGCCAGCACCATCTATATCACAGGCTGTTACACGCAAAGGACTGAGGCTGCTCAATCCGGCATATTGCTTCAAAATTAAAAGGGCATCGATAGAGTTAGCCCCGCCCCAAACTTTGTTGGCAGAACACCTTAGGCTGTATTTTCCGGGAATCACATCAGGAAATGAATAATATCCGCTGGCATCACTAGTTGTGCTTGCAATTACAAAGGGACCTTGCATGAGTTTCACGACGATCCCGGAAAGGGGAGTGTTGGCTAAATTGTCATACCTGACGAAACCATTGATCGTTTGCAGCGTCAATGGGGTCAGGGAATTCAAGCCGAGTTTCTGAGTCTGAAAAACCTCTTTTGTTACGCTGTCCTGGACAAAAGCGATAATCTCACAATTGTTATTAATCCAGGAGGCGCTTTTGGTAAAATCCAGGGGAATGTTCACCAGCGAGTTGTTCACCAGATCTACGATCACCCCTGAATTCCCGCTGATCATCATCCGGGCTAAATGCTGAATCTGGGTTTGCGTTTGCCAGACAAAAGGGATTGACGATTCTGTGAGAAAAACCCTCAATACAAGCCTGGGATTGACGATTGGGGCAGCTTTCCGGATAATAACATGGATAGATCCATTGTTATTGACAATGCTTCCATATAATTGAAGATCAAATGGAGTTTTCAGATTCAGCCTTTGCTGGTAATAACCCGGATACAATGTATTGCTAATACTGCTTCCCGAATGGCTGATCACGCCGTCAAACTCTGCAGTCGGGAAACCTTGAATATTATAATAGGCAAGCCTGTTGTCTGCAAGAATGCTGTTAAAGGGATCTCCATATGCGCCATGGTAGCATATTACGGCTAGTTTGTCGCCTGAATTCAGCATATTTTCAACCGTGACAGCAGCAGGAGGACAGTGAGGACACCAGGTAACCGTTCCAAGCTCAAGTAAGACAAACTTCCTGGAAATCATCTCAAAGGTATTCACAAAACCACTAACACTGTCATTGGAAGGGTTTAAATCACCTGGCTGTGTTACATTCATTCTGACTTTGTAAACACAATTGGATTGAGGGAGTAAGTATGCTGGAAAACTTACGGTATCTAATGTCCCGGCAGCAAAATTCTGAAGCAGCTGTGACTGATTATAAATGATTGCATTTCCTGAGTCCAGTACCTGGCAATTCACCGAAACCGCTACTTCATTGGATAAACCAATATTCTTCAAGGAGAATACCGGGATTATCGGAGTATTTGCAGCATATTGTTCCGGGCTTAAAAATGCAACAGCAGCGATATCATGTAATGGAGGAATGAAGAGTTTTACATCATCAAGATACCAGGCATTGAGGTTCGCCGAGTTCCCTAAAAAATAAAAACAAAACTGAAAATCGGCCTGGTTGGTATTGGAATTATTTATCGGGATATTGCCAGAGAAACAAGAGGTTGAGGCATATAAAGACGTTGACCATATCGTCTGCCAGGCTGTATTGCCGTTTCGGGTCGCAACACCCAGAGTAAATCCTGCTGAGACAACATCAGCCATTGAATTAAAGGACAGGCTCAAAGTAGTAATGCCGTTAAGGTTAATCACAGGTGAAATGAGGCGGGTCGTATTGAAAAAGATGGGCGATCCGCTTAGTCTTGCTTCAGGAGGCTGACCACCAGCTTGTACAGAGAATTCGGCTGACCAGTTTGCATTTTGGTTCTCAATGCCCCATCCCTGGGGCGGCCAACTTGCAAAATCCGGGCTGAGCAAGGTCTGTGCATTGACTACCTGCTGCTTACATGCAAGTATCATGATCAGAATAATGAAATATTTTACAACCCCCCGGTGCATGTTACTACGTTTTTAAAATGAGATTTGTCCGTGGTAATTTGTTTTTCTAAAACAACCCCAAAGATAGGTTAAAGTTTTTTTCCGAATTTAAAGAATGAAATCTTAACATTAATATAAGTACAATTCCGACAATCAAATATTTGCGGTCTTCAGAAAAAATAATACTTTTACTTTGACATACCTAGATTTAAAGCATATTCGTTTTTTTATTGATAATTAATCTCTAATTGCCTTGTACAGAATAGAATCCAAACTGGATATTCAGTCCGCAGAATTTAAAAACAACCAGGAGTCTTTCAAGCAGATCCTGGCTGAATATCGTTCCCTGATCCATAAAGTGTCCTATGGAGGGTCTGAACAGGCCGTTCTAAAACACAAAGAGCGCGGAAAACTCCTGGCTCGTGAGCGAATTAACTTATTGGTCGACCCCAATACGCCCTTTTTAGAGTTAAGTACATTGGCAGCTTACGGGATGTACGACGGGCAATTCCCCTCGGCAGGAATTGTCACCGGGATCGGTGTTATTCATGGCCAGGAGACACTAATCATTGCGAATGACGCTACCGTTAAAGGAGGAACTTACGCGAAAGAGACAATAAAAAAACATGTCAGGGCCCAGGAAATTGCGCTGGAAAACCACTTACCATGTGTTTATATGGTCGACTCCGGTGGGGTCTTTCTTCCTGACCAGGCCGAAGTATTCCCTGACCGTTATAACTTTGGCAGGTTTTTCTATAACCAGGCCCGGCTCTCTGCGATGGGCGTTCCGCAAATAGCCATTGTAATGGGTTCCTGCACTGCTGGCGGGGCTTATGTCCCTGCCATGAGCGATGAGGTGATTATTGTTCGCAACCAGGGCACGATTTTTATCGGGGGACCGCCATTGGTGAAAGCAGCTACAGGTGAAGAAGTTACTGCTGAAGAACTCGGGGGTGCAGAAATACACACCTCTATTTCTGGCGTTGCTGATCATCTTGCAGAAGACGACACACATGCCCTTCAGATTTGCAGAAATATCTTCCAAACCCTGAAAAACAGGAAAAAACAAGTCCTGGAAATGGCCACTCCCGAAGAGCCGTTTTATGACCCAACCGAGCTTTATGGCATTGCCCCTGTCGACCTGCGCAAACCGGTCGATTCAAAGGAGATCATTGCCAGAATGGTTGATGGAAGCCGCTTCCATGAGTTTAAACCACGTTATGCCCCAACGATTGTAACCGGATTTGCTCATATTCTTGGGTATCCGGTTGGAATTATCGCAAACAATGGGGTTATTTTCTCAGAGACGGCACTAAAAGGAGCTCATTTCATTGAATTATGTTCATTTCGTAAAATCCCTATCCTTTTCCTGCAAAACGTAACCGGTTTTATCGTGGGGAAAGAATATGAAAGAAAAGGCATTGCCCGTGACGGTGCAAAACTAGTTCATGCCGTCGCCAATGCGAACGTCCCCAAATTTACTGTCATCTTTGGAGGCTCTTTCGGTGCCGGAAATTACGCTATGGCAGGCAGATCTTACGATCCAAGGCTGTTATTCATGTGGCCAAATTCGAAAATTTCTGTCATGGGTGGCGAACAGGCTTCTGGCGTTCTTATCCAGGTCAAAGAGGAACAACTTCGTGCAAAAGGGAAATTATTGGATCCTGTAGAACGTGAAAAACTGAGAGAGTCAATCCTGAAACAATATGCCCATGAGGGCTCTGCATATTTCAGCAGTGCACGTCTTTGGGACGATGGTATTATCGACCCGCTCGATACCCGCCATGTTATTGCCATGGGAATTGCAATGTCGCTCAACAACCCCTACCCTGAACCAAATTTCGGAGTATTCCGCATGTAATCATCATCTTATGAAAACTTATACTACGATTGAATTTGAACAAATAGGCCCTGTCGGCACCTTATGGCTCAACCGGCCTGATATACATAATGCCTTTAATGAGGTAATGATTGCAGAAGTCCTGGATTTCTTTACCAATGCAAATAATCAAGATGACCTGCGCGTTATCCTTCTAAGGGGACGTGGCAAATCGTTTTGTGCCGGAGCCGACCTTAACTGGATGCGTAATGTGGCAAGCTATGGCTATGAGCAGAATTTGAAAGAAAGCCTCAACTTATCAGCTTGCATGTATGCGATTTATTCTTGCAACAAGCCAACTGTTGCCATCGTTCATGGTGCAGCCATCGGTGGAGCCAATGGCTTGCTGGCGGCTTGCGACCTTGCCTATTGTCATGAAGAAACTGTTTTTTCACTGAGTGAAGTAAAGATAGGAATCGTCCCCGCCTGTATCTCACCTTATGTCATCAAAAGAGTCGGCGAGTGTAATGCCCGGGAACTGATGCTTACCGGAAAGCGATTTAAAGGGGCTGAAGCAGAGAATAAAGGGCTGGTAAACAAATCACTAACAACAAGCGAACTTGAAAAGCAACTTGAAGAAGTGGTCGGTTTGCTGCTGACCAGTGGGCCAAAAGCCATTGTGAATTGTAAAGAGTTAATCTACCGGGTCTGTAATAATCTAGACCTGAGTGAATCACTTGAATATACTGCTAAAATGATCGCTGACATTCGTGCATCTGAAGAAGGACAAGAAGGGATGGCCGCTTTTCTGGGCAAAAGAAAACCAGGCTGGGTGAATTGAAAAATATTTTTAAACTATGAAACTTATTGAAAAGTTATTGATAGCCAACAGGGGCGAGATTGCAGTGAGGATCCTACGAAGCACGGAGAAACTTGGCATACCCGCAGTTTGTGTCTATGCAACGCCTGATGAAGATGCGCTCCATGTAAGGCGCGCCACAGAAGCATACAGCCTTGGTGACGGAGAACTATCTGACACCTATCTCAATATTCCGAAGATCCTCGACATTGCGAAGAAATCGGGATGTGATGCTATTCATCCGGGTTATGGATTCCTCTCCGAAAATCCTTCTTTTGCCAGTGCCTGTGAAGAGGCAGGCTTGGTTTTTGTCGGGCCGGGCTCTGATACAATAAAATTGATGGGTAACAAAATTGAAGCCCGCGACTTTGCCATCAAAGCCGGGATCCCTGTAACTCCGGGAGCGACAGGAACTCCAGCGGAGCTTCTTATTGCTGGTAAAGGAATGAAACTTCCCTTGCTGGTAAAAGCAGCTGCAGGGGGCGGCGGCAAAGGCATGCGGATCATCCGCGATATGGACAGCATGGAGGAGGCACTTGTTCAAACCTCCCGCGAAGCTGAGAAGTATTTTGGGAATGGAAGTGTTTACCTGGAACGTTATATTGACAATCCCAGGCATATTGAAGTCCAGGTGCTGGGCGACAAACACGGAAATGTAATTCACCTCTTTGAGCGCGAATGTTCAATACAACGTCGCTATCAGAAAATTATTGAAGAAAGCCCCTCACCAACACTAACACCAGAAGTACGCAAAGAAATCTGCCAGGCTGCTGTAAAAATCGGACAAGCCATCAACTACGACAATGCAGGCACCCTTGAATTCCTCGTGGATGATGAATTGAATTTTTATTTCTTGGAGATGAACACCCGCGTCCAGGTCGAACACCCGGTGACAGAAATGGTCACCGGAATCGACATCGTCGAGGAACAGATCCTGATTGCTTCAGGAAACCCTTTGAGATACCAACAAAACGATGTGAAACAAAAGGGGCATGCCATTGAATGCCGTATCTATGCTGAAGACCCTGCCAGCAATTTCCTCCCTTCGCCAGGCACCATGAACTTATACCTCGAACCTTCCGGGAAAGACCTGCGAATCGACTCCTCGGTTGACAAGCCTGCTCCTGTTCGCAGTTTCTATGACCCTATGATCAGTAAAATGATCACCTGGGGAGAAGACCGGGAGATGGCCAGGCATAAGGCGATTCAATGCCTCCAGAATTATATCATTCATGGGATTAAAACCAATGTAAATTATCTTCTGGGTGTGCTGGATCACAAGGCTTATATCGAGAATAAAGTCTCAACGCATTTCTGCGATATGCACACTGCTGAGATCCTGGAAAGCCTGGCTGAAAGTAAAAAGAACATCCCGGTCTCCGTACCCCTGATCGCATACGTTATTTCAACGCTGAACGAAAGCAATATTCACCTTGCAAACAACGTATGGAATAATATAGGCTATTGGAGAATCAACAACACCCTTGAAGTTAGTTTCGGAGAAAGCACTTATCTCATCGAGATCCTCAGGCAATATGGCCATCATTACCATTTCATGCTTGAAGGCCAGGAATACGAAACTGACCTGATCTCAAATGAGAACGGTCGTGTGGAACTCTCTATCAACGGGTATCACTCAGTGGCTTTTATTTCCAGGGATGCTGCCGGTTTTTCGTGGCTGAGTTGCAAAGGCCATATCTTTCAATGTTTGCGCAATGACTTCTTACACATGCCTGATGTCTTTATCAGCCACGACAGCGACAGTAAAGATCGTGTATGCTCACCTATGCCTGGAAAAGTCATTCGCATCAATTTCCCTGACGGGGCTGAGGTGAAAAAAGGACAGACCCTCCTTGTTGTCGAAGCAATGAAAATGGAGAATAACATCCTGGCCATGGCCGACGGCACTATCAGTAGTTTACTTGTTAAGCCAGGAGACATGGTTGACTCTTCAACGGAACTAGTAAGAATAACTTATAATGAAATCTAGGCTGAAGGCTTTTAGGCTGAGGGCTGAAGGCCAGCTTCGCGAACAATCGCCTCACTGCTTTCAGCCTAACAGCCCTCAGCCTTCAGCCAAAATATTATCTTTGAAAACTACAAATTTAACAACATGAATAAAGTCGTAAAAAACGCTCAAGAAGCTATCCTGGGAATTACAAATGGCATGACGATCATGCTCGGTGGATTCGGTCTATGTGGCATCCCCGAGAATTGTCTGAAAGCCATGGCCGAGACAGAGATCCATGGCCTTACCTGTATCTCAAACAATGCAGGGATTGATGGGTTTGGGCTTGGCTTGCTGCTCCGGAAACACCAGATCCACAAGATGATTTCTTCTTATGTCGGCGAAAATAAAGAGTTTGAACGACAGCTGCTCAGTGGTGAATTGATTGTCGATCTGATTCCTCAGGGAACATTGGCAGAAAGGATCCGTGCGGGCGGTGCAGGAATCCCGGCCTTTTTCGTGCCCGCAGGATACGGAACCGAAGTTCAAGGGAATAAAGAAGTGCGGGAGTATAATGGCAAGATGCATATCCTGGAAGAAGGGATGACCGCCGACTTTGCTATTGTGAAAGCAAAATATGGAGATACCCGCGGAAATCTTATTTACAACCGGACTGCCAACAACTTCAACCAGGCGATTGCAACGGCCGGGAAAATCACTATTGCAGAGGTGGAAATCCTTGTTCCTTACGGTGAGTTGGACCCAAACCAGATCCACACACCAGGAGTTTACGTCAACCGTATTTTCCAGGGTTCCGATTATGAGAAAAGAATAGAATTCAGAACAACAGCATCCTAACAAATAAGAAAATTTTTATGGCTCTCGATAAAAATGGCATCGCCAAAAGAATTGCTCAGGAATTACAAGATGGTTTTTATGTGAACCTCGGCATTGGCATCCCAACCTTAGTAGCAAATTATATTCCTGAAGGCATAGAAGTCATCCTTCAATCAGAAAATGGACTTCTAGGTATCGGCCCCTTTCCTTCCGAGGATGATGTTGATGCTGACCTGATCAATGCCGGCAAACAAACTGTGACTTACAGTCCTGGTGCCTCTTTCTTTGATTCCGCTGCCAGCTTTGCCATGATACGTGGCGGACACATCGACATGACCGTCCTGGGAGCCTTTGAGGTAAATGACCGTGGCGATATCGCCAGCTGGAAAGTGCCTGGAAAGCTGATAAAAGGCATGGGTGGTGCCATGGACCTGGTGGCTGCCGCGAAAAACATTATCGTCGCGATGATGCACACCGACAAAGAAGGCAACTCCAAGCTTTTGAAGGAATGTACCCTTCCTTTAACAGGGGTTTCCTGTGTAAAGAAAATCGTCACTGACCTGGCAGTTCTCGAGGTCACGCCTGAAGGCTTTGTCCTTGTGGAACGCGCGCCTGGCGTTAGTGTTGACGAGATTGTGAAGGCTACCGAAGGCCGGCTCATTGTTCCAACGAATGTTCCTGAAATGAATTTGTAAAAACCTTAACACGGCAAAAATGAATTATCCAAAAAAAGTCACCATAGGAGATATCACCGTCAGGGACGGATTCCAGCATGAAGAGATCTTCATCCCAACCGAAGCAAAGCTTTGGCTGGCTGAACAACTTATTCTTGCAGGATTCAAACATATCGAAGTGACCAACCTTGGCAATCCCTCAGGGATGCCTCAGTTTAAAGATGCTGATGAGCTC
Source organism: Bacteroidota bacterium (assembly GCA_037132075.1). Taxonomy (GTDB): domain Bacteria; phylum Bacteroidota; class Bacteroidia; order Bacteroidales; family CAIXZF01; genus JBAXPV01. The sequence goes on from JBAXPV010000013.1 coordinate 21,443, forward strand.
ATGAAAAAGCTTCGAAGCAGCAAAAAAGTTGAGCACCTCCTTCCCAATGTCTCACTTACTTGTATCACCATCCGCGAAAAAGCCATCGAAAGGGCCATCCAGGCCCGGAAAGACGGCTATGGACCTGACCGTATCCTTTTGATGGTATCTACCAGCGAATCACATCATAAAAAGAACTCAGGACTGAGCCTCGATGCGTATTGGAAAATGGCAGAGAAATGGATCCCTCTTGCAAAAGACGCCGGATTGAAAGTCAACGGTACAGTGAGCACCATCTGGGGCTGCCCTATCGAAGGCCCGACAGAGTTATCAAAAGCCATTGAATTTACCAAACGATGGTTTGAGATCGGCGCCAGCGATGTGGAACATGCTGACCATGACGGATCTGCCTCACCCGATAGGGTCTACCAATATTACTCTATGCTCCTGGATGCAGTTCCCAGGCCCGAGAAACAAATCGTCCACTTCCATACCACACGTGGCTGGGGAATGGCCAATGTGCTCGCAGCTCTTCAAGCCGGGATGACAAACTTTGAATCCACCATGGGTGGCATCGGCGGACAACCCGCAAATTTCGTGAGCGGGGTTCCTGTCGCCGGAACCGGTAGTTATTATTACAAAGATTCAAACCTCGTAGGCCTTGTATCTACAGAAGATATGGTCGTGATGATGGATGAAATGGGAATCGATACCCAGTTGGATGTCGATAAAGTACTGGAGATCGGACAGATGGTTGAAAAGATCACCGGGCGCAGGTTACGTTCTGAATCCATTAAAAATGGAAGAATCCCGAAATCGCTGACAGGGAGGTAATTACAGATGAAAATAATAGAACTACCCCGGGAGGCTTTGCAGAGTATCCCGGATTATATTTCCCCTAATGACAGGGCCATGTATTTCAATACCTTATTGAAGGTTGGGTTTGATACTGTCGAAATCGGCAGCATCACCTCAGAAAGGGTATTGCCTCAGATGCAAGGAACATTTGATGTTCTGGAAAAGCTGGAACCTAATGCTAACACAAACATCATGGTGCTAGTCCTTAATAAAAAAGGGGCTGATACGATCATCCGGCATGAGAAAGTCACACAGCTTTCTTTTCCCTTCGCTGCCTCATCTGCCTTCCTAACAAAGAACATCAATTCAACTGTAGATCAAACCTTTGAAACCACAGCATACATCGTAAATCTCTGTCACCAGCATCATAAAAAACCAATTATTTATTTCTCCATGGCATTCGGAAACCCTTACGGTGAAACCTGGAACCTCGACATGCTCATGCACTGGATTGAGAAACTGGAAAATATCGGCATCGATGTACTCCCTTTATCTAATGTGTCAATCCCGATCGACGAAAAGATCATCAGCGAATATTATGCTACCTTGATCCCCACCTTTACCAAAATCGAGTTTGGTCTGCATCTGCATACAAAAACAACAGATGTTCAATCAAAAATTAATGCAGCCTATCTACAGTCTTGCCGCAGATTCGACGCAGTAATCAATGGCATGGGCGGTTGCCCAATGGCTTGCGACGAGATGCTCGGCAACCTGGAAACGCAAGCCTTATTGAGATATTTTGATGACAACAACATCCCAACCGGACTCGACTCAATAGCACTCAACGAATCATATAAACAAGCCTCACAATATTTAATTCATTCTATAAAAAAATAACCCATGGACATTTACTGCTCCGAAGAACACGATCTCATCCGAAATACGGTCAGGGATTTTGCAGAACACGAAATAAAACCCATCGCCCAGGAACTCGACGAAAAAGCATTGTTCTCAGAAGAACTCACCAAAAAGATGGGCGAAATAGGTCTGTTTGGAATGGTTGTTGACCCGAAATACGGCGGTCATGGCTTCGACACCTTGTCGTATATCATTGCCGTGGAAGAACTGGCTCGTATCGACAGTTCCCAGGCAGCTACAGTGGCAGCGCATAATTCTTTGGGCATAGGCCCAATCGCCAGCTACGGCACCGAAGAGCAAAAGATGAAATATTTACCCCGACTTTGTACTGGTGAAGCCCTCTGGGGATTTGGCCTCACAGAACCGGAAGCAGGCTCCGATAGCCGTGGAACCCGCACAAAGGCTTATCTGGAACAAGGACAATGGGTCATTAATGGATCCAAAATTTTTATCACCAATGCCTCAACAGCAATAACACTGGGATCTACCGTTCAGGTAGTAACGGGCGATCATGATGGGCATAAAGAATTCTCAGCCATCATCGTTCCCCAAAATACTGTGGGATTTAAAGCTGTCAGCATGCATGGCAAAATGATGTGGCGGGCTTCAAACACTTCAGAACTTTACTTCGACGATTGTAGGGTTCCGGAAGAAAATTTACTGGGACACATTGGTCAAGGATCTCATATTATGCTCCACACGCTCGACAGCGGCAGGCTCTCTATCGCTGCCATGGGACTCGGACTAGCCCAAGGAGCCTTTGAACTGGGAATGGCTTATGCCCAGGAACGCAAACAGTTTGGAAGACCTATTGCCCAATTCCAGGCGATCTCATTTAAACTGGCTGATATGGCCACCAAAATTGAACTCGGCCGTAACCTCCTTTACAAAGCATGCTGGCTTAAGGACAACAAACGTCCATTCGCCAAAGAGGCTGCGATGTCTAAACTCTATTGCTCTGAAATCGCTAAAGAAGTCGCTGATGAGGCCGTTCAGATCCATGGAGGTTATGGTTTGATGAAGGCTTATGACATCGAAAGATTTTATCGTGACCAAAGACTACTTCAGATTGGCGAAGGCACTTCTGAGATCCAGAAGATGGTGATTGCACGACACATCGGGATTTAAAAATAACAAATATATGAGGCTCTTAACTGTTATATTTATAATGTTTATTTCCTCTTACAGTTTCGCTCAAACCCAGTCTAAGCTGAACAAAGATGCCAGTGAATCATATAACAAAGCTGATAAGGAATTAAACAAGCTTTATAAAAAGATCCTGCTTGAATACCAGGCTGATACGATGTTCATCCAGAATCTCAAGATCTCACAAAGAATCTGGATCAGTTTCCGTGATGCCGAGGTAAAAATGAAATTCCCGGAACGTGAACCAGGGTATTATGGCACCATACATCCTTTATGCATCGCAAATTATATGGAAAAACTAACTCGCAACAGAATCGCCACCCTCAAGCTCTGGATCGATGGGATACAAGAAGGTGATCCTTGTTCAGGAACAATAAAAACCAAATAAAGCGCTAACTTTGCTTCTGGAAGGTTTAGAACCAAACCTACTTACCTGGAAAACAAAGACATCTGTGAGATATAATCAGCTTCAACCAAAATCATGCTTTCCACAAGGGAATATTTCGATAAAGACAAGGCCAACAACCTACATACGGTGAAGATCGGGAATGAACTCATACGGTAAAGAACCATTTCAGAACAAAAACCCTATACATTATTAGATTGTGAAAGAGGTTCCTTTGGAACAAAAGCAGCGGATCATCTGAAAAACGATACCGTGAAAAAACTGATCGACCATGGCTACAAGGTTTTCTTCCCAAACATTGAGTTCCAAACAGAAATCGCAATAAACCTTGCAAAATTCTTCAATGAAACAGGTATCAATCACCTTGATTTCGATGGTTTTGAAGGATGCCGGGCCAGCGGAGAAGGCGATTATGCCATGAACTTATTCGCAGAAGATTTTTTTAAGACTGTTGACCATGACTTCGTCAACGGAACCAGCCGCTCAAAGCCTTACTATTGGTATGTCAACACACTCTGCAATTGGGGAGAACCCTGGTATGGCGGATTTAAAGAAAGCATGCAGGAATACAGAATCAACAATCAGGCGATGCTTGAGAGAAACTATTTCCCAAATATGCTGGGTTGGTATATGCTTACCAAAAACACCTCAATGCCAGAAATGGAATGGATGCTTGCCCGGGCTGCTGGCTGGAATGCAGGCTTTGCTATGGTCATCCGAATAAATGCGATCCATTCAAACCCGATTGGACTTGAATTACTGGATGCGATCAAAGAATGGGAAAGTGCAAGATTATCAGGGGCTTTCAGTTCTGAACAAAAAGAGCGGCTAAAAAATTCAAAAAATGATTTTCACCTGGAAAAAGTTGGCGATAAGGAATGGAACTTATACCAGTTTGAGTCAACACAAGCTTTTGCCCACGAAAAAGCAGAGAAACAACCTGGTGAGCCCACCGCTTCAAGCATTGAATTCAGTGTCAATTCCTATGAACAGAAATTAAGATTTATTCTCGAAGTAAAAGGCAACTCAGGTTCAATAAAAAACCTTAGACTTCTCCTTGACAATTATACTGAACTAAGGATTCCGGATGAAATAATAGCTGGAGAAACAATAATTTGCGACGGGACAGTTCTTCTTAGGATTTATGATGAAAAAGGAAAACAAAAAAGCAGCATTAATCCCGAAGGAAAAATACCAACGCTTAGTGTGGGGAAACATATTCTGTTAGTGGATGCTGATTTCAAAGGAGAAGAATCTCCTCAAATCAACATGATGATTAAATGGATGAAGGATCCTGAAAAAGTCATTGGGAAAAGGTAGATTTGTGAGTATAAAAAGATGACCATCAAACGCCAAATAAACCCCGTCGATTTCATCCGCTTCTGGGAATATCTCAAATCCCCGGGACGACTCAGGAGGATCTATCTCTGGACCCTGGGCATTATTACTTTGTTCATCATCCTGACTTTCAGCTTCCGAAATATCGTTTTCGAGTATTATCTGCAAAGAAAAGTAAAGGCATTTAATCATGCCAACAAGGCTGAACTTGTCATCCCCTATGCTAAAATCAGGGGCATCTCTTCCATGGAAATCCGAGGGCTCTCCCTTAAACCATTGCAATCAGACACCTTGCTTGCAATTGACACTGCTTATGCATCAGTAAGTTTCCTGAATCTGCTCATCGGTCGGATTGTGCTTTCTAACTTCGAAATGAAAGGCTTCATGCTGAACCTGGTCAGGCGTGATAGCCTTACAAATTATATGTTCCTATTGGAACGAACGAAAAAAAGATCATCAGATACAACGGCAACACGAAATTATGCGGCCCGTGCCTCGCTCATACTCAGAGCTGCATTCGACAAAATCCCTGACAAACTTCTTATCCGTGACTTTAACCTTAAAAGCACTACCAACGAGCATGTTGTATGTTTTCATCTCGACCAGCTTAATGTTGAAGATCATGTTTTCAATACCGACATCCTGGTAAGCGAAGGAGAAACCAGGCAGGACTGGAAGCTGGACGGACAACTGAATCCCCACGACAGGCTCGCCCGATTCCGAATCTTTCGTCCTGATGGCAAAAAAATATCTTTCCCTTATATTAAATTCAAATATGACGCCTCTGTTGAATTCGACACCCTACAGTTTAGCCTGGCCGTTGGCCGGAATGATGAGATCGTTAGTTTGAACGGATTGGCCGGGATTACCGGCTTAGAAATGGAACATCCACGGATAAGTACCGAAAAGGTAATCCTGGATAAAACCTCACTTTCTTATGTGTTTAATATTGGTAATGATTATTTAGAAATGGATTCGGCCACAACGGTCACCTTTAACAATATGACCATCAATCCATACCTGCGATACCGGCCCAAACCAAGCAAACAGATTCGCTTACGACTTCATAAAAAGGATTTCTCAGCCAAAGACCTTTTCTCTTCCTTACCTGCCGGGCTATTCCAGAACCTCAAAGGCATAGAAGTATCTGGAATGTTGGACTTTAATCTCGATTTTGAAGTTGACCTCTCAATTCCGGATTCCCTGAAGTTTGAGTGTTATCTCGATCCCCATAAATTCAAAATTATCCATTATGGCGCTACAGACCTCGGGAAGATGAATCAGGATTTTGAATATACTGCCTTTGAAAACGGAGAACCCGTCAGGACTTTTAACCTTGGTCCTGAGAACCCAAATTTCAGACGCCTTGACCAGATTCCTTCATTTTTAAAAAATGCTGTACTCAATTCTGAAGACGGTGCTTTCTTTGGTCATCGTGGTTTCCTCATCGAGTCATTCCGGGAATCAATCGTTGCCAATATCAAGGCAGCGAAATTCGTTAGGGGTGGCAGCACCATCAGCATGCAACTAATCAAAAATGTATTTCTGAACCGTAACAAAACGGTGGCTCGCAAGCTGGAAGAGGCCATGATCGTCTGGATGATCGAAAACAAAGGAATCACAAGCAAAGAGAGAATGTTCGAGGTATACCTGAATCTCATTGAATGGGGCCCTTTGGTTTATGGAGCCGAGGAAGGAGCCAAATTCTATTTCAACAAAGATGTCAGCAAACTGAGCCTGGCTGAAGCAATTTTTATGGCTTCAGTGATCCCAAGGCCCAAGCATTTTCAGTGGTCATTCGACAAGGAATCAGGACTAAGGGATTTTGTACTGAATTATTACAAACTGATGTCGGAGAAAATGCTTCGCAAAGAAATGATCACACAGGAAGATTTTGACAGGCTTAGGCCAGTGGTTGATTTAAAAGGACCTGCCAAATTACTATTGAAGCCAATGGACTCAATACCAGCTGATTCACTAAATGTTTTAATAAATCTGACTGACTAGGGAAAAATAACAAAGTCCAAATCCAATTAAAATCTAAAATAATTAGAAATCTTCACCCCCGCCTTCTCCTCCACTATTATCCTTCTTACCCCGCTTCTGTATTAATTGATTTTTTCCAAATTTATAAGTAAAGCCCAGATAGGCCACACGGCTTTCGCGCCATCTTTCCATATCAGCACTAAATCCGGGTCCGGAGCTGTGATTCCCAAATTTATTTGTCTTAAAGACATCGCTTAATCGAAAACTGACACTCGCTTTATCATGAAGAAAGTCCTTACGGAAAGCAATATCCATCGAATAAACAGGATCCATCGTTCCCTGAAGGTTAACCTGGGGTCCACGATAATTTGCAGTCAGCTGAAACATAATCTTTTTCGGGAGCGTCATGTTTGAGTTTAACCGCATATTCCAGCTATAATTGCTGTTGGTAAGGTCGGTGGTTGTATTGTCATTCCCTTTTACTTCACTTTTAAAATAACTTCCCGAAATGTTAAGTTTCCACCATTTCAGAATTTCACGATCAAACAAGACTTCAACTCCATAGGAAAGCCCATAAGTTAAATTCTTGGAAGTCATATTCAGGATGCCATTGGTATCTAAAAATGTATACCTTTTAATGACATCATCAATTTTCCTGTAAAAAACGGTCCCGTTGGTCATCCCTTTCTTCCAGTATTTAGAATAGCCTAATTCATAAGAGTTTATAAACTCAGGGCTCAGGTTAGGATTCCCATAACGAATAACACCCGGAGTGCTTGTTTCAACGAACGGATTCAGTGACCACATATTCGGCCGGTTGACCCGCTTGCTATAGCTAAGCTGAACTTCCTGTTCTAATGGAAGTTTGTAATTAACATGAACAGATGGATAAGCCTTCCCATATTTTCTATCAAAGACCAGATCCTGTGTTTTTTGCTCCGATTTGGTGTTAACCATTTCATAACGAATCCCTGCCTGGTAAGAGAATTTCCCAAGAGTGTGCCCAAGAATTGCATAAGCAGCCTGGATATTCTCCGTATACTTAAAGTGATTGCTCATCCCTGAATCAGGCTTCATCATTCCAAGGTCAGAATCATAATTATAATAGGCATAATTGTCATCAGTACTCCGGATAATACCCTGGTATCCTCCTTCGAGTTTCAGGTCTTTTGTAAAAGGATGCACATAATTTAACTGAATATTTAAATTGCTCCTGTTATTCTTGGTATCAGTAGAGTCGCGACCATTAAGTGGAGGCACAACAGTAAGTTCTTGGTAAGTCCGGTTAATATCAGCTTTTTCATCTTCAGGACTTTTTGAATAAACAACATCAAGCGTAAGCTCCTCGCCCTTTGTCTCAAATGTCTTTTTGTAAGCCAGCGTATAGTCATTATTGTTGTCAAGCTGCTTCTCTTTTTGCTGAACATTATAAGTATATGCCAAGGTATCCGGAGGAGAATAATAGTCATTGTGCTCGTTATCCTCACTTGTCGTATTGCCTTTGTTGCGATAATAGGAAAGGGTGAGGTTCTGTGTCGGGCTAATGGCGACATCCATTCCAAGCTTAAAGCCATTAGAATTCCCATTCCTCCAGTTGGTCGAGTTTTGTTTTGTCACGCTAGTGCTGTCATTGTAGAATGTCGACCGCGTCATCTTTCCATAGCCTGTGCGATGATCAAAACGCAAATCATCAGAAACAAAAAAGTTGAACTTCTTCACATTATAGTTCAGGTTGACAGAACCATTGTATTTGTCGCCGGTTCCTGCATTTAATGTAACGATCCCATTCAATCCCAGGTCTTTCTTCTTCCTGAGTTTGATATTGATGATCCCTGACATGCCTTCAGGATTATAGCGTGCTGATGGATTCGTGATCAATTCCACGGTTTCTATTGAACTGGCTGCTATTTGCTCCAGGTTCGTACCGGTAATGCCGCTGGGACGTCCGTCAATAAGGACAGTTACATTACCACTGCCTCTAAGGGAAAGGGTGTTATCAATATCAACAGTAACAGAAGGAATATTTTTCAATACATCCAGCGCTGTGCCGCCCATAGAAGTAATGTCTTTCTCAACATTGACCACCTTTTTGTCAAGCGTAAACTCCATGGTGCTTTTTTGCCCGGTGATGGTAACAGATTGTAGGCCAGTCGAGGCAGATTCTAATTCAAGCTTGCCCATGTCGACATCAGGCGTTTTTGGATTTACCTTGACATTCGATACTTTCTTGGTGTTAAATCCTATGAAGGTTATGCCTGCATAATACATCCCGAATGGGACCTTTTCTATACGGAACTTCCCTTTACCATCTGTGATTCCTCCTGTAACCATCGTGGAATCTTTAACACGGAAAAGCACAATGTTGGCATATTCAATAATTTGTCCGGAAGATTGTTCGACAATCATACCAGATACCGATCCAAAACCTTGGGGCATCATTCCGCTTCCCTGTCCTGGTGGCTGCGCTTTCAATGATGAACTAAGGGTGAATATTAATATAAGAAGAAGAAGCTTAAATTTCATAATGCAATTCCATGATAATAATGGACTAGGTGTATTTCTTGTTGTGAATCAGAAAAATCTGAGCGAATGACATTTGGACTGATTTCTACTTCAATAGTTTAAATTCCTGAAAGTCCGGAAAATTACGCTATTTCAAGATTTGTCACCTATTATTCAAAGCCAATTCATTTTTTAAGGGTACAAAATTAATTCATTTTTTCGAATGTCAGTATGACAAGTAATGTATCTAATACGTTGGGAATAGCGAAGATGGGGGCAAATATTTGCAAATCACATGAAACTAGTCACTTACAAACATATCTTGCCAATATAAATACTTGTGAAAAACCAGGTCTAATAACCCATGCAATCGATTTCACTTGCCTCTGGACAAGAAATGCCTTAAAAACACAATTTCAACGCCCTTACTTCATCCAGGTATAACTCCTTCATTCCCGCCTCCATATTGGGGACATCCCCAAAAAACTTGTGATCTATCACCTTTATCCCACAGAAATCAAAGATCCCCTCATCCGTGGTTTTTCGTAAGGCCTCGGTCATACCAATTTTATCATAATACTCTTTTGTATACCCTTGGGTATTCAAAATCAACGCCTTCTTGTCAAAAAGCAGTCCTTTTGGATGATTGTCATTGTACGAATATGCAAAACCACTTGAAAAGACCTTGTCAACATAACCTTTCATGATCGCAGGCATACCGGTCCACCAGATGGGATATATAAACACAAGTACATCAGCCCAAAGGATATGCTCCTGTTCTTCAGAAATAGTGGCAGGAATGATTCCGGCTTTAAGGCTACCCAGGTCAGATGGACGTAAAACAGGGTCAAAATCAAGTTGATATAAATCCCGAATACGGTAATTATGATTTATACTATGTAATTCTTCTTCAAAAGTTTTTAATATTTCGTGACAAAAACTTCGTTCACTAGGATGGGCAAGCACGAGGAGAAAATTCATTGGTTTTTTTTAAGGGAAAGACTGTTTGGCTGATGGCAGTTCGCAGTATCTAAACCTTCAGCCCTCAGCCTAGTAACCCTCAGACTCTTTTGTTTAATGTTATTAAGAACTATTATAAACAAAACTACCGGTTTCTTGTTCATTAATAATCATTATCAATATAAAATCTACAATATAATAACATGAATAACGCAATTTTTAGTTTAGATAAACCCCTCAATGAACCCATTCAATCTTATGCACCCGGATGTGTAGAGCGTAAAGCACTGGTTGCTGAATTAGAAAAACTTAGCAAAGGCACTATTGAAATCCCATGTATAATCAATGGTAAAGAAGTATTCACCGGTGTAACCGAAAAGATTGTCATGCCCCATGATCATGGACACGTACTCGCTATAGCGCACAAAGCCACGGAAAGAGAGGTCTGGATGGCTATTGAAGCAGCCAATCATGCACACAAAGCCTGGGCAGAGACTCCCTGGGTCGACAGGCTTTCCATCACATTGAAAATCGCAGAATTGATTGCTAAAAAATATCGTCCGCTTATCAATGCCAGTACGATGCTCGGGCAAAGTAAAAATGTGTTTCAGGCAGAGATCGATGCTGTTTGCGAGACTGTTGACTTTCTGAGATTCAATGCATATTTCATGTCTGACATATACAATGCCCAGCCACATTCGGAACCTGGAATTCTCAATCGCATAGAATACCGTCCGCTTGAAGGTTTTGTCTTTGCGATCTCACCATTTAATTTTACCTCAATCTCCGCCAACCTCAGTTTGGCCCCGGCATTAATGGGAAATACTGTTATATGGAAGCCTTCCAGCACTTCACTGTTCTCAAATTACTTCCTGATGCAGATATTCCAGGAGGCAGGCCTCCCTGACGGGGTAATCAACTTCCTCCCGGGCGATGGACCTGAAATAGGTGAGCTGGTGATTCCTCACCGTGACCTTGGGGCTATCCATTTTACCGGATCAAACCGTTCTTTTAACAGGATCTGGCAGACAATCGGGAAAAACCTCGAATCTTATAAGTCATACCCACGGATCGTAGGAGAAACCGGAGGAAAAGATTTCGTCATGGTTCATCCTACAGCAGGTGTCAATGAAGTCGCAACTGCACTGGTGCGCGGAGCCTTTGAATACCAGGGACAGAAGTGCTCAGCAGCTTCACGAGCCTATCTTCCTGAATCTCTTTGGCCAGCTATTCAAAGCAAAATGGCTGAGATGATACAAGAAATCAAGATGGGACCTCCGACTGACTTCGGTAATTTTATGAATGCAGTTATCGATGAAAAAGCCTTTGACCGTATCATGGGATATATTGAAAAGGCGCACAATGCAAGCGATGCGAAAATTATCTTTGGCGGAACCGGTGACAAATCGATAGGATATTTCGTTGAACCTACCGTTATACTTACCACCAACCCACACTTTAGTACCATGGAAGAAGAGATCTTTGGGCCGGTCTTAAGTATCTTCGTTTACAAAGACAAAGATTTCGAAGACACACTTTACCTCATCGACCAGACTTCTCCTTATGCGCTGACAGGCGCTGTATTTGCCCGCGACCGTTCTGTTTTGAATAAAGCTGATGAAATTCTGAAATATGCAGCCGGAAACTTTTACTTTAACGACAAGCCAACTGGTGCTGTAGTGGGCCAACAGCCTTTCGGAGGTTCAAGACAATCCGGTACTAATGATAAAGCAGGATCACAGCTGAACCTATTCCGTTGGGTTAGTCCCAGGACAATAAAGGAAAACCTGATTCCACCAACGGATTATAAATACCCGTTCATGAACCCTGAAACCACATTCTAAGTACCCTAGGGGCGGTTCATTCCAGAGATGCTGGGGCACATAGGGCCGCTGAAATCTTATTGAAGGGGTGTGACTACCTCCAGCAATTCTGGAAGATCCATTCCAAGCCTTTTCAGATGCTCAATGGTGGGAACACCATTTTTTGTCCAGCCACGACGGGCATAAACGGCATCCAAAAGCTGCTCGTATCGGTTCTCACGGTATTTTCGCGTCTCCGCAACTTTTTGCGCCAGGGTCAGCGTCTCAGGATCGATCCCAACAAGCTCTTTCAATTGCTTGTCATAACGTTCCTGGCGGCTGGTATACTCTTCCTCGGTAACAGGTCCGGCAGCGCGGTAAGGCTGGGCATCATGGATGCGTAAGCCTTTGCCCAACCGGATGTTGAAAATACGCTGGAAGTTATAAACCCTTTCACTCTGGGGAACAATATTTTCCTTCGTAATGTTATGCCCGGTAACTGCATTATAAACAGTTACATAGTTATCGACATGCTCTGGTACTTTGGCCGGTTCTGAACTGCTGCTGTTAGATACTGGCTCCACGTCATTCCAAGGGAGTTTACAAAGGCCATTCAAACCAAACCAGGTTCGGAACATGGGGAAATAATGCAGTGCCTCAGCTTTGTTTTCAAAGGTTGGGATCTGGTTGTTGACCATATCCATAAAAATAAGCCAGGCTTCATCATGCTGCGGACCTTTATTGGTCATGGCATAGCCACCTTGCTGGGCAAGAGATTCCTTTGATACGTATTGTGAGTATTCAAGGCCTTTATTTTCCATTCCAATATCCTGCATAAACTTGGGATCACCCCAGCCCTTAGCAGCAAAGTATTCTTTCATCTTGTGAACACCCTGACCGGCAATTTTACCAAAACCTTCACCTCTCGAGAGCTGATGCAAAAGATCCATCGCTGCATCGGCATTGCCGAAATTCAGCTTTAAGCCACCGGTCCGCTCTTCATTAAGAATGCCGTTTTCGTAACATTCCATCACAAAGCCAAGAATGGTACCCCAGGAAATTGTGCAAATTCCATAAGTATCGCAATAGAAATTGGCTTCAATGGTAAAATCAGGATTAAAAATACCTGCAATAGAACCTAAAGAAGATGTTGTTTCATATTCAGGCCCATCGACTATGACCCTGCTGTCTTTGTAGGGTCCTGTGCGGAGAAGATAGTTGTCTACGCCTTTGGCACAAGCCATATTACATCCAATCCAACAACCGTCGGTACTCATCCCTTGTGTGAAAAAGGTCTTCCACACTTCGCCATGGATCTTGGCGGCATCAGGATGACTCCCGAATTTGAAATTGTTGACTGGTAAAAGATCGTAGTCATTCATGACATTTGTCAGGTGGGCAGTCCCTTTGGAGCGCATTTCACACTGAGAATCATCAAGGTCACGCATTTCTTTGTTGAAGATCCGTCCCCTTGCCTGAATGGCTTCAAGGTCAACAACATTGTTGCGGTTTCCTGTAACCCCTTTGGAATGCGCTACTACTGCCAGAATTTTTTTGTCGCGCAGGACAGTTCCGATACCCCCGCGCCCTGCTTGTTTCAATCGAATTTTTTTACGTTTTGAATCAAAGAAGCTGAAGTTCAGCATCCCGATCAGGGAGTGATCTGCTGCAGTACCTGCAGATACCACACTCACATTTAACCTGTCCTTTTCTGTTTCAGAAAGAACTTCGGTGAGGTATTCTGCCATGAGGTGACTGTCCTGTTCAATATTGGCAGCATCATAAATTTCAACAACTTCGCGGGCTTCATCGATAAAAACGAGAACATCCTTTTCCGCTTTTCCCTGTAATTCTAAGGAGTCGAAACCGGCAAACTTGAGGAAGGGTCCAAAAAAAGCGCCAACATTGCTATCGACAACAATATCAGTTTGCGGAGAGATCGCAACTACCAAAGATTTCCCCGTTCCGGAATACTGGGTGATTCCGCAGATTGGACCCGTATTGATTACAATTTCATTTTCCGGATCGTTCCATTTGGTGCCAGGATTTGTGGCATCCCAGAGAAGACGAAGCCCAAAGCCCTTGCCACCAATGAATTTGTCTTTCATCTCCTGGCTGACAGGTTTTTCTAAAATCTCATGGGTTCCGACATTTACATACAAGGTGCGGTTGTTGTACCCTTTGTCAATTGGTTTCCAGGTGTACTTCCACGACTGGAGCAGTTTGTGTTTTTGTTGGAAATCTGCGAGACTCATATTTCAGATATTTTAGATTGTCGAAAAAGGAGTACAAAGGTAATGAACCGATTGTTAGAATCTTCACAGAACCCTTCTAAATTACGACATGCAGCAGATTGCATATGGGTTTCGGGAGACAATCCGTGTATGAAAAACGAAAAGTAAAAAACGAAAAATCTTATTAATATTTGCCAGTAGATTGATGGAATTGTTTATTGTAGCTAGATTTGTGCAAAACCTTCATAAACCTCTAGAAAAAATTATTATCGCTAAAGTCAATGTCTGAGCCTGTTGATACCAAGAAAATAAAATCTTCCATCATTAGAAAAATCAAGCAGGGGATTTCTAAGCAGCAAATCTATGATGAATTGGTTCCTGTTTACCTTGACAGAAATGCCATTGCTGCTATTTTGAATGGGACCCCATCTTTATTACGTAGAAATAATAATAAATCGCCATACATCTGGCTTTTGGTTTTGTTGGGATTATCGGCAGTTTTAGACCTGGCAGTTCTCAGCTATCCTTCACTTATATGGGATATCGCATTAATTTATATCGTGGCAGATTATAAAATCAAACATTTTTCGTGGATTTGGTTCAGGGCCATTATCAGCATTTTTATCCTGATCGTCATATTAATTTTAAACACTTACCAATCTCAAACATTGACTTCTTTGATCGGGACTGCCCTGGTAATGGTTATTCTAATTCCTACGCTCATTGTATCAGTCAAACTTGAACATAGATTATCCTCAAAATTTGCTGTCAGAAGAGTTCAATTCATAGATGATGCCGGCAATGAAACATCAGAAATCATCCATGAATTCGAAGAATAATAATCAATACACATGCGCTTTTATAAGATATTCAGTAACCTCAGTGCCTTAGTGGTTAAAAATAATATTACTGTGAACTTCGTTTTTATACTAATCCTAATTGTATTTAATACGCTATCATTTGCCCAGCAAATTCTTCCTTATAAAAACCCGAATCTCTCAATCGAAACCCGTGTTCAGGATCTGATTTCGCGGATGACACCTGAAGAAAAATTCTGGCAACTTTATATGTTTCCTGGTGATTTGGGCCTTGACAAACAAAAGTTTAAAAACGGCATCTTCGGCCTCCAGGTGAGTCGAAACGAAAGCCGCGATGCTGCTGGCCAGATCGCCAATCCAGATTCAGAAGTCTCAGCCCTGGAGATGGCCCGGAAAATCAATTTCATACAAAAATATTTTGTGGATGAAACCCGCCTTGGCATACCCATGATTGCTTTCGAGGAGGCATTACATGGTCTTGTTGGGAATGGGGCAACTACTTTTCCTCAGTCCATTGCACTTGCATCAAGCTGGGATACCAGCATGATGCGCGAAGTGGCCAACGCAATTGCACATGAGACTTATAGCAGGGGAATCCGGCAGGTTCTTTCACCGGTGGTGAACATTGCCAGTGATGTTCGTTGGGGCCGCACAGAAGAAACTTATGGAGAAGATCCCTTTTTATCTGCGGCCATGGGATTAGCCTTTGTTTCTGCCTTTGAACGGATGAATATTGTTACAACGCCGAAACACTTCCTGGCCAACAATGGTGACGGTGGCCGCGACAGTTACCCAATTGAATATAGCAACCAACAATTGGAAGAGACTTATCTTCCACCCTTCAGTGCCTGTTTCGAAAAAGGAGGTTCACGCTCGCTGATGACATCTTACAACTCGCTAAATGGAAGTCCTTGTACCGCAAACGACTGGCTCCTAAACGACAAATTGAAACAGGAGATGAAATTCAAGGGTTTTGTCATCTCGGATGCCTGTGCTGTCGGTGGCGCTAACGTCCTTCATTATACTGCAAAAGATTATCCTGATGCCGCTGCTAAAGCAATGAACCACGGATTAGACGTAATCTTCCAGACAGAATACGATCATTACAAACTTTTTATCCCACCCTTTTTGGATGGCAGGATTTCGGTCAAAACTATCAACGAGGCTTTAGCCCGGGTGCTGCGGGTAAAATTTCAGTTAGGTCTGTTCGAAAACCCATATGCTGATGAGAAAGAAGTTAGCCGCTGGAATGGAAACCCTGACCATAAGCGTTTAGCGAGAGTGGCTGCCATAAAGTCGATGGTATTGCTGAAAAACGAAAAGAACATCCTCCCTTTGAAAAAATCCATAAAAAGCCTGGCGGCCATCGGCACTGATGCCGTAGAATCCCGTCTGGGCGGCTACAGCGGCAAGGGCAATGGGCCTATCAATATTTTGGATGGATTGAAAAACAAACTGGGCACTCATTGCGAACTAACTTATTCACCTGGATGTGGACGCGAAAGCAAAGAATTTGTTCCTGTTCCGAGTTCTGCCTTATCAACGCTTCAGAAAGGGAAAACGGAAAATGGATTGTTCGCGAACTATTATAATAATGTAAATCTCAGCGGCAATCCTGTGTTGAGCCGCCTCGACAAAAACTTAAATTTCCGTTGGACGCTTTATCCCCCTGACACTTCAGTCAACTTTGATTTCTTTTCTGTCCGATGGGTCGGCAAGATCAAAGCCCCTGTCTCAGGGACTTACAAAATCGGCTTGGATGGCAATGATGGTTATCGCTTATACCTTGATGGAAACCTCCTGATTGACAACTGGAAAAACCAGAGTTACTCCAGCAAGCTGGTAGATTTCAATTTCGTAAAAGATCAGGAATATGATCTGAAGGTTGAATTTTTCGAGTCCTCAGGCAGTGTCTGGCTTAAGTTGGTGTGGAATGTGGGTGTCGAAAATAAGTGGCAAAAACAAATTGCTGATGCCGTTGAGACTGCAAAGAAGGCTGAAATTGCCATCCTTATTGCAGGCATAGAGGAAGGAGAAGGAATGGACCGTGCAAAATTAAGTCTACCCGGCCACCAGGAAGAAATGATCAGGGAACTCGCCAAAACCGGCAAGCCCTTGGTCGTCGTGCTCGTAGGTGGCAGTGCGATAACAATGTCGAACTGGGTGAATTCCGTCGATGGAATTCTGGACATATGGTATCCGGGAGAAGAAGGAGGAAATGCTCTGGCAGACGTTTTATTTGGAGAGGTCAGCCCGGGAGGTCGCTTACCCATCACTTTCCCAAGCACAGAAGGGCAATTACCGTTAGTTTACAAGCACAAACCAACAGGTAGAAATGACGATTACGGGGACCTAAGCGGCCAGCCTCTTTTCCCATTTGGTTTTGGTTTGAGCTATACAAGCTTTGATTACAGCGATCTTCAATTCGATAAGCCGCATTTTGTTATGGGCGACTCCTGCAAAGTGTCGTTTAAAGTAAGAAACTCGGGACAATTCGATGGTGATGAAGTGGTTCAGCTTTATATCCGGGATTTATTATCCACCCTTGCGCAGCCTTTGAAATCACTAAAAGGCTTTCAGCGCATTCACCTGAAAGCAGGTGAAACCAAAGAGCTAAGCTTTAAAATAACACCTGACTTGCTGAAGATTTTAAACGATAATATGAAATGGGTGGAAGAACCTGGCGATTTTCGCATCATGATCGGATCCTCGTCCAAAGATATCCGACTTCGGGAAATAATAAGTGTTTACTAAAAGCCTCACTTCAAGAAGCCTAATAATATTTAGCAGGGCAATCTGTGTGAAAACACATTACTTATTTTCGTTCACACTCTTCTCTTCTCCGGTTTCGTTCCAATATTTCCAGTAACCTACCTTTTCGGCAACCTTATATTCTCCTTCAGCTTTTTTATTCCCGTTTTCATAGAAATAAACCCAAGTACCGGTTTCGCGACAGTTGTCATAATATCCTTCACTATCTTTTTTTCCGTTTTCGAAAAAATACTCTGATTTCCCATATTTGAAGTCATTCATATAAGTCTCACTGCTCTTCATCTGGCCATTCTCATAGAAATGGATTGCTTTCCCATTGAATTTTCCCAAATGATACATGATCTCAGACTCTATGCGTCCACCCTTGATATAGGTAATTTCTTTCCCGTCGAGCAGCCCGTTTTTATAGTTTGACTCCATCTGGATTTTTCCATCAGGAAATTTAATTACACAGGAACCAGTGAATGGTGTTTTTGCAGTACCGAGGTATTTGATTTTATTTTTCTCTACAAGTTTGTCGCAATCGACAGCCTGTGCGATGAGTGATGCTGCGGCAAAAATGAAAAACAAGGATAGGAATATCTTTTTCATGGGGATGTTATTATTCTACAAATATCGTTATTCATTCAACACACACCTCACCGAATACCCATAAGTCTTAAAATAGTTATATGGAGCCAGGGATGAATTGGTATTCATCAGGTACCTGAAAGAAGAAGCCCATCCGCTGTATTCTGTTGAGCTCCAGAAACTCTCATAATTATGGATGTCCCCGAAATTTCCGTAATGGAACCTGTAACCTGCTCCTAATGCCGTAAATCCACTCAGATTCGAAGCACCTGTATTGGGGCTATTCCACGAAACAAAGCCTGCTTCTTTCATCATGCCCCCGGCCTGGGTACTTCCTCCGAGGAAATCAACAAGAACCTGCCACTCGCCATCTGTTGGAACATGCCAGCCAGATGGGCAAATACCCTGAGTGCCCGGAACACTGATGTATTGCATCATCTCGTTCCAGTCGTACAGACCACCATAAAGATCACAATTTTGCGGTAGATTCTGGTAACAATATTTCTCAATGATCCCGTTATCGGCACATTCAGAATGAGAAGTACTGTTGATATAAACACTACTTACGATAGTCCCGATATTGAGATTCTCTTTCATCCAGCATTGGTTCCCGATCTTAACGGTATTGTAGGTCTGTCCTCCATAAGAAAACATGGCGGTCTCAGGACAACTAAAATTCATCCCAAAGAGAAAAGTGTAATTGGTACTTTGCGATGGATTATCAAACATCCTGGTATGCAATGTCCCATAATACGCTGTGAATTTCAGAGAATCACCCATGGCAAATGGAAAACTGTTGGTCATCGTCGGAAATTTCCCCTGTAATGACAACCCTAAATTTCCTTCATATTGCAGACGGGGGGGGCCGGAATTTTTAGCTCCGCTATTCATTATTTTTATTGTCTTTGTGATATTTTTCCAGCGAACTGAGAGGAGATAAGCGCTTCCTTTCCCTCCTGATAAGCGAAAAGAATGAGTCCCTGCCTCATAAAATTGCTCAATTCTTCCGATCAAAGATCCCGTCATATAAAAAAAACAAAACTCAACTTTTCCTGCTTCGGGCAGAGAAAGACCAACCCGGGCATCTTCCCCGTTTCTTGCTGATCTAAGCAATTTTAAAGAAAATTCTTCATTTTGACTGCTTATACCAGGGATTCCTACTCCTGAAAAAACAAAACTCAGTGTCGTATCCGGCCAATAAAGAATGGTATCCGCATTTTGTGTAAGATTCTTAACATAAATGCTGTCTAAATTAATGTGTGTCCCATTTTCTTTCCCTGTAAAAGTGAGTTTCATCAAGAATTTCTGTGCAAAAATTGGGGAAAACAGAACTAGGAAAATAAACAAAACCAGGGACATTCTTTTCATGCACATCTTCTTAATAATATAAATATTTTCTTGTTCTTTTGGTCAATGCAAGATAGGAAAAATATTAATAGTAACGCTTAATCCGGCGTCCTTTATACCACGAAAAATATCCAGTTACGAATGAGAATGCAATCCCAATTCCAGTCAATGGAATCATCAAAATGTAAAAATTCCCGATCAAAAACTCATAAATCCGGCACGTATGAATCTCCAGGCTGAGGCTCCATAAAGACATGGGTGTTGCTCTCAAAACCTCCTCAGGCATCCTTACAATTGGCACTCCCTGTTGAAGAGCGAAGGCGCCTGTGGCATAATCAAAAAGGATCTCACGCTTGGCTTGCCTGATGTATCCGGCAACAACGACATTCCCAAAGGGCTTCCCAAATTCCTGAACCCCGCTTTTCACTTCTTTGGTGATATAATCTTCAATATATGCAGAAGCTGGAATCCAGCGAAAAAGTCCGCTGAAGGATCCAACCAGGTATTCGCCACTACGAACTTTTTCCAAAACATTAATCCCCATTACACTGACCTCAGGTTGTATGGGAAAGGAAATTAATGGGTTTTTTAGGGAATCCCCGGAATAATAAATCCCTTCAGATGTCGCAAACAAAATCCTGTGAGCACTGTCATCCACCAGAATATCTCTGAATTTATCATACCAGGGATTCGGATCATCCAATAATGAATTAGGAATCTTCCCTACCCTGCTATTGGCAATGGCTATCAGCAATGGCGGCCTGAGGAATACCCCGCTAAGTGTTGTGAGTAATAGTATCACAATAAGCCATGACCCGAAACGCTTATGCCAGCGAAGGTTGAATTTAAAAACTCGTCGAAAATTTGCTTTGGCTTTCTCCCCTGATTTCTTCAAAAAATAGGGCGTTAGGAAATAATAAAACCCACTCGACGTGAGAAAGATGAACACAAAAGCGACAAAATCTACAAAATATCTACCCAACATTCCATAAATCTCACCACTGTGAATTACCCATAAAGTCTTAAAAAGTCCTGCTTTTTGATCATCATCTTCTCCAGGAGGGACATTGATCCTTTCAAAATGACTCCGTATTCCTTGAGGAAAGCCCGACAATAGGTAAGAACGACTCATCACCCACAGCTTTTCTTTTACCATTAGTAGTTTGACAATCCGCTCCTCCTCTATAGGCAAAGTGATCTTTGTCCAGGATTGTTGTTGCTTCCCTTTATAATAAAGCCCGAATAGAGTTCCTGCATATAAGTCACCGTTGGGTGCTACCGCCATGCTATTCACTTTTCGATGATCAATCCCCTTTGGGAGACCTTGGTTGTTGTCGGAAAAATGAGCCAGGGAACTGTCTGATATCCAAATCCCAATATTGCCATACACCAGCGTAGTGTCCTGATTAAGCCTTAAACCGCCCTTTACAGCCGCCAGATTCCAGTTTTTATATCGGTAAATTGGAGGCAGGCAATTACGATTTACAGAAATAGATGAGAAGTAAGCCCGGTGATTTAACACGATGCCCGACAAGGCAAATAGTAAAATAAACAAAGACAAAACCAAAGAAGGCCATTTGTGCCATTTACGGAACCATGCACGGGCACTGAGATTCATGAGAAAAAGGAGCTATTTAGGTATTTAGGTATCTTAATTCCGCAAATTTAACCAAACTTCCTTGCTTCTCATAATCCTGCGAGATTATATTATACCCCCGGAAAAATCTATCTGGAGGCTCTAAGAAAATCAAAGAACAAATGATCCAATGCCATTAATTGGCTTTTGGAGATCTGGATGTCTATATAATCAGCACATGCAGCACAATTCATATCTATATTTACAGAATTCGTATAGTTGTTCAAGAAAAATTTCTTATATTTACTTTTCAAAATCCTAATTTTCGCGTACATCAATCCGATAAATAATACTTTTACAAAAATTAATTATTACTGTCATGGAACCCATAAAGACCGACTGGACAAAAGAAGAATTTAATGCCTATGTCCTTCTCTATGCTGCTGAAGCTAATTTTTTTGAGACAACACATGAAGAAGCTATTATCCGTGACCGTATCAATGAGGATACTTTCCGGAAAATCCTGCATGAGATAAAGCATGACAATGAGTTTGAGCGACTTAGTAAAATAATGTATTGTGCAGAGAAATTCAAATATAGCCATGAAGATGTCGACACGCTTATGGAAGCCATTAAAGAATTATTTTTGGCTGATGAGCGATTTGATGCAGTCGAGCAAAGCATTTTTGTAGCACTGAAGCGAATATTAACTCGCAGTTAAAACCATTCCGGCAATTTTTTGTTTCATGACAAGGGGTTAATAAGTTGTGATCATTATTGACATTTCATTAAAAGATTATTTTGCCTATGCCCGAAAAAGTGAAGCTTGTACTGGAAGACGGATCGGTGTTCTCAGGTCATCAGTTTGGATTCCCTGCCTCAGTTGCGGGTGAAGTGGTCTTCAATACCGCTATGACCGGCTACCCTGAAAGCCTGACCGACCCTTCTTATAAAGGACAAATCCTTGTTCTGACTTACCCTCTTGTTGGTAATTATGGTGTTCCGACGGGCACCATGGTTGATGGTATCCTGAAAAATTTCGAATCTGAAAAGATTCAGATTACCGGACTTGTCATCTCTGACTATTCCTTTAACTTTTCGCATTGGAATGCAAGAACCAGCCTATCTGACTGGCTCATTGAAAACAAAATACCCGCAATTTATGGTGTTGACACCCGTCACATTACGAAGATCTTACGGGAAAAAGGTTGTATGCTTGGGTCTCTTGAATCAAATGACACCAAAGCTGATTTTTATGACCCCAATCTCGACAACCTTGTGGCTAAAGTTAGCACGCCTGTAAAAAAGGTCTTTGGCAATGGAAAATATCGAATCGTGCTGATTGACTGTGGTGTAAAAAACAACATCATCCGCAGTTTACTTGAACATGACACTACCGTCATCCTGGTTCCCTGGAATTTTGACTTCTCAGGAGAAAACTATGACGGGCTTTTCATCTCCAACGGCCCCGGCGACCCAAAACAATGCCAGGTCACCATTGATAATCTTAAGAAGTGTTTCAAGCAAGACATCCCGATCTTTGGGATCTGCCTTGGGAACCAACTGATGGGGCTTGCTGCAGGTGCCGACACTTATAAATTGAAGTATGGCCATCGTAGTCATAATCAGCCTGTTTTGAAAGTGGGTACTAATAAAGCTTATATCACCTCCCAAAATCATGGCTTTGCGCTCAATAATGACACTTTACCAACAGACTGGGAACCTTTGTTTGTCAACCTTAACGATGGAACCAACGAAGGTACGCGTCACAAAAGCAAACCTTTTTTCTCCACCCAGTTTCACCCTGAAGCTATGGGAGGACCCTCTGATACTTTATTTCTTTTCGATGAATTCATGCAAATGGTAAAGCAATGGAAAAACCACTAAAAAAAGTCATCCTTTTGGGTTCTGGGGCTTTGAAGATCGGGGAAGCGGGTGAGTTTGACTACAGTGGGTCCCAAGCTCTTAAGGCTTTACGTGAAGAAGGGATTTATACGATCCTAATTAATCCGAACATCGCTACTGTACAGACTTCTGAAGCAGCAGCTGATAAGGTTTATTTCTTACCCGTCACTCCATTTTTTGCAGAAGAAGTCATTAAAAAAGAAAGACCCTGGGGTATCCTATTGTCGTTCGGCGGACAAACTGCACTGAATTGCGGCACTGCTTTGTATCGTTCGGGGATTCTTGAAAAATATGGCGTTGAAGTGCTTGGAACGCCTGTTCAGTCTATCATAGAAACCGAAGACCGGGAACTCTTTGTCCACAAGTTAGATGAAATAGAGGTTAAAACGCCTCGCAGTATTGCAGTAACGACGGTCGATGATGCTGTTGTCGCTTCTGAAACCCTTGGATTTCCAATCATTATAAGGGCGGCCTTTACTTTGGGCGGACAGGGAAGCGCTTTTTGCACAAACCCTGAAGAGTTGCGTCAAAATACTTCCAGGGCTTTTTCCTACAGCCCGCAGATCCTGGTTGAAGAATCACTGAAAGGTTGGAAAGAGATAGAATATGAGGTTGTAAGGGATAAATATGACAACTGTATTACTGTTTGTAATATGGAGAACTTTGATCCGCTTGGGATACATACCGGCGAAAGTATCGTCGTAGCACCGTCCCAGACATTAACCAATGAAGAATATCATTTTCTGCGACAGTTAGCCATTCGAATCATTAGGCACATCGGGATTATCGGGGAATGTAATGTACAATATGCCCTGGATCCTGATTCTCTTGACTACCGTGTGATTGAAGTCAATGCCCGCCTGTCGCGTTCCAGTGCACTGGCTTCCAAAGCCACTGGATACCCGCTGGCTTTCGTTGCTGCCAAACTTGCATTGGGCTATGGGCTTCATGAGTTAAAGAATGCTGTTACCAAAACAACTTCCGCCTTTTTTGAACCTTCACTCGACTACATAGTTTGTAAGATTCCACGCTGGGATCTCAACAAATTCAGTGGCGTATCCAAACTCATCGGTAGCAGTATGAAGAGTGTCGGGGAGGTAATGGCAATAGGACGAACTTTTGAAGAAGCCATGCAAAAGGGTCTTCGTATGATTGGACAAGGAATGCATGGTTTTGTCGGGAATAAGGATGTGGAAGAACTGATTGACATTGAGGGTGAACTGGCCAATCCCACGGACACCCGGATCTTTTTTATTGCAAAAGCCTTTTCAAAAGGATATTCTGTTGAAACAATT
Organism: Bacteroidota bacterium; assembly: GCA_037132075.1. GTDB lineage: Bacteria > Bacteroidota > Bacteroidia > Bacteroidales > CAIXZF01 > JBAXPV01. The sequence continues at coordinate 45,798 of JBAXPV010000013.1, forward strand.
CATGACCTGACCAAAATCGACAGTTGGTTTCTCCAAAAGCTGAAGAATATCTGGGATCTTAAAGGCACTCTTGAGGAATATGATGACCTGGAAAGTTTGTCAGACGAAATGTTCAGGGAGGCTAAACGACTGGGATTTTCCGATTTCCAGATTGCACGCCACGTCTTGAAAAGTACTGATGAGAACATTGAAAAGGATTTGTTGTTTGTCAGGGAAAACAGGAAAGGCAGAGGGATTCTTCCTTCAGTCAAGCAGATTGATACGATGGCGGCAGAATACCCAGCTCAAACCAATTACCTCTACCTTACTTATAGTGGTGATGAGAATGATGTTGAATTTAAAAATGACAAGGGCTCTGTGATCGTGCTGGGTTCCGGGGCTTATCGTATTGGGAGTAGTGTTGAATTTGACTGGTCTTGTGTGAGTGCTCTTAGAAGTGTTTCCCGCGCTGGCTACCGTTCGGTGATGATCAACTACAACCCTGAAACTGTAAGCACCGACTACGACGAATGTGACCGCTTGTATTTCGACGAACTGAGTTTTGAAAGGGTCATGGACATCGTCGACCTGGAAATACCGAAAGGACTAATTCTTTCCACAGGTGGGCAGATTGCTAATAACCTGGCCATGCGTTTGTTTGACCAAGAGGTTCCCATATTGGGGACCTCGCCGCTTTCCATCGACATGGCCGAAAACCGCCATAAATTTGGAAGCCTCCTTGACAAACTTGGTGTGGATCAACCCAGATGGCAAGAACTTACTTCTATTGAAGAAATCAATGTTTTTGCAGATAATGTAGGCTATCCCTTACTAATCAGGCCTTCTTACGTGCTATCCGGCGCTGCCATGAATGTTGTATCCAATTCGCTTGAACTGGAACACTTTCTGAAATTGGCGGTTAAGGTTTCGAAACGATATCCGGTTGTGGTTTCTGAATTCATCGAGAATGCTAAAGAAATTGAAATAGATGCGGTTGCACGTCACGGTGAGATTGTCGCTTATGCCATCAGCGAACATATTGAATTTGCCGGGGTCCATTCAGGGGATGCCACTATCGTATTCCCCGCACAGAAGATTTATATTGAGACTTCCAGGAGAATTAAAAAAATTAGCCGGGAGATTGCTCGGGAATTAAATATTTCAGGGCCTTTTAACATTCAATTCCTTGCCAGAAATAACGATATAAAAGTAATCGAATGTAACCTCCGTGCTTCACGTAGTTTCCCTTTTGTCAGTAAGGTTCTGAAAGTTGACCTTATTGATATTGCAACTAGAATCATGCTTGGTTTTAAGGTGGAACCACTTGAAAAATCAAGCTTCGATCTCGATTATATTGGCATCAAAGCGCCACAATTTTCATTCTCCCGCCTGCAACAAGCGGATCCGATTCTGGGTGTTGAAATGGCTTCTACCGGCGAGGTGGGCTGTCTTGGAGAAGATTTCTATGAAGTTGTTTTGAAATCCATGCTTAGTGTGGGCTATAATATTCCTAAGAAAAACATCCTGCTTTCAACTGGTCCTCCCAAGGCAAAAGCTGAACTGCTGGAATCAGCCCGCCTGCTTATTTCAAGGGGATACAATCTTTTTGCTACTCCAGGTACTCAAATCTACCTCACGGAAAATGGAGTTGACTCCACCCTGCTTCATTGGCCGGATGATGAGAAAAAACCTAATACTATGGATTATCTGAAAGAGAAAAAAATAGACCTGGTGGTCAATATCCCTAAAAACCTAAGTCATACTGAACTTAACAACGACTATGACATTCGACGGGCTTCTGTTGACTACAACATCCCGCTGATCACAAACAGTAGGTTGGCGGAAGCTTTTATTACCGCTTTTTGCAACTATGAGATGAAAGATATCGTAATTAAAAGTTGGGATGAGTATTGAATCAGAGGGCTTGGAGTCATAGATTATCTTTTTCATACACCCTTGTAATTTATTGATTTTCTATGACTTAATCACTATTATAACTTTTTGATATTATTTTTATCAAATAGTATTACTATTTGCAATATTTTTTGTATATTTGTAGAAATATTGCAGAATGCTCGACAGAGATATATACCCTGAACTTTCTAAAGCTTTAAATGTCAAGCAAGTGCTTGCTATTACCGGCATGAGACGGATAGGAAAAACGACTGCTGTGAAGTTTTTGCTGAGTAGTGTCAAGAGCCGGAATAAAGCATATTTCGATCTCGAAAGGGTTGAAAACAGGATGATATTCAGGCAGGATAATTATGCAGACATCGTGAAGGGTCTGGAATATGAAGGTTTGGATTTTAGCCGGAAAGCCTGGATTGCCCTGGATGAAATCCATCTTGTGAAGAATATTGCCAGTGTTGTCAAATTTCTTTACGACACCTATGACATCAAATTTATTGTTACCGGATCTAGTTCCTATTATCTGAAGGATCATTTTTCTGAAAGCCTTGCTGGCAGGAAAAGAATTTATGAAATGGCTCCTCTTTCATTTAAGGAGTATTTGCTGTTCCGTGAATATGGAAACAGTTTGTTGTTAGAGGAGGCTTTTATTCCTTACAACCGGCAAATCACTGGCAAATTACAAAACCATTACCTCGATTACCTTAAATTTGGTGGGTTTCCAGAGGTAGTTCTCTCCTTTCATGAGGAAGACCGTATTCATCTGCTTAAAGATATCATCAATTCCTATCTGAATCTTGATATTAAGTTCTTATCCGATTTCTCCCGGGTTGATGACATTTATAAAGTGATTAAACTTTTAACTTCCCGTGTAGGAAGTAAAACGGACTTTTCTAAGCTGGCTTCCATAGCTGGGATCAACAGGCAATTGCTAAAGGAATACTTGCTGTTTTTTGAGCAGACATACCTTATCAGGCAGGTTCCCGCATACGTCACCAATATTGACAGGGAAATTGCTTTGCAGAAAAAACTTTACTTTACTGATAATGGCATTCTAAACATCTTGGGAAACCCTGGCAGTGGGGCTATCCTGGAAAATGCAGCTGCAAATCAACTTAGTTTGCACGGTGATCTTAAGTACTATGCCAGAAGATCAGGACAGGAAATAGATTTCATCCTCAACGAGGATACTGCCATTGAGATTAAGGAAAGCCCTTCGATCCACGACTTAAAAACGCTGACGCACCGCGCGGATCAGATTGGTTTTAAAAAGTGTTTCCTGGTCGGCCTGACTCAAAATAATATGGCATTTTCTCAATTTGTCTGGGCCGGAAATATCTGATAAAATCAAATTATTATTAGCCCCCTCAGTCCCTTCCTGAAGTTACAAGGATCTCTTTCGTGACATGGCATCATGAGGTATTTTACTATCTAATTTTCTATATTTGATATAACACTTCCATGGGCAATGTGGTGTTGAATTTGACGTATCCATCTAATAATTAAATAATTATCTGGATTATTTTATCAATTTTCACATCCATGGGTTTAGTTTTAAACCAGTATTTTAAATGAAATCATGCTAAAATCATCATTGATTTGGCTTTTCTAAAGCTTAGGTTTTGATGAAATTTTAAGAAAACTGTAATTTATTTTCAATCTTAATAAAAAATTAGACAAAAAATGAAGCTTCCAAGTTCAACGTACAATTGGATCACCATCGTAGGATTCTTCCTCGCACTGACCAATCTTTTCTTTATATTATTATTGTTTATCATCACCGCGATTTTTAATACGGGAAGTTCTTATCTGGGTTTGTTTATTTACATTTTACTTCCCGGTTTTATGGTTCTGGGGCTTCTCTTAATCCCTATCGGGATGTTGTTTAAAATGAAGCGTTTAAAGAAAGGCGATCCGGAACTTAGAAATAAATTACCCTATATTGATCTAAACGACAGAACGCATCGTAATGCTTTCAAAATTTTCATATTCAGTACTCTTATTTTCTTACTGCTTACCAGTATCGGCAGTTATGAGGCCTTCCATTATACTGAATCTGTTCAGTTTTGTGGTGAATTATGCCATAAAGTAATGATGCCAGAACATGTGGCTTACCAAAACTCACCTCACGCCCGCGTTGCTTGTGTTGAATGCCATGTAGGCCCTGGAACCGACTGGTATGTTCGTTCGAAACTCTCAGGACTTTACCAGGTATATTCTGTCCTCAGGCATCTTTATCCTACCCCCATTGAAACACCATTGCGAAATCTGCGTCCTGCAAGAGAAACCTGTGAAAAATGCCACTGGCCTCAGAAATTCTATGCCCGTAGTTTACGTATTCAAAAGAGTTACCTCACAGACTCTGCCAATTCAGAATGGAATATTATGATGCAAATCAAGGTTGGCCCTGAATACTCCGCAAAAGGTCTTTCAGAAGGGATTCACTGGCATATCAACCCTGACACTAAGGTTGAATATATGTCGGAAAACGACAAACGCGAAAACATTTTTTGGGTAAAATATACGAATCTCAAGACAGGAAAGGTTGAACTGTTTAAAGATGAGGAAAATGTAGCTGCTGACAGCATTGTAAAAAAAGCCAGCACCCGCACAATGGATTGCATCGATTGCCACAACCGTCCTTCTCATAACTACAAATCCCCTCCAAACTATATCAACAATGCTATGTTAGCCGGAACCATCTCAAAAGATATCCCGATGATCAAGTTCTGTGCGATGGATATATTAAAGAATCCCTTTAATACCTACGACTCAGCCATGATGATGATTGATAAAGGTGTCAATGACTATTATAAGACGAACTTCCCTGACTATTACGCAAAAAACAAACCTTTAATTACTAGTGCCATAACTGGCATTAAGAATGCATACAACCAAAATGCTTTCCCTAGTATGAAGGTGACTTACGACAAGTATCCGAATCACATTGGTCATCTTGAGTCAGCCGGCTGTTTCCGCTGTCATAACAATCGTTTTAAGTCAGAGAGTGGTAAGATTATCAGCAAGGATTGTAACCTCTGTCATACGATTGTTGGACAAGGAAAGACCGGGGCTCTACAATTGGCATCTGTCAGAGACAGCCTGGAATTCCAACATCCCATTCCTTTGAAGAACAATGCCTGGAAAACCGGACTTTGCTCTGAATGTCATACTTACCTCTATCAGTAATTTAGGAAACCCCTGATTTCGCTTTGGCAATTGCTACATAAATGTTGACTCTTTTGGTCGATGTCTTCTACGTATGTGCTCGAACGCATCACGCAACTAGGAATATGACAGTGAATCAATCCAAAGGTATGACCTAATTCATGTATGACCTCCTTAACAAGTCGTTCATGTATGATATTTTTATCGGTTTTCATGCCGTATCTTTCATTGCTCAGCCTGAATATTGAGCCGATCCCTGTGCGACCATTGAGAAATGCTTGTCCGAAGATGTAGGTTAGAATTGGGATATACAGGTCAACATGAAAGAGTCCAAAGGTTTTAAAATAAGATAGAGAAAAGTTATCATCGACAACTTTCAACAACTTATTCCCATTGTATTGGCCACGAACAGGATCATAGAATTCACTCAGATCAAGATGGCCTTCTATTATTTTAACCGGGAAGAGAAACTCTTGTGTAACTCCTTCGCCAATCTTTTCAAGAAAATCTTCTTCAAAGTGGCCAAAAGAAATTAATGCGATGTTCTCCAGGCTCATTATCAGGTTGAAGGTTTTAGGTCATACTTCTTTATCTTATTATAAAGAGTTACTCTGTCGACGCTTAATGCCTTAGCCGACCGGCTGATATTCCAATTGTATTTTTGCAAGATGAGTCCGATGTGATTCTTTTCAAGGTCATCAAGGCTTTCCAATGAGCTCCCTTTTATCTCCTTTTCCAAAGGGAGATCTTTCAAAGTAATTTTCTTTCCATTGCCGATCACAATCGCCCGCTCAATCATATTCTCAAGCTCTCTGATGTTTCCGGGAAATTTTAATTCCTGTATTCTTTGCAGGGCAGAAGCGTCAATGGTCACTAAGGGCTTATTCATGGCAGCACAATACTTCTTGATAAAATACTCAACCAACAAAGGGATATCATCTACTCTCTCCCGAAGTGGCGGAATTTGGATGTTCACTACATTAAGCCGGTAATAAAGATCTTCACGGAAACTGCCTTCATCTACCATGCTTTTCAGATCTTTATTTGTGGCGCAAATCACCCTGAAATCGGAACTTATTTCTTTGTTTCCACCAACTCTTACAAAGGTCTTTGACTGTAAAACCCGTAAAAGCTCTATCTGCATCTTGGTGGAAATCGTGGAAATTTCGTCAAGGAAAATGGTACCGCTATCTGCCATCTCAAATCGCCCTTTGCGGTTGTACATTGCGCCAGTGAAAGCTCCTTTCTCATGCCCGAACAACTCACTTTCCAAAAGACTTTCTGTTAATGCACCACAGTGAACAATCACGAAAGGAAAGAATTTTCGTGGTGAATTAGAATGTATCACTTTAGCAATTAGCTCTTTTCCTGTACCACTCTCTCCTGTTATAATCACAGAGGAATTTGACTGAGCTACACTTTGCACCTCCTGAAGCACCTTTTCCATTGCATTACTCTTACCAATGAGATCTTCCAGGTTCTCCAGGGACACAACTTTCTCCTTCAAAACCTCATTTTCTTCAGTAAGTATGATCTGCTTGGTCGCATTGCGAATCAGATGCGACAAATCATCAGGATCAAAGGGTTTTGTGACATAATCAAAAGCACCATCCTTTAATGCTTGAACTGCAGTGTCAACGGTTGCAAAAGCGGTCATCACGATTACAATGGCACTGCTCTTCAATGTTTTTATTCGTTTCAGCATTTCAAGGCCATCCATCCCCGGCATTTTAATATCAGCCAGGATGATATCAAAATCGGCTGATTCCAGGATCTGTAATGCTTTCTTTGCATTTTCCGCACATTCAACGCGGTATCCATCCTCAATGAACCAATTATATAATGAATCTCTTACTGATTCTTCATCGTCTACAATGAGTATTGAAATCTTTTTTGCCATTTTTCCTAATTCTTTACTAACGGAATCGTGATCGACATGGTCGTTCCCTTTCCTGGTGAAGATTTTACATCAATTTTTGCATTGTGACTCTGGACAATGCCGTGCACAATAGACAAACCCAGTCCAATCCCACTGGAAAGCTGTTTGGTCGAAAAGAATGGCTGAAAAATACTGTGGATGTCCTCTTCTTCAATCCCAATTCCATTGTCAATGATATCTATTCGTATTTGATCTGCATCCGGGTTAGTGGTTCGCATGATAATCTCACCATTTTCTATAAGTGCTTCTGATGCATTAACAAGGATAGCAACACAAGCTTGTTTGATTTGATTTGGACTACAATAAATCATATCTTCTGTTGCACTAAGATCACAGACAAAACTAATATTGGCAATTTTAATGGGGTGCATCATCAAATCATAGGTATCCTTCAAAATGGAATGCAAATGTTTTTGCTCGAAATCATTCTGGTCCTTACGCGAAAAATCTAAAAGCCCCTTTACAATGTCTCCACATCGTTTTGTCTCATTCTCAATCAAAGTCAGGTTTTTTAAAATTGATTCTTTTTTCACAGGCTCTAGCTCCTGCTTGGCCAATTGCTTAGAAATGAGTTTTGTATAGATAAGAATTCCTGAAAGTGGATTGTTGATCTCATGAGCTACGGAAAGAGAAAGTTTTCCCAATGAGGCGATCCGTTCAATATTAATTAGTTCCTTTTGCACTGCACCCAATTCCTCTGACTTTTTTTGAACCTTATATTCAAGTTGTTGCGACCAGTTTTGCAATTCACTGGTAGCTGCATGCAAACTGTCAAGCATATCGTTAAATGCTGCAGAAACCATCCTCATGTCTGCCAGCTGGTTCGGGCCAATCTCCAGACGAGTTGTTTTGTCACCCCTGGCTACAGCTTCGCTGGCTTTGATGATGGCATTCAGAGGCGTTTTTATCTTTCGTGTCGTAAAAATAATCAGGAAACTCACCAGGAGAATGGTCGTAAAAGTCGCCAGAAGAAAGAAATCCAGTGCCGACTGGTTTAAGGTAGCATCAAGGTTCTCCAGAGGAATTTTAATAATCAGAGATCCCAGAATCACATCACTTTTCGGATGATAATGACAAGAACTCTCATAACAGGATTTCTGGTTGATAATCGGAGACTTTAACAAGAGATGCCGGTGCGCACCATCATTTTGGTTCATACTGCACTCACTGTTGGCCGGTAAGATCTTATACGATTTTACTGCTTTTGGAAACATAGTCCCCATATTTCTATGACAATCAGTACAATTTGGGTCACTATGGCTGCTACTGTCATTCAAAAATGAAGAATACGCAAGATTATCGTCTTTGTCGTAAAGATTCACTTCATCAATCCCGGATAAGGTGTTGATAATATCCAGTGTATTTTGAAGGGTCATTTTGTCATTTTGGAGCATCGACTGATACAAAGCTCCTTCCACAAGGTAGCCTATGTTACTGCCGCTTTGATGAATAACGCTTTTCATATAACGCTCCATCACCGACCAGAAGATTAAACCGAATGACACGAATAAAAAAACGGATAGTATAGTTATTACATATACTACCCGCCCATAGATTGAAGATCTAAATCTATTGTACCTTTTTAAAAGAGAGGTACCTTCAGTTTTATTATTATTTTTTTTACCCAAAACTTTTATGAGGCTGCAAACCTTAATTTTGTTGCTAATATAGGTTTTTTAGGGTATTTATCGATTAGTTTTTAGGATATTTTTAAGAAATCTTTTTCAAAATCGGCCCAGGCTTCTTTTGGCATTTCTACCAGAGGATTGTCAGTAATTTCACCACCATCCTGCAGGATAAGCATCCCAGGTTCTGTTGAATATTTCTTCATAGAGACGGCCAGAAAATCTTTAAAGCGGTCTAGTTCATTCGTGGTCCAGGCTGTAGCATCTTCTGCCATTAGGAAATCTTTGGTTTCAACCAACCAGTTGGAGGGTTTAATCTTGTAAATCCAACCTTTCCCAAAAGGATCTTCATTGAGAAGCTCAGGACTTTCCTGGAGAATTTGGTTATTATCCAGAATTTCTCCTGAAATCGGGGATAATATCTCTAACTGCCGGCCATACTGATCCAGTTCAGCTAAAGGATCTCCTTTTTGAACAATGTCACCAGGCTTTCTGAGGTTTTTTAAATTTACCTCGCCAGTAAGATGTAACAATAAGTCATCCATCCCAATCCTGGCTGCTCCTGATTTTTCAAGATGTGCCCATGTATGATTTTTACTGTACAGAATACCTTGGGGGATTCTGAGAATACTCGCAGAAAGCACACCCAGAGTCTTTTGGAGCTGTTTGGTGACTTTCCGCTGCCTGTTAAGCAAAACCCAGAAAGGGATGAGTACTAAAAAAAAGCAAATGATAGCAAGGTATTCAATACCTTTTGTTTCGAAAATGTTGTGATAGCTAAATCCGTCCATATTGTTGTTTTTTATGCTTTCATCTTTTCTATAACGAAAGCTGATTATTTATTTTTCATCTTTAACCCAGGCAGGAGAGTCCCTGAGAACTGGCATACGAGTAATTACCCACCTGAAGATCCATATTTCTGCGAAGATCACAGCAAGGGTCACACACAACTCCATCCAACTGGGGATATAACGAATTGGCATGTCCCATCTAAAACCAATTACCGTGACATTTAACCTGTTTAAAATGACTCCCAGCATTGTTAGCAATGCCGCAAATTTTATGAGTCCAATCGATTTCCTTCGATAGGCATAAAAATACAGTGCCATGGGCAAAAGCACAAAACCCAGCATTTCCAGTAAATACCAGTATCCCATTCCGCTATTAAGATATACCCAATTCTGTCCATGAATAAAGACCAACAGTTGGAGGAAAAGATAGGCAAACATGGCTCCTGCACAAATTTTAGCCAAACCTTGTAAGATCCTGTTATGTCCATGATGGTTTTCATCACTGATTTGACTGAAAAATACTTTATGACTGATAGATCCTTCAAAAATCACCATGGATAATCCGGCAAAAATGCTGGAAACAAAAAACATAATCGGGATAAATTCTGAATACCATAGTGGGTGAATCTTGTCTTTGGCCATGAGATACAAAGCCCCCAATCCTGACTGATGTAGTGTTGACAAGGTAATTCCAAATATCACTGCAGCAATCGTCATCCCCGACAGAATCTTTCGGGCCCGTCGTGCACCAAGCCATTCAGCAACAGCCGGAGAAAACTCAATTAACTGCGCAATCATGTATAAAAGAAAATGCCACGCTACTAAAAACAAAACTGAACTCGTTCCAAAGTTGTTTCCGATGATAGGGTTGATCACATTCCAGGGCCGGCCCAGGTCAAGAAGCAATGCCCCGGCATAAAAGACATACGCCAGAAAACCATTGAGAACGGTGATCCTTACAATAGAATGATATTTATGCATGTTCAATATGTAGACCATAAAGGTCAACACATAGGCTCCACCGGCAAAGGCCACACCTGTGACTACATCAAAGCCAATCCACAATCCCCAGGGAATGTCCTGAGTCAGGTTCGTGATCGAGCCAATACCATGAATAAAACGGTAGATGATCAGCAAGAGCCCCATGATCATTATCGGAACTGAAATAATATTAAAGGGTGTGAAAATTTTCCCCTTGGGTTTAAATTCGGACTTTAAAAATTTCCAGATGGATCTCCCATCATTATCTTGTGCGATTGGATATACAGTATTATTCATGTTTTCAGGAGTTTAGCGTTTCATGTTCTTCTTCAACAGGATGGTTGTTTTTGGTAGCTTCATGGATTCCCAGAAGCAGTGGTGGCAGTAATACAAAGATTGAAGGGACGCTATAAAGGAAACCTTTTGAGAGCTCAGGATACGATGAATTTTGAAGTTTTGTTCTCATTCCGAGGTCTTCGAATGGAACTGGCGACAGGTATAAAAATCCGGTGCCTCCGGCTTCTGTCTCACCGTAAATATGATCATAATACTTATCTGGATTTTCGACGATCCTTTTACGGGCTTCTGAAATCAATTCCCTTCGGCTGCCTAATTTCAAAGCTTCGTTAGGACAGATATCGACACAAGCCGGCACCTTGCCTTCTTTGATTTTATCATAGCACATGGTGCATTTCTGAATTTTTGGATTGGCACTGTGATATTCAAATTTCGGGATGTCAAAAGGACAGGAAACCATACAATACCTGCAACCCATACATTTATCACCCCTCCAGATCACAGGACCTTCTTTGGTTTTGTACATGGCCTGGGTTAAACAAGCTGCAGCGCAAGCAGGCTCATTACAATGCATGCACTGGTTTTTAATATAAACTTCGCCCTTAGGGGTTTTATAGACATTGTGAACAGTACGCCTGTTTTCATTGGTTTCACGATGCTTCCCAACAAGGGCAGTATCAGTAGGTTCTGGTAATCCATTGGCCTCTGCACAGGCAAACTCGCAATTCTGGCAGCCTTCACATTTCACCGCATCAAACAATATACCTTTGAATTCTACTTCGTTGGGTTTATTCTTTCCTGCAGCGAAGCTTTTCCCTACTGCGAGTGTCGCACCAACAACTCCAAGTGTCTTCAAAAAATTTCTTCGATCTAAGCCCATTTTGATAATTTTTTTCGGTTCGTAATCCTAGTTTTCGTCTGTTATTTAGTTTTGTCAAGAAAGTTGATTTGAAAATCTTCCCATACTTCGGGACCCAAATCAGCCAAAAGAGAATCATTGAGCGCACCACCATCCTGAAGAATGACCGGTGAATAATTGATGTTGTTTGCATTTATTGTAATAGCAAGAAAATCCTTTAACCTGGAAAATTCATTTTTCAACCAGGCTCTATAACGTTCAGCCATAAATAATACCTGAGTCTCTTTCATCCAGTTTTCAGGCTCAATGAGGTAAACCCACCCTTCAGAATAGGGAGAACTGTTTAACATTTTGGCATTGTCACACAGAAGGCTGTTTTGTGATTTAATAAGCCCGCTTATTGGCGCTTTGATGTTAAGTTGTTTCCCATTTTGAATAATTGACAGGAACACCTCTCCTTTTTGAATTTTTTCCCCGGCATTTTTCATTTTGATTTTTGTCAGCGGGCCGGTAATGTGTTGTAAAAAATCATCGATTCCAATCCTGACCACACCATTTTTTTCCATAAAGGACCAGGTATGTGTCTTATCGAAATACAAGCCATTGAGGACTTCTACGCTATTTTCATCCATGGTCTCAGTGGATGGCTTGATCTCCGATACTGACGGACTCTTTCTGCGGCTTATAAACCGGGCCAGTTCTGTAATGATGATTCCCAGAACTATTAAAGCGCCCAATGATATGAGTATCCATTTAGTAATAGACTGGCTTTGTGCAGGTGCTGTTAAAACAGCGCTGGTACTCAATTCCTCAATTTTATTTTGCCTGTCACTGGACACAAGGTCAACAAATCCATTTTGGTTAAGTAAATCCTGCCCTGACGAAAGAACCCAAGTGAGAAAACTGACTTCAGATTCATTTACCGGCTTTGCTACTGCGACACAATATATATTCTGACTCAGCGCTTTCGGGAATTTTCCAATCCACACTCCTCTGAGGAAAGACCCCCAGTTGTCATAGATCTTTTCTCCGTAGTCAAGATGACCATTTGCATTTTTATCAATTGGAAGCAGGCTGATATTTTCAGCGATCCCATGTGTATTAACATCCATGATATCTGCTATTCTACAAAAACCTATGGCCAAAGGGTCACTTTGGATCTTGGCAATCAATTCCTTCTCATTCTCAAGCGGAATGCCTTTTAAAGCGGAAGGGTCCAAACCAAGAAATGCGGCAACTACAACCTTTGACGGACTATAGTTGACCATATAAAAATGTATCGGTGTGCTTTTCCCACTTTGTGTGAGGCTCTTCCAATCTTGCTGTTCAGAATTTGAAAAAGCAGTAGCCATAGCAGCTGCTGATACCCCATTGGTATTGATCTGCTCAATCATTGGGTTCTTTGGATTAATCACTGGGACGATAGCATCGCGTCCCACGGCAATTTGCCAGGTTTCCTTTTTAAGTGACGTGGCCAACTCACCTGGGACAAAGGACATATTTGTTCCTGAGTTCATCCCGGATATCGCTGCGGCACCTGTCACATTAAAAACATTCACCTTGCCCCCAGGATAAGCCTTTTGGTAATCAGCAGCCCATTGCTGTATTAAATTGTATAAGTCAGGAGTACACTGGATGTTAATTGTGCCCTTTTCGACTGCCTTATTTTGGTTGGAAGTAGAACTTCTTGCGTAACTGCTGAAAAAAATCAACAGGAACAAACTTGTGATAAAAATTACTGACTTTTTCATGATCGTAAACTTTAAAATTCCTGGATAAAAATTGGGTAGTGTCTGTTTAATCTTTTGATTCTGTGTTACTTATCAATATTACATTTTTATTAAAATATCGACAGAAACACTTATTCAATAAAGATGCCAGACTTAAAAAAGCATCACAACGCCCTGATTTACTGATCGTTGTATTTTTGTGCATAATAAATATACAAACAAAGGTGTTTAATTATTATACACATTATTACACGCTAGCTCGAAAACCCCAATGTGACTAGGAAAAACACCGATTGATGAATTTTTATACAGTTGATGAATTTTGCAACAGTTTGGTAAATATTACCTATTAATAAAGGAATCCCATACAAAGACTTTTTTATTTTAAATTTGGCACATCAAAACAATATATGTTTTTGAGAACCAACACCGCAACATCGTGGAAATGCAAAAGGTAGAAGAATTAATGGTTGCTCTGGAACAAGAACAAAAAGCCAGGCTCGCTGCTGAAAAACAACTTGAAGATATTATCAGGCAAAAAACAGATGAGCATTCTCAAACCAAATCGCGCCTGGCCGATGTGATATCCAATATGCAGGAAGGAGTTCTCGTTGAGAATGAGAATCGCTTGATTGTTCTAACAAATATGCAATTTTGCAAAATGTTTAACATTCCACTTGATCCTGAAGATTTGATTGGAACCGACTGTTCAGGCTCCGCAGAACAATCTTGTCATTTGTTTTCTGAGCCAGAGGAATTTGTCAGGCGGATTAATGAACTTTTAATTCGTAAGGTAAAAGTCATCGGAGAAATTCTTCAACTTAAAGATGGACGTATTTTTTCCAGGGATTTCATTCCCATTATAAGTAAAGCATTATACCGTGGACAATATTGGAAATATACTGATATCACCATTCAACAGCAATATGAGTATGCATTAAAAAGAAGTGAGGAGAAATATCGCCGGCTGATTGAAAACATGAATCTGGGCTTGTCGGAAGTAGACCTTGAAGGAAGAGTTATTTATGCAAACCAAAGTTTCTGCGAGTTGTCAGGTTATCAGCGGGAAGACCTCTATGGTAATTTTGCTGAAAAAGTTCTGACAAGTGACCAGGACCAGGAAATTGTTCATGTCAAAACGGCATCCCGTAGAATGGGGATTGCCGATGCTTATGAGGTTGAAATTACCGACAAAAACGGCCTGAAAAAGTGGTGGCTGATTTCAGGGGCTCCCTTGTATAATAATGAAGGGATTCAGATCGGGTCCACTGGGATTCACCTGGACATGACCAATTATAAACAATTGGAGTTTACCCTGCGAGAAGCCAAAAACCTCGCAGAAGAATCCGCCAGAGCCAAAGAAACCTTCCTGGCTAACATGAGCCATGAAATAAGAACCCCCATGCATGCCATTCTTGGCCTTGGACAACAGTTGGTAAAAACTCCTCTTAGCCCTGATCAGCTTAGCTTGCTTGAATCAATTAATAATGCTTCCGACAACCTACTGGTCGTTATTAACGATATTCTTGATTTCTCTAAGATTGAGTCTGGCCGACTTGACCTGGAGTCTATCGAATTCTCATTTAAAAACATTATTGACCATATTGAAAAGATGCTCATTATCAAGACCGAGGAAAAGGGCATTGCTTTTAACATTACACTTGACACAGCCATTGCTGATGTCCTGATTGGAGACCCATACCGTATTAACCAGATATTACTAAACCTGGTTGGTAATTCGATAAAATTCACACAAGAAGGTAGTGTCTCCCTGAATTGTGTGGTCGAAGAAACTAAAGACACGCTCCAGACACTTAGAATTGAAGTCCGAGATACTGGTATTGGTATTGATTCCGATTATTTGGAAACTATTTTTGACAAATTCACACAAGGAAGTGTAAATCTAACCAGTAAATTTGGGGGAACAGGTCTCGGGATGGCCATTACAAAACAATTGGTAGACCTGATGGACGGGAAAATTTCCATTGAAAGCAAAAAAGACCATGGAACATCAATCACCATCCTTATTAGCCTTGCTGTTAGCAATCAATCACAAAAGGATGTTATACCAAAACTATCTGTTAGCACAGAACAATTAAAAGGTAAAAAAATATTATTGGTTGAGGATAACAAAGTAAATCGGCTAATAGCCAACACAATACTTTCTCATTATGAGATATTGACCACTGAAGCGGCCAATGGAGAAATAGCCGTCGAACTTCTAAGAAACGAAAGTTTTGACCTGGTATTGATGGATATGCAAATGCCTGTAATGGACGGATTAACTGCAACCCGATTAATAAGGACAGAGATCAATACGAAAATGCCGATCATTGCCCTGACAGCCCATGCGCTGCAAGCAGAAGAAATAAAATGTCGTGAAGCCGGTATGAATGATTTTATCTCAAAACCCTTTAAAGAGGAACACCTGATGAAAACTATTCTTAAGAATCTGGCTGAATATCAGGAAAATGCTGTTTAATAATCGGAGAAAATGCAGAGAATTCTGTTAAACTTTGGTAGGGAATGCCTCTAAGAATTATATATTTACAGAAATTCCCAGAAGAAGACATTTATAAATAATGTAAGCCGCAACTTATCGATGACTTTGAACCAAATCATCCTTTTCTCCTTTTTTACAATTGTTGCGATCATTCTTGCTTCAGGATATCTGCGAAAAATTTACCATAAGAAACTCGAAAAGAAAAAAACACTTGTGCCTCAAGGACCAAGGAAAATTGATTTTGAGCTAAAAGGGGATATCTTCGAACTAAGCAAACTGGCTATTATTCTTGAAGATTTGGAGCGTTACGAAATCCCTGTAAAAACAATTTTCGAGCTGAACGTAATTATTGAAGAGATTTTTTCTGGCATTGTCACGAGGCATCAAGAAGGAGTGCATGATAATAAAATTATCATCACACTTATTCTCGAGCTGGGTCAAATCATGGTATGCATTAAGGACAACAATGATGAATTTGATCCTACCGTGATCCCCGCCATTGATTTAAATGCTCCTATTGAAGAAATCTCATTCCAGGGTCTGGGTTTTCATATGATCAGGCACCTGGCGGATCAATTGAGTTATCAGAGGCTTGATGGTCAGAACGTTTTATCCCTGAGGAAAACCTATAAATCCTGATGAAAAGGTTAAAATTCATAGAGGCACTCCTTCGATGGAAATGGTATCCTGATGTTTTCAGGATCCCATTATTTATAGGCGCTTTTTACCTCATTTATGCCTTATTATTTGGGGAGCAAGCTGAAGGCAAGAACGCCGGATTATCTGTCATGTGGGTCTTGTTATGGTCCCTTCAACCCATTGTTTTTATTCTTTTTGGTCGATTCTGGTGTGGGATATGTCCTTTCAGTTCTGCAGGCGACTTGGTTCAAAAAGTGGTTGGCAACGAAATACACCCTCCACTTTTTATTAAAAAATATGGCGTCTGGTTTGCCTATTCATTCTTCTGTGTGATCCTGGTTATAGAAACTTTGGTGCATATGTCGGGTTCTACTGCGGCTTCCAGTATTTTATTATTGACTATTTTCACCATGGCCATGATCTCCGGGGCCTTCTTCAAACGGCGGACCTGGTGTCGCTACTTATGTCCGCTTGGAGTCGGCGGGGGCGTTTTCTCCAGGCTCAGGATCATTAAATTAAGTAAGGATAACAAAATCTGTAATGACTGTAAAGAATTTGAATGCATCCAGGGGACAATAGATTCCAAAGGCTGCCCCATGGGTTTGTGTGTAAAAAAGCATGACCTGGATGCAGATTGTATCGCATGTGGGAATTGCCTGAAAAATTGCCCCAATGATTCTCCTCGTATTCAATTACGTTCACCGGTACAAGGCTTCCTTTCCAATGTAAAAATGAACCAGGCAGAGGCAGCGTTTGCGAGTAGTTTTATTGGTTTATCCATTGCATTATACCTGATTAAAGACAAACTAGGAGAGATTAACCGGATTTTTGGCTTTGAAAATGACTTATGGAATAGACTCCTTGCCATCAGCATTTTTACCGGTCTTTCTTTTTTACTCTTTTATTTGTTTAGTTATCTCATGCGGCCAATCACAGGCCAAACACATAAACATAACTTCAGATTTTTTGGGTTCTTTCTGATTCCTTACATTTATTTCGCATTGTTTAACCTTACTGCGATCCGGGAAGTAATACTGAATGGGGGAAACTTATATTACAATTTTGCCATAGGAATAGGCATGCCCTTACCAATAACCCTGATTCCCCCATTAATCAGCATCCAGGGTATGCATGTCATTCAAGGTATGGGAATATTGATTGGAAGCATCGTGTCAATTGTTTATTGTTTGTATGAGTTAACAAAAGCAATGAACAACAACCAGAGGAATAAAATCATAGCAGTATACAGCGTGTTCCTGGTAATGATTACGGGATTCAGTATTTATCTGCTTTTATTTCTATAATGATCAAATTTGGGTTCTGAAATTTGAAAATACAGACTTCACAAATCTGTTGTTGGAAATAACAGTATTATTGGGGAATCCAATATTATATTCATTGGCTATTACTGTATTGTATCCGGTATTAGAAAACAGGCAATGTGTGATGACAATATTGTTTGTCGTATCCCTGAAAAGTAAGGTGCCGGAACTTGTACTACCCGTTAAACTGATGCCTTTGAGCGTTACGTTTTTGCATTTATTGATTCGATCTTAGTGCCAGAGGTATTCATGATCACAAGCGAACTATCTCCTGAGGCGGATTCAATGGTCACCTTGCTATTCGGGGAAGAGCTTGCAAAGGAGTTGATAGAAACGCTTTCATTATAGGTACCCATAATCCAATTTTTTGTTAAAAATAGAACAGGTATAAATGGAAAACTTTACAACATTGTAAAATTTTCAATTAAAAAGGGGAATTTTAGAAATAGTTTGTTCATTGTTTTTTCACCAAAAAGAAAACCCCTTGATAATCAAGGGGTTTAAGGTAAAGTCAGTAGCTCCACCAAGAATCGAACTTGGATTTGATGTTTAGGAAACATCTGTTCTATCCATTGAACTATGGAGCCAGGATGTAGGACATAAGCCCGTTTTGAGGGTGCAAAGATATGCTTTTCCGGAATTTTATCAAAGCCATTGATTTCCTAAGTAATAATCACTAAGTTTGGACTAACTTATCCTGCTAAAAACAAACGACTAAACCTCATTACGATGAAAATTCAATTTCTCGGCGCCGCCCGCCAGGTAACAGGAAGTAAACACCTGATCACACTGGAAAATGGGAAAACGATCCTCCTCGATTGCGGAATGTTCCAAGGAAAAGGGCTCGAAACGGATTCCATGAACAGAAACCTGGGCTTTGACCCTGCCACCCTCGACCACATCATCCTTTCCCATGCCCATATTGACCATTCCGGACTCATCCCTTATGTTTATAAATTAGGATTCAGAGGTTCGGTTATTTGTAGTGATGCCACCCGAGATTTGTGTGCCATTATGCTGGCCGACAGTGGTCATATCCAGGAGATGGATGTCCTCCATTTTAACAAACGAAGAACAGAGAAACATCTACCCGTGATAGATCCAATCTTTACAGAGAAAGATGCACGTGCATGCATGGAACTATTCATCGGTGTAACGTACGACCGTAAGTTCAACATTGACAATCACATTCGTGTAAAATTCACCAACACAGGCCATATGCTGGGGAGCGGTGTCGTCAATCTCAACATCACAGAAAATGGGAAGACCACCAGTATTGCCTATACAGGAGATATCGGGCGGCCTGCAAACCGTATCCTCAAATCGCCACAGCCTTTCCCGCAATGTGACGTCCTCATCACGGAATCGACCTATGGAGACCGTCTTCACCCCCACCTCCAAGTGGCAGAAAGTGAGCTTTTGCGCGTACTCCATGAAACCTGTGTCGAGAAAAAGGGGAAGCTGATCATCCCATCATTCGCGATTGGGCGTACACAAGAAATCGTATACTCTCTTAATAAATTCTTTAACGAAGGGAAACTGCCCAAGATCAAGATCTATGTTGACAGTCCCCTGGCTGTGAATGCAACGGAAATCTTCCGCTTGCACACCAATTACCTTAACGATGACGTGAAACATGTCATGTTCAGCGATCCCGATCCATTTGGATTCAGCTCATTGGAATATATCACCAAAGTTGAGGATTCTAAAATACTAAATACACTCAACGAGCCCTGTGTCATTATCTCATCCTCAGGGATGATGGAAGCCGGACGAATAAAACACCACCTGGCAAACAACATTTCAGATCCGAAAAATACAATTCTTGTTGTGGGCTATTGTGCTCCTTCCAGCCTGGGGGCCCGCCTTTTAAGTGGCGAGAAAATCATTTCCATTTTTGGGGAGAAACACCTGGTAAAGGCAAAAATAGAAATGATAGAAGCCTTTTCCGGGCATGGCGACTATACAGAAATGATCGATTTTATCAATTGCCAGAGAAAAAGTCTTGTTGATAAAGTTTTTCTTGTCCATGGTGACTTTCCTGCACAGCAGTTTTATGCATTACAACTCCAGAAAGCGGGCTATACCCATATTGAAATTCCTGAACAAGGAGCCACATTTGATCTTTGATTGAATTCTATTATTTTTCATGATCAGACGCACCGATCAGATGTTCAATGTCAGTCGGTTTTAAATAAACATCCCCTTTATAAGCCTTGTATGTCTCACTGGCCTTTGACTGGTTTAAAACATAAAAAGTCCAGTCATACAACTGCCAACCCAAGCCCCGGCCTATTGTAATCAAATCAATCTCTTTTTCAAATTTTCGCTTGCCTTTGCGATTGGTATAAGCGAGTCCTCTGTTTAAAACTTGCAGGATGCCTTTATCTCTGTAATCAAGAACATGTCCGAATTCATGACCGAACAATCCAACCGTAGCATTAAATGGCACTTCAGCAAGCCTGATCCTATCTCCACGGATTTCACTATTAATCCTAATGACATAGGTCCGCTTTAACCTTCCCCTGAATAAGAGACTGAAAACAGACGGTCTTGTATTTAATGTGGTATGAATCCTTTTCTCTTTGAAAACAATCGTGGCACCCCTCAATTCGGGGTAATACGACAAAGCAATTAAAGCAGGAAGCCTGAGCTGTTTCGGGATCTCTCCCGAGCATTGAAACAAAAGACTTAGGCTGTCAAGCCGAGCGGAAAAATAAGTACTGTCCAGAGCACGGATTGAACCATGATTCTGAGCAAGAACATTTGCCGATAGAAAGAGAAATAATATGAATCCGAAGACTCGTTTCATAGGGCAATGTTAGATGACCGTCTCATGCACAGCCGGCATTATATTCATTTCCCCAAATGGAATATAGTATTGTTAAGCAACCAGTTGCTCGAGGGTGCTATAACTCGGATAACCCTTTACTTCAACAAAACCATTGGGTCCGTAATATTCACCCCCCTTTACATCTTTGGCAACACTTGCCCTGATAGCCGGAATTGCCTCAACACTGGCATTTGCACCACCAAACATGCTGAAAAAAGGCTTGAACAGCTTCCATGATAAACTATTTTCAAGCTTTCTCTCATGATTTTTGTTATGAGTACCCGGATAAGCTGCCACTGCAATGCAGTTTACACCTTCTTTGTCAAAACGCTTCTGAAGTTCGTAAGTGAATAGCATATTTGCCATTTTAAAACCCATAGCTTTTGAAGAATTTCCGTGAGCAGTACCGGCTAAAAGCTTTGAGAAATCTTTGGCATGTATTTTATTTTCCCCTTCACTCAGCGTAACCACTCGTGAATTGTGGGCTTTCGTTAAAGAAGGCAGCAAGAGACCCGTGAGCGTAAAATGAGCGAGTTGGCTAACATTACCATCTTTACCTTTGGTCTGAATACTAACATTCGCGGCATTGTGTAACAAAACATCCAATCTTTCAAACTTACTCCTGAAAGCCTCAACAAACAGATTCATTGATTTCATATCACTGATATCAAGTGCCATCAATTCAATATTGGCCTTTGGATGCTGATCAAGAATCATCTTTTTTGCTTTTTCACCAATAGTAAGATCATGACATGCCATAATTGTTGTGGCCCCTTTGGCTGAGAATGTTTTCACTGCTTCAAACCCAATGCTATTGCTTCCTTCGGTAACAATGATAATCTTCCCTGTTAAATCAGGAGTGTTTGCGCTTGTCCAATTTACGTTCATTAAAAATGTTTTAGTGTTACGACAATTTGTTAAAATCCAGGTTTACGCCTTTTCTCGTAAAAAATTACACAAAAATACGATAGAATAATCACATGGCATAGCAAGTTCGCGTTAAATACTTAAAGTAAATTATCAATCTTCTTTTAATAATTCAACGTATAGGCGCCGTGGAAGAGTTGTTTCGCTGAAAATTATATGATGATTTTAGAAATATCAATATGGTCGCCTTCTTCAAAACCAACACTAACAAAAAGTCCGTTTTTCGCTTTAGAATAAAGGCTTGAATCCAATTGTTTGCTTCTGATAATTTCATCGAACGTCAAAGCACAATAAGCTAGGGGCAGGATCCAGTCTAAAAAATCAACATCATCCGGATCGTCTTCCCGGATGAGCTCGTTGAACTCAGTTAACACCCCGACAATCCCAAAATTATTTTCAGGATCATACCTGGGCTCATCTGCCCAATCTACATCCTCAGCATCATAATTATCAGATCCTCTGAGGCATATTGCATAATATTCTCTTTCAGTTTCCTCATCCCAGATCTTACTAATCCCAATCCATAGTGCAACAATACTTTTTGGCAGGGCCTTGTCTGTCAGGATTTGTTCTACCCACCTTACAATATCCTTTTGTTCCGCCTGCGTATTTAACTGACG
This sequence comes from Bacteroidota bacterium, assembly GCA_037132075.1. GTDB lineage: Bacteria > Bacteroidota > Bacteroidia > Bacteroidales > CAIXZF01 > JBAXPV01. The sequence goes on from JBAXPV010000013.1 coordinate 67,919, forward strand.
CAATACCTTCCAATAAAGCTTCGGCTTAATGCTTTCATGAAAGTCGATAATCTGAATCCAGGTTTCTGCTATTGGGAGCTTCGCTGCTAACAGCGATTCCAGTTTTTCCCAGGAATTGTCATGATTGAATTCCATTATTGTTTATTTGATTGGTTTAATAATCTTCCATAATCCTTCGACTCTGCTACAGAATAACCGCATCGCCAAGTCGCCTTTGCGCTCAGTCGCCAAGTCTATTTAACTGTACTCCCATTATTAAACCCCGCCGTCGTGGGCGCCACAATGGAGAGCTTCCCATTTGCATCCTCTGCCATCAGGACCATCCCATTACTTATATTTCCTTTGATCTCTCTAGGCTCGAGGTTGATCAGAAAACAAGCTTGTTTGCCAACCAAGTCTTCGGGTTCATAAAACTCAGCAATCCCTGAAACTATTGTCCGGGTGTCAACACCCGTATTGATTGTGACTTTCAATAGTTTCTTTGTCTTGGGAACTTTTTCTGCAGCCAAAATGGTACCAATCCTGATGTCCATTTTGGTGAAATCATCATAGCTGATGATATTTTTAGCCGGGGCAACCTCGACTGCTGATTTTGTTTCATTATCAGCCTTAGACTGGTGCAGCTTTGCAACCTGGGCAAGGATAGTATCATCCTCGATCCTTTCAAAAAGGAATTCTGGCTGATTAAGCTGGTGGCCTGAAGATAGCAGATCTGCACGACCAGCCTCTGACCATTTCATGGTTTTCTTTTCAATCAGACTGTTGATTTTCTGAGAAGTAAATGGCAAAAAAGGCTCACCCAATATACTCAGGTTCGCACAAATCTGCATACACAGATTCAATACAGTTCCAACCCTGATCGGGTCTTCCTTGAACTTCTTCCAGGGTTCCTGCTCGGTTAGATATTTGTTGCCCAGCCTTGCCAGGTTCATCAACTCATTTAATGCTTCACGGAAACGATAATGATCAAGGCTGCCACTGATACGGCCAGGGAACGTGGCCATTTCAGTGATAAGTATTTCATCTTCTGGACTCAATACATCAACTGAAGGGACTTTGCTATCAAAATACTTTTGGCAGAGTACCAGCGTCCGGTTCACAAAATTGCCATAAATGGCGAGTAATTCATTATTATTCCTGGCCTGGAAATCTTTCCAGGTGAAGTCATTGTCTTTGGTTTCGGGTGCATTGGCGCAGAGGACATAGCGAAGCACATCCTGTTTCCCCGGGAAATCCTGCAAATACTCATGTAGCCAAACAGCCCAGTTACGGGAAGTAGAAATTTTATCACCTTCCAGGTTGAGAAATTCATTGGCAGGGACATTATCCGGAAGGATATAACTTCCTTCAGCATGCAACATTGCCGGAAAAATAATACAATGAAAAACGATGTTATCTTTCCCGATAAAATGAACGAGTTTACTTTCTTTGTCTTTCCACCATTTCTCCCAATCACGACCAGCTTCCTGTGAAGCCCAGTCCTGCGTGGCTGAAATATAACCAATGGGGGCATCGAACCAGACATATAGAACTTTTCCGGTAGCGCCGTCAATAGGGACGGCAACACCCCAATCGAGATCACGGGTCACCGCACGTGCCTGAAGTCCCTGGTCGATCCATGACTTACACTGCCCGTATACATTTGCTTTCCAGTCATCTTTATGACCTTCTAGTATCCACGTTTTTAGCCAGCTTTCATAAGCATCGAGGGGAAGAAACCAGTGCTTGGTTTCTTTCAAAACCGGGAGATTCCCACTTAAGGCTGAACGCGGATTGATTAGATCCGTTGCATTTAGCGAAGTGCCACATTTCTCGCACTGGTCACCATAAGCCTTTTCATTGCCACAATGAGGACAGGTTCCCGTGACATATCTGTCTGCCAGGAATTGATTGGTCTCTTCATCATAAAGCTGTAATGAAGTTTTTTCAATAAAATCTCCATGCTCGTACATCTTTTTAAAGAAGGCCGAGGCGGTCTTATGATGAATTGGAGCTGAAGTTCTTGAATAAATGTCGAAAGAAATCCCGAATTCCTTAAATGATTCCTTAATAATATGATGGTATTTGTCGACGATATCCTGTGGTGTGACCCCTTCTTGTCTTGCCTTGATGGTAATAGGCACTCCGTGCTCATCAGACCCCCCGATAAAAATGACTTCTTCTCCTTTAAGCCTAAGGTATCTTGCATAGATATCAGCCGGCACATAAACCCCTGCCAGGTGACCAATATGTATGGGTCCGTTGGCATACGGCAAGGCGGAGGTAATCGTAGTTCTTTTATAATGATTCTTTTCCATGCTAGAGAAATTACAATTAGAGGTCGTCAGAGGTTAAAGTCACGCTTACACTTTCTGCCTTACCGCCAATTGGAGGATTCATTTTTGAAATTTTAACTTTTATCCATTTGATCTGAGAAAATTGTTCCAGGATCGATGTCATGATCCGCAAAGAAACATTTTCAAGTAACTTGGACTTAATGTCCATCTCTGTCTTCACCAACTGGTATAAAGTCACATAATTGATGGTCTTCTGTATGTTATCATCCAGCGCGGCTTCTGATGTGTCGGTTTCAACGATGAGGTTGACCAGAAACCGGGTACCGATGAGTTGCTCTTCTGCAAAACAACCATGATAGGAGAAAAACTCCATATTTTCGAGTGAAATGAGTGCCATGGGGACAATAATATTATGGCGTAAAGATAGTGATTTCGGGATAATTGTTGAATAGGCTGTTAGGCTGAGGGCTGTTGGGCTGAGGGCTTTTGGGCTGAGGACTTTGAGGCTGAAGGCTATCCTCACGCTTAACGGCTAACGACAAAAGACTAACGACTAACGACCTTCAGCCTAAAAGCCTTCAGCCTAAATTTTATACTGATCAGGGTCCATCCGCCTCAAAGTAGCTTCTTTCCCAATCAGATGCATAATGTCAAACATCCCCGGGCCACCGGCTTTCCCGGTAACTACCAGTCTCAGCGGAGAAAGAACTGCGCCGGTATTAAGCTGGTTTGTTTCTAGGAACTTCTTAAAGATCTCTTCAAGCTGAGAAGGCTCACTAAAATCGGTATCGGTAAACGCTGACCGGAGATTCGCTACAATCCCGGGGGTTTCTGGTTTCCATCGCTTTTTAATGGTCTCCTGATCAAAAACAATGGGATCTGAAAAGAAATAAGATGTGGCATCCCACAATTCCGTGAGAAGGGCCACTCTTTCCTTAATCAGGCCGCATACATTTTCAATAAATAAATTGTCATGCTTGAAGCCATGTGCCCGGACTTCCTTTTCTAAAAATCCGGCGAGGAATGCATTGTCTTTTTCCTTGATATACTGCTGGTTGAACCATTTTCCTTTTTCAAAGTCAAATTTTGCCCCGGCTTTATGAACTTTTTCAAGTGAAAACGCCTGTGAAAGCGCATCCAGATCGAAAATTTCCTGTTCAGTGCCCGGGTTCCAGCCTAACATAGCGAGGAAATTCATGAAGGCATCAGGTAAAAAACCTGATTCTTTATACCCTGAGTATACTTCCTGAGAAATAGGATCAACCCAACTCATAGGAAACACAGGAAAACCAAGCCTGTCGCCATCCCGTTTACTGAGTTTTCCATTGCCTTCGGGTTTAAGCAATAAAGGTAAATGGGCAAACTGCGGACGGCTGTCCTCCCAACCCAGAAATCTATATAATAATACATGGAGTGGCGCAGACGGAAGCCACTCTTCACCACGGATAACATGCGTTATTTTCATCAGGTAATCATCGACAACATTCGCGAGATGGTAAGTCGGCATTCCATCTGACTTGAACAAAACTTTATCGTCAAGGGTATTGGTTTGCATACTAACATCACCCCGGATCTGGTCATGAAGATGAACCTCCTCATTCGCAGGGATCTTAATCCTGATCACATAATGATGCCCTTCTTCCAATAAACGGCCAACTTCAGCTTCAGGCAAAGTCAACGAGTTTTTCAGGCTCATCCGCGTGGAAGAATCATATTGAAAAGCATCTTGACTGATTTTTTTCTGAGCTTCCCTCCTGGCCTCCAGGTCTTCCGGAGTGTCGAAAGCATAATAGGCATGACCATCTCTGACCAGTTGCTCTGCATAAGGTTTATAAATTTCTTTCCTTTCAGATTGCCTATAGGGTCCAAATTCACCGCCAACATGTACGCCTTCATCGAATCGAATTCCACACCACTCTAAGGATTCAATAATATATTGCTCTGCCCCGGGCACAAAACGGGTTTGGTCAGTATCTTCAACACGAAGGATAAAGACTCCTCCGTTTTTACGTGCAAAACAATAGTTATACAAGGCAGTCCTGACCCCGCCGATGTGAAGCGGCCCTGTAGGACTGGGGGCAAAGCGAACGCGAACGTTATTAGACATACAATTGAATATCAAATGGTTAGTAAAAATAAAAAAGCCCTGCAAATTTACAAATTTACAGGGACTTTGATTTTGTTGTTGTCCGACCAGGGCTCGAACCTGGACTCTTCTGAACCAAAATCAGACGTGTTGCCAGTTACACCATCGGACAAGCTCCAAAATTAGGAGTGCAAAGATAGACATTTTTTTAAAAACAAACACATTTCCGTCATGTTCTTCTATTTTCCTACCTTCGCTGATTAAATTAAACCTTAACAAGCGTTTTTGAATGAAAAACTATCAAAGGATCAACAACATCACAGGTTGGATCGTTTTCCTCATGGCCTCCACAGTTTTTTTACTCACAGTCGAACCAACTGCTAGTTGGTGGGATTGTGGGGAATATATTTCGACAAGTTACAAACTCATGGTGGGACATCCCCCCGGAGCACCGCTCTTCCAGATGATTGGTCGCTTCTTTAGTTTATTTGCTTTTGGGGATACCAGCAAAGTCGCGTTAATGGTAAATATCTCATCTGCCTTGAGCAGTGGGTTTGCTGTATTATTCCTATTCTGGACAATAACCATGTTTGCCAAAAAAATCATCTTGAAATCTGGTGAACTTACAGAAAGTAAAACCTGGGCAATCATGGGAAGTGGTGTCGTTGGCGCCATGGCTTTCGCTTTCTCTGATTCATTCTGGTTCTCAGCAGTTGAAGGTGAGGTTTATGCTATGTCAGCATTCTTTACTGCTATCGTGTTTTGGGCGATGATGAAATGGGAAGCCAACGTTGATGAAAAACATTCATTGCGCTGGATCATCCTGATTTTCTTCCTGGTAGGCCTTTCAATCGGGGTTCACCTTTTGAACCTGCTGACTATTCCGGCAATGGCTTTTATTTATTATTTCAAAAAATACAAACCAACAAAGAAAGGGATTGCAATTGCCGGAATTCTTGGTGTTGCTGTACTTGCATTTGTTATGAATTTCATCATTCCGCAAATTGTAAATCTTAGCGGACAATTTGAGATTTTCTTTGTGAATAGCTTTGGTCTTCCTTTTAATACAGGGACCCTCATTTATTTCCTGATCCTGGCAGCTGGTATCATTTTTGGGCTTTATATTACCCACAAAAAACAAAAAGTATTGGCCAATACGCTTATTCTTGCCTTTACTTTCATTCTCATTGGATATTCATCATTCGCGATGCTGGTAATCCGGTCCAACTCTAATCCACCTATCGATGAAAATGACCCAGAAAATGCTGTTAGTCTGTTGTCATATCTCAACCGTGAACAATACGGTACCTGGCCTTTATTAAAAGGTCAATATTATAATGCCCCCATGGTGGATTATGAAGACGGAAATCCTGTATACGATCGTGATAATAAAAGTGGCAAATATATCATCGTCGATGATCGCAAACAAAGTGAACCCGTTTATGATGAGCGGTTTACAACTGTCTTCCCCAGAATGTGGAGTAACCAGAAACAAAGCCATATTACCGCTTATAAAAATTGGGGCGGAGAAGGTGGAATTGCTGAATCAATTCGAAAACCTAATGGGGAAACGGCTACTGAATACCGCCCAACGATGGGCCAGAACCTGACCTTTTTCTTTAAATACCAGGTCGGTCACATGTTCTTTAGGTATATTATGTGGAATTTCGTTGGAAGACAAAACGATATTGAAGGCTATGGCGGCATTGAAAACGGGAACTGGATCAGCGGGATTCCTTTCATCGATGATGCTCGGCTTGGTGCTCAGGAAAAACTTCCCAGCAGTATGGAGAATGCTGCCCGGAATAAATTCTTTTTCCTCCCACTGATACTAGGATTGATTGGACTATTTTATCATATCAACCGTCATTCACATGACAGCCTTATCATTGGCTTGCTTTTCTTTATGACAGGTCTGGCCATTATCATCTATCTGAATCAAACGCCTTACCAGCCGCGTGAAAGAGACTATTCGTATGCGGGCTCCACCTATGCCTTTGCCATGTGGATCGGCCTGGGTGTGCTCGCACTTTGGGAATGGCTTAGTAAATACATGAAAAAAATTGACCCTAAATATGTTGCTGCCTTAGTCTCCATAGTCTGTCTCTTACTGGTACCCGGCATTATGGGCCAACAAGGTTGGGATGATCATGATCGTTCGGGAAAAACGGCTTGCCGCGATTTTGCAGAAAACTATCTGAATTCATGCGCCCCGAATGCTGTATTGATTACCAATGGCGATAATGACACTTTCCCTTTATGGTATGCTCAGGAAGTTGAAGGTGTCAGAACTGACGTTCGCGTAGTTAACTTTATGCTGGCTTCCGGGGATTGGTATATTAAACAACTTTTCAGAAAAGCTTATAACTCCGACCCTTTGCCTTTTACTATCCCCGTTGAGAAATACAACAAAGGCACCAATGAATATATACCTTTCTACGACCGTGGAATCCAGGATACCATTGAGCTGAAGAAAGTGATTGATTTTGTCAACAGCGACAGCGAAGATGCCAAAGTTTCGCTACAAAACGGAAAAAGGATCCCTTTCATTCCCACAAAGCAATTTAAGATCACTGTTGATGTCGCCGCAGTTATTAAAAGCGGTCTGATTCCAGCTGAGCTAACTACGAAAGTTCAGTCGGAAATTATTTGGACGATGAAGAAAAACTACCTTCTTAAAAACGACCTGATGTTACTTGACTTTATCGCTACCAGTAATTTTAAACGTCCCTTGTATTTTGCCAATCCTTCTTCTGTTGATGACTTCCTCGACATCGACAAATATTGTCACCTTGAAGGAATTGTATTCAAATTTATGCCTGTCCTGGTTGATGATTACATGCAAGGAATGGGCGGAATTACTTATGACAAAAATTGTTATGACCTCCTGATGAACAAAGCAAAATGGGGCAATCTTGCCTCTCCACATGTCACTGTTGACCGTGAGACTAATCGTAACAGCAATATCCCTAAAAACAATTTCCTTCGTCTGGCGCAGCGGCTTACCGAAGAAAATAAAATGGATTCTGCCATTAAAGTATTGGATCGTTGTCAGGAAGTTTTCCCTAACAATAAAATCACATACGATTATTATATGATTCAGTTTGTTGACATATATTACAAAGCCAAGGCAATGGATAAAGGAAACAAGATGGCTGAGACTCTCGCAAATATTTACGAAGAGAATTTGACCTACTACACTTCCTTAAAACCTGAATTCTCCAAGTCATACGATACTGAAAAACAACAAGCTGTAGCAGTACTTCAACGTTTAAAACAAGTCGCTGACCAGAATAAACAAACACAACTCAGCAATAAAATAGGCAGCTATTTTGCAAGTAATCCATCTTTATTAGGTAATTAAAGCTATTCCCCTGAATGCAAAATCTAAATAAGACCTATAATAGGGTCAACAACATTCTTGGTTGGTTCTTTGGGATTTTTGCAAGTGTGATTTACATCATCACTTCCGAACCTACCGTAAGCTTCTGGGATTGTGGAGAATATATCTCTACAGCCTATAAACTGCTTGTCGGCCATCCCCCTGGAGCTCCCCTATTCCAGATTATTGGTAGATTTTTTAGTCTCTTTGCCATGGGTGATGTGACGAAAGTCGCACGGATGGTGAACTCAATGACAGCGGTTGCCAGTGGATTTACAATTATGTTTTTGTTTTGGTCAATCACCATGCTCGCTAAAAAATTGGTATTGGCCCGTGGAGAAATGAGTGTTGGGAAAAGCTGGGCAATTTTCGGGAGTGGTTTTGTTGGCGCTATGGCTTATACTTTTACTGATTCCTTTTGGTTTTCTGCCGTAGAAGGTGAAGTCTATGGGATGTCTTCCTTTTTTACAGCAATCGTCTTCTGGGCTATCCTGAAATGGGATGAAGATGCCGATAATGAAAGATCATGGCGCTGGTTATTGTTGATTTCTTATATGATTGGCCTGTCAGTGGGTGTTCACTTGCTGAACCTTCTGACGATACCTGCTATGGTCTTCGTATTTTATTTCAAGAAATACAAGACTATTAGCTGGAAAGGCATGCTGATTGCCGGCCTGGTTTCCATTGTTTTGCTTGCGTTTGTGATGAATGGCGTCATACCTTGGATTGTAAAGTTGGCCGGTTATTCTGAGTTATTCTTCATTAATGTTTTAGGCCTACCCTTTAATTTTGGAACCATAATCTATTTTATGCTTCTGATTGGGGGCATACTCTATGGCTTATATTTTTCCAAAAAGAAAGGCAAAGTCATGCTGAATACCATCATCCTTGCTTTTACTTTTCTTTTAATTGGATATTCGTCCTTTGTGATGTTGGTGATTCGAAGCAATGCAGACCCTACAATCGATGAAAACAATCCTGACAATGCCATCAATCTGCTGGCATATCTGCAGCGTGAACAATATGGAGACTGGCCAATTGGATACGGACAATATTATAATGCACCCGTTGTTGGAAGAGCTGATGGAAACCCTGTCTACGCTAAAGATGTGAAAACCGGGAAATATGAAATCATTGATGCGCAGAAAGGGGTCAAACCTGAGTACGACAGTCGCTTTATGACCATTTTCCCAAGGATGTGGAGCAATTCTCAAGCAGAACATGAACAAGCTTACAAGAACTGGACAAATTTGACAGGAACACCAATCGAAACGCAAGGCCAGGACGGCCAGCCTAAAACGATCAACAAACCTAGTTTTGGTGAAAACCTGACTTTCTTTTTCAACTATCAGCTGAATTTCATGTACTGGCGATATTTCATGTGGAACTTCGTCGGCAAACAGGACGACAACCAAGGCATGGGCCGTACAGAAAACAAATCAGGAGATTTGCTTCATGGGAACTGGATCAGTGGCTTTAATTCCCTCGACGCAGGTAGATTAGGCCCACAGGATAGAATCCCCGAATCTCTGAAAAACAAAGGACGAAATAAATTTTATTTTCTTCCTCTGCTGTTGGGCCTGATTGGCTTGATTTATCATGGAAAATATCATTATAAAGACACTATCGTGGTTGGTTTCTTGTTCTTTATGACCGGATTCGCCATCGTTCTGTATCTGAACCAATATGCCCCTCAACCCAGGGAAAGAGACTATTCCTATGCGGCCTCGTTTTATGCTTTTGCCATCTGGATAGGCCTTGGCGTGCTTGCCCTGGTGAGCTTCCTTGAAAAGTATTTGAAAAAAGTCGACTTAAGAATCACATCCGTCCTTGTAACTCTCTTGTGTACTATTGCCGTTCCAGGTGTTTTGGCAAAAGATGGCTGGGATGATCATGATCGATCAGGTCGGTATACGGTACTGGATATTGCTAATAACTACCTGAATTCTTGCGCTAAAAATGCGATTCTGTTTACCAACGGTGACAACGACACCTTTCCTGTTTGGTATGCACAAGAAGTGGAAGGAACCCGAACAGATGTCAGAGTCTGTAACCTTAGCCTTTTACAGACAGATTGGTATATTGATCAAATGAAACGCAAAGCCTACTTGTCTGATCCTGTTCCTTTCTCATTGCCCAGGGAAAAATACCGCCAGGGATCACTTGATTTGGTCTATTTTATTGAAAACCCTGACGTTGTAGACACCAGTAGATATTATAACCTGGAAGACCTCATTAAATTCGTGGCCAGCGACAACCCAAATACTAAATTTCAGAGTCAGATTGGATTACTGGACTATTTCCCAACCAAGAAGTTCAAGATCCCTGTTGACAAGGAAAAGGTTATCGCAAATGGAACGGTAGCCCCTGAATTAGCTGACCAGGTTGCTCCAGCCATTGAATGGAAATTGAACAGGGAAGGCATCCAGAAAAACCAATTGATGGTACTAGATCTGCTGGCTCATTTCAAATGGGATCGTCCAATCTATTTTGCCATGACTATCGGGGATGAGAACTATCTCGATCTTAAGGACTATTTCCAGCAGGAAGGTCTCGCCTACCGTCTGGTTCCTATCCGAACAAACAGCCTTGAGGGAGATGGCCGTATTAACACCCGGATCATGTATGACAATCTCATGAATAAGTTTAAGCTTAATATGCAAGATCCCAATGTGTACTTTAATGAAGATCACCTCCGGATGACCGTTAGCTTGCGTAATATTTACGGTCGCCTGGCGAATGCATTGATCACTGAAGGGAAAAATGACTCCGCTCTTGCGGTTTGTGACAGATGTATTCAATTAATGCCCGATAAAATCGTTCCTTATAATTACTTTACGCTTGGTGTGGTTGAAGCTTATTTCAGGGCAGGAGCCAAAGATAAAGCCATTGGTATTCTCAAACGTACCTTAGCGTTAAACAAGCAGGATCTTAGCTATTACTTCTCTTTCCCTGCGGACAAAACACAGAGCCTTGATCAGCAAAAACAAATGGCCCTGGCTATTGTACAGCGAATTGGACAATTAATCGAACGCTTCCCCGACCCGGACGTTCAAAAAGAATCTAAAGCGATTTTTGATAAGTATTACAGCCTTTATACCGGGGAATCCGGCAATAACCGGCAGTAATTGCTGATCTTGCTTTCTTATAATATAAGCAACCTTTGACCAGAAAGCATTTGATACGTAACATCATTTGGGTTATGACCCTGAGTCTTTTTCTCGGGTCCTGTGCGAATATAGTTTCCCCAACAGGAGGCGAAAAAGATATAATCCCTCCTAAAATACTTAAAACTATTCCCGGTAATTACACTACCAATTTTAAAGGGGACGGGTTTCGTCTTTATTTCGATGAATTTTCCCAGGTTAAAGATGAAAGTAAGAATCTAATCATCTCACCCGCTTTTAAAATTCGCCCCGAACTTAAGTTAAAGGGAAAGTCTCTGATTGTGAGTTTTAAAGACACCCTACATAAAAATACTACTTATAATTTCAACTTTGGTAATGCAATCCAGGATATTACCGAAGCCAATCCCCTGTCCAATTACCAGTTTATTTTTTCCACAGGAAATGCACTTGACTCTATGGAGATCCAGGGAAAAGTCTCTGATGCTTTGACTCTCTCCCCGGTGAAAGATGCCTTCGTCATGCTATACGACAGATTTGAGGATTCAATTCCATACAAAGAAAGTCCCTTATACCTTGCCAAAACTGCTGAAGACGGGACTTACCATTTACACTTCCTTGGACATGGACCTTATAAGATTATTGCCTTGCTGGATAAGAACTCAAACTATATGTTTGACGGCGCTGAGGAAAATATTGCATTCTCTACTGACTCAATCATCCCTGAAGGTATCACAGCCATTTTAAAATCATCCAATGGGATGGATAGTATTGCAACAATAAAAGAAGGTGTAAACATCGACCTCTTATGTTTTAAAGATGAACCCGATTCTGTGCAAAGAGTCTCCCGGCCCTCACTGATAAAACCTTATCAATTACTGGTTACTTTCCGATTCCCGGTTAAAAACCCTGATATTCATCCACTTAATGACAGCTCACGACTTACAAATGACTGGGCACTGCAAGAATGGAATAAAAAGAGTGACAGTCTCATCCTATGGCTGAATCCTACTGGAAATCCTGATTCCTTAAACCTTTTCGTTTCAGACAGGAAGCTCCTAAATGACACAATAAAACTAAACTTGCAAAATCTATCGAAGTCGAACAGGCTTAAAAAATCGTCTTCTGTTGAAGAAAAAGCAGCAATAACTTCAAATGCTTCAACGCAATTTGGCCTGAAACAGGATTTCATGGTTAATATCGCCTATCCTGTGAAAACTTATAATTTTTCGAAAGCAATATTGATGCAAGGAAAAGATACGATCCCCAATAATCTGTATTTTCCAGATAGCATTAAACGCCAGCTTCATCTTAAGCATGACTTTAAAGAAAATACAGATTATACCCTTTACGTTCCCGCTAATAGTTTTACCAATATCATTGGTCAGAAAAACGACACCTTACGTTTCTCATGGAGAACCCGATCCTTAAAAGAGTATGGAGATTTGAAAGTTGAATTGACGCTGAAGGAAAAAGGCCATTATATTGTTCAATTGTTGAACATCAAAGACATCGTAGTAAAGGAGCTTTTTGTAGAAGGAAATGGCATGATTAACTTTGACTTACTCGAACCCGGCAAATACCGATTGAAGCTTATATGGGATAAAAATAATAATGGCCAGTGGGACACTGGCCATTACCTTAAGAAAAATCAACCGGAAAAGATTTCCTTTTTCTCCCAAACTATTGAAGTCAGAGGAAACTGGCAACTGGAAGAAACCTGGGAACTGTAAGACTAATCGTTGTGACAGCGATTAATACAATCAACAACCTGAGATAAAGATTTGCTCTTCAAAGAATAAAAAATCTTTTTTCCGTCTCTTTTTGAACCTAAAATCCCTTTTCCCTTCAGAATATTCAAATGATGCGAAGCCGAGGCTTGCTCAATTTTCAATTTTTTATAAATCTCTGTAACACTCAGTTTTTCCTTTTCCTGAAGTAATTCAATAATTGCAATTCGCATTGGATGAGCCAATGCACGAAGACGGTTTGCAGCCATCTCCAGTTTCACGATATCCAATTCTATTTTTGCCATGGGAATAATTTTTTACAAATATAATAATAAAAGTACTTTTATGTCATAAATAGATATCTAAATTTTGAAAATTTATTCATCATATAATGATATCAATGCAAATTTGTTTCCGTTAAACAATCCTTTATCACTCAACTTTAAAGCAGGGATCACCAATAACGACATAAATGACAATGTCATGAAAGGCGCATTTAAAGTCGAACCCAGTGCTTTTACCGAAGCACTAATCGCAGCATACTCGCTACCTACATCTTCTGCCTTTCTATCGCTCATAATGCCTGCAACAGGGAGTTGAAGCAGGCGTATATCATCCCCTTCAACACAAACAATACCCCCTTTTTCTTTGATCAGACTGTTAACCGCCACTAGTAGATCTTTATCATTTGTCCCGATTGCTATAATATTGTGGCTGTCGTGTGCGACAGTGGAACCTATTGCCCCCCTTTTCATGCCAAAATTCTGAATAAATCCAAGGGCTGGCACTGCATCTGAATAACGATTTAAAACCATCATCTTCAAAATATCCCTATTGGTATCCGACTGACAATACCCCTCCTTAACATAAGGTTCCTCAAAACTTGAAGTAGTCACTAACTGACCATCATGAGCGATCTGTACCCTTAATTTATGTCCAGTGTATGGAATCTCTAATTGTTTAATATTAACTGCTTGAGCAACAAAATTATTCGGGAGATTGGTACTTACAGAATTTATCAGGCTTCGGCCATCTTCGGCAACTTTGATGCCATTGATAAAAGTTGCAAAGGGCTTTAAATCCTTCAATGTGCGAATCAGAATACAATCTGCTGGATCTCCCTCCTGCAATAAGCCTACTTTTAAGCCATAATGACTGATTGGATTTAAAGTACAAGCCCTGAGCACGTCAAAAAAATCATAGGACAATGAAAGTGCCCTAGCAACAAGTTCATTTATGTGACCGCGAATTAGTTCATCAGGATGTTTATCATCTGAACAAAACATAACTTTTTCCGGGAACTGCTTTAATAAGGGGATCAATTCCTCAAAGTTTCTTGCAGCACTCCCTTCCCTGATCAGGATATGCATCCCGGCAGCTATCTTGTCAAAGGCTTCTTCAATAGTAAAACACTCATGGTCAGTACTGATCCCCGATTCAGCATACATTTTAGCATCATTGCCTTTCAATCCGGGCGCATGACCATCAATTTTTTTACCGTATTTCTTGGCTAACGCAATTTTACCTAAAACTTCAGAATCCTTACCCAATACACCAGGGAAATTCATCATCTCACTCAGATACAGAATCTCTTCCTGTTGTAATAAGGCTTCTGTTTCTGCTAACCCAAACGCAGCTCCTGCAGTTTCAAAGGTAGTTGCCGGCACACAGGAAGGAGCACCGAAATTGAATTTAAAAGGAACCTTTTTCCCATTATCTATCATGAATCTCACGCCGTCTAATCCCAATACATTGGCAATTTCATGTGGGTCAGAAACGGTAGCCACGGTGCCATGAACTACAGCTATCCGCGCAAACTCCGATGGGATCAACATGGAACTCTCAATATGTATATGTGCATCGATGAAACCCGGAAGAATATACGGCCCCTCGACAGCAGGGTCTTCTGTAATTGAATGAATCACCCCTTCGGAAATTGTAATGACACCCCCGTAGATTCTCCGCTTGACTACATCTACGATTTGGCCGCTAAGTTTGAAAGTCTCCATAACAGATGATTGAATTATCTGCAAAGATAAACGCTTATCAAATGACTATGTTAAAGAAAAGAATGAAAGCAATAAAATTTCTACTCACAAGGAATTGCAAAATCAACTACTTTTAACATGATTTTCTAACTATGAGAATACTTACAGCAGATGCAATCTTCCCGGTTTCAGGGCCCCCGGTCTTCAATGGCTACCTGGTCATTTCTGATGAAGGTGAAGTTGTTGAACTTCGCCCAAAATTGGAAACAGATGCCGGAAATATTGAATCATTTAAGGGAATCCTGGTCCCCGGTTTCATCAACACACATTGCCATTTAGACCTTTCACATCTGCGTGGGGAAATTGCTCCGGGTTGGGGGCTGGATGCTTTCATCCGTGATATTAAAAATCAAAATCCAATCAATTTCTCTGAGGAAGCAAAAACAGAAGCCTCCAGACTTGCTGAAAATGAGATGATTGAAAATGGAATCGTAGGTGTCGGGGACATCGCTAGCTATGAACACAGCCTGGCTGTCAAAGAACAGGGCCGCCTTTCCTGGTATTCCTTCTGTGAAGCCTTTGGCTCCGACCCTGCTGATGCAAACCTGAGATTTGAAAAAGCACTGGAATTATTTAAAAAAATCAAAGCTTTGCCAGGACAGGCAGGCGTTTCACTAGCTCCCCACGCTACTTATTCTGTGTCACCAGAATTGTTCAACCTGATAAAAGATTGGGCTGAAGAAAATGGCGGTCCAATTTCTATCCATCATCAGGAGAATAACGACGAGAATCAGTACTTTCAAAAAAAAGGAGGTCCTATCGTAAGCCGGATGTTCGATTTTCATGTGAATATCCGTAGCGTACATCCCCGCAGGATGCGTCCTTTACCTGCTATCTTACCAAACCTCCCGACTAACAATCCTATCATCCTGGTCCACAATACAGTTTCAACACCCGAAGACATCCACTTTGCCATGGACAATCTGAAAGATCCTTGGTGGTGTCTTTGTCCGAATGCTAATTTATATATTGAGAACTGTATCCCCAACCTTCCTTTCTTCAGGCCCTTCGGTGATAAAATTACATTGGGAACAGACAGCCTGGCTTCAAACCATCAATTGTCAATTCTGTCGGAAATGAAAACCTTACAGCAGTTCTATCCCGACGTCGAAACATCAGAACTAATCCAATGGGCTACACAAAACGGTGCAAAATTACTGGGAATGGATTCCTGGGCAGGAAGCTTTGATGTAGGGAAGAAACCAGGTGTGAACCTGATTAAAGGTATTGTCCCTGACAGCTTAAAGCTACTCCCTGAAAGCAAGATTCAGGTCATTGCCTAAGATTTCTACCAATTGTCAATTACTTTGACAGGAGGTTTCATGCCTTTTTTCATACTGGCACTGGTATCCTTAACGTATTTATCAACCTGGCGCAAATAATCCTCCCACTGTGGATTGTAGGCAGGATCTTTTTTGTCGAGCCAACGCTCCAGCGGCTGTCGTGAAGCCTCTTTCCGGATGAAATCAGTAAAGGTGTAACGATATCGCCCATCCTTACATTCGATACTAAATGAATATTCACAGAGCGGAGCCTCACGTTTGCTCCCGTCTTTGTCAGTATAATATAGTTTAAACCGATGGACTCCTTTGATCACTGAGTTATCACGGTCACGAACCTTTGTCACATCTGTCGGATTAGGGAAATAAGAGTTAATCCAGGCGATAGCCCTCACATACAAGGAGTCTCTCGGCCCTTTTTCTGTGACCACCTCTTTATAAGAAATCAATTTGGTGATGGTATCTACCGGGATATTAGGCATAAGTGTGGTTTGTGCGCTTAAAGTAAAAAAGGCAGGAAAAACCAAACTGAAGAAAAGACTGAAAAAAAGTGATGATCTCATATATGGATTAAAGGTGATAAGGAATATTACAAATCAAGGGCCAAAAATAAATAAAAAAGGCAGCCTTATCGACTGCCTCTCTTATTTAGTATAAGAATGATCTTACATCATATCCATTCCGCCCATACCTGGGTGTCCACCACCTGGCATCATTGGTTTGTCATCTTTAATTTCACTGATCACACATTCAGTAGTCAGAAGCATTCCAGCGATAGAAGCAGCGTTCTCAAGGGCTACCCTGGTAACTTTAGTAGGATCTATAACACCGGCTGCATAAAGGTTCTCATATTGCTCAGTACGGGCGTTGAAACCAAAGTCATCTTTGCCTTCTTTTACACGCTGAACGACGATAGAACCTTCAATACCTGCATTCTCCACAATTTGTCTCAGTGGCTCTTCGAGTGCCCTGCGGATAATAGCAATACCTGTTTCCTCGTCTTCATTGTCACCTTTCAGTTTCACCAATGACTCCAGGGCACGGATATAGGCAATACCGCCACCAGGAACGATACCTTCTTCAACAGCAGCGCGGGTTGCATGTAAGGCATCATCAAAACGGTCTTTCTTTTCTTTCATTTCCATTTCGCTGGCAGCACCAACATAAATAACGGCAACACCGCCACTCAGTTTGGCCAAACGCTCCTGGAGTTTCTCACGATCGTAATCTGAGGTTGTAGATTCAATCTGAGCCTTGATTTGTTTGATCCGGCCTTCGATGTTCTCTTTGGCACCTTTTCCACCGACGATGGTTGTATTTTCTTTGTCGATGCTGATTTTCTCAGCCTCACCTAACATACTCAGATCTACATTGTCTAATTTAAAGCCACGCTCTTCAGAAATAACAGTACCTCCTGTGAGGATTGCGATATCTTCCAGCATTTCTTTACGCCTGTCACCAAAACCTGGAGCCTTAACAGCAGCAATTTTCAGTGAACCACGGATCTTGTTAACTACAAGTGTTGCCAAGGCCTCACCTTCACAGTCTTCTGCAATAATAATCAAAGCACGACCTGTTTGAACTACCTTTTCCAGGATAGGAAGAAGGTCTTTCATCATGCTTACTTTTTTGTCATAAATGAGAATATAAGGAACCTCATAAACAGCTTCCATCTTCTCAGCATCAGTTACGAAATAAGGAGAAATATAACCTCTGTCGAATTGCATACCTTCTACAAGTTTCACTGTAGTCTCAGTACCTTTAGCCTCTTCAACAGTGATAACTCCTTCTTTTTTCACTTTCTCCATCGCCTGTGCGATCATTTTTCCAATGAAATTATCATTGTTTGCAGAGATTGAACCAACCTGCTCGATCTTCTCAAAGCTATCACCAACAGATTTTGATTGTGTTTTTAAATGTCCGATAACAGCAGTAACTGCTTTATCAATTCCCCGCTTCAGATCCATTGGATTTGCACCGGCTGCAACATTTTTCAATCCGGTTGTAATGATTGACTGAGCCAGTACTGTGGCAGTAGTTGTGCCATCACCAGCGATGTCAGCGGTTTTGGAAGCAACTTCCCGAACCATCTGAGCACCCATGTTCTCAACTGGGTTCTTTAAGTCAATTTCTTTTGCAACAGATACACCATCTTTTGTAATGATAGGTGCACCGTATGATTTTTCAATAATGACATTACGGCCTTTTGGTCCTAAAGTCACTTTAACCGAATTACTCAGGATGTCAACGCCTCTTTTCAGAGCGTCTCTTGCTTCCAGACTAAATTTAATATCTTTTGCCATTTGATTTTTCTTTTAAGATTTTTGCGGAATAAGATTATATAACTGCAACAATGTCAGACTCCCTCATGATGAGGTAATCATTACCTTCAACGGTGATCTCGGTACCTGCGTATTTTCCATAAAGAACGGTATCCCCTTCTTTAACAGTCATTGGTTCATCTTTTTTACCAGGTCCGACAGCCACGATAGTACCTTTTTGTGGTTTTTCTTTTGCGGTATCGGGGATAATAATGCCACCTACCGTTTTTTCTTCAGCTTTTGCCGGCTCTACCAGGACCCTGTCGTGCAGGGGTTTGATGTTCAGCTTTCCCATTGTATATTGTTTATGAATTAAATAAATAAAAATTGTTACGAATATCGTTCCTCCTGCTTATGTCAGAATCTATGCCAAAAGTGTTAATAGCAAGGCTTAAAGACAATATTGCAGGAATAGCCTGAAAAGCAAAAAAAAATGTCAGATTGAGGTGACAATCTGACATTTAATTTCAATCGGGTTTGATTATTTTTTCTGTGCAGGAGGTGCCTGATAATCCTGAACCGGTTTTGCACCCTGAGTATTGTTGATTTTCTCCCTGAGTTCAGTATCAGCTGCCTGTTTCTTTCCTGATGGAGGAATGATGAAAGAAGAGACGAGGCTAAGTACCAGCAGAACTACAGCAAGGGTCCAGGTTGCTTTTTCAAGGAAATCAGCAGTTTTCCTAACACCCATGTATTGGTTAGACGAAGCAAAGTTTGAGGCAAGACCACCACCTTTTGAATTCTGGACAAGAACAACAAGGACAAGCAGAACGCAGGTGATCAGGATTAGAACAGAAACCAGGACATACATATGATACTATATTAGATTAAGTTGTTGAATTACTTATATTTCTGATTTTTTCAATTTGGGCTGCAAAGTAAGCACTTTTTTCGGGATATTTCAACGACAAGCGTGAATATATTTTGATTGCCTTTTCGGGCTTGCCCTGATCGAGCCAGATTTTTGCAAGGGTTTCACTCACGTTGTCGTCATTGTCTACCAGGCTCTTTTCTGCAATATCAGGCTCTTTGGGGACAAAATCCGTTGGCGAACTTATCCTGGGTTCTTCTTTAATAAATCGTTCAATAAGATCGGTTTTTACCTTTGGAGCTGTTTTTTTCCTGACCGGTGTTGGGTATTTCTCAAAGAATTTCATCAGCATCCTTCGTGAATGGGAGGAGACAGCAACCCCAACAAGCTCGTCTTTAAATTGCGGGAGGTGTGTATTCCTTAGATTCATAGCGAGTAACCATCGGTTTGCCTGAAACCAGGGGTATTCCTTTACCGCTTCTTCCAAGTCCGGCATACTGTTCTCATCGAGGAGCCCTGGCTCATTATTCCATTTGGTATATTGTGTACGGTTCATGCTTCTTTAGATTACCAGTTTGCCACAGATTTATTGAAAATATCGTCCGCAAGTTGCTTGCTGATTAATTCAACAAGACTGCCTTCGACGCTGCTCAGGCTCTGAGAGCTAGAGAAATCTTCAAATCGTGTGAGCTTAGTTTCAAAATCCTGTGCTGGGGTAAATTTATTAGAATATCTTACATTTACTGTGATAGAAAGCCTGTTTAATGCCGCCTGGTCATTACCCTGAATTGCGACAGGGCTGACAGAATATCCCACAATTTCTCCTTCTAATTGCAGGTCTCCGCTTCGTGTAACCAGGCTGAGACGCGTCTGGTTGATAAATCTATCCCTTACAATATCAGTAAAGACCTGGCTAAGCGTTGGATTGATCAAAGGAGCAACATTGGCAAAATATTGAACCGAAATGGTTTTCGCTTCAGGAGGAATCGATGCGCCTGTAAATGAATAAACGCCACAAGCACTGAGCGTTAAAGCCAGTAAGCCGATGAGTAAGAATCCTGATAGCTTTGATCTCTGAAAACCCATTATCCTAAGATGTTATATTCTTTGATCTTACGGTAAAGCGTCCTTTCCGAAATACCAAGTTCCCTGGCAGCATTTTTACGCTTTCCTTTGTATTTATCCAAAGCCCTGCGGATCATATCTTCTTCCTTTTTCTGAAGGCTGAGCGTCTCTTCATAAACTTCATGCTCATCCATGTCCTCCTGAAATCCCTGGCCAACTAAGGTCGGATGAATCTGTATCGGGTTATTCCCTGGGATGTATTCTTCTTCTTTCGTAAAAATGTTCGGATAATCTGAAAGGATCGACTTTGCTTTGTTATTATGATCAGGGGTTTCAATGATATCCCCCACCAGTTTCTTCAAGTCTGTGATGTCTTTCTTCATATCGAACAACACCTTATATAACAATTCCCTTTCAGAAAAATCAGCATTTGCCGTTTCTTTTCTGAACAGCACCGGTAAATCATGATGCCGGCTTTCAGGCAGATATGTTGCGAGGGTTTCGCCGCTAATTTCCCTGACTTTTTCGATAATCGAGATCTGTTCGGTAATATTCTTTAATTGACGAATATTTCCGGGCCAACGATAGTTGACAAATAATTCTGCGGCTTCCGGGGCAAGCGAAATTGGGGGCATCCGGTAATTCTCGGCAAAATCTGCTGCGAACTTTCTGAATAATAAGAGGATATCCTCTTTCCTCTCCCGCAGTGGGGGTACATAAATAGGCACTGTGGATAGGCGATAATATAGATCCTGACGGAATTTGCCTGTATCAATAGCGACAGGGATGTCAACATTTGTCGCCGCAACGACCCTGGCATCCGTTTTAATCACTTTTGAAGAACCTACCCTGATAAATTCTCCGCTTTCCAATACACGAAGTAAACGAACCTGAGTCGAAAGCGGCAACTCGGCAACTTCATCCAGAAAAATAGTACCTCCGGTGACGACCTCAAAATATCCCTTCCTGGCTTCATGAGCACCGGTAAATGACCCTTTCTCATGTCCAAATAACTCAGAATCAATAGTCCCTTCAGGAATGGCCCCACAGTTCACCGCAATATAAGGCCCATGCTTACGAGGACTCATCTGGTGAACTACTTTTGGGAAAAACTCTTTCCCTGTTCCACTTTCCCCTGTAATTAAAACGGTAATGTCAGTAGAAGCAACCTGATAAGCGATATCTATTGCGCGGTCAAGTAATGGAGAGACCCCAATGATACCAAACCTTTGTTTTAATGAAATAATATCCATGGATTAGAGGACTGAATAATATCATTCCTAAGCAAAGGTAAGACAAAATCGGTAATTATGGCAGATTTCTAGCAGAACTTCTATAAAGCTGGCAGGAAAATTAATACCTTCATTATGCAAAATGGTCTTATTTTTACTGTTTTGTATTTTCTCGCTTATGTTACAAAACGAAAACCAACATGGTAGGTGGTGGTTTTAAAGCATTACGTTATGCGCTGAAAGCATCTTTTACAGTTGGCTTTCTGAAAATTCTCCCGGCAATGTTTTCCAAAAACACCTGCAAGAGCTGTGCGTTAGGCATGGGTGGGCAAAAAGGAGGCATGTCAAATGAAATGGGGCGATTTCCTGAAGTCTGCAAGAAAGCGTTTCAGGCACAAATAACTGACATTCAAGATGCTATTCCAGAAAAAATTTTCCATCTGAAGAGCATTCAGGATTTCCAACAAACGCCTGCCCGTTTATTAGAACGTTCCGGGCGTTTGAATAATCCAATCTACAAAGCTGAAGGCCAGACACATTATGTTCCTATATCCTGGGAACAAGCCCTGGAAAAAATAGCGACTCGGATCATGTCCACTAAACCTGAACGTAGTTTTTTTTACAGCTCTGGCCGCTCCTCGAATGAAGCTGCGTTTTTATTGCAGCTTTTTGGCCGTGCTTACGGGACAAACAATATCCACAACTGTTCCTACTACTGTCACCAGGCTACTGGCATTGGCATGAATTCGACACTGGGCACCGGGACGGCTACCCTTGAATTGCAAGATCTTGAAAAAGCAGATCTTATCTTTGTCATCGGTGCAAATCCAGCCTCAAATCATCCGCGTTTTGTACGTCAACTGATGTATTGTCGACGTCGTGGAGGAAATGTCATTGTGATAAACCCTGTCAAAGAAAAAGGATTGCTGAAATTCGCAATTCCTTCCGATTTAAAATCACTATTATCAGGGGGAAGTTCTATTGCTTCAGAATATGTTCAAATTCAAATTGGAGGAGATATTGCCATTTTAAAAGGTATTGCAAAAGCAATCCTTGAATCTGGAAAGCAGGATTTGAATTTCATGGAAGCACATACGAATGGGAAAGACGAGTTTGTCAAAGACATTCAGGAAACCAGCTGGGAAACGATCGTTTGTAGTTCGGGAATTGAAAAGAAGCGTATTCAACAGATCGCCGAAATTTATGGAAATTCCACCAATGTGATCTTTTGTTGGGCGATGGGAATCACGCATCACGAACATGGGGTTGAAAATGTAGAGTCAATTGTCAATCTGGCCCTTCTGCGGGGGATGGTAGGAAGACCCTATGCAGGTTTACTCCCTTTGAGAGGGCAAAGCAATATCCAGGGGATTGGATCACTGGGCGTTACACCAATCCTTAAAGAAAAAATATTTGAGAATCTTGAAAAAATATCCGGAATTCATCTTCCAACCGAACCGGGAATGGATACGATCTCTTGTCTAAAGGCAGCTCACGAAGGGAAAATTGATTTTGCCTTTTTACTTGGTGGGAATTTGTTTCAGTCCAGTCCTGACACTAAGTTTACCGAGACTGCATTAAATGCCATTCCGTTTAAAGTCTTTTTAAACACAAGCTTGAATAAGGGACACTTTTTCGGTGTTGAGAAAGAAGTCCTGGTTTTACCCGTTGCTGCCCGTGATGAAGAAAAACAGAAGACCACGCAAGAGTCTTTGTTTAATTTTGTCAGAATGAGTGATGGCGGCATTAATAGGCTTGGCAATGTCCGCTCAGAAGTTGAAATTATCAGTGACATTGCACAAAAGGTTTTACCCGACGCCCCTGTTGACTTCAAAAAATTAAAAAGTCATCAGAATCTGAGAACATTCATCGCACAGACGGTTCAGGGATATGAGAAATTGAGTACGATTGAAGAAACTGGTGAAGAGTTCCATGTTGCGAACAGGAGCTTTCACCAACCTATTTTCGGAACTCCAAATCAGAAAGCCAATTTTAAATTATGTAAAATACCTTCATTAATGCGAAATGATGGTCAATTTAAAATGATGACCGTAAGGAGTGAAGGCCAGTATAATACTGTCATTTATGAAGAAAATGATCTTTACCGCGAGCAAAAGAATAGGCAGATTGTGATGATGAATGAGGAAGACATTCAAGAAATTGGTTTAAAGGAAAACGATATGGTAAGCCTGGAATCTTCTGTTGGAAGGATGGAGAATCTAAAAGTACGAAAGATTGACATCTCACGTGGAAATATCATGACCTATTATCCTGAGTCTAATATACTGGTACCCAATACAACTGACCCGAGAAGTAATACTCCGGGATTTAAAAGTATATGGGTTAATATTGAAAAAAAACAAAGGGCCCAAACCTAACGGCCGGACCCCATGTTATAGAACAAAGCAAGCGTTTAAATAACGAGTTTCCTAATTCTTTATTGTAAGTTCCTGGATTAGGTTTTTAGCGCCGGCGAATTTGTCGATGACAAACAATACATAACGAATATCAACACAGATCGTGCGTTGTAATTCAAGCTCATAATTGATATTGGAACTCATTGCTTCCCAGTTGCCGTCAAAGGCAATCCCGATAAGTTCGCCATTGCCATTAATGACCGGACTTCCAGAATTACCTCCGGTAATATCATTGGTGGTAAGGAAGCAAGTGACCAAATTCCCGTTGGATCCGTATGGACCAAAGTCCTTTTTGGCGTAAAGTTCTTTAAGCTTTGCAGGCACAATAAATTCATCATTTGTTGGATCTTCTTTGTCCATAACCCCGCTTAAATGTGTTGTATAATCATAATGCATGGCATCACCGGGGATATAATCATAGACTTTTCCATAGGTGAAGCGCATCGTAGAATTGGCATCCGGATAATATTTCCTATCAGAATTCATCTCACGCAATCCTGCGAGTAAGAATCGCTCGTTTTTACGCAATTTTGTTTGTGCTCCCTGGTAAGCCCCGGAAGCAGACATTAGCTTCTGCTGAATCTCATTGGAGAGCTTAAAGATTGGATCTCTGTCAAGTTTTTTGAATTTTGGATTCTTCAGGAAAGCATTAAGTCTGGCTTCATCAGTAAAGATTGATTCTTCAAAGGTTTCTTGTGCCCATTCGTCGAAGTTGTTATGGTATTTTTTTTGAATTGTGGTAAATACCTCCGGTAACTGATCTGCCGGGAGATTCTGTGATGCGAGGCGATATAAGACAGCCAGGACTTTCTGATCTGTTGAGGCACTATAATCTTTGTAATGATTCTTGATCGTTTCCTGAAGCTCATCGATGATCTTCTTCATAGATTCTTTGCTGTCTTTTGAACCTTTTTCGAGCGCTGAATGAAGCGTCCCGAAGTTTTGCGCGAAGCCCAGTGCCTCACATCCACGGCTAAGTGCGATGGAATAATAATATAAAACAGGTGCTTTTGTTTCGAGATCCGTATAGGCTGCGCTGATGTTCGTTAAAACTTCACCATATTTCTTTTGCAATTCAGGTTTCGTAGAGGCCCACTGCTGAAATTCCTTTTCAGTCTTTTGTTTCTCGCCGGCAACATTGAGCTTTTTTAATTGCTTCATCTCGCCAAGGTATAATTTCCAGCCATTGGCCATTCCAGCATATTTTGAAGCATATTTAAGCTTCACAGCCTTGTCAGCATCCATGTCTGTTTTCCATACTTCTAGGAGTTTACCCAGGCAGGTTGTCAGGGCAGGATCAGTCTTATCAATTGACATATTCACACCATAAGAGGTCATATATCGTTGGGTTGAACCTGGGAAACCCCAGATCATGGCATAGTCATCTTTCTGAACGCCTTTGAAGGATATAGGCAGTACATATTTAGGTTTCAGCGGAACATTGTCTTTTGAATAGACAGCTGGATCACCATCCGGAGCTGTATAGATGCGCATAACAGAGAAATCCCCGGTATGACGAGGCCACATCCAATTGTCAGTGTCACCACCAAATTTGCCGATACTTGAAGGTGGTGTTCCTACTAACCTTACATCTTTGTAAGTCTTATAGACAAAAAGATAAAATTCATTGCCTGAAAAGAAACTCTTCACAACAGCTTCATACTTATCAGATTCTTTTGCCTCTTTTACAATTTTGTCCATCGCTTCCTTAATCAGCTTTGAACGGTTTTTATCACTTGTAGTGTCACTTACTTTTTCAAGAATTTTCTTTGTGACATCATCCATCCGGACTAGGAAAGAGGCAGTCATACCTTCATTTGAGAGTTCTTCTTCCTTGCGTGTTGCCCAGAAGCCATCGGTGAGATAGTCATGATTCAGGGAACTGTGTTGCTGAATAGCATCATATCCACAATGGTGGTTGGTAAAGAGCAATCCCTCACCAGACACTACTTCGGCAGTACAGAAGAATCCATTTGGAGAACCGCCATCGTTTGAAAGTCCCACAATTGCATCTTTCAGACTGTTGTGGTTGATGCTGTATAACTCCTCAGCGGTCAGCTTGAGTCCCATTTTCTGCATATCCACATAATTTAATCGTTCCAGCAGCATGGGTAACCACATTCCCTCATCGGGCGGAACAAATGCGAAAAGGCCCTTAAATAAAAAGAGCGCAACGAATAAAGTCAGGATTTTTTTCATCGAGATTGATTTAAGCAGGTTGAATTATTTGAATTTTTCAGACAATATTTTCATTTCCATATAAGGGGAAATCCCTTCATAAAGGATGTTATAAACTGCTTCTGTCACAGGCATATAAACACCAAATTCTTTGTTGATTTCCATCATTCCCTTGACGGCATAATAGCCTTCTGCCACCATTTTCATTTCTATTCGGGCAAATTTTGGAGAATACCCTTTGCCAATCATATTCCCAAATGTCCGGTTACGGCTGAATTGGCTGTAACAAGTCACGATGAGATCGCCCAGGTAGGCAGAGTCGTTGAAATCGCGCTCCATAGTGTTGATTTTGTCCAGGAAACGCTTTGCTTCCTGGATGGCATTCACAATAAGAACAGATTGAAAGTTATCCCCATAACCCAAACCCACGGCAATTCCATTGGCAATTGCCATAATATTTTTTAAGACAGATGCATATTCCACACCAACTATGTCGCGGGAGAGTGCCAGTCGAATAAACGGTGCTTTAAAATGGGTTTGCAAGAACTCAGCTTTCCCATGGTCTTGTATTGCCAGGGTAAGGAAAGACAGTTTCTCCATGGCAACTTCTTCAGAATGACAGGGCCCTGAAATTACGCCCAGATTTGACATCGGGACCTGAAATGTTTTCTGGAAAAATGTGGTTATAGTACTGTGATATTCTGGCACTATCCCTTTGATGGCCGAAATCACCGTTTTATCTTTAAAATCTTTAGGCGTAATCCCATGAAGTGTGTCATTAAGGAAAGCTGCTGGAATGGCAAAAATCAGGTAATCTGCATCCTTTATGATTTGCTTGAGATTGGTAGAAATGTGAAGACGTTCAGTAGGCAAGTCAAGATAACTCAAATAATTTGGGTTACGATGATGCTGCCTGATATGTTCTGCAGTTTCTTCGCTCCGAACCCACCAGTGGAGCTTTCCGGGTGGGTGGGCCAGAACTTTTATCAGGGCAGTTGCCCAACTCCCGCTACCAATGATCGCAATGCGGCCTTTCATGATAAATGGCTATTTCAAACCCAGGGCAGCGACTCCCTGTTTAAAATAAATATCAACCGGAATGTGAGCGGTTTTTAGTTTGCCAAGATCAGCCTGGAGGTCAGGACGAATTTTGCCATTTGCTTTGAGATAAGCTGAAGCCCCATCATAATCTCCATTGCCTTGAAAAATCAGTACTTTGGCAGCCCAGGCATCCAATGCCTTTTTTGTATTTTCAACATCTACTTTATAGGTGCCATCAGCATTTCGTGTGAATGCTTTGTTATCCTCAAAGAAATTAAAACACATCATATTCGCCTGGCCATGCGCTTCCCCTGCACCAAATCGAACGGAACGAATAAGGCCCGCCATGTAGGTAACATAACAATCCTGAATGCTGATATCTTTCAAATCTCCTCTCTCAATGAGTTTTCCCACAAGAAAAAGCCCAAGGACATCAGCCTTGGCTTCTTCAAAAGCACTGTTGTATTCCTTCATTGATGCTTTAACCAAACCTTTGCCATTGATTGTATTTTTTATCCCCAGGCCATGAGCCACTTCATGAAACATGACATTGTTAAAGAAGGCATCAAATTTTATATTGGATTGCTGAGCCGGATCTATCAATACCTTGGCAATTGGCTCAAGAATATTGTCAAACTTGGCTTTCATTGTATTTTTAAGCTGAAGCCTGCGTGAGCCTTTGGCTAATTGTACTTTTTCGTCATTAGGAAGGTTAATCGCAATTGTTTTAGCCCCGCTGTTTGAATTCCCTGCATAGTAGAGGATGTCATAAGCATTGAGATCAGAATTAGAGCCCGGTTTTTCCTTTTTATACTTTTCCTCTACTGGAAGTTGTTTCTGCATTTCCGGAAGAAGCGCTGTAAATTTCTCCAAACGTTTGCTCCATTCTTTATCTTTTACCAGGACGGAAGATTCATGAGCGGTTTTATATCCAAATAGCTCATCTTCATAGTTTTCAATAGGGCCAACCACCAAATCCAGGGTATTGGTCTTCATATCCATCCATGCCATATCGCTTTTAAAGTAATCGTCGGTGAGCAAGGCATCAGCTCTTAATTCCAGGTAGTTTTTCAAACCCGGGTCCTCAGCAAGTGCAGCGCATTTCTTAAGTAAATCTGCTGCATTGGTGACTTTCTCTTTGAAAGCCTCATGATACCATACAGTTTTCAGGCTGCCGTCAGCATTTCTGCGGATCAAGGTGTACTCGCTGGTTTTGTTAGGATCTTTAAAATTCTCAAATTCTTCCTTGGTCATATCCTTGGGATAAAAACATGCACCTTTGGGTTTCTCGCCATAAGAAGAAATAAAGGCTTTGTTTTCATTCAGTCTTTCCCATGGACCGTAATTAATCTCTGCAAAACGGCGGACTACACTATCCTGGATTTTCCCAAGACATGAATCCTTAGGGGCACAAGTCTCTTCCCAGAAAATCTCGTCCATGATTTGCGCAGCTTCTATCATAAGAGGAAGCATTTGCTTTTCTTTATCCGTGAGTTTACTAAGGTCAGTGGTCAGGCTGACTTCAACAAATTCATTTAACTTCTTTTGTATTACGGTATCCACGCTTAATGAATTGGTTGAGGATTTTGAGGACTTCTCTTTACAGGAAAAAAGGAAAATGCTTGTTCCCAGGAAAAGGACGGCTAACACGAAACGACTTGACTTACTGTTCATTGTAATGAATATTAAGTTATTACAAAAAGTTAGCGAAGGTAGTAAAATAAAGCTTTCGCTCCTTTAACAATCGATCAGATACCAAATATAACAGTTAAACCTTGAAAAAACTGAGATCAAATCAATCTGAGATCAAGCGGAGGATGTTGAAGAAAAAAATATTATTGTTATTTTGTTAACATTTGTTAAAATTAATACTATTTTTATTGTTATTTTATTAACAGCTCGTTAAAAATGCTTAATTTTGTGGTAATCTAAATCAATATCGGGTATCTATCTTCAGATTCCAAGCCCATGAAAAGAAAACTTTTAATCAGAGACGTAACGCTTCGTGATGGACAACAATCTTTGTTCGCCACACGTATGAACCAGGACCAGGTGAACCGTGTGCTTCCTCATTTCAGGGATGCCCATTTTTTTGCACTGGAAGTATGGGGTGGTGCTGTGCCCGATTCAATCATGCGCTACCTCAATGAAAATCCTTGGGATAGATTGGAGTCAATAAAAAGAGGTATTGGCGATGCTTCCTTGTTGACGGCATTATCAAGAGGTCGGAATCTCTTTGGGTATAACCCTTACCCTGAAGATGTTATCGAAGGATTTAATCGTAATGCCGTACGATCCGGGATCGGAATCATGAGAATTTTCGATGCCTTGAACGACACTAACAATATTCGCTCAACCATAAAATATGTCAAAGAAAACGGAGGCATTGCAGACGCCACCATTTGCTATACTGTGGATCCCAGGTTTTCGATTCGGGACAAGGTAAAAGCATTGCTTCATGCCCAGCTCCTGAGTCCAAAGGTTTTCACCAAAGAATATTTCCTTACCAAGGCAAAAGAACTGGAAGCCATGGGTGCAGACATGATTACTGTTAAAGACATGGCCGGCCTGATCCCCCCTGGAAAAACAGGACGATTGATCCGTATGTTAAAATCTGAACTTTCTATTCCTGTCGACTTTCACACGCATTGTACCCCTGGTTATGGCATCGCCTCCACCCTGATGGCTATTGTAAACGGGGTCGACATCGTGGATACATCACTCTGGAACTTCGCTGGCGGTTCCGCAGCACCAGCCTTTGAAATCATCCAGCTATTCTGTGATCGCATGAATGTCGACACGGGAGTTGATCTGGAAGCTACCATAAGAATAAATAAAATACTGGGTCCGATTCGGGAAGAGCTGTCTGAATTCGATGGTTATATGAGCTTTCCAAAAGAATTTAACTTACTCAAAGACAAGCTTCCGCGTGATATTGAAAATCTTTTCGAACTTGCAATTGCCTATGCCAAGGCAGAGAAAGATGATGAATTGCTGCAAGTCTGTCATTCTATTGAACGCTATTTTAATTTCCCTGAACCGGATGAGAAAATCCAGAATGCAGAAATACCAGGCGGAATGTACTCAAACATGCTGGCTCAGTTAAAACAGTTAAAACTTGAGAAACTACTGCCGCGCACCCTGGAGCTTATCCCAATGGTAAGGATGGCTTCTGGCTTTCCTCCCCTTGTAACACCTACAAGCCAGATCGTTGGCGTACAGGCCGTAAATTGCGCTATTGATGAGAATAAAGGTCAAGCGCCTTACACTACAAAATCTATACAATTTGTAAATCTTGTCAAAGGAATCTATGGCAAGACTCCAGTGCCGGTTGATCCTGAATTTCGTTTTAAAATTGCCGGCGTCAGGGAAGAAACGCCTTATGATACCAAGTATTATAAGAAGCAGGAAAATCCTGTTTTTGCCGAATATGGTGGCGTCCCCCTGGCTGCCAATGAAAAGGAAGCGCTCTTGCTTGAGCTCTTTCCTTCCGTAGCTAATGATTACCTCAAAAGACGGGTGGAAGAACAATACCTGGCCCAGATCTGGGAAGTGGAAGAGGAGAAACGATTAAAACTTGAAGCCGAAAAAGATGCTTATGAAAGTCTCAGTAATGAGGAGAAAGAAAGGATACTCATGCAAGGCTTATACAATTACCAGGGCGTTAGTTTCCCGGATCTGCCGATTGGGCTATCCTGAAGGAAGTAAAATATTTTCAGAGAAGATTCTTAGGCAACTTATCTTGAAAACCCTTGTCTATACCTTATATTTGTTTGCACTTTCGGGCTCACTATTAATTTCTGGTAATCATGCGTAAACTTTTACTGTCACTTGTGGCTGTTTTCTTGGTTGTGAGTGTTTTTGCTCAACAATCCAACATTATTAAACCAACAACTTTTTTTAAAAAGGCAAATCCTTTAGTTTCTACTCAGAATTCAGGTCCACTTGTGGTTACCCCATTAGTAAATATCCAGGATTTCATCACAACAATGTTTGGGCCCGGAGTATTGATTAGTAATTTAACTTACACAGGTGCACCGCTGGCCATCGGTAAATTTACCGATACTACCGGCACTTTGGGAATGGATAGTGGAATTATCATGACCTCAGGGGATATCAACGCCGCTGTAGGACCTAACAATAGTAATTCTGCTGGGTATAATAATAATCTTACTGGAGATTCTGTTTTAAGTTCATTATGCAACACGAATACCTGGGACGCCTCCATCATTGAATTTGACTTTGTCCCACTTACAGATACAATTATTGCGTGCCATATGGTCTTTGGATCTGAAGAATATCCGGAATTTGTCGGTACGTTTAATGATGTCTTTGGTTTTCTTATGAGTGGGCCCGGAATTACTGGTTATGAAAATCTGGCTGTTGTTGATACTAATGGAGTTATTATCAGTGTAAATTCTATAAATGCAACTACCAACAGCCAATATTACATTGATAATTCAGGGGGAACAACATTGCAATATGATGGTTATACTACTGTAATCCAATTTATGCGCCCAATTGTCAACGGGGTCTCCTATCACTTTAAAATCGGAATAGCCGACGCAATGGATCATGTTTTTGATTCCGGCATTTTCCTTAAATCCAAAAGCTTTCTGAGCTATGCCAAGATGCCTGTGGCCAATTTCACCCCGAGTCCGGCCGGTGGAAATGATGTCCAGTTCAACAACACAACAGATTATGCTAAAAAATATGCCTGGGATTTTGGAGATGGAACGTTCGATACAACTTCGCTAAACCCTATCCATACTTATGCTGCGGCAGGGTATTATACTGTGAAACTGAAAGCAATCAATTATTATCAGGAAAACACCTATACTTATACCATCGCTGCCGGGGGAGTTGGAATCAATCCTGTCGAACCCAAACCAAGCATGCGTCTAACCCAGCTTACATTTGGTGTTTTTAACCTTCAGCTTTCGAATGTTACTGATGCCAATTTACAGGTATTTAGTATTGACGGTAAAGTTGTAAAAGAAATCTCTGACATTAAAGGCGCTACAGATGTCACTGTAGATCTGACTTCGCTCTCAAAAGGTTTGTATGTTATTAAACTTTTCTCAAGCCAAGGCGTTTTAAGCCAAAAAATCATCAGATAATACCTCTGGAACTTAGATTATTGTGTGCATCACTTTTTTTACGACATTTGCTACGTAAAGAATCTCCCGGATGTCCCGTATTCACTTTCACGAAACTATTTTTGGCCCGATTATTAGCCGCAGATTGGGCATTTCCCTTGGCGTTAATCTATTACCTACGCATTTTAAGCTCTGTACATTCAATTGTGTTTATTGTGAATGTGGCTGGACCGAAGCAGATCCGCTGAGTACTTCTGAATTTCCGAGTGCTGTGGAGATCCTGGAAAAGCTGGAAGAACGTTTAGCCAGTATCAGCGCTGCCGGTGAGAAACTTGACTCAATTACCCTGGCTGGAAATGGCGAACCAACAGTTCACCCGGAGTTTCCGGCAATCGTGAATGGCATGATCGAGATCCGGAAGAAATATTTCCCATCCGTAAAAATCAGTGTCCTCTCCAATGCCTCAAAACTGAATGACCCTGAAATACTGGAAGCCCTCAAAAAGGTCGACAACAACATCCAAAAGATGGATGCGGGCACTGAAGTTACTTTTCAGCTCATTAATCAACCCAAAATTCCGATTACATTGGCAGAAGTAGTGGAGAACCTCAAGCTTTTCCGCGGCCAGCTTGTCGTGCAGACACTTTTTGTTCGTGGCGATTTTAATGGCAGAATCATCGACAACACCACAGAAGAGGAAGTGTCAGCATGGCTTCTCCTTATTAAACAAATCAAGCCCAGACGGGTTATGCTTTACCCTATTGAGCGAAAAACACCGCTTACAGGCCTTGAAAAGGTAACAAAATCAGAACTTGCTAAAATTGCAGCAAGGGTGGAACGCATGGGCGTCTGTGCCGAATTTTTCGATTAAAGATGCTTGCCTATCCTGCCAAAATATTATTGGCCTTCGGTGAGACCTTTAATGAAAATGAGGATCTCTTCAACTTCCTTCTGACTAACGGTTATCCTGAACTTGCTGCACTGTCAGCAGGAATTCGCGGCAGTGAAGAATCCATCATCTGGCTCATGCGTAATGGATATCCGCATTATGCGGCCCTCGACGGGGCTATCGATGGAAATAGTAACGCAAAATTCTGGCTCTTAAAAAATGGCTATGAATTTCTCGCACTCTTTGCCGAAGCATGCAACCAAAAGACTGAAGCCGTGGAATGGCTCAGAGAACACGACTTACAGATTTTTATCCTTTTGTCCGCCAAAATTCTTGCTTTCCGCGATCGTCAGATCTGGAACCCCCACAAAATTCACTTTTAGTCTAAGCGAAAATTAACCGCATTTAGAGTATCCGCATTCCTTACACACCAGGCATCCTTCCTGATAAACAAGGCTGTCTTTGCCTTCACATTTAGGACAATGATTGCCTTTGGCCTTGGTGCCATCCGGGATGTACTTTTTCAGGGCACGGATCACGCCATTTTTCCAGGTGTTGATGTTGTCACTTTTCAGGTCAAGTGTATTGACGACATTCACCACAAAAGGGATTGGCATCCCGTGTCGCATCACACCAGAGATGAGCTTGGCATAGTTCCAATATTCCTTATCGAAAGTGCGACTCAGTCCTTCCATGGTGACTTTATAGCCATCCTTGTCTTCATACTGAAAATCGTAACGGGTACGACCCTTTTCGGTTTTGCTCTTAATAACCCATGCGCTTTCTACCCAGGTTGGGACATAGAAATCATCAGCTTTCCCGGTAAATATCTCATAGGGTCTGTTGTTCAGCAGGCCAATGATGGCAACCCATTTCTCATAGTCATTTTGAAAACGAACAACTTCACATTGCAAATATGCAGGGCGATGTGGTGCTTTTGTTTCTTTAAATTCCGTTTCCTTTTTTGGATTTTCATTAGAAACCAAAACCCCTGAACGGGAACCATCACGATAGACTGTCATCCCTTTGCAACCTGATTCCCAAGCTGTTTGGTATATATTCCCAATGAGCTCCTGGCTAACATCTTTAGGGACATTGACAGTGACGCTGATAGAATGATCAACCCATTTCTGAACAGCACCCTGCATTTTTACTTTAGAAAGCCAATTAATGTCGTTTGCTGTCGCTTTGTAATAGGGGGATTTGGCGATGATTTCCTGTAAAGCGGCATCATCCATCTTGGAAACTTCATCGGTATTATATCCGTTAATCTCTAGCCAGGTGACGAATTTATGATGGAATACATAAAACTCTTCCCATGAATCTCCAATTTCATCCACGAAAGAGATGGTTACATTTTTATCATTGGGGTTGACCTTACGACGGCGTTTGTAACTTACCATAAAGACTGGTTCCAATCCTGAGGTAGTTTGTGTCATCAGGGATGTTGTACCTGTCGGGGCGATGGTAAGTAAAGCAATATTTCT
Organism: Bacteroidota bacterium; assembly: GCA_037132075.1. GTDB lineage: Bacteria > Bacteroidota > Bacteroidia > Bacteroidales > CAIXZF01 > JBAXPV01. The sequence goes on from JBAXPV010000013.1 coordinate 102,386, forward strand.
ACGGCCATAACGAATCATCTCTTCGTACAAAGCAGGGTCGGCTTCACGAATACGTTGAACAAAAGGATTATTTTTCTCTTTTTCACTTGAATATACAGGGAAACAACCTCTTTCACGTGCCATCGTAACGGAAGAACGATAGGCTTCTACTGCAAGTGTTTTATGAATCTCGATGCTAAAATCGGTAGCAGTGTCAGTTCCATAGCGACAACCGAGTGCAGCAAGCATGTCGCCTTCTGCAGTAATTCCAAAACCGGTTCGTCTGCCTTCTAATGTCTTTTTCCTGATATTCAGCCATAAATTCCGCTCAACTCTCTTAATTTCTTCGTCTTCAGGATCCAGTTCAATCTTCTTCAGGATCCGATCGATCTTCTCTGTCTCGAGATCGATGATGTCATCCATAATCCTTTGCGCTTTTCTGACATGATCAATAAAGAGTTCTACATTAAAACTGGCCTTGGGTGTAAATGGATTTTCTACATAACTATAAAGATTGATTGCTAACAAGCGGCATGAATCATAGGGGCAAAGTGGAATTTCCCCGCAAGGATTTGTAGAGACTGTACGAAATCCTTGGTCTGCATAACAATCCGGGACCGATTCCCTGATGATCGTATCCCAGAAAAGGATTCCAGGCTCGGCAGATTTCCATGCATTGTGAACTATTTTATTCCACAACTCCCGTGCTCTGATCGTCTTGGTAGCCGAGGGTTCTTTTGCATTAACAGGATATTGTTGGGTAAAGTCCATATCATTGACTACAGCCCGCATAAAATCATCAGTGATTTTAACGCTAACATTGGCACCAGTCACCTTCCCGGCCTGAAGCTTTGCATCGATAAAAGCATCAGAATCCGGATGTTTAATGGAGATGCTCAGCATCAGTGCACCACGTCGGCCATCCTGGGCAACTTCCCGTGTCGAATTAGAATAACGCTCCATAAACGGGACTATCCCGGTTGAGGTAAGCGCCGAATTCTTTACGGGAGTTCCATGCGGACGAATATGGGAAAGATCGTGGCCGACGCCACCCCTTCTTTTCATCAGCTGGACCTGTTCCTGGTCAATTTTCATAATCGCACCATAACTGTCAGAATCACCGTCGTGACCTATGACAAAACAGTTGGACAATGAACCAACCTGGAGGTTGTTTCCAATACCAGCCATGGGGCTACCCTGTGGAACGATATAACGGAAATCACGCAATAACTCGAATAACTCCGCTTCCTTTAAGGGATTCGGATATTTACTCTCGATTCTGGCCAACTCTGAGGCGATCCTTCGATGCATGTCGTCAGGGGTCTTCTCGTAGATACCTCCCTTACTGTCTTTCATCGCATACTTGCTGATCCAGACACTGGCTGCAAGGTTATCACCTTTAAAATACGCTGTTGTTGCTTCCAGAGCTTCATCATATGAATACGATGTCAACCCTGCTGCGATGGGATCGATCTCAAACTGAAAATCACTCTTTTCTTCTTCCTTGTCTGCTTGTTCTTGCATCTTGTTTATAATACCTGTTCGATCACGTTTTGATAGGATCTCATCGAAATAACTTTTCTCCGACGTCTCTTGTTTTGGGCTGATCCTGGTAAAAAGATCTTGGTTCATAGGTTATATGAATGTTATAATGACTGATTTTGTGCTTACTGTGCGAAAACCCTCCCTAATAATAAGGAACTGCCAAAGTAACGATTCTGAATGTGGTAAGGCAAATAGACTTTTTAACAAAAGTCTCTTAATAAGTTGTAACAAGCTGGTTTTAAACCGAAAAGGATGGAAATAAGTATTTTTATGCTGATAATCAGCCAGTTACCGCTAAGGCCCGCCAATAGAGCTTTACGCCAAATCCCAACCGGTTATCTGTCATTTTTAACAAGTCCGGTTCTAATCCCCAAAGTGTTGCATTCATGAGTACAGCAACAGGAAATCGCATCAGATAAGCTTTGTTGGCCAATTTCTGATCTTCTCCGTGCAGCAGTCTAACTTTACCAGACAATTGAAGTCCGATGATTTTCCCCGGGATCTTTGTTTCTAACAAAATATTACCAGCCACCCTGGGATTAATCAGCATGTGGCTCCCATGCATTGTTTCTGCATCTGTGGTAAAAACAAATAGGTTTCGCGAAGGTAAATATGTATAAAAGCAACTGGCTACCCATGGTTTTCCCTCAAAAGAAGTAGCAATTGTCATCACATGATGTTTTGAAATCAGGCCAAGAATGCGTCTGTCAATTGGATTTCCTTCCTGAGATTGCATAAAGCTATTTTTTAATCATCATTTGAATCGCAATTCCAATCAATACAAAGCCGAAAATCTTTTTCATCAGGCTTACCGGAATATTTAACGCAAGCTTCGATCCAAAATAACCCCCAATGATAAAAGCAGCAGCAATTACCATGGCATATTTCAGGTTAATCTGCCCTGCTTTATAATAATTCATCACAGCTAACATTCCGACCGGGGGTAACATTACGGCAAGGCTGGTACCCTGGGCTTCATGCTGGGTCATTCCCAACAAGTAAATCATGGCAGGAATCATAATAACACCGCCGCCCAAACCGACCATTCCACCGAAGACCCCGGCTAAAAGTCCAATGAGGGCCAAAATGATGATTGTTTCTGTATTCATAAATTTCATGTTAAAAATCAAGTCCCATCGAGAGATAAAAAATTGACTTACGGTTGATCCCGTCTTCAAGCCCCCAAGCCCAGTCGGCCCTGAGGAAATATCCTAAGATCCTGCTTCTCAATCCAAATCCATAACCAGCTACGATAGGCTCCACATTGTTGTCAACAATAACCTTGATGGGATATTTGATGATTTCTTTGGTATAGAGAGAGTTTTCTTTTGCATAAGGATTTGAACCCGTCCAGGCAGTCCCGATATCCCCAAAACCAACAATCTGGAAATTATTGATAAAGTCGGACTTAATAGGCCTATTGATAAAATATCTGAAAACAGGGAGCCGCAGCTCAGTGTTAATAAGCGCAAAGCTGTTGCCATTTCGTATGTTTTGGTTAAATCCTCTCAGGGGTGTTGCAATAGTCTGATAAGAATAATTCTGGTTTTGATTGATCGGGACAGCATAATTGAAGCTAGGTGCAAGCCAGTAATCCACACCGCCCAGGTAATAGATCAGGGGAGCATTTCCAAAAGAAGTACTGGCGGCAAAACGAGTGGCCCAAATCATGCTTCGATTCACTTTGACATAATGCCTGAAGTCGAGGCCCAGTACATAAAGACTTTTACTCTTTGGAGACACTTCCTGAAAATACTCACCAAACAATTTATAACGCGTTCCTTTTAAAAGATTCAATCCAATTTTACGGGTATCATCATAAATCCATTCTGCTTTCAAGGAGGCCCAATAAGCCATATCATTTGGCTTTCTGAGTGTGACGATCTCCTGTGACAAATATGCTGTCCGGTCATAGCGAAGCAAACTTGTTACTTTTAAAGCCCTTACCTGGCTGAAAGCATATTTTAAATTATAAAACACTTCATACGTGCTTGTCTTGATCTGCGAGGAAATTGGCGAGACAATCGAGTTCTCCAACACCTGTCGATGGAAAGTAATTTCACGATCAAGCCTGTGTTTAAAGTTCCCATAATTAAGCAGGTACTCATTATTGGTAAAGGTCAGCGAGGGTCGGATTCCTCCCACTATCCGATAATCTTCCATAAGGTCGGTGGCTCCTACCTTAAAGAGCACACTCAAGCCCGGATTAAGCCAAATAGGTGAATTTCCCCCGGTAAACGGTTGGTAGGTATATTGAAGAAAGAAAAAGTCAAACTGGGTAACTAACTGACTTAAACTATACTCCACCATATAATTAAGTTGTTTGGGCCCGACAGGAACATTGGGGGGTTTTAGGCTGGAAGTACCCGCTTGTCCCGTTTTTGTCTGCAAGGTATCTCCCCCATGCAATTTTATAAATGCCTGTTTTTCAAATATATAGTTGTTGATATCAATTTTTGTTTGCCTGGGAGAAGAAAGCGTATCAAAAGGAATATCAATTTCATCCTGTCTGACATTCACAAAGTGCTTATGACTCGCCTGGTAAAGTTTTTTTATCTCCTGTACACTATCCTCATTTGCTCTTTTGAATGCCCCGTTATTAGTTTTTGTAAAAAATGTTGGCTCAGGCTTCGAAGCAGTCAGGCTCTTTGCTTTGGGTAAGTCATCAATGAAAATAGAATATCGATTCCCGAAATATATCAGATCGCCCGCCAAACCTGCCTTTGGAACTATGTCATGCTCCAGGATGCTTCTTGAAGAATTTGTGACCGGATACGCAATGGTGAAATACCGGTAATGTGTCGTTGTGTCGATATAACTGATGGAGCTGTCGAACCTTGCCAGGTAACGATTATAAATGCCATTGGCATCCGACAAATAAGTAATGAAGTTATCCTCGTATTCCATGGGCATCCTTTCATCGACCATGGGAGTATTGGTGATTTGCTTCAGCACAGGCTTTCTGCCGATATAATGATATATGAAAAGATCCTTTTTTGAAGATAGCTGTGTCAATCCCGCTAGTTTGTTTCTTGGATTTAAGCTGTCATTCAGTCGGTTCGAGGCAAAAATGATATCTTTCCCTTTATTGATAAATCGGGGATTCACATCGTCATAAATATCCTTAGTGATTTGCTCAAATGAATTTGAAGCGATATTATAAACAAAGATATCGCTTTGGCCTTTGATTACCGCTGACATAAGCAGGCTTTTCCCATCAGGGGAATATGAAAAGTCAACGATTTTATCAAAATTGTATAAAAACCTCTTTTCAAGACTTCCCTTTCCGGTGGTATAAAAATATAAAAGAATTTTCCCTTTTTCTTCGGTTACAACTGCGAGTAAAGTGCCACCGGGATGCCAGGCAATCAGCGGATATGAATAATCTGTTTCCTCATCAAGTTTATAACCTCTTCTGATGATTTTCCGGACATGCTTGTTGTTAAGATTTTCAAGCATTACCCGGTACCTGCCTGATTCATTGGTGGCAAAAGCAGCGTATTTACCATCAGAACTGATTCTCAGCTGGGAATAAAGCTGGCGCGAATTTGGCTTTAAGGCTCTCAAATGATCATCAGGCATCAAGGCTGTGGCATTTTCCTGGGTATACTCTGTTTGATAATAATTAAGCCATTCGGCAACAAGACTTTTAAAAGAAACACCCAGCACATAAAGGAACCCACTTTCAACACTTTTGCTGATCTTGGCCATGTAAACAATATTGGGTACTACGTTTGGCCCGTATTTCTCCGCGATAAACCTCCAAAAAGAATGACCGGCATACGTTGCATCAGTCCCGGTTAATTGGTTGAACTTTCGATAGCGACCGGAAATAATCCCATCGCGCACCCTATTATCAATAGTGGTATTCCAATCTTCTGAAAGATAAGAGAGTAATCCATTCAGATACCAATCGGGAAGAAACAGCAAGGTTGAATTCTTTACCCGGGAAGAGAGACTGCTCCCATACAAAAGCTGATTCAGCACTACCTGGGTAACCCCCTGCCGAATCTGACGTTGCAGATCGCTGTGGTCGCCATTGAAGTATAAAATCACCTTCTGGTCCAATATTCGGGTCATCCCTCCTGTGTTTCCGCTGTTGGACGCGTCACCGCCTGAAGCGCCCAAATTGCTTTGTTTGCTCTCACTTAAGGTATTAAAAATGACAAATTGAATTTTAGCATCCAAGCTTGTTTCTAACTTACGTTGTATGTCAGTAATCTCACCTTCAGCATATTGCGCTGTGTACAAGGCAAGTTCTTTGCCATTCAGGTAAAAATAAATATCAAAATTATCATATTTAAAGAAAGTCCATTGAAACTGAGTATATTGCACCCGGTTCTGACCAAAATCTGTTTGAGACCCATTGTAAAACTGGGCTTTAAGTCCGGACATAACGGCAACAAGCATAACTATAACTAGCAATGCCCTAAGTAAATGATATGAGAATATGCGTTCTTTCAAGGTAGATTTTCCAGTACGAAATTACGGGCTTTTTTAATGTAAGCCATAAAGATAAAGTTCAAAAACTAAAGATAAGGCAAACAAGATGGTTCTAATCCATCATTGATTAACTTAGCAGCCCAAAATTTATTATCCGATCATGATCCAAATAAAGAATTTTGTTTTTAACCCCTTCCAATTAAATACTTACGTTTTGTTTGACGAAAGCAGGCAGGCTGTTATTATCGATCCGGGCTGTTATAACGAAGACGAAGCAAATCAACTTCTTGCGTTCATCGAGGAAGAACAATTAATTCCAGTTCATTGTTTGATCACCCATCCACATGTTGACCATTTATTGGGTTGTAATTTCGTTTTTAAAACTTTCAAACTCAAGCCTATAATGCATGAGACAGGAATGGAATTACTTATAAATGCCGTTCAATATGGGAACATTTATGGGTTCAAAATGGAAGATGTTATCGTTCCGGATCAATTTTTAGAGGAAGGACAACCCATTCAGTGGGGCAATTCTAAACTGGATGTGCTCTTTACGCCCGGCCATGCTGATGGCAGTGTCTGTTTTCTAAATCGCGATGACGCCTTTGTGATCACCGGAGATGTTTTGTTCCATGAAAGCATTGGCAGGACTGACCTTCCTGGTGGAGACTCTGAAATGCTTATTAAAAATATTGTTACTGTTCAGGGGTTATTAACATGTTAACCAACCAAAGTTAGGGAATAAAT
>JBAXPV010000014.1:0-96691 GCA_037132075.1 Bacteroidota bacterium
TTGACTGGTAAGTAAGATAAGATTTTTTGCAGGGGTGGATAGGATAGACAGGATTAGTTTCGTAATTCTGAGCGAGGTAACTGAGCTTTAGGTTGCCTAAAATAATGAGGATGCCAAGCTGGATTTCAATGGTTTTTAGATTTTAAATAATTGAACGATGCTTTCAGATCCTTGTAAATTAATGCTTTTGCTTCGAAAAGAATCAGGAAGTTCTTTCCTTTCATGTCAAATTATCCTGTCCATCCTGCCGATCCCTGTTATTACTAGAATCACATTGCAATTTATTTGAAAAAATGGCCTTTGACTGGTAAGTAAGATAAGATTTTTGGCAGGGATGGATAGGATAGACAGGATTGGGTTTAGTATCTTTAATCTTAAGTTCAGCTGTCGTATAAGATAGTCGGCGCGTCTTTATTTAGGATTATTTTTAAAAGGACAAGTCGATGTTGATTTTAGAACAAAGCGTAATAAAGGGGCCGAAAAGAAGAAAACCCTGCAAATCAATGACTTGCAGGGTTTTGCGGACCGGACGGGACTCGAACCCGCGACCCCGTGCGTGACAGGCACGTATTCTAACCAGCTGAACTACCGATCCGGTTAATTTGGGAGTGCAAATGTAGTACTTATTTTAAATTGTACAAGAAAATTCTGGAAAGAAAATAAATATAATGTGTTATACATCACCTGTCACGGCAACACCTTTACAAGTTTTTGCTGAAATTGCCGCGCTCCATCCTGTATGCGTAACAAATAAAAGCCTGGTGCCAGACTGTTAATATTTATCTTGGTCAAACCGTTCTTATCAAGGGGGTACTTATTGAAAATAGCTCCTGTCATTGTCATAATGTCGCAGGTAGCTTTGTTAGATCTTGGTTTATAATTCACTGAAATCGTTCGACTTGCAGGGTTTGGAAATACTTCGAATAAGCTTGAGTTTAACGGAGAATGAATGCCGAGTATTTCCGGGATGAATCGACGAAATATCCCATTACTATAAGTGCCGGCAAACAAGTAGTTTTCCTCGACAGTAAGAGATCGTACGCTGCGATTGCCCAGATTATCATTGATTGAATTCCATGATAAGCCATTGTTTATGGAATAAAAAACACCCGAGTCCTGGGTGCTTAAAAATAGGTTGTTCCCATCACCGCTTATACAACTTCCTTTCAGGCTGCTTAGGCCGTTATTGATTGCATTCCAGCTGTTTCCGCTATCCTGTGAAAGAAATACTCCCTCGTTCGAGATTAATGCATAGATATTAATTCCAATGATAGTAACACTTGAAACAGAAGCGGAGGGAAGTCCAATATCGATGCGGGTCCAGGAGGCCCCTTCATTCGTAGTGAAGAATAATCCCTTTTGCGTGCCGATGTACAGTTTATTTCCAGCCATGGTCATACATTGTGCAGTTCCTTTTGGCAGGGGTGGGTTAATGGCAGACCAGGCTGACATTGGATTGCTGTTCATGAAAACATTTCCGGTATCGTCTGCAGCAAAAAAGTGATTTTCATCGCCGGTGATACATCGAATATGGTAGTTCCCATTGAAAGCGATTGAAATGCCATTATTGAATTCTGTCCAGTTTTGTCCCTGGTTCCCTGAATAATGGATTCCCTGCCCATCCTGAAGTACACAGAAATTTTCATGATCCCCAGCGATATCCCAAATTGGGTAAAGAGAGAGCCCCTTATTCAAGGCTATCCAATGATTTCCAAGGTCTTCACTGTAGAAAACTCCTTCGCTTGTGGCTGCATAAATTCCTGACGAATCAGTTCTGAGTGACCATATGGTGGAACTTCCCAGCACTTTTGACAAATATCTCCAATGGATTGAATCGGTATTGGAGGCCAGGACGCCGTTCATGGTCCCGATAAATACGTCATTCTCCTGAAAAGCTAAACATTTGGCCTGGGTTTCAAATAAGCCTGAGTTGGAAGCCGGCCAGGTTTGACCGTGATCTGCAGAAACATTAAGGCCGGGTACCGAATTTGCATAAATCTTGTTGTGGTAGCAAAATAGATCTTCAAGATACAGTGATGGAAACCGGAATCCTGAAACATAATTAGTCCAGTCAATGTGAAATAATGAGCTGCGAACGATGCCTGTTTGTGTTGCCAGATAGACATACGTGCCATCCGAATCCATCGAGTAAAGGGCGTGTAATTGATTGTCAGTAAGACCTTGTTTCACTTCGGTCCAGCTTTGCCCGTAATCAAGAGAACGGTATACACTGCCAATATTCCATGGGTAGGCCAGAAAGGGTTGGGTACAGACAAACATAGTATTTTGGCTGCAGGCAAGACCTGAAATGGCAACCGCCGGAAGGCCATTTGCCAATAGACTCCAGCTATTGCCATCGTCTGGAGATATGTATAAACCGTATCGGGTCGCTGCATATATGTTGCTCCCATAGACCCGCATGAAATTAATATTAAGATTTCCCAGGGCATTGTTTACAAGGGTCCAGGTATTCGCATTGTCAGAGGAACGATAGATTCCTCCATCAAAGGTTGCAGCAAAAATTAGATTTCCCTTAACGAGCAGGTCGTTGATCGATTGCGCCTGGAGGCCATCATTTCCTTGTGTCCAGTGCATACCAGCGTCGGTGCTGGTAAAAATTCCGCCCGTGCTAGTGTTATAGGGTGACGTCCCTGCGATAATCATATTCCCTTTGAGGGCCAGGGCAGTTACCCATCTGTTCCAAGATTCACCGCCATTTACCGCTTCCCATTGGGCATAAGAATAGTGAAAAGTTAATAGTGAAAAATGAAAAATGAGGAGAGTGGTTGCCAGAGATTTGGGAAACCTTTTCATGGGTTCTATTTTTGTATAAAGTTATTAGATAAATTGATTTGTTATCTAAATAACATCAGCCTGTTTTACTTTCACTCAAAAGAGCCCAAGAAGTCCCAAACAGGCCTTTCACTTTTCACCATTCACTTTTTACTAAAAATAGTGATACTAAAGCGATTTAATCGAAATTATTAATATCTTTGTCCCGAAAAAAATAAATACACCCGATATGATCACCACTTTAGTAATCCTTGGCATTGTTGCCGGCGGCATTGGCTACCTTGTTTTCCAAACAAAAAAGATAAAAAATTTGCCGGATGTGACTTCTGATCGTATCGTAAAACTGACCGCTCAGAACTTTGCCCAGCAAACACAAAAAGGAATCGTCCTGGTCGATTTCTGGGCTGCCTGGTGCATGCCCTGCAAAATGCTGTCACCAATTTTGAATGAAGTTGCAGAAGAAATTGATGGGAAGGCAAAAATCGGGAAACTAAATATCGACGAGCAACAGGCTATTGCCTCGAAATTCAATGTTCGCAACATCCCCACGATTATTTTGTTTAAAAACGGGAAAGAAATTGACCGCATCGTTGGCGTGAAAACCAAAGCTGTATTGGTGAAGAAGCTGTCAATGGCCTCATTTAAGTGAAAAGTGAAAGGCTAAAAGTGAAAGACACAGCCCTCGGTCTTTCACTTTTCAGCCGTTACGGTAATGCTAAAAATTCCAGTATCTGTGGCTTTCAATGATTCAATTTCTGATTTCGTGGCGATCATGGCTAAGACATCATCCGGGATTTCTACCTGTTTTACCTTAACAACGGAAATGTTATTAAACCCGGTGTCACTGATGATCTTTAGGTAGTATTCCTGTTGTAGCGCCCCAGCCACACATCCTGCATACATCTCTGCACTGGCTTGCAGGCTGGGAGGGAGGGTTCCGTGCAGCACCACATCAGAGATGCAGAAATGACCACCGGGTTTCAATACGCGATAGATCTCGGAAAAGGCTTTGTTTTTGTCAGGCACGAGGTTTAATACACAATTGCTGATCACAACATCAATAATCCCATCATGAAACGGCATTTCTTCTATGTCTCCATGGAAGAATTCAACATTGGTAAACCCAAGTTTTTCTGCATTTTTACGGGCTTTGATGATCATGATGTCGGTGAAATCGAGCCCGGTTACTTTACCATTTGGTCCTGTTAGAGCCCTGGCAACGAAACAGTCATTCCCGGCACCTGAGCCCAGGTCGAGCACATGATTGCCTTCTTTGATTCCGGCAAACTCTGTTGGTAAACCACATCCCAGGCCCATATCAGCCTCAGGAACGTATCCCTCCAAGGTGGAGTAATCATCAGAGAAATTTGAGTAATCAGTGATTTTCGTAGTTGATGCACCGCAGCAGCAGCTACATCCCTGGGTCGGAGTGTCCTGACACTCAGCAATCGCTGTATAACGGTCTTTTACAAGGTCTTTCAGTTCAATCTTCGTTTTCATTTTCATTTTTCTTTATAAATTTGTTGCGAGCAACAGCGTTTCGCAGAATACATTTCATGGTCAATTCTGAATTTCACTGTTCACCTTTCGTTTTTCACTTTTTGAATTTCCCCTGGAATTTTAACGCCACATTCACCAATGCAAGTAAAACAGGGACTTCCACTAAAGGTCCAATCACAGCAGCGAAAGCAATTCCCGATTTGATCCCGAACGTTGCCACCGCTACAGCAATGGCTAATTCAAAATTATTACTGGCAGCTGTAAATGAGATCGCCGTGGTCTTGCCGTAGGAAGCGCCCATTTTCTTTCCCATGAAAAAGGAAACCATGAACATGATCACAAAGTAAATAATCAGGGGTATGGCAATTCGTACCACATCCAATGGAATCTGAACAATATATTCGCCCTTCAATGAGAACATTACAAGGATCGTAAATAACAATGCGACTAAGGTAATCGGGCTGATTTTCGGAATAAACTTCCGTTCAAACCAATCCTTTCCTTTCAGGGCAATCAAGCTGTAGCGACTGATGATTCCCGCCAGGAATGGGATTCCCAGGTAAATAAAGACACTCTTCGCAATTTCGCCGATGGTAATCCCTGCGACCGCTTCGTTAACAGGAAGACCGAACCATCCAGGTAAAATCGCGATAAACACATAAGCATAAGCCGAAAAGAATATCACCTGGAAGATAGAATTGAAGGCAACCAAGCCTGCTGCATATTCCCTGTCGCCTTTGGCCAACTCGTTCCAAACGATCACCATGGCGATACAACGTGCCAATCCGATCAGAATCAATCCGAACATGTATTCAGGATAGCCCCTAAGGAATATAATAGCCAGAAGGAACATTAATACCGGACCAATAATCCAGTTCTGAACAAGAGAGAGCAGCAATACCTTGTAATCCCTGAAGACCTCGCCCAATTCCTCATATCTTACTTTTGCCAGTGGCGGATACATCATCAGAATCAACCCGATGGCTATTGGTATGTTGGTGGTGCCAATGCTCATCTTTTCCCAGAATCCGGCAATGCCAGGCGAAAAATATCCCCAGCCTATGCCAATAGCCATAGCCAATAAAATCCAGAGTGTCAGGTAACGGTCCAAAAATTTTAGTCTTTTTGTTGATGACGGCATAATACGAATGTTATGATTTATAATATGTTGCGTAGAATTCTCTCAAGCGCGCACGGATGTCGTCCCGAACCTGGCGGTAAACTGGGAGGATTTCTTCTTCAGTCCCCACAGCATCAGCTGGATCAGGAAATCCAATATGCAATTGTTTCCCTACTGTTCCTGTAAAAATCGGGCAAGTCTCCCGGGCATGATCACAGACTGTAATGACGAAATCAAAAGGCTCATCTTTAAATAGATCTGCATTCTTGGGGTAATGACCTTCAAGGCTGATGCCGATCTCTTTCATTACAGTTATGGTATGGGGATTCACCGATGCTGCCGGATTTGTTCCGGCCGAGAATACTTCGAGAAATGGATTAAAACTTGCCAGGATAGCTTCTGCCATCTGGCTACGACAGGAATTGCCTGTACATAAAATCAGAACTTTCATGATATAATATTTAATGTGTCTTACAAATGACCTCTACGTTGATTTCTTCAAAAAAGTCACAAAAATATTTTCGGACCAGGGGAAGTTTTTCACTGCACAAGCAATAGTTTACTTTAATTCCTTCAATTTCTCCATGGATCAATCCGGCTTTCTTTAATTCCTGGAGATGTTGCGAAACTGTTGTCCGGCTCAGTGGGATATCTTGGGTGATATCACCTGAAATACATGTTTTTTTCTCTGCCAGATAACGTAATATCGCAAGCCTGGCCGGATGTGACAAGACTTTTGCCAGGCTGGCCAGCTCCTGCAAATCACTTGAGAACATTGCTTTTTTTGAATAGGTCATAAATTATTATTTTTTACATGCAGGTGTACCGGGAGGACAACAGGGGACATCCGCTTTTGAGGCGGCTTTGATCAGCTCCGCAGCTTTTGTCGTACCAGGAAAAATACCTGTCATCTGGCCTTTGCTGTTAAAAACAACGACAGAGCTTTGTGGTTTACTCAAGGATATTTCAAGAAATTTGAGGAATTTCTCTTCAGATTTTTCTTTCGCTTTCACTTCGATGCTGACTGCCTTTCCTTTCATTTGGTCACAGCTTGTTTTACAGGTAGCAAGGGTTGCAGCCCTGTCGGGGTAAGCAATATCGCTGACAACCATAAATACAGATTTCCCTTCCCCTAATAATTTTAACACATTCGCCTGGCCAGGGGTAGGAACAGCCTTGACCATATTCCCCTGGTTAATCTTATCGTTGGCAAGAACTGCAGTGGTGATCCCGTTTGAGGCCAAAACCATTACGGAAGGAACGGGCAGGGGGTTCAACTTGTATTTTCCGACGATTGCCTTGTTGCCAGGTGCTGACTTGTCAATAATGAAATAGTTTGCCTTTTTTACTTCAGCCACGGCTGCTTTAAGCATTGGTTCTGTTTTGGCGATATTGGTATTTTTGTCTTTCAGTAAAAGATACACCGTATTCCCTGATGACAGGGCTTTGTCGATGTCCTGCTGATTCTGTGCTCCAGCTTGTACTGCAAAAAGTATCAATGGCAATAGCGTTAAAAGGATAATTTTTTTCATAGGATTTCTTCTTTTCCATTAATGAGTTTAATAATTCTATGTCCGTAATTCGCAGCCATAGGGCTGTGTGTGACCATCAATATTGAGATCTTATGATCCTCATTTATTGTCTTTAAAAAGTCCAGGATCTCCAGGGATAGCGCCGGGTCGAGATTCCCGGTCGGTTCGTCAGCCAGGATCATAGAAGGTTTGTTAACCAGGGCCCGGGCAATGGCTACCCTTTGTTGCTGACCAGCGGATAACTCCCTGGGGAGGTGACTTAGGCGATCCGACAATCCTACCATGTCCAATACTTCGGATGAAAGCCTTAGCTGTTCTTCCTTTTTCTTACCCGAAAGCGACAGTGGTAACATCACATTCTGACGGGCTGTGAGGTAGGGGACAAGCGAGAAATTCTGCATCACGAATCCGAAATGTTTTTTGCGACAATCAGCAAGTTCTCTTTCAGAAACAGCCTCGAGTTTTTTCCCATCAAGAAGGATGCTGCCAGCGCTGGGCCTGATCAATCCTCCCAACATCAGCAACAAGGTGGTTTTACCTGAACCTGATCTCCCGGTGATCGTTGTAAAGCTGCCCTGTTCCAATCTCAGGTTTAGACCATCGAGTGCATGAATCAGTCCATCATGGTGGCGGTAAGTCTTTTGTAAATTTATGGTTTCAAGTAACATTTATACCTCCTGAAGATTAAGATAAGGGTCTATTTTGGATGTCAATATTACAGGGAACAAAGACCCAAGCAAGGCTGTGAAGACCGACAAAAGGATGGCATAAGCGAATAGACCGAATACTGGGCTAACCGCTATGCCTGCTATTTGCGGTCCCAGGTAAACCGCGGCAAGAGTCCCGATGAGATAGCCTAAAATGCCTCCCATGAACCCGAGAATCAGGGCTTTAGTCATAAACATCATGAAGATTTTAATAGCTGGAAAACCGAGCATCCTGAGTACGCCGATCTCTTTGGTTCTCTCATTAACATTAGCCCACATGAAATTTCCAATAGAGATTCCACCAACAAATAAGATGATCATTAAAAACAACAGAGATATTTTTTTCATCAGTTTGTTCGTCTCAACCTGGGTGGATACGATTTGTCCGATCGTGGTCACCCTGGTGTCAGGTAAAACATTACGAAGCTTACTCAGAAGCCCATCTGAGATGGCATTACAGCATCCCATGATCTCAATAGCACTGATCTGGTCAGGGATTCCGAGAACTTCTTGTGCTTTTTTAAGGTGGATAAAGATACGGTCATCGTCAATGGTGCCCGTTTCCGGCAAAACCCTGGCAACAGTGAATTCCTGCGTCTTAATCATCAACCGCGCTCCTGCTTTTAACTTTATTTTACTTGCGATGGCAGCACCCAGCAGGCATTCCGCTTGTTGAAGTGTGTCAATGCCTTTGTGCTGTAACTTTGGGTCTTCATAACCATGGGAGGTATTGGCTTCATTATTGCTTGCACAGCTGGCTTTCACACCATCAGATACGAGTCCTACCGATTGCCAGAGTGGCTTGGAGGCAATTTCGCTTTTTGGTAATATTCCAGTCAGCACAGTTTTTATTCCATTGATTTCGATACTGCGGCTAAGTTTTGGAGACAGGTTGTCAACACCTTCCAGGGTGGAGTTCATCACCCGCTCAACATATTCCTGGGGCAGGGTAGGGCCATCAATATCTGCAGCATAATAATCGGCAATACTGGCCCCTTGAGGAAGTACGAGTATATTTGCACCCAGGTTATCCAGTTTTACGGCTACTGCTTTTTCGGAAAACTGTGTCAGGGTCTTTATGCCAACCATGACAGCAATACCAAGTGTGATGGCGAGTAGGCCGGAGATCAGCCTCGATTTTCGCAGCCATAATTCGATCCAAATCAGGTTCCAGCTATTCATAATCAATTCAGTATATATGACGCAAACATACGACATAATGTTGGGCTCCCAACAAAAAGTCTAAATATTTTCTGGCCTAAACAATAAGGGCATTTTTTTTGCATTAAATAACGACATGCCAAAGTTCAAAAACCAAAGTCTAAAAACAATTTACTCACACTTTAACGTCAATCGAATAACAATGAAAAGAATCCTACTTTTAGCAATCTTTGCGTTTTTCGCCATCAATGCCTTTTCCCAGTCAGATCTTCCTTTGGTGAAAGTAAGCCATGATGAATATAACAATGATACGGTCAGAACTTTTACCCTGGTCAACACCGATCATGATCAAAGCATCAAAAAGCTTATAGAGGTTTGGGGCGCGCCCGTAAAAAATACTCCTGGAAATATTTCCTGGCAGAATATCAACATACCTGGTGTCGGAGAAAATATTTCCATTGAATTGTATGATGGTATTCTCGGAATGCTTCCTAACAAAGGGCTTAGCTTCAAAACATTCCGCGATGCCAGTGACAAAGAGCAGCGGATAAAAAATATGACAGACAATGAACATCGCATCACAGATATTGTTTTTTTTAACAACATGAGAAAAAAAATCATCAATTCAGAAAGTACGGAGAATGCGGTAATGAAATTCTTTAATGAGAATCTAAAAAAGCTGAATTAGTCTAATTGGACTAATTCCCTATCTATAACAGTAACCTGACTTTAGCAGTCGTCACTTATTTGTGAAGCTATTAGGAATTGAAGCTTTTTTGGACTTTGGTGTTTAATATTGTACTTTAGACTTTTCTTATTATTTTTAATCCTTTAAATTTTTCTTTTGAATATTCATGTCATCATTACTGGTTCCACTGGGAAGGTTGGTGAAGGTGTTCTGTATGAATATCTTCTAATTTCAATATCCAGCTTGTTTCCGGCGAAGAAAGAAAACAGATTTTGGAAGTGAAGGATATAATTAGAATTGCAAAAAATTAAACGATATTTTCCATGGAAACAAAAACGATACACCAACTTGTAAGTTTTAACGCACCCCCGCTTGAGGTTTATGAGTTATTAATGGATGCAGCCAAACACAGTGAACTCACAGGAAGTGAAGTATTGATGTCGACCAAAATCAAAGGGGACTTTGAGGTCTTTGATGGCTATTGCAGGGGATATAACATTGAACTTGAACCTGGAAAAAAGATTGTCCAGGCCTGGCATTTCAATGAAGATGGCTGGCCAGTAGATCATTTTTCTATCTGTACTTTCCTCTTTGATTCAATTGAACATGGCACCCAGCTGGAATTTACACAGACCGATGTTCCCTCAGAATTTGTGGATGCTCTTACCCAGGGATGGATCGGTTTCTATTGGGAACCTATGGCTGAGATGCTGGAGTCAGAAGAAGAATAATAGCAATCACTTCGTGGCGCTCACTAAAAACATCAGTTTTTGGATTGTATTATTTTTCCTCCTGCGGTTGTATGGAATCACAAATCCGCCACTTGAGGTGGCTCATAACTGGCGACAAAGTGATGTCGCGATGGTGGCCCGCAATTTTTCTGAGACAGATGCCAATGTTTTTTATCCCCGAATTGACATTGCCGGCGAAAGGACTGGTATTACAGGGATGGAATTCCCATTGTTTAACTACCTGATTTATATGGTGTCATGCGGTTTTGACTATCAACATTGGTATGGTAGGCTGATCAACCTCCTGGTCTCCAGCCTTGGTCTATTCTTCTTTTCTAAACTCCTTGCAAAGTATTTTGAAAAGCAGATTGCTTTCAATGCGACTTTAATTTTGATGTTTTCGCTGTGGTTCATGTATTCACGGAAAATTATGCCTGACACCTTCAGCGTGTCCCTCCTGATTATGGGCATATACTTCGGAAGCAATTACCTGGATGCCGGACAAAAAATCAAAGATCTTGTATTGTATTTGTTTTTGATAATGCTTGGGTTACTGTCCAAGCTACCCGCAGCTACGATCATGATGGTGCTGCCATTGCTGCTTTTGGATTCGCGAATCTCACGAAACGCTAAAATTATTTTTAGCGCCACCACAATCATCATATTAATAATTCCAGGGCTCTGGTATTTTTATTGGGTACCTTATTTGTTAGAAAAGTATGGCTTCTGGCATTATTTTATGGGGAAAAATCCGGTTCAGGGACTTTTCGAATTAGCTTCAGAACTTCCGCTAACATTAGAACAGTTTTATAGCAATGCCTTCAAATTTGTTGGATTTGTGGTGTTTCTATTTGGACTCGGACACGCTGTCTATTACAAGAAGAAGCGTATTCTGGCCATATTCGGCTTAAGTCTTCTGGGATTCTTTTTAATCATGATAAAGTCAGGATCAACATTCGTACATCATTCATACTATATGATTCCTTTTGTGCCTGTCATGGCTTTGCTTTGTGCTTATGGCCTGGACCAGATAAAAAATAAGAAGTTTGCGATTATTTTACTCATTACGATTTGTTTCGAAGGACTGGCCAATCAGCAACATGACTTCAGAATCCATAAGGCCTACAAGCCCTTGTTGAAACTGGAGAAAGAACTTGATAACATATCAAATCGCAGTGATCTTTTCCTGGTCAACAGCGCCATGGTTCCTACTCCGATGTATTTTGCCCACAGAAAGGGCTGGGTTGATTCCAATGAGAAAATTTCGGATACAGTATATATCCATCATCTCAAAGATTTGGGACTTAAATATATTCTCATTCTTAAAAGTGGATTTGGAAGTGAGATCACATTACCATATCCCATTGTGTTTCAGAATGGTGATTATATGGTTTATTCCGTAAAAGAAAATCACACGAAAAAAACGGGTTTGTAAAAAAGCATTGTCACTGCTTCCGTTGTGCGACCCGACCCGAGCCAGACAAACGAATTTAGCACTGACAATGCTTAAACTTGGCGTTTTGCGTAAGATCCATTTTGTTTTTAAATGGCAGGTCGAAAAACAAAAAAAGAATACAACAAAACTCTCCCCCCAAGCAATCTTAAACCATGTACAATCCCCCAAGATTATCATTCTGGATTAAGGTTGAACAAAATAAACGATTTTTTTTTCTTTAAATAATGCCAATGTACAACCGCCCTATTTTACATGATGTTCGCATGAGAATGGATGATAAGCGCAAAAAAAAACAAAGGATTTATTTTATTTGGTGGTCCTATAGAGATCTAAAACTTCACTATCCAGACATCCCTAAATTGAAGACGTGGTTTTAAAAGATCATAGGTAAGCGCAGCAACCCAAAGAAATCCCGCCGCACAGGCCGCTTCAGCGCAGTTATTGCCGCAACCATCGGGCGAAGGGGCAGAACTAACATTTGAGAAGTCTTTTTTTCTGGATTCAGAAAAGCCGCCAACAATAAGTCCCCAATCTGAAGTTGCTGCAATGCAGTTTGCAACATTCCAGCTTGAATCTCCTATAGAAGCTTCCCACTCAAGTTTCCCGACTGAATCAATTTTAACAATCCAGAAATCACATTTCCCTTTGGGCTGGCTGATGTCCTTGTCGTGAGACCAGGTATACCCGCACATGGCATAACCTCCTTCATAGGTCTGAACCAGGCCAGTTGCCACATCATCCTTTGAGCCGCCAATGCATTGCTGCCATTGAGTTTTTCCCGCAGAGTCAAGCTTTATCAGCCAGTAATCCTGTTTTCCATGATTGCCTTTGACATCTCCGTTATTAGATGTTGAACTGCCGGCCAATAGGAATCCATTGTCCCAGGTCGGAATCCCGGCACAGGCCTTGTCATTTTGCTTTCCGCCCCGGGTCCCTGACATAAGTACGACACCAGCCGTGTCGATCTCAAACCAATAGTAGTCAAATTTTCCTTTATTCCCCTTCACATCACCATCACTGGACTTGCTATAAGCCGTTATAATATATTGACCGTTGTATGTTTCCTGGATGGCTACAGCCTGCTCTTCTTTGGTCCCTCCGTAGCATTTTTGCCATAATAACTTTCCAACAGAATCGATACGTATAATCCAAATGTCACTGTTTCCATGAAGCCCTGTAACATCGCCATCTTTTGAATCTGTCGTAGCTGCAATAAAATACCCCCCGTCCAGGGTCGCCTGGATGCTGCATGCCCCTTCTGCACCGCTTCCTCCATAAAAATGCTGCTGTAGAACATGACCTGATATGTCCAATAAAGCAAAATAAACATCTTTTCCCCCATGGTGGCCAATTCTGGTGTTTTTTACATAAGTTGAATAGCCCGCCACCGCTATATTTCCGGTGCTCCCGACCGCAATACATGTGGCCTCGTCATCATTTTTCTGCCCCAGGGACACTTGCCAAAGCAAGTTTCCGCTTGAATCTATTCTCAGGACCCAGGCATCATCACGTCCAAAAGACATTGTGATGTCATGCTGCTTTGAATTTGTTTTCCCGGCAATGATATAACCTCCAATTGGCAATTGCTCAATAGCATTAGCCTGTTCAAGACCTTCTCCTCCGTAATAAGCCCGCCAGTTTGAGGGAGAGTCTTGGGCATATAGTGAGCTGAAAAGGATTAAAAATGAACAGCTAAGTATATATTTCGTAAAATTCAATTTGGGTTCGGGTTAATGATACTTACAAATCGGGTCTATTTACAAAACTACAATTTTATACTTTAGCTTCACAAGCCTTACCATGGAGTCGAACAAAATTTTCTCCTGGCATGAAAAGTCCTTTGAAAATCAATAAGTCCGTCCTGCATTGCTTTAGAATTGGCGTCATGACAACCCAGGCAGGCACCCACTCGTAGCATATTTTGTTGTTCTTTCAATGTGAACGGGCGATGATTTTTCCTGCTTGAGGCTTCGTCTGTCCTTTCTTTTAAAAAACCGGTCCATGCATCTTCCGGAAGTCCATCATGTGCGTTGTCCTCATATTTCGGGCTGAATTTCCATGTCCCTTTGGTTCCGTTAATTTCGTAAACTAAAGTCCCTTCGCCATAGCCTATCGTTGCCGGGTCGTTGTGGCAGGATTTGCATGACCGCCCTTTTGAAGCAGTGGTATGGGGGTCGATAGGTGCATATAGTCGTTTGAAAATAACTGGTTTTCCATTTCCATGAGGCCTAGAACTTGGGTCAACTGTCAATATCATCCCGGGAATAAAAGGAACAATCTCTCTTTCTCCATCGCAATTTATACGAACGCCCAATGTTGGAGGACGCGCTTCATAAGTCCCAATTGACTCTACCCAGGTTCCTGTGATTTCTCTGCCCGAAACCTGGTCAAAGCCTTTTTCTGAAGGTTTGTATTCATTATGACAACCCAGGCAGGTGGGGGCCTGTGCAGCGTGACAGGCCACACAACTCAGGTTTTTATGCGCCGGGCTTGATGTACACGCCACTTTTGGAGGCTTCATTTCCAGCTTTTTTCCGCTGTTCTTAGCAATCAGCCAGGGATTCCCGTTTTTTGGGACTTGTGTATTTACATAGATTCTGCCACTGATAGGGCTTTTGATAAAATTGTCGTTTCTCTTTAAAAAGGTATTCATTAACAGGATCTTTCCTGATTCTGCATCAATGCCGTCCTTCCCTGATTTTGCCACAGGTTTGTAGGAATGACAATCTTTGCACTGGATCTTTACTGCCTCTTCTTCGTGTGCATGGCTTTTCCCGTCACCCATGATTTCATAGGAGTTATGACAGTCAACACAACTCATTCCGGCTTTGTGATGAACGTCATCTTCCCTTTTCTCAAACACCCGGTAACCATCCACAATTTTGTATGCCTTTCGGTTCTTGAAAATTGTGGAGTCTTTCTGAGTCTCGAAATATCCTTCATAGCTTGGTGAGATCCTTCCTGAACGGTTGTGACAACTGAAACATTTGTCATCTGTGACATTCACACTGAGGTTTGGGTGGAGGCGAGGAATTTGTTTCCCTGGCTCTGTTGAGGCAAAATATGAACTTACTGCAAGTGTTGTTTTTGCGTCGTAAACGAGATGACAAGCATTACACCCCCCGCCTTTGCTGATATCATCTGCCGGTCCCGGGATTTTTTTATCCTGCCCAAGGTGGCAACCCAGGCATAGGTTGCGAAGGTGTTCGTCAGCCGGACTATGCCTGATCCCTTCAATTCCTGCGGTACTATCAGGGGTAGGGTATTCATTAAACGTCCATTTGTCAACCGAGATCAGTCCGTTCAGTTTTGCCATCATGCTGCTGTTGATGCGATCAGTAATTGCCCCATGGCAATTTTGAGTGCCGCAACTTTGGCTTGCATCTTTCATGTTACCTGGAATCAGGTTCATCCCTCGATGTGCCGCATTTTTGGTGACGGCGAAAGGATCCCCCTGGTGACAGGAGACGCAACCAATGACAGCTGGATCATGCGCAGACGAAAGACCTGTCATTCCCTGGTGGCAAGCCAGGCAGGATTCATAGCGTCCCATGACAGGTTTAAAAAGATTGGATTTTAAATTTCTTCCAGGGATCTCTGAGGCAAAAACCAAATCCGTTGTTGGTAAGGCAAGGTAAGATGACAATTCCGTTTTAAGTGGATTGATAAGCTTCCATTCTGAAGCCCTGAAAAAGATGGCGACAATGCTGAAGATCACGTAAACTCCGGCAAAACCTATAATAAAGCGTCGAATGATGATTGCGTATTTCGGAATCACTATTCTTATTGACCAGATCATAGCCCAGCTTGAAGAAAAAAAGAGAATCAAAGTTAGGGGGCTACTAAACCAATGCAATATCTCTTGCAAACCCTGGAAATACCATGGGCCTTTTATAAGAAATTTGAATCCGTCGTGCAGCGGTGCCCGGAAGAAAAGACTGATGATCCCGGTAATTCCCAGGCTGAGAAGGAAAGTACTTCGTTTGTCCCATAACTTTTTGGCATGTTCATAAATTACAATGGCAATAAATAGGGTAGTGGTAGCTATATGATGAACATACAAAATTACAAGACTGCTCCCTTTGCCGGTTAAAAAATCACTGAGCACATTTCCGGCCAGGGGTATGCTCTTGAGAAGGCCACGAAAAATATTCAGTGCTTCTGAACCTTCTGTGTCGCCTTTCAGAAAATATCCGCTGATCATCACATAAAAGACAAAAAGAAGAGACAAACATAATCTCAACCATACGTCCCGGGTGATACGCCGCAGCATGTTCTTTTTCAGATGATCCCAGCTATGAAACAGTGTAAGGATCAGAAAAGCCTGTGCACTCCAATAATGTAGATTCCTGATGAAATCTGCCCAGGGCCGGGTCAGGATAAATAATGAAACCGAGGTGTACGGATGGCTCACATCATAAGGCACAACCAGGAATAGGCCCGAAACGGCACAGATGAGAAACATCGTAAGACCAAAAGCACCATAAGAGGTCTGATGAACTGTTTCTGATGTTTTTCTCAGGATCTTCAAAATGACTCAACATTGACAAGATAGTCACCAGTTATATTTTCTCTCTTGTAAGTTAGCTTTTGCAAGGGCTTATTCGCCGGTCCCCGAAGATTCTTTCCTTCCGCATCGTAACTCGAGCCATGACATGGACATACCAGGATTCCCTGCTCTTCTTTTTTTATTTTACAGCCAAGATGGGTGCATGCAGAAGAAAGGAACAACACTTTATTGTCTTTTTTGAATGCAATAATCTCTGGAAAAAATGTTAAGCCTTCAGGAAAAGAATAGGGGACACGAATAAACGAGACATTATGACCAGCTTCTTGTTTCGACTTCACTAAAGTATATACCAGGCCTGAGACTGGTACCAAAAGGAGATATGATAGTTTTTGAAGCGATTCGCGGCGGGTCATTAGCGCTTGTTAGAATGGGAAGGCGTAAAATTAGTTCATATTCAGGAATACCTATTTAGATTCAATTCAAATTGCTTTGCCTGATTGTATTTTAAAATGCGATTAGTATCCATATGAGCTGTTATTGCTGCATTCTATGGGGAATGACAATAATATGACAATTATCATATTTCGACCTATAATTGATTTGAGTTAATACCTTTGTTTGCGAATTAACAATGGCGTTTTTATGCCGATTAGATTTACATGACGATGGCAAACCGCAGAGAATTTATTAAAATTTCAGCTTTGGGAGCCGGAACACTGGCACTGGGTGCAGGGATCTCACGTTATACCTTTGGATCAACTGTTTTGGATGATCTTTTGGCGATGACCGGTGGAGGCAAGGAGAAGCTTCACCGCTACCCAACCTATTGCGAGGTGTGTTTCTGGAAATGTGCTGCCTGGGTTTATACCGACGAAGATGGCAAGATTCTGAAGATAATCGGCAACGAGGAAGACCCTCATTGTAATGGCCGTATGTGCCCCCGGGGAACTGGAGGCGTTGGGATGTATTATGATGAGGATCGGCTAAAACAACCATTGATCCGGGTTAATGAAAATGGAAAACAGAGTTATCGGGAAGCCAGTTGGGATGAGGCACTGACCCTGGTTGCGACCAAATTTAAAGAGATTGGCGCCAAATATGGCCCGGAAAGCATCGCCCTTTTTAACCATGGTTCACCGGGTCATCATTTTGCTCATTTGTTGAAAGCCTTTGGTTCAGGCAATGTTGTTGCACCTTCATACGCGCAGTGCCGCGGTCCACGCGAGGTCGGCTTTGAGACGACATTCGGGGCTTCCATTGGCGCTCCCGAGCCCACTGATATCCGGGATACCCGTTGCCTGGTCCTCATTGGTTCCCATATCGGGGAGAATATGCACAATGGACAGGTCCAGGAGATGTCAGATGCTATCGACCGGGGTGCTACCATTATCACAGTCGATCCCAGGTTTTCCACAGCGGCCAGCAAATCCAAGTATTGGCTTCCAATAAAACCTGCTACAGATATTGCCTTGTTATTGGCCTGGATTCATGTCATCATCAATGAAAATTTATTTGATAAGGACTATATCACTAAATACGCGAAAGACTTTGATAAATTAAAAGAACATGTGCGTTCCATGACGCCTGAATGGGCTTATGGAATCACTACCCTGGATCCAGACCTGATCCGCCTTACTGCCAGGGAAATGGCTGCTGCTGCTCCGGCCGCAATCATTCATCCTGGCCGTCATGCGACCTGGTATGGCGATGACTCCCAACGCTCACGTGCTATTGCCATCATCAACGCGCTTCTGGGAACCTGGGGTAGGAGAGGCGGTTTTTATTTTAAGGAGGCTATAGGTGTCCCTGAGTATCCGACACCTGAATTCCCAAAACCAGCCTGGGGCTGGAAAGAGACCTTGAATGGCAAATATCCCCTGGCAGGATTGTCAGTATCCAATACCATGATTGATGCATCAATTCCGGATCATGCAAATAATAACCAGATTCATGCCTGGATCGTAGCTGGCACAAACCTGCCGCTGACCATGCCCGACAAGACCACCACCCTCAACGCGATGCAGGCCCTGGAATTCATGGTAGTCATTGACACCATGCCGATGGAGATTACGGGTTATGCCGATGTGGTTCTCCCTGAATGCACTTATCTGGAACGCTACGATGATCTTAGAAATGAACCCCATCGGGAACCTTATATTGCTTTAAGAATGCCGGCCGCAGAACCCATGTACGACTCCAAGCCTGCATGGTGGATTGCCAAACAATTGGGCGAGAAACTCGGACTGGGCGCTTTCTTCCCGTGGAAAGACTATACAGAAGTCCTTGACTGGCAGCTCAAAAAACTGGGCTCTAGCCTTGAGGAGATGAAAAAGATAGGCGTAAAGAAATATCCGAGGACAAAAGGGGAACTCTATATTGTTGATGATGTTGAGCATGTTTTTGAAACACCATCCGGAAAGATTGAATTATATTCTGATCACCTTGCAAGTCTGGGTTTCGATCCAATTCCGGTTTATACACCTCATCCCGAACCGCCGGAAGGGTTTTATCGCCTGATTTATGGCCGTGCCCCGATGCATACTTTCAGCCGTACCGCCAATAATCCCAACCTCGTCGACCTGATGAAAGAAAATAGTGTTTGGGTGAATCCAAAAGTGGCCGGCATCTGGAATCTGAAAAAAGATCAGTATGTCTGGTTAAAGAATCAGGATGGTGTCGTTTCAACTTTCCCGATCAAAGTCAGGATCACAGAAAGAATTCGTTGGGATTCTGTTTATATGGTCCATGGCTTCGGGCATCATAAAAAAGAGCTGAGAAGAGCTTATGGACGTGGAGCCAGCGATTCTGAGCTCATAACCCATGTCATGTTGGATCCATTAATGGGTGGGACAGGCATGCGGGGTAATTTCATCACATTTATCACAGAAGACCCGGGAAAGGAGGTTCAGTCATGAGATATGCAATGGCAATAGATACCAGGAAATGTGTGGGTTGTAGCGACTGTGTGGTTGCCTGTCAGACAGAAAACAATGTGCCAATCGGTTACTGTCGCGACTGGGTCGTGGAGGTGATGGCCGGCACATATCCAGAATTGGAAATTGAGATTCGTTCAGAACGTTGTAATCACTGTGAAAACTCTCCTTGCGTACGTTGTTGTCCTACTGGCGCCAGTCATTTCGAACAAGGAGGTATCGTTACCGTAACCCATAGCAAATGTATTGGCTGTGGTGCCTGTATTCAAAGCTGTCCGTACGATGCCCGCTATTCACACCCGGATGGTTATGTTGACAAATGCACTTTTTGTCTGCATCGAATTGAAAAAGGCCAGGGTCCTTCCTGTGTGGCTGTATGCCCCACAAAATGTCTTTATTTCGGTGACCTGGAAGATTCCAACAGCGAAGTGAGTAAAGCCTTGGAGAAAAGGAAGTATAAAGTGCTGGCTCCAGAGGCTGGGACACGTCCACAGATTTATTATCTTATTTAATAAAAAGAGATATGAAAGAAGAGTTATTTGTCAGCGGACGTGCCGTCCCCAATATAGATCCTTATTTGAATATCTGGCATTGGTCGATCCCTGTTTATCTTTTCCTTGGAGGATTGGCAGCAGGATTATTGTTCTTTGCGGGATTATATACCATCAGGGGCAAAGAAGAAGAAATGCCAACCACGGTGAAGTGGGGAACCTTCCTGGCTCCCATAGCCCTGGTGGTCGGTTTGTTTTGCCTTTTCATCGACCTGAAACATAAATTATATTTCTGGCAGTTGTATACGACCATTCGGTTGCAGTCGCCAATGTCGTGGGGAGCCTGGGTCCTGATGCTCATTACACCACTCTCAATGGTTTGGTCAGCCAGTTATCTCAGAGAGCTGAAGCCAAACTGGACATGGACAACACCACTTTTAGATAAAACAGAAACCTGGGTCAAAGGGCACCGCAAGGGTCTTGCCTGGTTGATGATGATTTTGTCGGTGATCTTGGGTATTTATACGGGGATATTGTTATCAGCCTTCAATGCGCGACCGCTATGGAATACCTCTCTGCTCGGACCCTTGTTCCTGGTCTCCGGCCTTTCCTCAGGTGTAGCTGCTTTAATTTGGATGTCGAAAAGTCATGCCGAAAGAGCAATTCTCAGCAAGATCGACCTGATGCTGATTGGTATAGAGATCTTCCTTATCATCCATCTCTTTATGGGTTTCCTGGCGAGTAGTGCTGTACAGGTAGAAGCAGCCAAGCTTTTCCTTGGGGGAGAGTTCACTGTGTTTTTCTGGGTCTTTGTTGTAATAATGGGATTGCTTTTTCCAGCCATCCTGGAGATTATGGAATTGTCAGGAAAGAAAATTCCCGTCCTTATCCCTGCACTGATGGTACTCCTGGGAGGATTGATCTTCCGCTTTATCATGGTAGAAGCAGGTCAGATCACACGTTATTTGTATTAACCTTCATAATTAAGATGTAATGAAAGAAAATAAATTTCAGGATCGCTCAAAGGTTTACCTGAATCCATATGCGGCAGGACTTTGGCTGGGACTGGTTTTGCTCGCGTCCTTTTATATTACAGGCCGCGGACTTGGGGCTTCCGGGTCTATTAAAACGGCTGTCGCAAGCACTGTGAATACCATTGCCCCAAGTCATGCCCAGAACTCACATTACCTGAAACAGTTTATTACTGCGAATGAGAATCCGATGAACAACTGGCTTAGTTTTGAGGTGATTGGCGTGCTGGCAGGTGCTCTGATCTCTGGTGCTATTGCCGGGCGACTTAAGCTAAAGGTCGAGCATTCACCAAATATCACATCACAACGCAGGTTGGTTTTTGCTACCCTCGGTGGACTGGCATTCGGTATTGGTTCTCAATTTGGCAGAGGCTGCACGAGTGGAGCTGCCTTGAGCGGCATGGCATCCATGGCTCTTGGTGGGTTTATCGCCATGCTAAGCATCTTTGGCTCAGCTTATGCCTTTGCTTATTTATTTAGAAAAAACTGGATTTAAATTTTAATCATGGGACCATTAATTACACAAGGAATTATCGATCCGGCCTGGAATAACGTGATCGCTGTATTGATAGGAATCGGCTTTGGATTCGTGCTCGAATCCGCCGGGTTTTCTTCTTCACGTAAACTTGCCGGGGTCTTTTACGGCTATGATTTCGTCGTTTTGAAGGTATTCTTCACAGCTGCCATAACAGCTAGTGTTGGCATGCTTTACTTCAGCTATCTCGGATGGATAGATCTTTCAATGATATTCGTCAATCCTACCGTGGTGAAATCCGGCATCGTTGGCGGACTGATCATGGGGTTGGGATTTATCATGGGTGGATTTTGTCCGGGAACAAGCATTTGTGCTGCCGCAATTGGAAAGATTGATGCCATGTTTTTTACAGGAGGTATGTTTGTTGGAATTTTTATTTTCTCAGAAGCTTATCCTCTGTACGAGAATTTTTACAATGCCACCAACCTGGGGCCGATGAAAGTAAATGAGGTTTTGGGACTGTCGCCGGGAATTTTCATTTTTGTGCTGAGTGTTGTGGCTGTGGCAGCCTTCTATGTTACTTCGCTGATCGAAAAACGGATTGATAAAGTGGACTACTAATCATTACATTATGAACAAAGGATTCTATTATCTGGCCCCTGCCATGCTGATTCTTGCATTGGGCCTCGTCATTCTGCCAGGAAGGAAGAATATTACAGAAGTGAAGCCCCATCAACTACTGCTGGAGATCAACGACCAGACACGTTTTCTCTCGACTGATGAAGTTGCTAAGATAATCATCGACAAAGACCCGTTTTATCTACTAGTCGATGTTCGGAAACCAGAAGAATCTAGTGCATTCACACTCGAAAAGGCTGTAAATATGCCTATTTCAGACATCCTGAGGAAGAAAAATCTGGAAGAGCTGGAAAAGGGAAATCGCCATGTCGTATTTTTCTGCAATGGAGACATTTTATCCGAACAAGCCTGGTTACTGTTACATCGTAAAGGGTTGAAAAATGTTTTTGTAATGAAAGGTGGAGTCAACCGCTGGTTTACTACGATTATTACCCCGGTAAAGCCAACAGCAACTGCTTCTGATGCTGAATTCAGGCAATATCGCACGAGGATGGCTGCCTCGCTGTATTTTACCGGAGGTGGATTGATTCCAGTAAATACGACCGAAGCAAGCTCAAAAGAAAATGTAAATCTTAAGACATCATCTAAAATGAAAAGAGCTGAAGGCGGATGTTGATATTTAATGCTTTAAATGACAGATTATGAACAAAAAGATCGTTTATACTTTAATTTTTGCTGCTATTTTTTTTCTGGGAATCATGTATGTCGCCCGTGAAAAGGAACCAGAATATGCGCTCAATCTTGAGGAAAGCCTGCAAGACATCACAAAACCTACCAATGTAGTAGCACTTGCTGAGCTTGACAAAATCAAAGCAAACAAAGGCAACAAGCCTTTCGTTTTTGTTGACATCCGATCCCCCTATGATTTTGTAAAAGGACATATGGATCAAGCACTGAACATCCCTTTTAACAATATGTTTTCTGAAGAAAATCGTAAGATCTTTAATCAGCTTAAAGCAGAAAATGTAGATGTGATCCTATACGGGAACGACCAGAGTCAGGCAAATGCTCCCTGTATGTTGCTTCGCCAGCTTGGCTATTTGAATGTCAGCTTGCTTGCTGGTGGATATAGCGGGTATATTGCCCCGGCCGACTCTCTTGGGAAAAAGCCAAATTCTTATGATGAGCAAGCCATGTTCAATTATGCGATAGAGATGAAAAAGAAGGCTCCACTAACTTCTTCAACTGCAATCCAGGTAGAACCAGCTAAAGTTAAAGTTGCTCCTGTGGTTCAGAAGAAAAAGGGTGCAGAAGGGGGATGCTAATAAAAAATAAATCCCAGCGCCGCATTCAGAATCCCGAAAATAATGCAGCTTAAAATCAATCCAACGATTGGGAATAATAAAGTGATTCCGAGCAGGGCTCCTATAGCCATTCCTATCATTAGAGCCAGGTAAAGGGAATTGATCAGATTGCCTTCTTCTTCTTTTATAGTGGCATTGATCGCTGTCAATTGCAAGCCAGTTAGGATACCTCCCGCCAACAACAGGGTTATAAATACGGCAGTAATCAATATTGTTGACGTGCTGATTTCCCGAATGCCCAAAAGGAAGAAAAGAATCAATATACAGTAACTGCCGATCATCACCTGTATAGCAGGCAAAGATGGTGCATTCTCCTCTTTTTCCATT
Organism: Bacteroidota bacterium; assembly: GCA_037132075.1. Lineage (GTDB taxonomy): Bacteria > Bacteroidota > Bacteroidia > Bacteroidales > CAIXZF01 > JBAXPV01. Next base: position 23,399 of record JBAXPV010000014.1, read on the forward strand.
TTCTGCTGAATCCTTATCCCAATCCCACTTCCAGCCAGGATCATGCTGATTAAAATCCCCATCATTAGGTAAAGATTTCCAAATATGGCCTGATACGACATCAGCAAAAGTATCGTCATAGACAATACTGTCAATCCTGTTAAAAATACAGATATCCTTTTCGCTTTCCCTTTGAATAAATAAAAGGCAAGCAGCAGGATGATGACAACACTTAATCCAATGCTCAGGCCATCCGTCGAGGGCATGCTGAGGCTGATCAAGCTGAAAAAGGCGCCGGGGTGATAATCACGATTGAGTTTTATCTCAGTGGAAAGACCTTTCATCGTTGTTTCAGTGCGGTTTCTTAAAAGAGTATCGTTGGGATTTGTATTTAGATGTTTTGTTACGATCCCTTTATCCATTGCCTTTCCGGCAAGCTTGATGCTCAGTTGATTGATAGAGGCTACAAAGTGACTTTGAGCGCCGGGAATTAATATTGCATGACGGAAAGTTTTCTTCATCGTATAAAAAATCACAGAATTCATCTCATTCGATTGGGAAGAATTCTTGTCAAGATTCGCATAAACGATGCCATTTTCATTCAATCGTTTGTTCAGCGACTTAAAAAATTCCAGGGTATAATATCGGTTGAGCTGCAAGGTTGTCGGGTCGGGCAAAAGCAGCATGATGACATCATATTTTGTGGTGGTATTCAGAAGATAAGTTGCAGGATCTTCTTCTATATAGTTGATCGCACCGCTGGTATTCAGCGCATTGTGCGTTTTTATTAAGGGGATCATGGCAGGATCAGCCTCCAACACATCGATATGTTTGAGCTTGTATTTCTGCATTTCAGCTAAATAACGTGTGTCGCTGCCAGAAATCAACAAAACAGACTGAGGCTTAAACAGTTGAAGCAAGGTAAAATGAACGCTTTCTTCAATGCTTTGATCTTCCCGGGTCGGGAAATATGAAGTCGTGCCGGTGTAATAATTCGTTTTTCCGTTTTGAACGCCAACAGTCAATTGTCCGAAAGCACTTTCTTGCTGTTTGATGATGGCAGTACCTTCAGTCATATGTTGGGAGGTCAATAACGCTTGGAAATTGAAGGCAATCAATAAGATTAAAATGAACACATTTAGGAGAAAGGCGATAATATTCAAAAGGATTCTCTTTGACCGGTAAACCATGGTCCAACCAAAAGCCAGGTTGAGCAGGCTGATGATTAGGATGATCTGAACGTTTTTAAGCGGCAGAAAACCGAGGGCAAAATATATCAATGCCCCAATTAATGCGCCAAAACCTACCCAACTTAATGCTGGAAGTAAATCGTTTTTACCGGAGCTTTCTCCAAGTGAAACAGAAAAATGACGGAACAGCACTCCGATCAAGCCAGATAAGGGTGCGAATACCAACAGCGAAAATCCACTGATGCCCCAAAAACAAGCAGTATGGCTGTTTTGGAAAAGTAAGGGACTCCCAAAATGAAGCAAAAGTAATGACAGCACGGGACTCAAAGTCAGGAATAGGAAGCCGACTGCCATTGGGTCATTTTTAATAAATCGCGTAAATGGGAAGCTCCCGATCCAGTACCCTGCTGCCAGCAATAAAAACCAGGAAAAGAGCAAGCTGCCAAGGATGAATTCATTTCCCCCAAAAATATTCAGAAATTCCCGGCTTAACCCAAACAATCCCGTGATCATGGAAATTCCCAGGTAAACCAGGGCCTGGCTGGTTTTCTGCTTGGGAATTAAATCAGAAAATCCTGACAAAATCTCAGAGAAATTGGATTTCTTGTTTTCAGATTTGATGATGTTTTTCATGATTTTGTGTATTAAGGCCTTTTGTAGAATAGCGTTTTTCTTAGAATTGGAGCGGTTTTCAGATACTTTGTGACAAAAGCACTTTCCTCTTCAAATCGCTTTATAGAATCGATTACTGCACTTTTTACTGTGTTGATATTGGCAATTAAAGTTTCGTCATTGCTCTGTAGTGCTGATAAAATGGCTTGTGACTTTTTCAATGTAATGCCTACAGTATCAATCATTAGCCTGATTTGAGAATCAGTTAACTTTGGTTTGAACTGTTTGTTCTTAAAATTGACATACTTATTAAAAAGGCCAATCCCTGAATTGAACAACAGCACAGCATCATTATATTGATTGATAACAGTATTCTGATTAAAGACGCTGATTTCAGTACGAAGATAGCCTGCTTCAATACCGGTCATTTCATTTGTTAGTCCATTTTGTTCTATCCTACTGAGCTTGGCGATGGTCTGAGCGATTGCTGGAAGGGCAGAATAGGCTGTAAGCGTATCGGTGAAATTGAATAGCGAAGTGTTTGGGTCATGTTCCAGTTTCCCATTGTCAAATGCACTTGGACGAATTGGATGTTCTGAAAACTGCCATAGCGGGTCAAAAGGCATGTGGGTTAACAACATTTTCTCGGGAGTGAGCTTGAAATAGTCGAGGTTGAAATATGAATAAAACTGTCCGTCTTTCACATATCCTGCTCCCCAGCAAGGATCAAATAAAAACCATTTTCCTTCAATCCTGGCTGAATTCCATGCATGGGAGAGTTTTACAATTTGACCATTTTGCCGGGTGTAACCAGAGATGGTCCATGCCTGGATATTCATATTCTTACAGGTTTCAGTAAAAACCATTGCATAACCCTGGCAAACAGCTTTGCGGCTTTTTAAGGTTTTTTTTACTGCCTCATCCGTTGTCTTATAATACTGGGTGTTGTACATTCCTGCAATATCATAGCTAATATTCCTGCTTAGCCAGACATAAACAGCCGTCACCTTATCGGTTTCTCCGCTGAAATTGTCATTAATCCAGGAAGCAAGCAATAGGGTGGATTCAGTTTTTTCCTGTGGTATTTCTTTTAACCTGAGGTCAATGGCGGTGATTTCCTGCGCATATGCACTCACGAAAATTACAGGGAAAAATAAACAGAAAAGAACCTTTGATCTACTAATGGCAGTATTCAGTTTTTTAAAGCAAAATACATGCATTTCGACGTATTTTATTGCAGAAAAAGTTTTTGCATAGATTTCTCACCAGGGCTTATTACCATCAGGTAATATACTCCTTTTGGATATTTTCCAAGATCAAGAGTGATCACGGATTTGCCCGGATTTCCTGAGATCTCTTTATGTAGGATTTTTTGCCCAAGCGGGGTCAGTACATCAAGTTGAAGCGTTTGATGATTGTCAAGAATCTCCAAGAAGAAACGATCGGCAGAAGGATTCGGGTAGATCCGGTAATTGTTATTGTTGGTTATTTCATTAATTCCAACGGCATCATCGACCAGGAAGTCATCGATAAAGATATTGTTACTCGTGGTACTTACCGACTCAAATGCAATTTTAACGTTCTTTTTACCGGCATAGGCAGATAGGTTAACGTTGTCGCAGTCAGCCCCAAAGGTCCCGCCACACCAGTCGTTTGCGACAAGAGGCACGAAATTGGTAATTAGAAGTGGATGGGTTGAAAACTTCCCGCTTCCATCCTCAAATCCTGTATACACTTTGGTCCAGCTAAGCCCGCAATTATCGGAAGCATAAACAAATAATGTGTCGGAATAAGCTGCATCATATTGTGCATAAGCGTGCCTGAAATGTAACATTGCATTGCTGTAATTGCTTAGGTTCAATGCAGGACTGATTAGCCGGTCTTTAAATCCAAAAGAATTTGTTGAGAAAATGGGAGCTTCAGCGGAGCGAGTACTGTTCGCCAGGCCTCCGGTTACAGCATTCACCCAACTCCAGTCACCGTCAGGGTTCTCAATGGTCCAGCCTTTCCCTTTGATGTCAGGATAATCGAAGCCGTCAGCAAAAGGTGCATTGAGCCCTCCGATAACGATGTAGTTAGTTTTGCTTAAAGAAACACTCCCGTTAATATTGGTTACATTCAAAGAAATGCTGTAATAGCCATCCTGGTTAAATTGAATTTCAGGATTTTGTGAGTTTGCTGAAGTGCCATTCACGAATGTTGCCGTAGCGGGTAGTACAGACCACTCCCATCCAATAGGGCAGTAGGCACTTGCATCAAAGAAATGAATCACTTGAGTTCCGGAACAAAGGATAGAGTCGCTGCTGTTGAAATTGGCCAGAGGCAGCAGAGAATTGCTGATCGTAATATAAACAGGTATGTTTAAGGTGTCACTCCCCAAGCTGTTCGCAACAATAAGCTGAACGTTGTAATTTCCGGCAGCGGCGTAAGTAATGGCGCTTGGATTGGGTAAAGTGGAGCTTGAAGGATTCCCTCCTGGGAATGACCAATGCCAGGAGGTTGGATTCCCGTTGGTTTGATCAAAGAAGTTAATCGCACAACCAATAGGCATGGTGGTATGATCGGCGGAGAAACCAGCTACCGGCGTAGTTTTGTAAAGAGATGATTCCCATAAGCCACGGCCGTAGGTTGCTGCATGAATGCGACTGTTGTCAGGGTTAACAGTATCATAAAAGATCTCTAGTTCAGTAACTCTGCCATTGGCAGGAAGTCCGTTGGTAAAAGGAATCCAGTCGGTCATCATGTCATCCTTGTAAAAAACCCCGATGTCGGTTCCTAGGTAAAGCCCGCTATGATTACTTTTTGAACAAATGATGGTGTTAAGGCTCACATTGGGGAGTGTACCACTGATGTCAGTCCATGAATTTCCACGATCCGTTGAAAAATAGATTTTGTGGTTGCTGGTACAGTACACATTGTCAATGTTTTGCGGATCTGTACTGATGTCGGTTGGGGTTGAAGCATTGGGCAATTGGGCCGAAAGATCTACCCAGCTTGGCGTTATGGCATGAGCATTGTCGGTGCGATAAAATAGGTGAGAATCTTTTACGAGATATAGTATCTGCGGATCAACAGTGGATTGTTTTAAGGCCACGCAATCTCCTGAACTCAGGTTTGTAGTGACTTTTGTCCATGTAATCCCTGCAATGCTTCCATTTTTTATATTATTGCTTCTCCATACATTCTTCAAACCCAGGAACATCGTGTTTGGAGCAGAATTGTCGATCAGAAAAGGGCTGACCCATGCCCCGGCTTCATTAATGCCATTGGTACCGTTACCACCGATGGTGCCGTTGTTATTGTTGTTATAAATCCTGCTTACATCACCATAATAAACAGTCGCATAACGGTACTTTGGATTTACAGGATCGATAGCACATTCCATTCCATCCCCGCCATTTACGTGTGTCCAGGTTGTGTCATTCAATAGATTACTGCCATTATCCTGGTAACCATTCATGACCATCCTGCTCACAGTCTTGCTCTGCCCGATTTTATATATCTGTGAAATGGCCAATCCCTGGCTTATAAAATTCCAGTTTGAGCCATTATCCGCAGTATACCAGCAGCCACCATCACAGCCTGTATAAAGATTGCTATTAAGCGGATTTCTTTCGAAAACATGAATGTCAGCATGAACATAATCAACACTGCAACTTCCTGTCCAATGGGCAACGATGGTCCAGGTTTGCCCCCCGTTGGAAGAACTCCAGATGTTTACCCCACCCACAAAAATTTTATTGACATCAACAGGATCAACATTGATGCATAAGTCATACCATCCCTGTCCTCCAGTGCCACCGGTACATCCTGTTGCAAGGATATTCGGACTGTTCGACATTTGAGTAAAGGTATTTCCGCCATCAGTTGAGCGATACAAAGCTTTGAAAGACTCAGCGTTTGATACCAGGTAATATACATAGGAAGGATTGGCTGGGCTAACGCCAATGACACCTCTTGCACCACTGGTATTTCCATAGTTTAATTGTGTCCATGTATTGGCTCCATCAGAGGTTTTATACAATTTTTGATTTTGGCTGGCATATAAAGTAAGTGTATCACCAGGTTTGAAAACGAGGTCTTTCCAGTTACCTCCACCTGAGACAAGAGTCCAGTTCAATCCTGCATCAATCGACCTGAAGATACCCCCAGATGTTGCGGCATATAAGGTGTTGTTGTTTAAAGGATTGATGAGCAATTTGCCTACAGTTGCATTACCCATTCCTGTGTTAGAGGAAGCCCAATTGAGTCCGCCATCAATGCTTTTCATGACACCAATGCCAGGGGCATCTGAGGCATCTCTGTCGCCAGTGCCAATATAAAGAACGTCTGGGTTGACGAAATCAACTGCAATAGAAGATACGCCGAGCGTTGGTAATCCATCAGTGTTGCTGTACCAATATTGTCCACCGTTGGTTGATTGCCACAACCCACCAGAAGCTGCTCCAACCCATAAAATATTCGGATCGGTTGGATGGAATCCAATGGCATTAACTCTGCCCAGGCCAACACCACTGACGGGTATTTTTTTTGGACCCAGCTCTATCCAGTTTCCAGCTTTAATATTCTTGTGACCCTGGCGGACAAAATAATCCTGATATGCATTTATATCGATAGCCGGATCCGGACGGTCACCTGTTGGGCTGACTCTTTTGGACATCATGTATTCCCAACGTTTAAAGGGCTTCCAACCACAGCCTTTTGTGATTTCTCTGTCTTTCCAATAAACCTCAAATGCATGTTGAACTTTAAAAAAATTCACATTCTGGTCCTGCATCATGTCAATCCAATAAGGATAGTTAGCAGTATCTCCGGGCGGCGACAAAACTTGTTGTGCATGAGTGGGAGAGATGAAGAAAACAATAAAAAGGAATAGGATTCCTGATTTTATCAATGATTTTGAGAATGGAGTGTTCATGGATGTTGTTTTTTTTGAATACTAAGCCCGGTTACAAATTGCAGTAAAAGGACAGTATTTGCATTTCTCTAAGACAATGGTTTGTGTAAAGGGTTTAGAAATATCTCTAATTTCAGCAACAATTAATTCAAGGTATTGTTGGAATTCCGAAATAAAGCTCGATAAGTCAGTATCTTTCGCAGGTAAATCTGCATAAATAACCCCCTTGTTCAACTTACGCAAAGGTACGATGCCCGGCTCAATTTTAAAACCCTCCAGTTCATCTTCTTTTTGCGTTAATAAAAGATAAAAAAGTAACTGAAAAAGCTTGTCAGCCCCTTTCTTTGAAGCGAGTTCTTCAAAATTACTGAACTTAAGTCCAGCGGCTTCCACATTCCCGGTTTTATAATCCAGTATTTCAATCCGGTTTCCACTTTTGTCAATCCTGTCGATGATCCCAACGTAGGTGATCCCATTTCGTTCAATTTTATATTTCTGCTCCAGTGACAGGATAATACGAGCTTCAGATTGTTCATCCTTTTCCATTCGCTTTTCTTCCAGGCTCACGAGTTTTTTTATCAGGCTGATCCCGGTTTGAACAAGCAGGTGGTTCTTCCCATGGCTGAGGTCTCCTTCAGGTAAAATGTCTTTAAAGCACTGAATGGCAGTGGTTTCAATTTTTGATTTAATGTCTTTAAAAGATTCTTTTCCAAGAGGCCTTTTGATCCATGGTAAATACAATTCATATAAGGCCTTATGAATCGCATTCCCAAAGGTTCCGGCTTCCATGGTCTCTTCAACTTCTTCGCTTTCACGAAGTTTCTCGACGCTCTCAAAATAAAAACGGAGCTGGCAGCTCAGGTAAATGTTTAAACGTGAGGCGCTTAGTCCCGTTTCTGTAATTATTGTATTGAGTTTTTGAAGGATGTCCGGAGTCTTCTCAATGATTATTTCCCTGGATTGTGACTCTGTCGAAGGAAATAAATGAAGCACTCTTTCTCTGATGACAACAGCCGGGTTTTTCTTTGGCATCTCGTGAATGAGCTGACCGATAAACCTGCTTTTATCGCCACCGCCGACTTTTCCTGGCTCTGTGTTATAAAGTATATAAACCGTTTTGGCATGTTGCAGCAGATGGTAGAAGTGATACGCATAAACGCTCTGGTTGTCCCGATATGTTGGGAGTCCATACTCTTTGCGAATGTCGAAAGGAATAAAGGAATTATGGGTTTTCCCTGAAGGCATGATGTCTTCATTGACATTTAAGATAATAAGCTGTTCAAAATCCAGGTTACGGGTTTCGAGCATTCCCATAAATTGAACTCCTTTTAATGGTTCTCCGTAAAATGGAAGTTTGGTCACCGACACCACTTGCCTGTAAAGCGCTTTCAGACCGATAAGATCAATTACGGGATTATATTTTAAGGACAGATCAAGAAGATTCTTAAACAGAATCGTGAAATGGTAAAGGTATTCCTTGTTGAGGTCATCAGTTTCAGTAAGTGCATCTTTCATTAGTTCAATGAGATACAACGAACCTTTGACCAAGTTGAATGGCTGATAAGGATCAAGTTCGAATATATGTCCCAATTGGTTAATTTTAGAACCCAAATCTTGAAACAACAACTCCCGGATGTCATTGGCGCTGTAAAATGAGCGGTTTGAAACCTGAATCTTACGTGCTGCTGCACCACTTGCCGGTGAAAAGGAAATTATTCCCGGGTGAACCAGGAAATTGACCAGGTCACTGTGATAAAATCTTAGCTTTTCCGGGTTAAATACTTCGTTTTCCTTTTGTTTTGCAGAAAAAATTATGGCAGTGCGATAAAGCTGGAACAGAGACTCAAACAACGCATGAAGAGGTGACAATCGCAGCGGCATTCCCATGGTTACATTAAATTCCCCAAGATTATCTGGGAGTGAATGGATCATAGGGATAAGGAGGCTTTCATCACCCATGACAACAGCGGTTTTTTCGTGGGTTTCGGGATGGATTCCTGCAAGGATCTGGCCGGCTACTTTTGCTTGTGTGATAAGCTGCGGTACTCCGATTATTTCAATTTCTTTGGGTTCTGTGAGCAAACGATCCGACAGCCATTGAAGTTTTTCAGGTGGCGTTGTGGCAAGATGTTCTCTAAGGAAATTTCCTGCTTCCTGGGTCTCATCGTCGAAATAGTATTTATCAATATCATAAAATACTCTGGCCTTCCCTGCCATTGTAAGGGCCTGGATGACAATTTTTTCTGCAGAGTTTAACGCATTAAATCCGACAAACCAGACTTTTTCCCAGGCGAGTTCCCTGATGATACTATCAGTGTTTTCTGCTGCAGTCCTGTAGGCAAGCCCCTGGCTCAGTTTCTGCTGTGCAAGTTGGCTTTCGCTTAAAAGTTTGTAATATTCTCCAAAGGAACGGAAGAAATCAAGGTAATTACTTTCGAATGGAGTTAGAAATGGCTGTCCCGGGTTCCACAATTGAATTGCCTTGGCTTCATCGATATTTTGGTAAAGGCCAGACGCATTTACCAGGCTTAGATCGATGTCGTTGAAATCTTTTAAAGCCGTTTCGGCCCAGTCAGCGAAATCCTGAAAGGGCTGGGCTTTTTCTTTCTTGATTTGTGTGTGTATATGGTAGAATTCAAACAGAAGAAATTCATGTTCAGCTTTCTGGCGATCCAGTACTTTGTAAATAAAATCCTCAATCGAAAACGTATCAGGCAGCCAAACCGCTTGTTCAAGGAGATTAGCCAGGTGTTTCTTAAAGTAAAGCCCGGCTCGCCGATTCGGAAAAACCAGCGCGATTTTCCCTGGCTGAACCGGATATTCCCGATGCAGCGTTTCAGCAATCCTTCCAAGGAAACTGTCCATGTTTAATGAGCTAAGAAATATGAAGAGGCCAACTCAATGTTTTTTTCGCTACCCAGGTCGAACCAGTAATCCTCGTCATGCGGATAGGCTCGGATCTGATGTTCGGGTGCAAGTTTTAATAACAGATCGGTTAAGGAGAACTTTCCTGTTTCTTTTATACATCCAAATATTTCCGGCGAGAAAATAGAAATTCCGCTGAATGCCAAAGGTTTCAATTCGCTTGCAGCATTGGGTTCCTGGCCTTTGTATTGTCCGGTAAGCTGGTTTTCCCATGCTCTCAGCCTGAAATCATCGTCAAAGAGTAAGTACCTGGAGGTGTTTCTGTTTCTTACTGCCAGGGTGGCCATCGCATGGCTGAGCCTATGGGCTTGTTCTAAGTTTTTCAAATCAATATTGCACAGGATATCAACATTGTAGACAACAAAGACATCATGTTCCAAAAACTGCTTTGCGTTGAGGATTCCGCCTCCTGAATCGAGTAATTCCGCGCTTTCATCACTAAGATGTACCTGGATACCAAAATTATTATTGCCTTTTAGGAAGTCTTTGATTTGATCCGGGAAATGATGAATGTTGATGACGACTTCCTGAATTCCGGATTGGATCAACTTCTCCATGACCCATGCAAGCATTGGCTTTCCTGATACTTCCACCAAAGCTTTGGGTATGTGGTCGGTGCGTGGCTGTAGCCTGGTTCCCAGTCCGGCTGCCAGTATCATTGCTTTCATCCAGGATCAGCTTTGGTTGGAGGACAGAAGTTCACGATGTTTTAGAATGACTTCTAAACCGGAACGCTGGGAAACAGACCGGGCAAGTTTCTCCGCCAGATAAACGGATCGATGCTGGCCGCCGGTACATCCAAAATTGATGACGAGATCGCTGAAGCCACGGCTTTGATAGTTTTCAATGCTTTGAATGACAATCGAATAGATGTGGTTGAAAAATATACTGACCTCTTCAGCCTCTTCAAGAAAATTAATCACTTCCGGATCTTTTCCTGTCTGTGTTTGATATTGAGGATAACGACCGGGATTTGGAAGCGCCCGGCAGTCGAAAACAAAACCACCGCCATGTCCTCCTGTGTCAGCAGGTATTCCATTCTTATAAGCAAAACTTTTGATGTGGACTTTTAAAGCTTGTCTACTCAGGTTGCGTAAAAATGAGGATGCAAGGATTCCTTTGAGGACATGATTAAGTTCCGGAATGTGAATGGGGAGTGGCTCATTCTGAAGTAAAAACTCCAGGTTGCGTAAAGCATAAGGAATGCTTTGCAAGAAATGTTCTTTGCGCTCATAAAAACCACGAAAACCATAAGCTCCCATTGCCTGAAGTATTCTGACATAAACAAAAGGATAAAAGAATTTCTGAAATTCGAGGGCAGCATTCGGAGCTTTCTTGGCAAGCGCTACCTTATATTGTTCCAGCAATTCTTGTCTGAAATCAGTGCTGAGGTCAGCTTTGCCATCAAAAAGGAGGGATGCCAGGTCATATTGCAAAGCCCCTTTTCTGCCTCCCTGGAAATCAATAAAAACGGGTTCTCCTCTGTAAATCATGATGTTTCTGGACTGAAAGTCGCGGAAGAGAAAGTAATCGGGGCCAGCACTTAAAAGAAAATCAATGAGTGTCTTGAAGTCTTCTTCCAGTTTTTGCTCATCAAAGGAAATACCGGCCAACTTGACGAAATAATACTTGAAATAGTTTAAATCCCACCACATCGATTGCTCGTCAAAAGACGATCGCGGATAGCAAATGGAATAATCGAGTCCGCTAGCCCCATCAATCTGAATCGCGGGCAACAAATTCACGACCTTCCGATAAAGATCTTTCGTTTCACCTGACAAATCCTGTCTGTCCTGCCTGTCCTTGCTAATTAACGAGTATAATGTTACATCCCCCAAATCACTAACCAGGTAAATGTCCTTTGCGAGCTCTTTGGCCAGGACGACAGGCACAGGAAGCCCCTGTGATGCCAAATGGCTTGCAAGATAAACAAAGGCATCATTTTCACGCCGATCCGGATTGTAAACGCCAAGAGCAACCTGAGAAGCTCCATGGATTCTGAAATACAGTCTGTTGGATCCTGAGGCTGCCAGTGGCACGAAAGCGCTGACTTCTTCGCCAGACCAGGACTGAAAAAGCTTTACCAGGTTTGATTTAACTATTGTTTGCAAGGGCTAAGGTTTGTTCTACAAAGAAAATGAAAATCCTCGTTTTATTCTAGATTTTGTATCTTTGTCTCAAAGATTTTTGAATTACTAATCATACTAAAAGCAATGCAAACTAAATCTCCAACCGACATTTTAAAAATGGCTATTTTGCTCGAGAAAAGAGGAAAGGCTTTTTACACTCAAGTTGCTCAACAGACTCAGGACGAGGAAGTTCGTACATTATTTACCTTCATGGCCGAAGAAGAACAAATGCATGGTGAATTTCTGGCAAGGCAATTTTCGTTTTACGAGAAAAACAAGTCTTTTGACACCAATGAAATGGTGGAAACTCCCGGTGATGATGGCATTATCGACAAGATACTCAATGAGGGTCTTAAAACAAGTATTTCCGCCGCAGGCTACGAAGCCGCTGCCATTTCTGCTGCCATCGATTTTGAAAACCGTGCCATCGATGCTTATGCATCCCGTGCTGCTGAAGCAACAGATCCAAATGAAAAAGAAATGTTTACCTGGCTCGCTGATTGGGAACGGGGTCATCATCACGTACTTTATAAAATGGATGAAGAGTTAAAAGAGAGAATCTGGAATGATAACAATTTTTGGCCTTTCTAAGCCATTAGAAATCCCAGGAGTCTGATATTTAGATAGATGACTATAAGAGCGACCATTATCAACGTGATAGTGGTCGTTTTTTTATTCACATATTTCCCCATTACTTTTTGCGAAGAAGTAAGATACACCTGGGTGATGATGGTTATTGGCAATTGGATACTGAGGAGCATCTGGGAATAAATCAAACCCATAAATGGATTTGAAATCAGCTGAATCAGGATCAGGGCAGGGACCAAAGAGAGTAAAACGCCCAATCGTGAGTGGTTATCTTTTATGTCAAAAGGTTCCCCGATAAACCCGGCGAAAATACTTCCACCGGCAAAACCAGATGTGACGCTGGAGGCAATTCCTGCAAAAAGAAGTGCCAAGCCGAATACCAGTACTGCCGAGTTTCCCAGTAAAGGCTGCAGCAATTTTCCAGCCTGCTGAATCTCTGAGACAACTTCAGTGTGATAGAAAAAGGTAGCTGCGGCAAGCAAGATCATCGCACTGTTTATCGCCCATCCGACAATCATCGAAAACAAAGTATCAAAAAGCTCATAATCAAGTTGCTTCTGAATAACCTTCTCGTTTTCCAGGTTCCATTGCCTGCTTTGAATGATTTCAGAATGTAAAAAAAGGTTGTGAGGCATGACAACAGCACCTAATACGCTCATGACGATCAACATGGAGCCTCCGGGGATCACAGGCACAACCCAGCTTCTTGCCGCCTCAGCCCAATGAATATTTACCAGGGATAATTCATAAATAAAGGAGATCCCGATAAGACTGACAAAGGCAATGATCCACTTTTCCAGTTTCTGATAGGAATTTGAAAACAATAAAATGCAAATTGTGATGACTACAAGCATTGCTCCAATCTTCACCGGAATTTGAAACAGCATGTTTAATGCAATGGCCCCGCCTAAGATTTCTGCCAAAGATGTCGACACCGATGCCATCATCGCTGTACTTAATATACTTCTCGATAGCCATTTCGGTGTGTAAAGTGTCGTGGCCTCTGCCAGGCATAATCCTGTTGCAATCCCAAGATGGGCAACGTTATGCTGTAAGATGATCAGCATCACTGTTGAAAGCGTGACCATCCAGAGTAAAGTGTAGCCAAAGGAAGAGCCTGCTGCCAGGTTAGAAGCCCAGTTTCCCGGATCAATGAACCCAACAGTTACCAAGAGTCCGGGGCCAATATATTTCAGAATATCCAATCCCCCAAAACCAGGTTTGTGGTCCCTGCGCCTGAGATCTTTCAGTAACTTCCCTAAAAGCATAATTCAATTCTATTTCATCACAAGTTTAGGTAATTTTTTCGGAATTGCCCTGCTATTTAGACAGGGACTAAAATAATTATTACATTCGTGTTGAATGAAAGATAATTTATAACTTTGCACTGTTAATCAAATAACAATGGGGCTTAAGGTCTCATTTAATTGCATTACTGTTTTAATAACCTAAATACCATGAACTTAGAGAAATTTATGCTTGAGTTGGAGAAGAAACACCCGGGTGAGGTGGAGTATCTTCAGGCAGTAAGAGAGGTCCTTGAATCTATTGAAGAGATTTACAATGACAGCCCACAGTTTGAATCCGCAAAAATACTGGAAAGACTTGTTGAGCCAGACCGTGTTTTGATGTTTAAAGTTCCATGGCAGGATGATAACGGTACCGTTCATGTTAATCTTGGATACCGTGTTCAATTTAATAATGTTATCGGGCCTTACAAAGGCGGATTGCGGTTTCACCCTTCAGTGAACCTGAGTATATTGAAATTTCTTGGTTTTGAGCAGATCTTTAAAAACAGCCTGACCACACTGCCAATGGGTGGTGCTAAAGGTGGATCTGATTTTGACCCTAAAGGCAAATCGAACAATGAGATCATGCGTTTCTGCCAGGCATTTATGCTTGAATTGTGGAAATTGATCGGACCTGAGACCGATGTCCCTGCCGGTGACATCGGCGTTGGCGGCCGTGAAATTGGTTTCCTTTACGGGATGTATAAAAAATTAGCCCGCGAGAATACGGGCGTCCTCACTGGAAAAGGTCTCAACTGGGGTGGTAGTCTTATCCGCCCTGAAGCCACCGGTTTTGGCGCTGTATATTTTGCCAATGAAATGTTAAAAGCCAAAGGTGATTCTTTCAAAGGAAAAGTCATTGCTGTTTCTGGTTTTGGCAATGTTGCCTGGGGTGCTATTATTAAAGCTACTGAATTGGGTGCAAAAGTTGTTACGATTTCAGGTCCGGATGGTTATATCTACGATCCGGATGGCATCAGTGGAGAAAAGATCGATTACTTACTCGAACTTCGTGCCTCGAATCAGGATATCGTGAAACCATATTCATATGAGTTCCCTTCAGCACAATTCTTCCAGGGAAAACGTCCATGGGAAGTAAAATGTGACATTGCCTTGCCTTGTGCCACACAAAATGAACTCGGGAAAGACGATGCCATGACCCTTTTGAAAAATGGAGTTTTCTGTGTTGCTGAAGGCGCCAACATGCCAAGTACGCCTGAGGCTATTGCCGTTTTCCATGAAAGCAAGCTTATGTTTGCACCTGGGAAAGCTGTCAATGCCGGCGGTGTTGCTACCAGTGGTTTGGAGATGTCACAGAACTCTATGAAATTGTCATGGCCCAGTACCGAAGTTGATCACAGGTTACAACAAATTATGGTTAGTATCCACGAGGCATGTGTTAAACACGGCACTGAACCAGATGGTTATGTCAATTATGTTAAAGGTGCCAATGTTGCCGGTTTCCTGAAAGTAGCCAATGCCATGCTTGAGCAGGGTATTATTTAATTTGTCAATATGAAAGAATTTAATAGCTTTAATGATATTCTTGATTTTGCAATTAATGCAGAACAAGATGCCGTTGATTTTTACAATATGCTGGCCACAAATTCAAAGAATCCTGAGATGATTAGCATATTTGAGCAGTTTGCCCGTGAGGAAATGGGACATAAAGCAAGAATCACGAGGATTCGCGAAGAGGGAAGCTTTATGGCTATTGGCGATAAAGTTCCGGATATGAAGATTGCGGATTATCTTGTTAAGGTTCAGCCTACTCCGGATATGAGTTATTCGGATGCCCTTGTTCTGGCAATGAATCGTGAAAAGGCTGCTTTTAAGCTGTATACCAGGCTAGCGGAAAGAGCACCGGGTCCTGAATTGAAGAACCTTTTTTCACATCTGGCCCAGGAAGAATCTAAACACAAACTAAGGTTTGAAATGGAATATGACGAGTTTGTCCTGAGGGAAAACTAAAAAAAAGCCGGTTGTAAACCGGCTTTTTTTTATCTCATGATGGTAACAGTTCCATCAACATGGTAAGCAATATCTCTCTTTTTGTACCTAAAGACAAAATAATAAACACCATCAGGTAAACCGGCTCCGTCCCATCCATTTTGATACGGAGCTTGGTCATAAACTTTTTTCCCCCAACGGTTATATACCAAAAGTTCGTTTTGAGGTAACATGATTTCGCTCAATGGTTGTGGTTCCTGGGTAGAGTCTGCCACATTCATAATGACGAAGAAGTCATTCTTGCCATCACCATTGGGCGTGATAATATTGGGGATCTGAGGGCTAAAGTTTGTCTCTTTGATAACCTTCATCATATGTGTGATCGTATCAAAGCACCCGAAGTCGGTTAGAACCTTCAGATAAACAGGGAAATAACCAGGTTCAAGATAGGTGAAGACCGGGTTCATATCAGTTGATGTGGTGTTGCTGGCGTCTCCAAAATTCCATTCATAATGGGTTGCCGTAGCAGAGCTCTGATTGACGAAAGTCACATGGGCTTTTTCAAGAACAAGGCTATCCATGGGGTCAATTTTGAAATCAGCTACGGGCATTGGATGCACAGTAACAAGGTCCGTGGCAAAATAGGAATCATTACAGCCTTCGGTAGTGGTTGCCAGGAGATTAATTGAATATCTTGGCATTAAAGGGTTGTAATGGAAAACGTGGGTTGGGTTTGCCAGCGTACTGGTGGTCCCATCCCCGAAATCCCAAAGGAAGCCTGAACTCGCGGGAAGTGTATTGTTTTTAAATTCAACTGTAAGCGAATCACAACCCTCAAATGGCTGAGGCATATAACTCACCAGAGGTTTTATGTTGTAAGTGACTTTGACAGAATCAGTCGCAATTGAACAGCGCGTACTGTCTTTGACCTGAACATAATACATGGTGGTATGTTTGGGCGAAGCCATGGGATTAGAAATCGTGGAATTATTGAGTGTGGCGATAGGTGACCATTGAATATTATACGGCGGTGCTCCACCGCTGGTGGACACTTCAAGTTGTTTTTGTCCTTCACAAATTGCCGTATCGCTATTGGTATTAACAGCAATATGAAAATAATCTGCTATTGGGATAGATACAAGGGTGTCAACGGTATCGCAGATGGTCTTTCTGATCTTAATGACAACAAATTCAGTCCCTTCCGTAATGCCATCATAAATAGGGTCAATGACAATGTCTCCCTGGATATGATAAGGCCTGATAAGTACTTTTGGAGGGAAAGGAATAAATCCACCGGGAGCACTACTGTAAATATTATAGTCAACACCATAAGTGGCTGTTCCGCCAATGCTGCTGAGTGTTATCCAGGTTGAATCTATTCTGGCAAAAGGAAGTGTAAACTTCATAATCGCTTTGCGGCATCCTTCAATAGCCATAGGGGCAACAAGATTCGGATTGGATGCGCTGACATAAGTAGTACTGATTCCAACAGCGGTACTGGAGAAACTGCCGGCTTCCAGGAATACGCCTGAATCCAGGATGCCGTCAGAGGCATCAGAAATGGCTAACTTAATGTGATAGGGAACGCAGGGTGTTACAGCCGCCCATGCCGTCAAAACGGTAGTAAATCCGTCATATTGGACGGTGGTGCCACCGGTATTGTCAACAAAATACTGACAGTTGGTACAAGGTCCGCTGGAAGCCGTATTGCATCCTGAATTACCATTATTGATCGAAGCAATAGCAACGGGTATCGCGGTAAAAGGAACAAGTGCGATGTTCATGGAGTTGTTGGAATAGGGACCGGTTATTCCAGGGCCACTGATGAAAAATCCAAACACATCATTAAAAGTGATGGGGTCCTGCACATATTCATTATATTCTTCTGAGCCAAATACATAGTGAAATTTTACGGTATCTGATTCCGGGATAAAGTCGAATTCAATAATAGAGGCATCATATGTTGTTTTGCCGCAAGCTAATGACAGATCAGCATCTCCGGCGTGACCATTGTTAACCCCAACACCACAGGTCGTATTCGTATTGGGACCAATGGAATTGGTGATTTGTCCTGATGTCATAATAACACCATAGTTCATTCCAATGTTGGAACTGCCTCCAAAGGTTCCTGCACTTCCCGCGGCGCCGTTAAAGACTACGTTAGAAGAGGTAATCCCGGTTCCAATTAATACATCCTGTACCCATTGTTGCGGCGTCATTGCAGTGCTGACTATTAACTGGGCCTGAACTGACATAAGGCCAGCAAAAAATGCGATTAGCGCAAAAAGGAATTTTATCCTTGTCCGTCTCATGTGGAAAGGTTTTTTTAAGTGATTGATATTGAGCACTTTATTGTCTGTGATTATAAAATATTTTAACAAAGATAAACAAGTTTTGTGATGTTACAAGTTTTGGTTTTATGATTTAAGACATGAAAAAGAGTTTAGGGTTGCCTCGCTTGCCATAAGATTTGAATAATACTAACAAGGCTCCTACAATATTGTTGAATTCAGTACTTTTGCCCTACTTTGATTTTTCTGATGCAATTCGTAAATCCATTTTTTCTATTCGGTCTTTTGGCAGTTGGGATTCCCATACTGGTACACCTGTTTAATTTTCGGAGATTCCGAAGGGTATATTTTACCAATGTCCGCTTTCTGGAAGAGCTTAAACTACAAACTCAGAAGCAATCACGTATAAAACATTTACTCGTCTTATTAATGAGAATCCTGGCAACTATTTGCCTGGTTCTCGCTTTTGCCCAGCCTTACATCCCTGTTTCCCGTAAGGCGGTTAATGATGACATCAGGAACCAGGTAAGCATTTATGTTGATAACTCTTTTAGCATGGAAGCGCGTTCGCCTCACGGAAGTCTGTTGGATGATGCGAAACGCCAGGCTGCAGAAATAGCGATGGCATATAAGCCGGGTGATCTTTTTCAGCTAGTCACCAGCAGTTTCGAAGGCCGTCACCAGCGGTTTGTCAGTAGGGAGGAATTTCTTGAACTATTGCAGGAAGTAAAAATAGCCTCGGTTTCCAGGGACATATCCTCGGTTACCTCCAGGCAAAAAGACATGCTGTCCACCTTAGGGAAATCAAATAAAATAGCCTACATTATCTCTGATTTTCAGTATTCAGTCTCAGATCTATCATCCTTAAAGCCAGATAGTTCAGTGCAACATTTTCTCATTCCGGTAAAAGGCAATCAAAGCGGAAATGTCTATGTCGATTCCTGCTGGCTTGAATCTCCTGTTATTCAGTTAAACCAACAAGTGAGGATGCTTGCCAGGGTAAAAAACAGCTCATCATCCGATTATGAGAAAATTCCGGTTAAGCTCTTTATCAATGGGACACAAAGAGCCGTGGCCAGCCTGAATTGTAAAGCCATGGAGACCGCTGTGATTTCACTGTCCTATACCAACAACACCATTGGAATTCAAAATGGATATCTTGAAATCGTTGATTATCCGACAGTATGGGATGACAGGCTGTATTTCTCCTACCCTGTATTCGACAAAATACCAGTGCTTTCTATTAATGATAAAAATGACAGTCCATTTCTGAATGGCCTTTTCGGCAGGGATTCCACGTTTTCCTATCAATCGGGTTCACTAAGAACCCTGGATTATTCTTCTCTGAAAAATTACACCCTGATCATACTGAATGAAGTAGAGAATATCCCATCCGGGCTGAATGCAGAAGTAAAGAACTTTTTTGACCAGGGAGGAAGTCTGGTGGTAATTCCTCCTGCCACATTAGATATGGCGGTTTATTCGTCGTTTTTATCCTTGTTTGGTCCCTTATCAGTGGGGAAAATCGATACAGTGAACACGAGCATCAGTGAAATTAATATTACGAATCCACTGTATCGCGGTGTATTTGAAAAAGTGCCTGAGAATATTAACCTGCCCCTTGTATTGGCACATTACCCTATTAATTCTGCAGCCAAAGCTTCTACAGAGGTTTTGTTAAAGCTGCAGAATGGCGACCCTTTTCTTACGAGTCTGGAAGCCAGCAGAGGCCATCTTTATATTTTATCATCACCCTTAAAACCGGAATTCGGGAATTTTGCGCGTCATGCTATTTTTGTCCCGACTTTTTTCCAGATGGCGATGTTAAGTCAGTCGGCCGGAAAACTGTTCTATACCATTGGTGCAAACGAAGCCATTGAATACCGTGGCAAAGAAAGTTCCGGGGAGAATGTATATAAAATAAAGAATTTACAGGCTAATGTTGAGTTTATTCCTGAATATCGCAGTCTTGCGGGCGCTCTTGCATTCTTCCCGCATGATCAGTTAAAGGAAGCCGGAAATTATTCATTATTAGAAGGGAATACCGTATTAAAGGGCTTGTCATTCAATTATGACCGAAAAGAAAGCGATATGCATTGCCGTGACGCTGCTGAGTTGAATAAAATGATCAATGATAATAAACTAAAAGATTATACTGTTCTTGATACAGGTATTAAGCCTTTATCTCAAACAATCAGTGAGTTGAGCCGGGGAATCCGGTTCTGGAAGTTATTTGCTTTTTTAACTTTATTTTTCCTTTTTGCCGAAGTAGGCTTACTTCGATTCTGGAAATAACGTGAGTCGTGATGGACGAAGAGATTATCGATATGGAAGATGACAAAAGAGAGGATCTGGCAGAAGACGCTGGCGGGGAATTCCAGGCTTTGTCGGAGATTCAGAAGACCATTCATCTTAGCGGGATGTTTGAAAACTGGTTTTTGGATTATGCGTCCTATGTAATTCTGGAACGGGCTGTTCCTGATATCACTGATGGCCTGAAGCCAGTACAACGAAGGTTGCTGCATGCAATGAAAGAGCTTGATGACGGGCGATTCAATAAAGTTGCCAACATCATCGGGCATACCATGAAGTATCATCCCCACGGGGATGCCTCCATCGGGGATGCCCTGGTTCAGATGGGGCAAAAGGATATCCTGATCGATACCCAGGGAAACTGGGGGAACATTCTTACCGGTGATGGCGCCGCCGCCCCGAGGTATATCGAGGCCCGCCTTTCCAAATTTGCACTGGATGTGGTTTTTAACCCCAAAACCACCACCTGGAAACTTTCATATGATGGTCGTAACAAGGAACCCCTCACTCTACCCGTGAAATTCCCACTCCTTCTGGCTCAGGGAGCAGAAGGAATTGCAGTGGGCCTGGCCTCCAAGATTCTACCTCATAATTTCAATGAACTCATCGATGCCTGTATCGATTATTTTAATGGGATTGAAACCCCTGTTTATCCTGATTTCCCAACCGGCGGACTCGCTGATTTTTCAAAATATAACAATGGCTTGCGTGGTGGCAGGGTTCGGGTCAGGGCCAAAATCAGCCTCCTGGATAAAAAGACACTGGTAATCACAGAACTCCCCTTCGGTACAAACACATCTTCCCTGATTGAATCGATTCTTGCTGCCAATGAAAAGGGCAAGATTAAAATTCGAAAGATTGACGACAATACTGCGGAAAATGTAGAAGTCCTGGTGCACCTGATTCCCGGCGTCTCTCCTGACACTACCATGGATGCCCTGTATGCCTTTACTGATTGTGAGGTAAGCATTTCTCCGAATTCATGCGTGATTGAAGAAGGACGACCCTGGTTTGCAGGCGTAAGTGAGATCCTGGCTCGTTCATCAAGAAATATCATTGACCTGCTTAAGCTTGAATTGGAAATTCGCAAAGCAGAACTTCTTGAAAACTGGCATTTTAGTTCACTGGAGAAGATCTTTATTGAAAAGAAGATCTATCGCGACATTGAAGAAAGTGAGACCTGGGAAGCCGTCCTTGAAGCCATCGACCTGGGTTTGGAACCTTATAAGAATATTTTTAAAAGGGAAATTACCAGGGATGACATCATTCGCCTGACAGAGATCAAAATTAAAAGGATCTCAAAATTCGATAGTTTCAAGGCAGATGAACAGATTAAAAACCTGGAAAAAGATATCGAGGGTGTTGATTTTCACCTGGCACATTTGACGCAATATGCCATTGATTATATGTTGCGTATCAAAGAGAAATACGGGAAAAAGCACGAGCGCCGTACCGAGATCCGGAATTTTGAATCGATAGAAGCTACTGCCGTCGCTGCTGCCAACCAGAAACTTTATGTAAACCGTGCCGAAGGTTTTATCGGTACTGGTTTGAAAAAAGATGAGTTTGTTAATGATTGTTCCGACATTGATGATGTCATTATTTTCAGGGAAGACGGGACCTTTTTTATCACGAAAGTAGGAGAGAAGGTCTATGTGGGTAATAATGTAATTCACCTTGCCGTCTTCAAGAAAAATGATGAACGAACGATTTACAATGCTGTATACCAGGATGGTAAAAAGGGTTTTATCATGGTCAAGCGTTTCGCGGTTTTGGGTGTCACTCGCGACAAAGAATACAATCTGACTAAAGGAAGTGCAGATTCTAAGGTCTTGTACTTTACTGCGAATCCCAATGGGGAAGCCGAGGTCATCCAGGTTCATCACAGGCCTAAGCCCAAACTTAAGAAGCTCAATTTTGAATTTGATATGAGCCAGTTGGCCATAAAAAACAGGAGCTCGATGGGGAATATTCTTACCCGGAACCCAATACGTAAGATCCTGAAAAAGGAAGAAGGGATTTCCACACTCAGGGCACGACAGATCTGGTGGGATGATGTTGTCCGCCGTCTGAATGCAGAGGGCAGGGGCGTTTTGCTCGGGGCTTTTGAAGGAGAAGATAAAATCCTGACCATTTACCAAAGCGGTACTTACAGAATTACCAACTTTGACCTGGCGAATCATTTCGAGGAAGATCTTATCCTGATCCGGAAATTCAAAGCAGGAAAAACCCTTACCATTGTATACCACGATCCTCAACAAAACTGGTATTATGTTAAGCGATTCCCACTTGAAGCTACAGACAAAAAGGTGGACTTCGTGGGAGATGAGGAAGGAAATAAACTGGTGATGATCTGGCCAGAGCCCAATGCAATATTAAAATATTCGTATTGCCGGAAAAACAGGCCGGAAGAGGTTGTGGAAACAGAAATAGACCTCACGGAGTTTGTTGGCATCAAAGGTGTAAAAGCGAAAGGTAAAAGGGTTGCCGATCATGAGATTTTCGACCTGGCAGGGAGATTTAAGGAGTTAGCACCGGAAGAAATGGAAGGGAGTGATGGGGTGGTGGGTGAAGAGGTGATGGGTGATGGGGTGATGGGTGAAGAGGTGATGGGTGATGGGGTGATGGGTGAAGAGGTGATGGGTGATGGGGTGATGGGTGATGAGGCTGGGAAGACCGAAGAAACCAAGGACAAGGAAGCTGCGCCTAAAGAGCCTAAATGGAAAGATACCAGCGGGGGAGATGGATTGCAGTTTACCCTCGAATTTTAAATGCTGAGAATTTTAACAATCTATGGAAGACAATAAAGTACTTAAAGTTAGTAATGACGTTCATTGGATCGGTGCTTTGGATCCGGGCCTGGTGACATTTGATGTCGTCATGGAGACGAAATATGGCACTACTTATAATGCTTACTATATCAACGCGGATAAAAAAACAGTTGTTGATACGGTAAAGGAAAGATTTTGGCCGGTTTTTTATGAGAAGCTGAAAACATTTACAGATCTTGCAGCTATTGAATATATCATTGTGAACCATACAGAGCCAGATCATTCAGGCTCATTAGTGCCTCTGATGGAGCATGCTCCTAATGCCACCGTCGTGGGAAGCGGCAATGCCATTCGTTATTTATCCGACTTGATTGGCAGGGAGTTCCCGCACAAAATCGTGAAAGACGGTGATACCCTCGACCTGGGAAATAAAACGCTTCGTTTTATTGGCGCACCCAACCTTCACTGGCCTGATACCATGTATACCTACCTGGATGAAGACAAAGTATTGTTTACTTGTGATTCCTTTGGCTGTCATTATTGTCATGCCGAGATGTATGACGACCTGGTTGGCAGTTTTGACGAAGCATTTAATTTTTATTATAAAGTGATACTTGAGCCATACAGCAAGTTTATGTTGAAGGCAATTGAAAAGATCAAAATGCTTGATATCAATGTGTTGTGTCCAGGGCATGGGCCGATTTTGCGTTCGGACTGGCAAAAATATGTAGCGATTAGCAAGCATTTTGCTGAAGAAGCCATGCAATTTCCGCATCCCAATCGGGTGATAATTGCGTATGTTTCAGCCTATCAGAATACGCGCAAGATGGCCCAAAAGATTGCTGAAGGGATTCGGATGGCTGATGCCTCGCTGGAAGTGGACCTTTGTGACATGGAAGCCTTACCCTTGGGTGAGCTTGAAAGACGGGTTATTGAAGCGAATGCAGTCATTGTAGGTTCGCCGATCATCAATCAGAACATTCTTTTACATGTTTACCAGTTGTTTGCCATCATGAACCCAATCCGTGACCGCGGAAAACTTGCCGGTGCATTTGGATCTTATGGCTGGAGTGGTGATTTCATGAAAAATATTCAAATCAACCTGGAAAATCTGAAACTTGAGTTTTTTGGAGAAGGTGTTTTTGTGAGATTCACACCTCATGAAGCTGATTTCGAACGTTGCCTGAACTATGGTCGTGATTTTGGCCAGAAGTTGATCGAAGGGGTGAATAAAGCCTGTCACTAGGCTTTTAGCTTATGTTGTGAGCGCTATTTTCCGCATATCCCGATTCTTTGTGCTAATTCTATTAGGGCTGAGCCTTACTTCCTGCTTGCCTGGAACAAAGTGGGCCAGACGTTTCGTTCGATTGAAAGATAAAGGAGCCGTCATGCTCATCAATCCGGAGTTCATATACCTGAACAATCTGAACAATGCTGAGATTAAAAATCTGAATAAATTTCCGGAGGAATACCGCGATTCCGTGCTTTTTGAAAATAGCTTGTATCTGCGATTTATCAATGATTCTGTTTTCCGTTCAAAATATTATCAATCAATGTATACGAGTCTTGAATTGGCAGGTTTCAGGATGTATGATGACTCAAATTGGACAGAATTTCTGAAGCTGGATAAAGCCATGATGCTCTCCATTGCACAATTGCAAATGGAGGAATATACCTATCCGTTCTATCAAAAGGGTACCTTCCAGGATACTGTTGTTTATTCTAAAAGTATTGACATCAATGGGATTTCCTTGAATTCATGGTTTGAAATTACACCAGTTAACAGTTCCGTTCCACCTTTGGTTCTTTACAATTCAACAATACTGGAAGATAAGATCGACGGCAGGTTTTATTGGAATCCTTTCACGGATGATTATCCTTATTATTATACTCGTTATGATTTCGATCTGTCAGATGTCGATAAACTAGCCGAAACAGCAGGCAAAGAAAATGCCGCGTTACTGTTTGATTTCCTGATGAATAAATATGTCGATTCACATCGTAAAAAGGAACTTCCTGACGAATATTATCTTCATTATGACCGGCAAAAGAAGAGATTTGTCTTTGCCGGCCAATCCAGGCTAAGCAATCTTGATCCGTGAAATTACACCGTCAATTATTGGTTTGCAAAAAACTGTGTTGACATAACACGTGATTATCAGCTTTGCTATCAGGCTTTAAAGAATGAGTATGCTGACTAGGCTTTTCTTGCAAAAACTTTCATCGCGGCTTCAGCAATGCTTTCAGCATTCAACCCATACTTTTCCAGCAATTGTTCAGGCTTGCCGCTTTCTCCAAAACGGTCATCTACTGCGATCATTTCTATTGGAATGGGTTTGTGCATGGCACAAAGCTGTGCGATGGCATCTCCCAGGCCACCATTGCGCTGATGTTCTTCAGCAGAGACTGCACAGCCTGTTTTCGCAACAGAATCCAGGATTGCTTGCACATCGATTGGTTTGATTGTATGAATGTTGATGATTTCCGCTTGAATGCCTTTTTCGTTTAAGATCTTGTGAGCTTCCAAGGCTTGCCAGACCATATGGCCAGTGGCAAAGATACTTACGTCGGCTCCAGGAACCAGCATTTGGGCTTTTCCTATCGTAAATTCCTGGTTTTCTTCAGTAAAGTTGGCAACTTTGGGACGGCCAAATCTAAGGTAGACAGGGCCAACATGATTCAAAAGAGCCAGGGTTGCTGCTTTTGTTTGGTTGAAGTCACAGGGAACTATGACCGTCATTCCTGGAAGGGCACGCATCAGGGCAATGTCTTCCAGGATCTGGTGTGTGGCACCATCTTCACCTAAAGTTAAACCTGCATGAGAAGCACATATTTTTACGTTTTTCTCGGAATAAGCTACCATTTGCCGGATCTGATCATAAACCCGCCCAGTCGAAAAATTGGCAAAAGTCCCGGTAAAAGGAATCTTACCCCCGATCGTAAGTCCGGCAGCAATGCTGATCATATTCGCTTCCGCAATGCCAACCTGGAAAAACCGCTCCGGGAAAGCCTTGGCAAATGCGTCCATTTTTAAAGATTCGGTAAGGTCAGCACAAAGTGCCACTACTTGTGAATTTTGTTGTCCAAGTTCAAAAAGGCCTTCTCCGAAACCTGAACGTGTATCTTTAATTTCTTTACTGATAAAGGAATGCATGCCGGATTATATTTTGTTAATTTTCAAATAGTCTGATGTTGATGGATTGTCCTGACTCAACATTAAAAGTTTTTTCAATGGTATAAAGTGATTTGTCAGCGAAGCGGGAGCGGAAGATCGCCCGATACCTCCCGGGTTGAAGGATCAGCGTTTCCTGGTTGTTTTGATTGTCTTTAAAATTATAAATCAGGTTAAGCCTGTTGTCTTGCTGTACATACAGACTTCCAAATCCATTGCCTGGTTTCTGGATCACTGCAATTCCCGGATTTGGAATTTCTACCGTGGTCGTGTGGCTTTGTTGTATGTCTACGTCACTTATATAAACCCTTGGAAGACAGAGTACTTCCAGGTCATATGAGCCAGTCAGGTATTTTTCAGTGCTGTTGAAGGATTGTACATTTAGCGTCGTCATGTCTTTGGCTTTCCTAACGATACATTGCAGGTTGCGAATACTGGCATGATTTCCGTCAATCTTAAGGTTCAGGCTTCCCTGGGGTGTCTCGACAGGGATAATGGTATGTTTGCCCGGTGTAAGTTGGATTTTCTTTTTTTCGACCGCAGGAATCGTGTGGATGACAAGATCATAGGTCACTAAGGGATCGATCACAAGGGTATCTGGCACACCGCGGCTGTTCAGTGTATGCACAAAATTGTATTCTACTTTTCCGGAGATGTCATCATAAAAAGTCATGTTGACGTTAGTTTCAGTTGGATTTCCAGCCTGGTCGAGGAGGTTGACCTGGGCAGTGGTGGAATTCAGCGCCTGGGAAATGACGACATCAAGGGCTCTGCTAAAAGATTGCTCATTCGTCGCTTCAAAATAGGTGCCGACGCAATCGAAGCCATTCTTGAAGTCGCGCCCGATCCCGATAATAAATGGTTTTAAGACAATCCCTTTCTTTTGAAGGTCTCTTGAAACCGCGCAGGGATCGCCACCGCACTCTTCCAATCCATCTGTAATCAGTACAATGATGTTTCTGCAGTTTTCACAAGGGGTGAAATCTTCAGCTGATTTCTCGAGGGAGGCCGCAATAGGTGTTGTGCCCCTGGGGACTATCCCTTTCAGTACTTTTTTTATTTTGTTGATGTTGTTGGGTGCGAATGGGACTTCAAGTTTGGTATCGTCACAATCCTGAGGGGGGAAGTTTTTCTGATGACCATAAACCCTTAGTGCAATCTCCAGGTGGTCGACACCGGCGAGTGAATCCAATAAGTTTGAAAGTAGCTTTTGGGCGATGTTAATCTTCATGTCGCTTTGCCAGCGCCCATACATACTTTGAGAAGCGTCGAAAAGGAACAGCAAGCGGGTGGTTGGTTTTGGCTTTTCTTTGAAAACCGGTTTCTGGGCCAGGAGGCTGCCAGGTACAAACGCTAACAGGAACAGGCCCAACAAGAAAGCTCGTTTCAAAAACGTTTGGTATCTATTGGACATCCTGAAGGCCATCATAGCTGATTAATAATCTCCGAGTGTTTCCTTTAACTGAGCCAGGGCAAGTTGGGTTTGTTCCGGATTTGGGGCAACACCATGCCATTTGTGGGTTCCCATCATGAAGTCAACACCTTGTCCCATTTCAGTATGCATCAGGATCATCACAGGTTTCTCCCTGCCACAGTGTTTTTTCGCTTCTCTGAGCGTTGACGTGACCTCTCCCATTACGTTTCCTTGCATGTGAATGACGTGCCAGCCAAAAGCTTCCCACTTTGCCTGCAGGTCACCCAATGGCATTACAGAATCGGTAGGGCCATCGATTTGTTTGTTGTTATTGTCGATGATGGCAATCACGTTATCGACTTTCTTCCCTGCAGCATACATTGCGGCTTCCCAAACCTGGCCTTCTTCGATTTCACCGTCACCCATTAAAACATAAATCAGCTTCTCGTCATGGTTCAATTTTTTAGCTTGTGCAGCGCCAATTCCACCTGAAAGGCCCATGCCTAAGGATCCGGAGGCCATGCGAATACCCGGAAGTCCTTCTGCAACGGCAGGATGTCCCTGGAGACGGGTGCCTAATTTGCGGAATGTCCCAAGTTCTGAAACAGGAAAGTACCCGCTGCGAGCCAGGGCGCTATACCATACGGCAGAAAGATGACCATTGGAGAGGAAGAAAAGATCCTGCCCTACGCCGTCCATCGTGAAATTCTTTGGGTCGTGATCCAGAATGTCAAAATACAGAGCTGTAAATAAATCAGCACATCCCAGGGAACCTCCCGGATGTCCGGAAGAAACTGCAGAGATCATACGAATCAGGTCACGCCTAATCTGGGAGGCGATTTCTTCAAGTTTTGCCATTGGGGATCTAATTGGAATCAACAAAAATAGAGGGTTTTAAGCCCTCTATCTCTATGTTGTTAATATTTATGTAAAAGTCTCTATAAGCTAAAATCTCTGTTTATACTGATGCTATAGGCATATTTGGTGTTTAGCTGTTTCCCGTTCAAATTGCGCATCACAGGCATGTCGAACATTGCTGTGACGTTATAATGGCCGAAGGAATGACTGAGCTGAGGAGAGATAATAAAGACATTTCCCCCGGTACTTGGGAACTTTGTTTCCCCATTAAAGTCAACTTTCCTGTTTTCATTTCTGAATTGCAACAATCCAACCCATCCTTTACCCAATCCTTTGCTGAAGAAGAGCGAAGAATACCAGGCATTTCCAAATTTATATTTGTCGAGGTTACGGCCGTTAATTTCATAACGGTTTGTCCAGATCAACTTAAACTGCAAGGAAGGGAAGGCCTTGGCAATAAACAGCTGTCCAACAAAACCAAAGGCCCCGGTCGAAGGTTGGATGTCTTCAGGCAAGGGGCCCAATTCATTGGATATGGGTTGTTGAGTAAAAGGGAATTTGGCCCCGGCACCGAGGCTTAGTTCGAGCCCGTTACTGCTATGAATCAGGCAGTATTTCATGCTCAAAGTGCCGTTGTACATCCCACTGGTGCTTTGTTTTGATTTCAGGATAGTATCGTTTTTTGTTTTGTTGATGAAATATCCCAATTCCGTTTCTACAGTCAGACGTTTGGTGATTCCATAAGCAAAAATGGCCCCTGCGAAATTAAAGTTGGCAGTACCGATCTGGTCCTCGTCGGGGGAAGGTTTGGTTCCGGTATAATAAGTGTCGGAAAAACTATGACGATAAAAAGTAACTACCCTCAAGTTGTGTTTCATAACAATACCAGCTGCAGCTGTGCCCGCCACCGGGTTTCCGGGTGAACAACACTGGGCGTAAGCCTCAGCATTCAAAAATAAAATAATAAGTGCTGAAATAAGTCCTGATAAATAACGCATCTGCCTGGTACCCAATTATTGTTTGACGATACGAAGCGTTCCAACAGCAGTCCCCTGCTTCATGATTTTTAAAGCATAGACTCCCTTTTGGAGGCCTGAGGTGTTGAAAGTATATTTGTCGGTATTCACTTTTGATTCACTCATGACCAGCTTGCCAAGCATATCGTAAATTTGTAAATCAGCCGAAAAAGCTTTGTCAAAGTGAACATTGACCTGATTGCCAAATAAGGTAGGGTATACATGGATCCCGTTTTCAGCCATGATTTCATTAATTCCTGACCAAAGTGCAAGGCCAGCAGTAATCGCTGCAGTGATGGCAGGTTTATCGGTTGATGAATATCCTAATGATTTATATAATACTGTATGTTCAGGTCCACCTACAACAACAATAGTAGGCATTCCCATGCCGCCATAATAGTTGGTCTGAGCGCCACCACCACTAAAAACAGGGTGTGTATAACCATAAGTGTTTTTCCATGTCGTCATAGTCTGACAGCTATAGGTGTCGTCATAGCCAAAACTGAAAAGCTCGACCCGTCCTGGATTCGAGACATCAAAGGGCGGAAGCAGTGTCTTGATGCCATTCGTGGCAACCACACATGAGGAACAATTCATTTCCACAAAATCAATCACAGCGACTTTCCCATTATCCAGGTCAGAAAACAGGTTGTGGTTGGTGCCAGAGCAGTCTGCCTGGTTGAAGTCCATGGCAACGGTTTGGCTGAGGCCATTGCCGCGTATAAGAAACAAACAGACAAGCAGTATTATGGGTAATAATTTCCTGGTCATGGTTTTGTTTTTAAAGAATGAAATTACGAATTGACAAATTTAGTTTATTAAATACTTCAATACCTGAAACCGATGTTAAATTTTGTAAGAAAAGATCTTTTCAATCACTTCAAGTCCGGCCCTTTGGCCGCAATCCTCATAAAGACAACCTTCTCCTGTTTTTAGTAATCTGAGTTTGATCTCAGAATCTATACTTTCTTTGATCAGGTTCTTCATCAGGCCAAGTTTTGGAGCAAACAATGTGCCAGAAGTTTTGCTTTTAATTTCAATAGAGAATACAATATTTTTTTTGCTCAGTTCAATCTGAATCGTATCAGGACTCATCCGCTGAAATTTCTGAATTTTGGAATGATTATATATGGCAAAAAACTCCGTCTTCCCTGCAAAATGAAGGAACCCCAAAAAACCAATAAAGAACGTTCCTTTCCAGGGGATTTTTGCCACTGATAGCATGAAAGAATTTCCGGGATCACCAAAGTTATTACATTGAGCCCAGAGGTAAGATTCAGGAAATGAGGTCCCCCAGTCTTTTTCTATATAGCCTTTCCCTTTAGAAAAGTCTATAACTCCTGATGGTGTTTGCAACGACCCTTCAATCTCGTGATTCATACTCACCAGTCCGTGCTTACATTCCATCGTTGGGACAAAGCTATACCAGTCCATGATGCCGGGAGACAATAAGCGGGAAGGGTAGGGTACGCGGTCCGAATAATCGAGTCTTCCCTTGTAACGGCCATCAATATTGAGATCAATAAAGTCAGGTGTAAATACTGACTTACCAATCTTTACCCAGAACTTGTCTTTTCGAAAAGAGAATTCCTCAAGGGGATACCTGATAAACTCAGATTCACCCGTGATTCCGTTTAGCACCTGGATAAAAGCAAAGCGCTCTTCCGCCAATGCGATTCCAGGGATGAAAGAATAAACTGACTTTAGATCCACGGAAACATGTTTGAAATACCAACCCTCAAAGTAATGTTTCTTTTTTAGGTTGCCCTGGAAGATTTCGGGATGATAAAGGGTATGTAGGAAAGGGATCATAAGAATCGCACTGGTTTAAAATTCTGAATTCCAAACTCGAAATTAACCAAATTACGAATCCGGAATTCATTGTTCAGAATTGCTCCTAAACTAAATTATTCAAAATCAATATTGTCCGATATGTTTTAATGGAAAATTCACCGAAATACTGTTATATATTTCGTCCCTGCGGAATTTGTTTTACCGGGTGGCAAATTTTACTACAAATATGTTGTCCGTACGGGACTGTCATAGAGGGATAAAATATTTGTAGGAATATGATGTTATGTAATTAAAGAAGTCCAGTGAGGGACGAAAAATTAAAAAATCCCAAACTCCCTTCAATCAGATTGAAGTTTGAGTTTGGGATTTGAATTTTGGGTTTCCCTCAAGGAGCATGTCTTACTTCGACTCCGCTTCAGGATGACTGCCCTTCAGCCTAACAGCCTTCAGCCCTCAGCCTATTAGCACGCCTTCCTTCGACTCCGCTCAGGATGACTGCCTTCAGCCTAAAAGCCCTCAGCCTATACTACCTCGTAAATAATCTCCTTCCCACGTTCAATCGCACGCTCATTATCCGGGATCATCCCATGATGGCGTTTGGGGAGCGATTTCTCTAAACCTTTGTGAACATATTCAGGTTGAACAATGGGCTTAATTTTCAGATAAGCACCGAGCACTACCATGTTAAAGACTTTAGAAAGCCCAACTTTGGCAGCTTCTTCAGCAGCTTCGACTTTGTAGATTTTAATGTCTTTCCGATCAGGATGATGTGTGATGCCGTTGGGATCATAAATCAGGATACCACCTGGTTTTACCATGGATTGGAATTTATCCATGGATTGCTGATTCAGGATAATGGCAGTATCGAATTTGTTGAGAATAGGGGAACTGATACGTTCGTCGCTGATGATAACCGTGACATTTGCAGTGCCACCGCGCATCTCAGGACCGTAGCTGGGCATCCAGCTCACTTCTTTGTCTTCCATGACACCGGAATAAGCAAGGATCTTACCCATTGAAAGCACACCTTGTCCACCAAAACCGGCAATGATAATTTCTTCAGTCATATTGTATGATTTATCTTATGTACCTTTTAATGAACTATTTACCAATGACATCTTTGATTTCGCCCAACTCATAGAAAGGGAACATATTCTCTTCCATCCATTTGTTGGATTGCAGCGGTGTCATCTTCCAACCTGAGTTACAATTGCTGACGATCTCAACGAATGAAGTACCTCTGTTCAGCTTCTGATTTTCAAATGCCTTACGAACAGCTTTCTTGCATTTCCTAACAGCAGCAGGAGTATGAACAGCATGGCGGGCAACATAAATTGTACCTGGTAATTGTGCTACAAGCTCGGTCATCTTCAGTGGATTTCCCATGGTAGCCACATCTCTTCCATAAGGTGAAGTCGATGATTTCATTCCGGGCAGGGTGGTGGGGGCCATCTGGCCGCCTGTCATCCCGTAAATACCATTGTTGATGAAGATCATGGTGATGTTTTCGCCACGATTACAGGCATGGATGGTTTCTGCAGTGCCGATAGCGGCAAGGTCACCGTCACCCTGGTAGGTGAAAACGAAATGATCGGGGAGGAGGCGTTTGATCGCGGTTCCTACAGCCGGGGCACGACCGTGGGCTGCCTGTTGCATGTCGAGGTCAAAGAACTGGTAGGCAAGAACTGAACAGCCTACGGGAGCAACTCCAATAGTCTTGTCCTGGATTCCCATTTCTTCGATAACTTCGGCGATGATACGGTGTGCTGTACCATGTCCGCAGCCAGGGCAATATGATAAAGTTCTGTCATTGAGGACTTTCGTCTTGCTGTAAACCAGGTTTTCCGGTTTTACGATATCTTGATTTGTTATATTGCTCATAATTATTTCCCTCCGATGATTTTTTCCTCCATGGCAAGTAATACTTCGTCAGGGGATGGGATGATCCCACCCTGGCGACCGGCATGATCGACTTTACACTTGCCTTCAACAGCAAGCCTGATGTCTTCGATCATTTGTCCGGCATTCATTTCAACGCTGAGCATTCCTTTAACCTGTCCGGCAAGATCATGCAATACCTTTGTCGGGAAAGGCCAAAGTGTGATTGGGCGCAATAGTCCTAATTTCAGTCCTTTAGCCCGTCCAAGCTGGATGGCTTTCTGACAGATACGGCTGGAAGACCCAAAAGCGACAAATATATATTCTGCGTCATCGCACTGGATCGCTTCATAGCGAACCTCATTGGCTTCGCATACTTTATATTTTTCCTGGAGTTTAATATTGATCTTCTCCATCACCACAGACTCGAGGTAAAGAGATGTAACGACACTCTTTTCTTTATTGTCTTGCTTTCCTAAAGTAGCCCATGGGTATTTCTCACGGATCTCTTCATTGGTCAGCCTGGATTGTTGCGGGTCGAGCCAGACTTTTTCCATCATCTGTCCGATAGCACCATCGCTGAGAATAAGAGCAGGGTTGCGGTATTTAAAGGCAAGCTCAAAACCCAGGTGAACGAAGTCGTGCATTTCCTGAACAGAAGAAGGAGCCAGAACGATCAGTTTGTAATCGCCATGACCGCCACCTTTGACGCTTTGGAAGTAGTCAGCTTGTGAAGGCTGAATGGTTCCGAGGCCGGGACCGCCGCGGACGACGTTGACCAGCAAACAAGGCAATTCAGCGCCAGCGCAATAAGAAATGCCTTCCTGCATGAGGCTCATTCCCGGACTGGAAGAAGAAGTCATTACCTTCTTTCCGCAGCCTGCGCCACCGTATAACATATTGATTGAGGCGACTTCGCTCTCTGCCTGGAGAACGACCATTCCTGTACGTTCGTGGGGTTTTTCAGCCATCAGGTACTCCATGATCTCAGACTGGGGTGTGATGGGATAACCAAAATAGCCATCACAGCCGGCGCGGATAGCCGCTTCAGCAATGGCTTCATTGCCTTTCATTAATCGTAGCTCTTTCATCGAAATTTCGTATTATTAGCTTATTCAGTGACTTTAACTCTATACACGGAGATCACTCCGTCAGGACAAACCACAGCACAGTTGGTACAACCGGTGCAGTCATCATTGATGGTTTCGGCGTAACGGTATCCTTTGCCGTTCACCTGCTTTGAAAGTGCGATGACTGTTTCCGGGCAAACCGGCATACAGACTTCACAACCTTTGCAGTGCTCAATATCGATCACGATAGATCCTTTAACTTTTGCCATAGGAGTGGGTAAATCAGTGTTTTAGTTTCTTGAGTAATTATGGTGCGAAGGTACCTATAATAAGCGTAAGAGCCTTGTCTTTTCATGCCAAAATACCCCCATGCTTCAAATTTAAAATGAGTTTAAATAGTATGTTTTAAAGTGCCCGACGATGTTTTCGCCTATTTTTATCCTTTTAAACCCAATTTATGAAAATCCCCTTACTCATTTCCCTGTTTTTATTTGGTTTGATGCTGCATTTGACTGCGCAAAATCTCGTTTCCACTGAACCACAACCCAGAAATGTTGTGCTGGAAGAATACACCGGTATTCATTGTCAGTATTGTCCCGAAGGCCACGTGATCTCACAATCTATTCAGGCCGCCAACCCGGGCCGTGTCGTGGTCATCAATATCCACCAGGGTTCATTTGCCACTCCCAGCGGAACTGACCCGGATTACCGGACTTCATTCGGTGATGCCCTGGCGGGTCAGACCGGATTAACCGGTTACCCTAGCGGAACAGTGAATCGTCATGTCTTTCCCGGAAATACAACTACTGCCTTGAATCGATCTGCCTGGGGTGTCGCTGCCAATACAGTCATGGGACAAATATCACCGGTAAACGTTGGAATACAATCAGAATATAACGCACCGACACGAACACTTACCATTACAGTGGAAGCATATTATACCGCATCGGCAGTAAACCCGGTCAATAAATTAAATATTGCACTGATCCAGGATTCTATTATTGGGGTCCAGCAAAATGGAAGCACCTGGACGACAAATTACAAACACATGCGTATGTTGCGGCATATGATCACAGGCCAATGGGGTGATACCATTAACAATACAAGCCAGGGGCACCTGGTGACAAAAACCTATACTTATGTGGTGCCATTGTCTTATACCAATATCCCCTGTATCGTCGAAAATTGCAAGATTGCCGCTTTTATTTCAGAAGACCAGCAGGAAATCCTCAGTGGTGATGTCGTAAAAGCTATTGGCGGGACAAACAAATATATCGGGAAGATCAGCGGTCCTGTACCTACTGTATTGCCAGGCACTACAGGTAATATCACTTCTTTTGGTTTTTCAGTGACCAGTGCGCTTGATGTTACAGAGCCCTTCCAGCTTACGTTAACTTCTACCAATTTACCTGTTGATTGGTCGGCAAATATTCTTTACAATGCTGCCCTTTGTGGAAATAGCACTATTGCGATGCTTGGTTCAGACTCCCTGACAAACGTGAGTATCGTCGTAACTCCCGGCACGATCCCAGCTGTGCCTGAGTTTGTTTTTAAGATGAAATCAGTGAATAACCCCGAAGCTCCGGAAAAACAGGTGGTCGTCAATGTGGTAGCCAACGTTACGGATCTTGTTGTCAATGGTTCCGGTGGTGCCGAGACTTTCACCTACAAGAAACATTATCTGAACGGTCTCGCTTTCGCAGGAAATACGCACACAACATACTGTTCTGCCAGCCTGCTTTCCCAGGCGATTGCTGGTAATGCACTTACGGGTGTTCATAACATCTATGCCAATATTGCCTGGACATTTCCTGCCCTCAAAGATGATGAAGCCATTGCCTTGATGGCCTTCATGGATGCCGGTGGAAACGTCATGCTCGGTGGCCAGGATGTGGGTTGGGATATCATGAGCGGTGCTGCCGGATCCAATGGCGATGCAATCACTCAGAATTTCTATACGAACTATCTGCTGGCCAATTTTGTTGATGATGGAAGTACAGCAAACAGTCAGTTTACAATCAATGCAACGGATCCTATCTTTGGTAATCTCACCACAAGCGCAGTTACTTGTCCATACGGCACCAACAACTATCCTGACCAGATCTCTCCCCGCTCCGGAGCCTTTTCTATTTTCTTTTACAACAACAATACTGCAAAAACTGCTGCAGTACGTGGCCAGACCGCCAACTTCAAATCGGTTTATTTTGGTGTTGGGATGGAGATGATTGGTGATACCAATGTCAGGAATCAAATCGTGAAAAGAGCGCATGACTGGTTTTATACCATGGTTGGCATTGATGAGCCGAATATGCTCAGCCTCGGACAGGTTTATCCCAACCCGGCCAATATATCCGCAACGATCACCTTTGCTGAAAGCCACAGCCAGCGAAGCCTCCAGGTATCGGATCTTACCGGAAGACTTGTTGCTACTGAGACAATTCCAGCCAACACAACCGAATATCTCCTGAATACCGCAAGTTTCCAGGAAGGAACGTATCTGCTGAAACTCTCAGGCGCGGGTTGTGCCAATGGTTTTCAAAAGCTGTTGATACTGCATTAATATAGCTGGAAATGTAACTAACTTAGATTCCTTAAATCAGGTTATTTCCAGGATATTATTAATCTTTTCTTTTCTGTGGAGCAATTGCTTCAGATTGCCGATCAGCCGGATAGCACGTTCTATCCGGCTGTTTTTTATATAGTTTAATCCTTTGGTATTCTGGAATGAACTTATTGGTATTTAGAATTGTTCTAAATAAAAACCTAAAACCAAATCCTTATGAAAAGAATACTATTAGTTGCCGTGATTTTATGTATGGTTGCTTTTGCCGGCCGGACTTTTGCCCAGGAAAAAGGTTACAAAGACGGAACAGTCTGGGAGATTTCTTTTATCAAAACTTCAGCCAATATGACAGATGACTATGTCAAGAGCCTGAAAGGGACCTGGAAAGCGATGCATGATGAAGCCGTCAAAGAAGGTCTGTTGGTTTCTTATAAGATTCTGGCAGGTGCAGCTGCAAACCCTGAAGATTGGGATGTGATGCTTATGACTGAATATAAGAATCTTGCCAGCATGGAGGGACAGGATGCCAAATGGGATGCTATTTCCAAAAAAGTGATTGGCGGTGAAGATGCCATGAAGAAACTTAATGAGAATCGCATGGTCATGCGTACCATTTATGGAAGCAAAATGATGCGGGAAGTTTTGTTCCCCTAAGCCCGACTAAATCCCCAAAATATCCCTGAACTGCTCTTTCCCCAGCGGAAGCTGTTTCAGATTGCCGATCAGCCGGATAGCACGTTCTATCCGGCTGTCGGTGTTTTTTAAAGAGTGGTGATGCTAATGTAGGCTTGGCCATCGCCAAGAGCCACCAGGCCACATTGGTAAGTAAGAGTTCCATTAACAGTGCAAAGCAATCGCTTGCTCATTTTTCCACCTAGGGATTCAACCACTTCCTTCGGAATGAGCAGGTATCGCATACCCGGGAGATGGTTGAGGAGATAGATATTTGTTGTAAATGTGACTGCCATGGATGTAAAGCAAAATTAATTTTTTCTGGGAATTAAAAGTTTTTGTCCGCAGATTACGCGGATTACACGGATTATAATATCTGTTAACTTTGTTGCAATAATAAAGTTTGAATGCATTAATTATTTATATATGAAAAAGTTATTTGTACTAATCTCGATTTTTGTATTCTCTTGTCATCTCCGGGCACAGGATGCAAAACTCCCTTCTTTTATCTCCGACAGCCTTGATATCTACATCAACCGGGCCCTGAAAGACTGGCGTATCCCCGGATTGTCCGTCGCCATCGTGAAAGACGGGAAAGTCGTCTGGGCCAAAGGCTATGGCGTCCGCGATATGAACAAACCCGACAAAGTCGATGAAAATACCTTGTTCCTTATCGGTTCCAACTCCAAGGCTTTCACCGCAACCGCCCTAGCCACGCTGGAAGTAGAAGGAAAATTAAAACTCGATGACAAAGTCACCAAATGGATGCCCGATTTTAAACTGAAAGACCCTTTGGCAAGCCAGGAAGTCACGGTCCGCGACCTGCTTTGTCACCGGATCGGACTGGAGACCTTCCAGGGTGATTTTGTAAACTGGACCTCAAACCTGAGCCGCAAAGACATTATCCATAACCTGGGTGTGATTCAACCTTTATATAGCTTCCGCGCAAAATGGGGATACTGCAATGCCGCTTTCCTTACCGCTGGTGAAATTATTCCCCTTCTTTCCGGGATGAGCTGGGAAAACTACGTGAGGGAGAAATTCTTCAAACCCCTCCAGATGAACCGTACCCTCGCCCTGACCAACGAATGGACCGCTGCCACCAACAAATGCAGCTCACATACCCTCTATGATGGAAAACTCATGGTCATTCCCACACCGGATATCGACAACCTCGCTCCTGCTGCCAGTATCATTTCTTCCGCAAACGACATGAGTCATTGGGTGACCATGCTTTTAAGCGATGGCAAATTCGAAGGCAAAGAAATCGTTCCTGTAGCCGCTATCAGGGCCACACGCATGCCCACCTCTATCATAGGTCGTGGACGCTTGCTATACAACCGTTGTAATTATGTACTCTATGGCCTTGGCTGGGAACTCCAGGATTATGAAGGAAGAGCCGTGGTTTCACATACCGGTGGCGTCGATGGATTTGTCACTTCAGTTACTTTAATTCCTGCAGAAAAACTGGGCATCGTCATCCTCACCAATACCGACCAGAACAGTCTCTATGATGCCATGAAGTGGGAGATCATGGATGCCTTCATGGGCCTGCCTTACCGCAACTATAGCGGCGAATACCTGAAATATTTCAACAGAAGTGCCGACAGGGATGCCACCTGGCTCAAGGGAGAAAGGGATACCATCGCAATGAAAATCGCTACAGCATTGCCTTTGGATCAATTTGCCGGCAAATTTGTCAATGAAGTCTATGGTCCAGTGGAGGTGGTTGTCAACAATGGCCAGCTCAGCGTGAAAATGAGCCGTCATCCCGGCATGACCGGCAAACTCGAAGCCCTGGGGGGCAATCGTTTTCTCTGCACCTATTCAAATCCAACTTTTGGGATCAAGGATGTCTACTTTACGCTCGACGGAAAATCAGTGAAGAGCTTGACGCTGTCTTGTGCGGATTTTGTGGACTTTCAATCGTATACATTCGCAAAGGATAAATGATAATATATAAAGGATTATCAGTCCCGATTGCAATCAATTGTTCATCCTTCATATTTCATCCTTCATCCTTACAAGGGGAAGTGTTCGTGAAATTTCTTCAACCGAAACTCCAGATCAGGGAACTGTTCTCTTTTTACAAGAGAAACACAAGCCCTCAAGCCTTCTGTCCGCTCGCTGCCAGTGATCGCCAGTGAGATGGCACTGATGCCATAATAGAGGAATTGCTCGATCAGTTTTTCACCGGTAAATCCGGGGTAGGAGATGGTGAAATAAAATCCATCGGCAATCGGGACACCATCATCTTCATCATAGACGATTTTAAACCCATTCTCCAGGAAGAGTTTTTTCATGATGTGTGCTTTCTCTCCATATTCCTTCACGTCGTGAACAAAGTTGAATGTGCCGTCATTCACAGCTTTCAGGATAGCAGCTACCCCATATTGAGCGGTGTGTGCGGTTCCTGAACTTAAGGCATAAATGGTGCCATAGATCATGGCGCGACCATATTGGTTGGAGTTGTAATTTCTGAGCAGAGAATCAGAAGTCGTATTGAAAAGCTGTTCACTCATGATCATCAGTCCGAGTCGTTGCCCTGCATAGCTGAAAGCTTTGGAGGTGGAGATGAACAGGATATATTTATCAGTATAATGTGCTACACTTGGCTGGTATGGTCCGGTGCCGGGATGGAAATAGTCTTTCCGGAAATCCATCGCAAAATATGCCAGGTCTTCCATTACAACCACATTGTATTTATTGGCGAGTTCTCCGATGGTTTTTAATTCCTTTTCCGTGAAACAAATCCAGGAAGGATTATTTGGGTTTGAATAGAAAATCGAAGAGATATTTCCCTTTTCCAGGAATGACTCAAGCTTTGGTCCCAGTTTGTCGCCACGAAAATCATAAACGTCGAAGCTTTCAAAAGGAATACCCAGGACTTTATGCTGTAGGTAGTGAACAGGGAAGCCAGGATTGATAAATAAAGTGGTGTCTTTGCCTTCATAAAGTCTGCTCGTGGTAAGGAATGCCGCGAAACTACCCTGCATACTGCCCACGGTAGGAAGGCATTGCTCGGGTTGGGTATCGAGGCCGAGAAAGAGTTTTCCAAAACGGGCGATCTCTGCTTTGATTGTTGGGATGCCATCAATATCAGGGTAGATAGCTGCTACGCCCCGACGGTGTGCCTCAATCTCTGCTTCAACGCCTATGGCAGCAGGCGGAAGGCCAGGGACACCCATTTCCATGCGGATATATTTGATGCCGCTGGCTTTTTCGATGTTGTCAATGAGTCTTTTTATTTCACGGATGCTGGCCTTGCCAACATTGGGCAGTTTGCTTTCAACTATTTTTTCGTTGACGAGGTCAAAGGGAATCGGGGTGTCTTTCATGGGCTTTCGCAAAGGAGTTGATTACAAGTAAATTGTAATGGCTTATCTATTAATAATTTCGTTATCAAAATTATGAAAACTTCCTTTATATAGAGAAACTTACATTGGAAAAACTCAGCTGCTTACGTGATTTATTAAGGTTCTAAATAACGCCCTGCTTCTTGTGATTAAATAAATATTGATCCTTCCAGATAGGTAAGCGCCCTCCCGGCAATATGCACCCTGTCCCCGGCCATTTTGCATCTCAATACTCCTTTTCTTTTTGATAGCTGAATGGCATGCATGGCCTGTTTTCCCAGTCTCTTGCTCCAATAGGGGATCAGGGAAGTATGGGCCGATCCGGTGACCGGGTCTTCATCAACCCCAACAGCAGGGGCAAAGAAGCGGGAAACGAAATCAACGCCTTTACCGGGAGCCGTGCAGATCAGGCCGCGAACGGGCAGTTTTGCAAGCAAAGGGATGTTGATATTCAGGGATTCGATGATCTCCTGGCTGGGAAAAACACACATATAATCGGTCAGTCCTTTGTAAACTTCTGTTGGGATTGCATTCATCGCTTCCTGTAATCCGGCAGGCATGGATGTTTCTGTCATGGCATCTGCAGGAAAGTCAAGCACCAAAAGGTCTCCATCCTTCATGACCCGAAGTATGCCGCTTTGCCTCGATTGAAAATGAATCTCTTCTTTTCTGTAATCCAGATGATTGAAAATAACATGAGCCGTGGCCAGGGTGGCATGACCGCAAAGCCTGACTTCAGCCGTCGGTGTAAACCAGCGAAGGGCAAAATTGTCTCCATCCGGTATGAAGAATGCAGTCTCACTCAGGTTGTTTTCCATAGCAATCTTTTGCATCAGCTCATCAGGGAGCCAATTATTTAATGGGACTACAGCAGCGGGATTGCCCGAAAAGCGTTCTTCGGCGAAAGCATCAACCTGGAATATGGGGAGGGTTTGCATTTGATAAAATTTGGATTCAAAATTAATTCTTTTTAACCACGGAGTCAGGGGAGGATAGCACGGAGTTATTTTCAATTTTTAAAAGCAACAAACTAAACAAACTCAAACACAAAAATACCACCCCCGCCACAAACAGCGCCGTCCCCAAAGAAAATTTATCAGTAAGGTATCCCAGCCCCGGCCCCAACACAGAAAACAATCCCCTGATGATAAAACTCCGGATCGAAAGCACCGTCGCCCGCATCTCCGATGGCGTCAGGCGGTTCATGGAGTCCTTCAACACCGGCGTGGCATACCCGCGGATCAGGTAAAAAACAAACAAAATAACTATGCCTGCATAGGATTGCGTCCAGGCCAGAAAGAGATATCCAAAAGAAACAATAACACTGATGAGGGCATTCGAGAAATCCACCGACATACGCTTTTCCAGCTTGTAAGCCTGGAAAGCTAAAATCCCCACACAAGCATTTAATGCCGTCCAAAGAATTCCATACCATGCCGTTGGTAATTTGATCGCACTGAAGTATGGCTGCACAAACCAGGCCATCGTCAGCGTGGAAGCCCCGATGAATGAGGAAAACAACATGTTATTCCGCAAAGGCTTGTGGCCGTGAAGGGAATACTTCACCACGCCAATAATATCCTGCCAGGTGACTTTTAACTTCTTAATATGGCTCTGGGGTTCCACCAAAAAGAAGGATGCAGGAACTGCAATAAACCCGATTGCTGCCTGGAAATAAAACGGAGTCCTCAGGCTGATCAGAGCAAGCGCTCCCCCGGCCAATCCTGCAAAAGCTTCGGAGAAATTCCCTACAGAGATAGAAAATCCCTCAAAACGCAGGTATCGGTCTTCTTCTTTCCTTGCTACCAGCGTATCATATAATAATGCTGAATCAGAACCCGAGATAAAACTCACCCCGATTCCCATAATAATCTCGGCGATCATAAATCCTTCAAATCCAAAAGAAAAGCAGTACATCAGGTTGCCAAGGAAACCCAGAACTGCACCCAGAACAATAGATAATTTCCGGCCATATGCATCGGCAAAATAGCCGGATGGGATCTCAAGAATTACCGTCGAAATTGAATAAATCGCCTGCAACATGAACACCTGCGTCATTCCCAACCCATTGCTGTTGTAAAAAGGTACAATGATCGGCATCACGAGCATGAACCATTTGGAGAACTTGATGGCGTAAAGTAAGGGGATGTTGTTGTTCATGGGGGGTAAAGATAATAGTTAGTAGTTAGAAGTCAGTAGTTAGTGGTTAGTTAGTAGTCAGTTGTTAGTCGAGGATTCGTTGTATTTGAGGGATTTTGCACAGGATTGATGGTCGCCAAAAGTAATTGTTTGACTTCAGAAAGCTTATTATCTGCGGATTCCCAACATATTTTGTTTATGTAATTTAGTCGTTGAGAAAGAATTAATTGCGTATGGATTTCAGTTAATGATCCTAGAGCAATATGCAGAAATTGAAGGTACTCTTTTCTGTTCTTTCTGGCGGCACCTTCCGCAATATTGGAAGGCACTGAAACCGCAGCTCGTCTGATTTGGTTGGTAAGTCCATATCTTTCCTCTCTTGGAAAGCCATCACTCATTATGTAAATCTATATTGTAAAATCCATTGATTTTCCCCAGACTGTTAATTCAAAATTATTGTTGTCCGGTTATTATAATAAGGGATATTTGCATTAATAAGTGTAAAGACGTTGCATGCGTCTCTAACAGACCCTCTGATGCAGCACAAATCATATCGCTAAGCTGAACAACTTAGAAATGGGTTATTATTGGGATCAATCCGTATTTTGAATCAGGGCTAACAGTTCATCTATTGAGAGTTTTGCTGATTTGTCACTACCTTCAAGCAAGCTGTCAGCAAGGTCACGTTTGGT
This sequence comes from Bacteroidota bacterium, assembly GCA_037132075.1. Classification (GTDB taxonomy): domain Bacteria; phylum Bacteroidota; class Bacteroidia; order Bacteroidales; family CAIXZF01; genus JBAXPV01. The sequence continues at coordinate 66,957 of JBAXPV010000014.1, forward strand.
GTTGTTTAAGCAATGATCTTTTCTTCAATAGTATTTTCTGCCACCAAACGGTAAATAGTGACAGGGCGACTTTGTCCGATTCGGTGTGCCCTATCAGAGGCCTGGTCTTCAACAGCGGGATTCCACCAGGGATCCAGGTGGATTACAAAGTCAGCAGCAGTGAGGTTCAATCCCAGGCCACCGGCTTTCAGACTGATCAGGAAAAAACTCCTTATCACAGAGTTCTTCCCATATCTATTATAATAAACATTTTGTTGTTTGGCTGCAAGCATTTATTCTGTTTGCAGGCTTTTCGCCTGTGGCATCATTGCAATTAAAAATTCAGGGGAAACAGAATAACTGCCTGAACTGTATGAATTTATAAATAAGCCAGCTTTTGAGGCTTGATCCAGTAATTTATTAATATATCCTACAGTTATCCTTTTGGTCCGTAAGGAGTGTAAAGGAAATGCATAGCCACTGATCAGATCAGTCTTAAATGCAGCCCAATGAAGTATGAATTGATCTTACTCAGCTAAGGAATTGTAAAAGGCATTGTATTGGTATTTCATCAGGTCTCATTCATTTGTGCGGATAAAATTACTTAATACCCGGGAAAATGAAAGCTAAAGGGGAGTCTTTCTTTCTGGTAAGATAAGAGATCTGAAGATGATCCTGGAGCAAATAACCAGCGTGAGCAATATCAGTTATTTTTCAAACATCTGACTGACATTCCGGTATTCACATCATTGTTGAGTCTGCCGATATAACCTCCGTCGTATCCCAGGTAGTGGTAGACCCCTTGCGTAGTAGAATATTCATAGGATTCCCAGAATGACGTTGCCGCAGGCATGATGTTAAAGTAGCCATCAGGATCACGATAACCTGCACCCAAAGCGGTAAAGCCACTTTCGTTTGTGGCGCCTGAGTTTGGGGAATACCAATGTGTGGTTCCGGCCTCTTTCAGTTTATTGCCGATTGTAGTTCCGCTTTCGCCAGCTGCCAGGCAATCCACTGTCGGATCGAGATACAGCGTGAGCGTGCACCATTCCGTATCAGTCGGAATATGCCAGCCCGTGGGACAAATGCCCTGGGCACCTGCTGTGTGGCTGTACTGCATCATCTCATCCCATGTATATAAACCGCCATAGATAGTGCACTTTGCAGGATTATTCTGGTAACAGTATTTTTCGATAATTCCGTTATTATGGCATTCCGTATGGGACATATCTGTATTTGCACTGTTGACCATAGTGCCAATATTGAGATTTTCTTTCATCCAGCACTGGTTTCCGATCTGAACGGTATGATAAGTCTGCCCCCCATAGGTGAAAGTAGGTAGGCCCGGACAAGGGATATTCATAAGCTGAGTGCCCAGAGGTGCATTAGATCCATTTACATCTCCATAACACACGCCATGTATCTCAATACTTACCGGATTGCTGTTGCTGATGATCAGGGTGTCTGAATCAAATACCCAGCCACCTGCAGGGAACGATTCAATCAGACCTGCAAAGTACTTTGCAATAAGAAAGGCATCAGTACTATTAATATACCCACTGGCATTTACATCAGCAGCTTTTAAATATAATCCACTTAAAGCATTCCCTTGAGAAAAATATTGCAAAGCTTCTAAGGCATCTGCAGCATTAATGCCTCCCACAGGGAGAGTGGACACAAAATTCAATATGTATATTCCAGGTATTGTGTCGCAAAAATAGAATTGTCCGTTACTGTTGGTTGTAGTTGTCCCAATGACCTGACCGTTAATGGTTTTAAGTTGTATAAGGACTTCCAAAAGCGGGGTTGAAGCATTGTTTAAATAAGTCAGTTTACCTGATATGTTTTGACAGGGTTGGGCGTTCAGCCTGTCACTGCCTGTAAGCATGCAATAGAAAATGATTACAAGCGAAAAGAAATGATATGTTTTCATTTGATTTAAGTGCTTTATGTGTTCTATTTCTGAACAGTAAAGGTGTCGAACAAACTATAGGCTCCTGTATTGCCGCTGTAACTCTTTACGGTTACTTTACTGCCGGATATGTCTATAACGCTGTAATAATAGGTGTTTGGATCATTGCGTACATTCCATTCGCTTTTAATAATCGGATCAATAGTGTCGGAGGAAACGATGGCACCGCAGGTTCCATTGAGAAGCTGAACAACAGGGTTTTTCCATGACGGAGTCAGTGGATTCGTCTGCGGATTTGGTGGAACGCTGCCATCAATGGTTCTGCGGGAAAAAAGATGCGAATGCCCGCAGGCATAAATGTCGAACTTATTGGCATCCAGGAAAGACCAGAGCTCTGTGTAGGTCTGGTTTGACGCTGACGGCTCAGCCGTATCGTTATAAATATAGTAATAAGGCGTATGAATGATGAGAAATTTGTGTGTTGCCGTGGTTTGTGCCACCTGTGCTTTAAGCCATGCCATTTGCGTGGCATCAATGTTGCCTCCCAGTCCCTCGTGGACAGTGTCCTGGTTGATGTAATAGGGATCTAGTACAGCAAAAAAGGAGTTTCCTCCCTGCGAGGTAAAGGAATAGGCCAGGTGATCGTAGCCGGCCGGCCCGTTAGTGGGGTTCTCCGAAAACACATTCTGGTATTCCTGCTGATTGATGAGCAGTAAACCGTAAGAAGAGTGCTGGTGATATAGCTCATGATTGCCAATGGCCGTATACAATTTTATTCCACTATGTGTCAGAGGTGCGAACAGTTCTTTCCATGCAAGAAATGTGTAAGAGGGCTTAATATAGCCTCTGTAGGACATGTCTCCGCCAAATATCACAAAAGTGGGCTTGGGTGACAACGCCCCAATTTCACTGATGATGGCATTCAGTACTGGCAGATTTACCGCATTTGTAAGCGAATCTCCGCGGCTGTCAGCCAGGAAAACAAAACGTAAAGTTTCACTGTTTTCAAGTGGTTGCTCTGATTTTTTTTTGCTGCAAGCGTTCAGTATCACAACAACAACAATCAGCATTGTTATGGCGATGATTTTAAAAAAGCTTTGCACGACAGAGATAGAGATCTTTTTTGAATACAACATAAATTTCTGTTTTATTTTTTTTTGTTAACAGATTTCATCCTATTAAGTAAAAAACTGCAGGAACCATAACGATACTGAGTACAATGTGCGCCATTACCAATGCTGATGCCGTATCTGGCGCACAGTCATATTGTTTGGCAAATACCGGACCCAGTACCGCTGAAGGTAAAGAACAGACCAAAACCAAAACCTGTGTCTGCAAAGCTGATAAATGGTATAGTGTTGCCTGAACATGCGCAATAAATGGCTGAAAACCCATTTGTATCAAAGCTGAAATAATAAATATTGGTATAATTCCTTTAAGGGAAATTAACTTCAGTTGAAGGGATAAAATCAGGCAAGCCAATATTGTTAATGCACCGTTGATCATTTTCAGTGCTTCAAAGAATGGGGCTATATAACTATGACTCCTGTCAAAGGGAATAAATGAGAACGCCATTCCTAAAATTATTGAAACAAAAATCGGTGAGCGAAAGTATGTCCAGGAAAGCGCTTTTTTTATACCTGAATGCTCCAATTTATTCCCAAAAAACATGGCAATGGCCGGACCAAGAATAAACATTGGCAGGCCAACGCCCAATTCGCTTAAAAGGACCGCATCCGCCATGGCTTCCGGATTGTTTTGAAATGAAAAAGCGATAAACGGATAACCAATTAATGCCGATGACCCAAAGGATGAAGTAAGCATCAAAGCGCCTGTCTTAACTCGGGATAACTTTAAGGCTTTACCCAAAACCCAGGATAAAAACATCGATAACACTCCGGCAATAAAGACTGCAAAGACCAGTAAAAACTGACTGCTCTTTATGGGTATGGCTGAAAGTTGAAGAAAAATAACAGCAGGGAGCACGGCCTTGGTTAGCAGATTCGAAAATACTTTTGCATCCTCTTCCTTGATAATTGAATACTTGCGAAGTATCAGGCAAAGCATGATGACAATAATAAAGGCAAAAACCGTCTCAAAAACCTGAAGATATACTGTCATAAATGGACTGATTTAAAGAATTCCCCTGGTGTAATAATTAATGAGTCCTGACGCAAGGATCAGAAAGTAGTTTTAATCAGTTTTCTGATCAGCTTCTCTTTGCCATGGGTGACGCTGATAAAATATTCCCCGGCAGGCAGGTCTGGTCCCTGGACCGATAAGAGATGCTTTCCGGTATAAAAGATTTTGTCAGCAATGTTTCTGATCATTTTTCCATTCATTGAGTACAGCTCAACTTTAAGACTGACAGGCTTGGTGATACTCAGTTCCAACTGGGTAGCGTCCCTGAAAGGGTTGGGGTAGGGGACCCCCAGCTTGAATGACGGGGTTGCATGGTTTTGACCAATACCGGCTGTCGGGTCGAAATAAGCACTGTATACGCCATTGCCATGAGTTCCAATCGCTATAAACCCGTCTGTTGGCCGGGCTTCTATCATGTCGATAATTACATTCCCAATGCTGGTCGCTCCTTCCTTTTTCCATACCGTTGAATCTCCGTTTAATTGCCTGGTCGAATACAAACCGCTGGAGGTTCCTGCAAAAATAATTGTATGTCCCTGGTAAGTCAGTTTTTTTGTACACCTGATGGATGGTCCGGATCCTGACCCATTGGGGAACTCTTCCAGGTTCCCGCCAACTGCTGTCCAGCTTGTTCCTCCATCAGTGGAATGGTAAAGACTCTGAACGCCATAGTTTGAAAAAGTTACCATGAGGTGATCTGCATTTTCAGGTGCCATGTCAATGCAGGAAACAAAGGCGTTGGCAGGGAAGTTGGCCCCGGTAATTTCAACGGGTACCGGGTTTCCTGTGTTTGCATTATCAAGCCGGTATACTTTTCCCAGGTTAGTCCCATAATAGAGGCGATTTGCCGGCACTTTGGAAATAGCCAGACAACTGATTTCTGAAGAACTGCCTACATTAACATTGCTCAGGTGGTTCCATCCGGCATTCCTGAGGTTTGTGTCATAAGCTGCCGCTTTCAAGTTATCTTTTCGCCAGATACTTGTAATCGTAGGCAGGTAAAAGGTTTCATAATTATTCGGATCCAAGGCAAAATTCTGGTAAAACGGGAATAACGAATTGCTACCCATCACCGGGTCATAGTATTTTAACAGGGTATCTGGAAGCTGCGAAAAGATGTTGGTCGTATGCATATTGTTGTCAAACCTGGTGGTCCAGATGTTTCCGCTGTAAGCTGAGATGACGCTATATTCCCAATCAGGTGCAACAGCAGTAGCAAAACCATCATAGCAAATATCAATGCTGAACCACATTTCCGACGGATCATTGGTAACCGTGTAATACCAATTGTTGTCCTGCAATCCACCTAAAATCCAATCATCACCACTGCCCCCCTGGTCAATCGCAACCGTGTAGAACTGGGTGGTGGTAAGCATATTGTTTAACCTGTCCCAGCTAACCTGGGCGCTGTCGGCCATGCAATTGTTGTTAATTTGAATTCCCCCGTCATTGGCCATGAGCATGACAGATGAATTGCCATGCAGGAAACAAATACCGTGCTGGTCAGGGTGTAGCTGATGAATCGAATCCATGTCAAATGGGTATCCCCCGATATAGGTTGATGCTGCACTATTCGCAAAACCATTATCTGACCGGTATAAATTCATACCCCCCAGGAAAACCACGTTTTCATTGTCGGGTTTAATGCCCATCGTAAAGGTGTAGCCACCATATACGACAAGGGCCTCAGGGAAGTCATTGATGTCACCGCTTCCGGCACCTGGGATTCCCTGTGTCCTGTTTTCCCACGCAGCAGATGATGAAATGGGATTCCAGGTCATCTTCCAGAATGTATTGATTGAGTTGGTATACCCGTTAAAGGGGTTGAGATTGGGTGACTGAGATTCCGCAAAGACGTACATAACATTATTATTGGATGGCGCTATTGCCAGCCGTGTCACACGGTTGTCAGTAGGAAAGCCTGTTGGCGTGATCTTTGTCCAGTTGAAGCCGTCAACCGACCGCCAGATCCCAGCTTTGGAAGGTGGCTGTACCGAAAGACAGAAACTGCTTAATGCTGCATACAATACGCCGTCATTGGTAACGGCAATGTCACTTGCAAAAGATTTGTTGATGATATCTCCCAGCACAACCTGCCAGGTCTGACCGCCATTCTCTGACCGCATGATCGCCCCGTAGCAGGCAGCATAGACTATGTCTTTATTCATGCTGACAGGATCAGTGACAATCCGCCATGTCCCCTGGAAAATATCCTGGAGGTTGGCAGGACTTGTCCCTTGTGTAGATGGAAGGGCTTGCCAGCTTGCACCGTTATCAGTGGATTTATAGATTCCATTACCAATCCCGACAGTCCGGGCATTAGTACTGATGTTACGGTCGGTCGTGCTCAGCAACTCTCCGGTTCCATAATACCAGATGTGGTGTTTGCCGGGTCGCTTATCCTGCACCAGGCAGGTTGCGCTTTGCTCAGCATCAGGAGCCGTGGATTTGTGCCAGTTCTGTCCGCGGTCCATCGATTCCCACATCCCTCCCGATGCACTACCCGCCAGGAGATGGTTATCATCATCAATATCCACTTCAATACACAACATGCGTCCCCCGATGTTGGCAGGTCCACGCCATGTCCATGGCTGTCCTGTGCTATTATCATGCGCCGGTAAACCCGCAACAAAGGCAAGTTCCCGGGACCTGATTCCGGGTGGAATCTCCCTGCTCCCGGGATTTCGAAGCTTTTGATACTGGTAATCAGCCATATTGAGCAGGTACCCCGCCTGTGACATCTTTTTCTTCTTACCGCGAAGACCTGAGGAATTTTTGACTTTGCCATGCCCTGAGGAATCAAAATAATAATGAAAACAAAAGGCCAGCGAAACGGAAAAGCTTAGGATCAGGATAAAATAGAATTTTCTCATAGTATAGTGTTGATAATAAGGATCATTGATGTTATGATTATCTGTGATTCTTATTAATAATTGCCATTTATTATTCAGAGGTTTTCATCAAACCCCTGATTTCCATTTCAAATTCCTTCTTCCCCAAATCCTTGAGCAAAATTCCGTCAACGGGAAATTCCTTTTGATTTATCCAGTAATAATAATCGGTGGGATCAGTAAGTAGCAGGATTTTCGCTTTTGCATGGAGTTGCTTGGTTTTATGGATCGAATTACAGAAACTTTCTGACCTCATACAATCATCAAAGAGAACAACATCAATTGATAAAAAATCCTGAAAACCTGTAAGTTTAATGGCTTCATCACTGTCAAAAATAACATTGAACCCGGCAACCTGGTTTAATAGAATTTTCAGGCTGTCACGAAAAATGAAATTTTGTCCAATGATGGCTATGTTCATAAACGGAACGAAAGGAATTATGGAAACAAAGCTACATCACACGAATCTGCTGAGGATCAGGGCAGCTACCTATAATATTAGGTGATTTCAGGTAAAAACCATAGGTATAAACACCTATGCCGGCTTATGAGCCTGCTTATTCTAAGGTAATGAGATTGTTCTTAACCGCCCAGATCATTAGTTCGGCGGTATTCCTGGCATTCGTTTTCCTAAGGATATTGGCTCTATGCACCTCCACTGTTTTAATGCTTATAAAGAGCTTATCTGCAATCTCTTTAGATGTTAATCCTTTACAAATAAGGTTTAAAACATCTTTCTCACGGTCTGTGAGTTGGTCGGGATCATTCGCTCTTTTCCCTATTGACTGAGAAGCAAGTTTTTGGATTATCTCCTGGCTGAAACAGTTTCCCCCGCTAAAAACTTCTTCTATAGCTTGTTTTAGCTGAAACTTATTGGACTTTTTTAAAATGAAACCTTTAACCCCTGCTTTCATCATTTGCATATAATGCATTTCATCTGTATACATGGTGAGGGCAATGACCTTTAAATCCGGTTTTAACTCAAGTGACTGCAGGGTGGTTTCTATACCGCTCAGAGAAGGCATTTCAATGTCCATCAGCACAATGTCGACTGGCGTTGTTTTGATGAAATCAATGAAATCATGGCCATTTGAAGTGTCATAAATAACTTCAAATTCTGGAATCTGGTTTAATACCATTCTGATGCCATCACGGAATAGCGCATGATCATCAACAATAGCGATGTGGATTTTATTCATAATGTACAGGTATTTCAATACTTACCTTAATGCCATTTTTTAATGAGCTTTCAATGACCAGTTTCCCTCCGAAGGTTTCAACCCTGTTCCTAATGTTATTTAAACCCATACCCTCTGTTTTGGCAAGATTCATATCGAACCCTTTTCCGTTATCAGTATAGAAAACACACAAAACTTTATTCCGGCAAGTCACTTCAAGACTAACAATTGTGGCATCAGCATGCCTCATGGTATTGTTAAACAACTCAGTAATACAGCGGTAAACTGTTAATTCTTTGTTCAGTTCAAAACGCTCAGAGAAATCGGATGTGAAATCAACTTTAATGCGGTTTCCGTTTTTCAGAGGTGCAATAAAATCATTCAATGCTGTATTTAAACCATAATTTTCAAGCACATACGGACTAATGTTGTGTGAAATCCGGGAAACTTCGTCAATGGCACCTGATATTACTTGATGTAATTTTGTTTGAATACCCTTTTTGTCATCTTCCCCGGCATCAATATAGGCTTGAAAATAGTGGTTTATCGCCGACAATAATGGTCCAATTTCATCGTGCAAATCCCTGGCAATGCGCTTTCGTTCGCTTGCTTCATTTTCAATAACAGCCTCAATTAGTTTCTGCTTGGTAAATTCTTTTCTTCTTAATTTGAAATAAAAAAAACTCAAAATAAAGGCTATGGATAGGAAAATCAGCAGGATGATAAGGAATGTCAATTGTTTCTTATGAAATTCGTTTTTTTGTTTCTCCTCCCTTATTTTCTGTTCCTTTGTAAATAAATCATAACGGGCTGATTGTTCATTGATTTGGGAATTGATTCTGTCATAAAAGAAATCATTCAATAGCTGATTGCTGATGGCTAAAAACTCATAAGCTTCTTTATAATTTCCGCTTAATGTATAAACTCTTGCAAATTGAAGATATACCCTCATGAACAGATTTCTGTTCTCCTCAATTTTACAAAGATTTGTGGCATCTTCAATCACCTGAAAAGCTGATCCTGTTCTGTTGATTTCAATATATAAATTACTTTGGTTGATCAGGGCATTCATGGCACTGTAGAACATTCCGGCTTCTTTGAAATTCTTCACAGATTTTATAGACAATTCCAAAGCTCTGTCATATTGTTTTTTTCTCATTAGTTGAACACTGAGTTCATTTTGTGACAATGCCAGGTTGCCTTTGCTGTTTATTTTTTCAGATAAGGATATGCATAACTCAGAATATTTAATGACAGAATCAGCGGTATTGAATGCCATATTTCCCCATTCGTTATAAAGTGCAGCCAGACGGTTGTAAGCAAAAGCCTTGTTTAAGGCAGATTGCTCTCTTTTGCTGAACAATATCTCGTTCAGCATCTCAACTCCTTTTTTGTATTCCTGCTTTTGCCGGTATGCCTCACAGAGATTAATTCTGCAATATTCGGCTTTTTCAGAACTCTGTGTCAATGAATCTAATGCCTCCATCAGCAAATGGATTGCTTTGTCCGGCATCGATTTCTCAAGATATTTCCGGGCAGAATAGATCAGGGAATCATTATAACTAAGTGGCCGGGGAGGGGTCAGCATTCTGTTTTCCAGTGCAATTACTTCATCCTTGCTGGCATAGATAGCCCTCAGTCTCAGGTAATTGGTCTTTGCCTTTTGAACAGGAGTCAACTGATTCAGATTTGATTCCAGTTCCTTCAAATATTGTCTTGATATAGAAATATCTGAATTAATCTTTTGAAGACCGATATTGTACAAACTATCAAAAGAGAATCTCCTTTCAAGCCGCTGACAGTATGCATTCCCTAACGGAAAAATACTGAGAATCATACCAAAAAGCAGTATGCGCCTGATTTTGTTGTTCCTCATTCCCAATGGCTTTCTAAACTGCTTAAAGATATTACAAATTGTACAATATGCTAAAGAAATCACTGTTGTCCGGTAAAAATTTGAAAGGAGCCAGGCCATGACAGCCCGGCTACCTTTTCTTAGTAGTTTTGTTTCGCTAGAATACAAATACCATGAACAAAACTACATTTTTTTCGGCCAATCCGTTTTCGGACAGCTTATTTCATTGATTGAGCCAAGCATTATTTCAAAAGCGTCAAAAGAATGTAACGCTGACCGGTATGTGAAGAAGTTCAAAACAAAAGACCACCTGAGTAGTATGGTATTTTGTGCACGTTCAAAATGTTCTTCATTGCGTGAGGTATCTGTTGCTATGCTTGGTTTATCGGGGAAAACTAAAGCGGGTTCGTTACCCGAATCAAAGACAACGTTTTATATGAAACTGTAAGTAAAAATAATATCGAGGAGCACATTCACTCTGGTGTTCTGGAAGATGAAATGATAGAAATTGCCGTTAAAGATGGCCACACTGAAAGCAAGCTAAAGCTGAGAAAGGTAAAATTCTATGACAGAGAGCTTGAACGAGAATTTGAATTTTTAACCAACTTATTTGATTTTCGCCCTGATTTAATTGCTGCCCTATATAAATTACGTTGGCAGATAGAGCTGCTTTTTGAACAGATCAAGCAGAGTTTTCTACTTAAGTATTTTCTTGGAGACTTTGAAAACGCCATAAAAATTCAAATCTATTGCACTCTCATTGCCAATTTGCTTATGACCGTCATACAAAAGACACTAACGCGGAGCTGGGCATTCTCAAATCTTGTCAGTTTCTGTAAAATTCACCTATTCAATTATATTCACCTGCTCAATTTTCTTGAAAATCCAGACAGGGACTGGCAGAAAACGCTCCTAAAAGAACAGTAATTCTCACTTTTCTAGGGGGCTTGATTTTAGAAACATCGGAAATGGAAAATAATGTATACTGATTTTCATATAGTTATGAAATCAAGCAATGTTTTTCTATTTTTACCGGACACTAACTACTAACTTATCACAAAGCAAAAAATCACTAAGTTTGACCCTTAAAACTAAGCTATAGGAAACAATTACCCTCCCTCTATGAAAAGACTTTGTATTGCGCTGACATTGTTTGTGTTGGCGTTTTCTGGCTATACGCAACAAATCAATGTAAGTGGTAAGGTGATCTCGGGATCCGACCAGCAAACTATTCCGGGTGCCACGGTCCAGGTGCTTCACAAACCTATTGGGACAGTCACCGACATCGACGGGAATTATTCGTTAAAAGGAGTTGGTTCAAAAGACAGTCTCATTTTTTCTTCTATTGGATTTGTCAAACAAATCGTTGCAATAGGCGGGAAAACTGTTATAAATATTACGTTGCAGGTGACATCCACCGAACTGAAAGAGGTCGTCGTCACTGCCCTCGGGATCAGCCGCCAGAAGCGTGAACTGGGCTTTGCCACAGCCAAACTCAGCGGTGACCTGGTCACGCGTTCCAGCTCCGCCAGTGTCATCACGGCCATGACAGGTCGTGTGGCCAATGTCACGGTATCGTCAGGTGATGGCGTTGAAGGGGGATCAACCCGTGTGGTCATCCGTGGTAACAACAACCTCACGACCAACAACCAGCCACTCATCGTGATTGACGGCATTCCTGTGGAGAACAATCCCGGCATGACCAATATCGGACGGGGCGTTGACTGGGGAAATGCCATCAATAACGTCAACTCATTCGATATCGAAAGTTATAACATCCTCAAAGGAGGCTCTGCTTCTGCCTTGTACGGCTCCCGCGGAGCCAACGGTGTAATCCTGATCACGACCAAACGCGGGCAGCAACAAAAAGGGATCGGAGTGACTTATAATTTTTCTGAAAAGATCATTCATCCTTATCGCTACCGGGAAGTTCAGAATAAGTATGGCGGGGGAGGTCCAATCGCGCTGACACCTCCGAAATTCCCGACCTCGGCGAATGGTGATACCCTTAAGTACCCCGGGATCTATGGATCAGAGAGCTTTCCAATCAACCAGCAGGGCCAGACCTCCAATAGTGCTGCGGAATTCGGTTATTATGGATCTTCTGTGTCATGGGGCCCGAAAATGAATGGCGAGATGGTGAAGTGGTGGGATGGCGTCATGCGGCCCTGGTCTCCACAGCCGGACAACCTGTCGATCCCATACCATGATGGGTTTACAACAACCCATAACATTGCTGCTTCCGGCGGCGGACCCAATGGAACGATGCGGGTCTCGATCACCAACCAGGATCAGAAACCAATCATCGATAACAGCAATTCAAACCAAACCACAGTCAACGTTGCCGGAAACCTGAAAGCCTCCCAAAAAGTCAGGGTGGATATGTCCATTTCTTATATCAACTACAAAAGGCTGAACAGCCCGATGGTAGGGGAGGACGGGAATTCTATCAACAAAGGATTGCTGTATTCATGGCCGAGAAGCTACCAGGGAGAAGATAAAGCGAACTATGCCAATGCCGATGGCGCCCAGAATAAAATGGAGAATTATCCGTACAAGTATGTCAGCCAGACCATCTGGTGGAATTATTACAACAACAATACAACCCTGACCCGCGATAAATATATTGGCTCTATTTCATTGATTTATGACGTTACACCATGGTTAAATGCTGTTTTCAGAACAGGAAAAGATTTTACCTTAAGCCAATTTGAGACAAAAAACAAACCAATCGATGTTCTTGGCCTGAAAGATGGATATTATGGAAATGCTTTGAACCGTGAGGTTTCCAACAACAGCGATTTTCTTATCACAGCCACCAAAGACAAATTTTTTAAATCCGATATCAATGTAAAATTCTCTATCGGGGGAAATGCCTGGAGCCTGAATCAATACGCAGTGAGTGGCCATAGCGGGACCTGGTATTACCCGAATATGTATTCGATGGTGAATTTTACGGAGCCTACCTATAAAGACAGCCTGGGCTTATTGATCCTCGATCATACCGGAAACTCGCCCAGTAATTTAGCCACAGGAAGCAGCCTGATCCGTAAGAAGATCAATTCGGCTTATTCTTTCCTCAACCTGGGATATAAAAATTATCTCTTTGCCGACATCACAGGCCGTAATGACTGGTCGTCAACCCTGCCTCAGGGCAAGAACTCCTATTTCTATCCTTCCCTGACACTCAGCTTTATTGCCTCAGAAGCACTTAAGCTTCAGGAGAAATTGCCCTGGATGAATTTCTTAAAACTGAGGGCAAGTTTTGCACAAACCGCCACGGATGCCGATCCTTACCAGACAGAGTTCTACTATAAAAGTGGATTCTTCGGTGGACAACAATCTACTGTGTTTCCTGATACCATCCCTCCCTATAAACTAATTCCGCAGCGGGTAAATACCTATGAAACAGGTTTGAATATTGCGATCCTGGACAATCGCATCGATTTTGACATTACCTATTATTATGCCCGCTCATTCGACCAGATTCTTAACTTGCCTGCCCCGATCTCGTCGGGTTCAAATTCAATTCTTATCAATGACGGGGTTTTGACAAACAAAGGAATTGAAATTGTGCTGACTGCGGTACCGGTACAAACGAAGAATTTTATTTTTAAAACCGGGATTACCTTCGGCCGGAACCGAAATAAAATTGTAAGCCTGGGTGCCTACGGCGATAAGCTGAAACTGGCAGATATCTGGGGTCTTAACGGACCGGCAATGTATGTGAAAGCAGGGGAGCAGTATGGCACTATCTATGGCTATGACTATGTTTATGATTCTAAAGGAAGGCGGATTGTAAATGATGAAGGTACCAAATATGAAGTTACCACTGACAGGGTCCCGGTTGGGAATGCTGCCGCAGATTTTGTGGCAGGCTGGACAACAGATTTCAGTTATAAGAATTTCAGGCTGACCACCCTCGTGGATTGTAAATGGGGTGGTGATATTTATTGTGGTTCTTATGTCATCGGCTTGCAAACCGGGCAAAGCCCTGAGACGCTCCTCGAACGTGATGGCGGCGGATTGCCTTATACAGATCCTGCTGGCAATACCAGTAATATTGGTGTTGTCCTACCTGGTGTTCATGCTGATGGCACACCCAATACCACGGTGGTTCATTATTACTATAAATATATGCCCAATGCCGGCGGCTGGGGTCATTTCCTGACAACACCCGGCATCGTGGAAAATACCTGGGTGAAATTGCGCGAAGTTTCTTTGTCATACACCTTGCCAGCTGAATTGCTTAAAAAGCAAAAGATATTCCAGAGCCTCTCCTTGTCATTAACAGGCAGAGATCTCTTCTATCTCTATACCACGCTGCCCGACAAAATCAACCCGGAAGGCATCCTGGGATCAGGCAATGCCCAGGGTTTTGAATGGGCTTCATACCCGGGCACCCGTTCGGTAATCTTTGGCATCAATGCAAGTTTTTAAACCAGGCAAGACCTTTCTCATGAAAACAAAATATATACTCTTTGCGCTTATTCTGATCATAGTCCCCCTCTCTTTTTCTTGCACCAAGGACTTTGCGGATATCAACAAAAATCCCAACGGTTTCACTACAGCCAGTAATGGTTCTTTATTCAACAGTGTAATTCAGTCATTGGTTTTAACCGGGAATGAGCAGTTTTACGTCAATAATGAAGTACTTTACAAACAGGTTCAACTGGCTGCTTTGACGGCAAGTGCCTGGGGAAATACTTCTATCGGTATCGAGGATATCTGGTCGAATTACTATGGGATATTACCTTCAATTCGGGAGCTTGAGAGACGTTTTGCGACTATGGATCCCGCTACACCCGGATTGAAAAATATGCAAGCTATGCTGAAAATCACCCTGGCCTACAAAACTTTCAGGGTAAGCGATATGTTTGGCGATATCCCATACAGCGAAGCGGGTTATGGATTTCAGGATATCAGTAAACTTCATCCAAGATATGACAGCCAGCGCGATATTTATGTTTCGCTATTGGATGATTTAAAATGGGCTGACGAAAATATTAACCCTACTGATATTGGCGATGTATTTACCACCTTTACGGCTTTTGATAAGCTGTTCAGCGGCGACCTGGTGAAATGGAGAAAGTTTTCCAATTCATTGAGGCTACGTTATGCCATGCGAATGGCAGAAAAAGAACCTGCTCTTTCGGGTGAGATTATTAAAGAAATCCTTGAGCAAAATAAGCCGGTTTTTGTTGGTTATAATGTATCGTCAGCGGTCCTGGAAAGCGCTTGTCTGTGGCCTGCCGCTACCGGCTTTAAAAACTCTTCCGTGAGCTGGTCGTTCAGGGAACATAAAAATATAAGGATGGGCTCTAACATCTGGCATCAGTTTTCTACCAATGACAGTTCAGATGGCAGCGGGATTTTTGATCCAAGGGTTTATATCTATTTTGAGGGAAACAAAGACAACAAATGGGTGCCTTATCCACAGCTTCCGGATGCGAATACCCCGGCTTCAACGGGGATTCCGTATGGTGCTCACCGCGATGATGCTGTGAATTATTCCTTCAAAGGTGTAGATTGTCCTTATTCACCGGTTAATTATTTCCTGATCCAGGATGAAGATTATATTCCTATCATTTTTATCACAGGTGCTGAAGTTCATTTTATCAAGGCTGAGGCATATTTCAGGGGGATCGGGGTGGCTGTTGACAAATCGAAGGCTGACATTGAATATATGAACGGCATCAATGCTTCTATTGAATGGTGGAAGATGGTTGCCAATAATTCAAAGTTACCGATCTCGAAATTGAAATTCAGTGATATGATTCATATCCCGGCAAATCTAAGCCCGGCCAGTGTTCTGAGTCACTTTGGGAGCTGGAATGCCACCAGTGAAGATCAAAAGCTTGAATTCATCTATACCCAGCGCTGGATCGATGCCTTCCGTCAGCCTTGGGAAGCCTGGGCGGAATTGCGCAGAACAGCAAAGATTCCCCATGAAGGTGCTCCCCTGAGTTATTTTCGCATGACCTATCCAGCCTCTGAAGCAGCCTACAATACTGCAAATTACAATGAAGCCATTCAAAGACAGGGAGGGGATGCCCCTGAAATTAAAATCTGGTGGATGCCAAACTAAATATTGTATTTTTGTACAAGGTGTATTTTATAATTAGAATGGTATTAAACAGATTGACTTGAAAATATTTACTCAACTACTAATAAAGGTGATTTTATGAAATTAATGTTACGAAAAACCAGCTTGTTCCTTTTGCTTTCGTTGTTGCCAATCCTGGCATTTTCTCAGACCAACCAATATCTGCATTTCGACAAAGTCGATGATTTTTGCCAGTTAACAAATGCCTCCCAATATGTAGCGAATGCTCCTGGGATCTCATTGACGGGTTGGTTTTATTGCGATGCCCTGGCTTATGGGCAAGGCATGATGGGATTACGTTCAGGTTCCCAGGGCTTTTATATGATTATTCTGAATAATGGCCAGATCGAATGTCGTTTGCGCAGCAGCACGGCTTTGTATACCTACAACGCGCCTGCAAACTCTGTTGTGCCGCAGATGTGGCAACATTTTGCCTGGATCTTTAATGGGACGAACTGCACCTTATATGTTAATGGGATTCTCAAAGGTAGCGTTGCTGCCGCAGGATCATTCACAGAGACTAATGTTCCCTTTGGTATTGGGAAAAGTCTTTTGGGTGGATATAACTTTGTCTATGGCGGACGTATCGATGAGGTCAGCGTATGGAACAAAGCCCTTACGCAAGCTGAAGTTCAGGATATGATTACGAATGAACTGACCGGTACTGAGGCAAACCTTCAGCTTTATTATAAATTTAACCAGGGAGTCCCTGGTGGAAATAACACCTCTATCAACAAGCTCCATTGCGAGATTGGAAATGGAACACGCGATGCTGACTTGCTGAATTTCGCCTTAACAGGAGCCACTTCAAATTTTAACGGAACGCTGGTGTCAGGTTTCCAGGCGATCTCTTTTCCACAGATTCCAAGCAAACTTACAACAACGCCTCCCTTCGTGATCAACGCTTCTGCAAGTTCAGGATTACCAGTGAGTTTTCAGGTCGTTTCTGGTCCTGCGACAATAAACGGTGACACATTGACACTTACAGGCGCCGGCCAGGTAGCCGTCAAAGCGACACAAGTCGGGGATACCATTTTTGATACCGCTTCTCCTGTTGTCAATACCTTTAATGTTTATGACCCTATTTTGCATGTTCCGGATATTGACATCCGCAATCCTATAGCCGGGAATGTGAGTATTCCGACATTAAAGGCGATTCAGCTGTCAGCCTTAGTTTCAATTACTGTTCCTGAGTTGTTTTCTGTGACCAATGTCACTTTCTCCATTAACGGAACCACAATCCCTGCCTTAAATCACGGGAATAACCACTATACAGCCTGGTGGAATCCAACAGCTTATGGAAGTTATACGATGCTGGTTACCGCCACAAATAACTATGGTGCATCAGGCACCGCCAATGTTAGTTTTGCGGTAACACAGGACACAGCATATACCGAAGCCATCGCCTTTGAGGGCATCTGGCTGAATACAGATATCCCGTCGCAGGTGGCAATAGGGACGCTTCCTAGTTATGTAGGGGCTTACAACAAAATTATTGGCACCTTACAGGTCTCATGTCCTGCGCCTAACTGCGGCGAATGGGACCGTGTTGCCAGCGTGGATGCCCAGGGTCATGACGGGGTTTGGCATGAGATCATCCGTTACATCACGCCCTATGGAGTGCCTTGTTCGCACAACATCGACCTGACAGATTATATGTCGCTGCTCAGCGGCAGGATCAGCTTCAGAGTTAACTGTGGAACCCTCGACAATGGTTATGTTTACAAACTCACCCTTAAATACAGTGCAGGAATCCCTGCACATTGCTATAGCGACGTGAATACGATCTGGTGGCAGAACTATAATTTCGGCGATTATGCCAATCTTCAGCCTGTTCCGATACAGAATTTTACTTTTCCCTGGGGGACGGTCGAAGCCAAGCTGAAACTGGCATCCACCGGACATGGCTGGGGTGACCTGAATACCAGTAATGCTGCCGAATTCTATGAAGCTACCCATCATGTGTGGGTGAATAATGTGGAAACTTTTGAGCAACATAACTGGGTCAATTGCAATCCCAACCCGGATGGCTGCCAGCCTCAAAATGGAACCTATTATTACAACCGTGCAGGTTGGTGCCCAGGATCAATTGCGCCCTGGTTTACATATAATATGACTCCGTATATCAGCTCAAACCCGATTGAGTTGAAATATGTCTTTTTCCCTGGTTATCTTGACCTCTGTCACCCCAACAACCCAAACTGTGTAACAGGCGTTACCTGCACCAATTGTGCTGATGGATTTAATCCTTTCCTTGACGTAGCGTGCAACCTGGTGGTTTTCTCAGATGGTCCAATCAGTGTGGCCGTTGATAAGAATGATGAAGTCAATGCAAACTTCAGGCTGTCCCCGAATCCAAGTACTGGCTTGGTTAATATCTCAACCGACAAGCCTGAGATTTACAATGCCTCTACATTGATTTTGCTCACACCTTCAGGACAGGAGATTCAAAAGATGAAATGGAATGGTGAAATGAAATCCATCGACCTTTCTGATCAGGCCAAAGGCATTTATTTCCTGAAGATCCAATTAAAAGGTGGGGTAGGGATGAAGAAGTTTATCCTGATGTAAAGTTTTTTTGTCCACGAATTTTAGCATCATGCTGTGGAATCAGCGATCCAAGAGCATTTTTCTCAAAACAATTGAAAATAGCAGCGGTAATTTTATAATTAGTGAAATTCGTGGACAGAAAAACCTTCTGCCAAATCCCAGATATTCATTTAGACGAAAAAAATAATTTAGTGGAAAGAAAAATAGAAATATTTTTATTTTTTCTTTATCTCAAATGTCCCACCATCAATGTGTTCATGGTTTTTTGAGATATGGATTTTCTTACTAACAAAGGTCGTTCCCGACAATGTCGTATCATCCGAGTATAAATAGATGGTATAATCTCCCTTTTGCAGGTATTCAAATTCAAATCTCCCGTCAGGGCCTGAACGGATTCGGTCACCGTATTGGATGTCATTCCCATAAACGATGTAAACATCCTGATCAACACCGGGATATTCTCCCTGTACGATAAGCATATTCGCGTTATAATCAGTTACATGCACATAGCCTTTGATAGAAGAAGAACCTCCCGGCCCTGCTTCTTTTTTACAGGATGCCAAAATTATTATCCCCATTAAAACCAGCAGCAAGCTGTACTTGCGACAATTACACATATCGATCTTATTAGTAAGGTGAATATATTAATTTAATTGCTTTCCGAAAACTCCCGGCCCTGAAGTCGAGCAGGTAAGTGCCTGCAGCCAATCCCTTGTCTGCAAGGTTAATCATCATGCTTTGGTTCCCGCTGCCTATGATACTACCTGGTTTTACGATGTCAGAAATTAAAGAACCCATGGGTGATAGTAGTTTTATCTCCACAGGCATAGGCTTTGGTAACGTAAACGCCAGGGTTGTATATTCTCTAAAGACGTTAGGAAACAATTCAACAGTGGGCTTTTGTTCCGACGTGGGATTGATGCCGGCATAGTAGCTGAAATGGGCAATGACAGTATCACTGCCATTCAGGTCGAAATTCACCGACTTACAGGTATCCCAGGGATAAAAACTCTGGCTCCCGGATGACCAGTGGTCAAAGATATAATTCCAGGTTGGTGTGGCGGTCAAGAGGGTTTTGATGTTGCCAAAATAGTTGCCAGTCCATGGAAAAGTAAGTAAATTAAGTGAATTCATTTTTATCGATCCGGAGTTTGGCGGGTCGATTTTTACAGTCAGGTTATAGGGTCCGTTCAGGGTATAGCAATCTTTAATGCCAGTTGGAAGATAAGCGCAACGGTTCAGGATGAAATTTCTTAATTGTGTATAGTTTATTTGCCATTCAGTAACGGTCCCGTTCCACCTGGCAGCCTGCATGGCCATCTCTGGTTCAATGATGGCTTTCGTGCTATCAAGTTGAGGAATGAGGTTATTACAACTGAACACAGTATTGTACAGATCTATCTGACGTGCAATGTAATATTGTTCGAAGGCAGGGTTTTGCCGAAGTTTCGACAAGACCTGCATCATGAACTCCGGGTCCGAACTGCCACTAAGTCCTTCCGGATTGCAGGGTGCTGCTGTAGGCAAAGTACTGGGGATTCCTGTGTAGTTGATGTAAAACCCATAAACGGCATCATTATCCCAAAGGATGTAACCCCATTTTTTATGAGTACCTGTGCTGTCGAGCCCGCGCCACCAGGCCAGATTCCAGTTGAGCCAGTCTGAACATACCGTCAGCGAATTAACAAGGGTATAATCAACCAGGCTTGCCCAGTCAAAGCGATCACTGACGTATTGAAAATTTGCCGGGTGCGACATATTGTTGGCGAGGATGTAATTATACAGCGAATGCCAGTCATCCAGTGCTTGTTGTCCGCCATATTCAGCCCATGTATTGCCCCAGACCATGATATACTGAAGGTGATATTTGTCCTGCCCATAATTGTATTCCGTATAATCATGATCTTCACATCTTTCCCTGAGGTCATAAACGCCCCAGTATTGCCCGTTCAGGTATACTACACACTTCTCAGCGCGCCTGACGTCAAGATCCATTCCCCCGATTTCTGCCAGGCTATGAACGTAAGCATCCCGCAAGTGCGCACTGCCTGCATTTGCCGGGTGATGATCTGCTGGATAATTGTCATCTCCGGCTGCCCTGAAAATGATTCTCTGAAATGAGTTCCGGTTCGTACGTGTAAAGATTTTATCCTGTAAAGCATGGTCATCTCCCATCTCATCTCGTGCAATAAAGTCGATACTCCGCTGGCTGTTTGCCCAGGAATCCTGCCCATGGCGGTTGAATTCACCATAAGAATGTGCACTACGCTGATGGTTGAGGTTAAAATATTCGACTGTACCAAAAGGGATGAGGTTTCCGTTGCCATTGGCAAGGTTATCAAGCTGAGTCCCTGATATTGAAACAACAACAGTGGTATGACTTACATTAAAGAAATAGGTGTTATACCGCACAAAGCTTGGTAAAATTTCGGGATCAGCACTGATGGTGATTGCTTTAAGTACTGAAGTTGTTGACAAATTAATCGGAAAGGTATAAAGCATTGAACTCGCGCTGGGTTCTTTTCCATCCAGAGTGTAACGTATGTCTGCATTGGGTTCTGTTGTAGTAATTGTAACGGTTTGCGGACTCGTATAAAAGTCGGCGCTTAGGGTCACATCTGGCTTATCAGCATATGCAAAATAGGGCGTAGCAGTATTGTTGGAAGCACCGGGAGTGGGCGTTTTAAAGAGGCTCCAGGCGGATGCCCCATCGAGTGTTCGTCCTAAAGAATGACCAAGCTGAGTTTTTCGGCTTAAAACAACATAATCCAGTATCGTTCCTGAAGGATTAGACAAAACGATAAACTCATGGTTGTTTTTTGTCTGCGTCAATTTGAAGCTTGTATGATAGGATGTACCAGTGACTTCATTCCTTCCTGATGCCCAAAATTTAAGGTAGCCATGAGCGGAAATACTGATGCCAGCCGGGAGCTGCCATTTCAGGTTATTGATTGAATCGTCACTCAGGTAATATCCACTGAGGTTCACTGAGGTTCCTCCAGCATTATAAATTTCAATCCAGTCTTCGTATTTTCCGTAATTGTCAACGAATTGCGATAGGTTCGAACATGAATACTCATTGATCATGACCTGGGCATTGAGCCGAGTATTAAGGCTGAAAACTGCGATAAGGATCAGTAAGAAAGTAGCTTTAAACATTGTGCTGGATTTGGGATTAAAGGTAGGGAATTATCCAGCTGAATTTCTTTAAAATCTGCATGAACCTCTACGGTAACCATTTCTGTTTAATCGCACCATAGGTCCCATCCAGTTTTAGTGCCTGGAATGTCGACTGCCATTGGTTCACTGTAGCAGCAGCTGTCGTCTTTGAAAAAGCAATGTAATAGTCTGATGCCATCAGGGAAAACGAGGGAGAAACCTGGGTGTAATTGTATCCAAGACTTTTAAGGATGTCAGGGAAAGTTACATCTGTGCATACAAAAGCATCAATTTGCCCACTCATCAATTTTTGCGTGAGTACTTTCGGGTCTGGGTCTGTAACAAGATTCGTAAATCCAAGACTTAGCATATACTGTTCTGAGAACCATGAATCTACAGCCCCGACTGACGTGAGGTTTTTTGCATCATTGATTGAATTAATACTAATTCCGGACCCTGATTTAGTATAGAACCAGCTCGTATTCGTCCCAATTGGGCCAACCCATTGAAGCAAGGTATCACGGATGGCCGTACGGTCCATCGTAAACAGGCAGAAGTTCGGGTTGTTCAGTGCAAGCTCGTAGCCGTTGCTCCATGACGACAGCGTAATGTCCAAAAACAAATGGTTTCGTTTCATAATCTCCTTTACAATGTCAGTCCCGAAGCCGCTGATCTCCCCGAAATTGTCCCTGAATGTTAGCGGCGGATATTGTTCCGTATATACCTGCAAAGTACCCGGAACATCCGAAGAAACCATGAATTTCTGGTAAAGTTTCAGTAAAGTTCCATCATTTTTAAACTGGTCAATTTTGCTTTGAAAGTCAGCAACAACATAATCAGGTACATTTTTATTGAAAGCAAAATAGACCATATCCGTCCTGATTGTCAACTCGGATGTAATGCTGAAAAATGATTTGTTCAGGGTTTGCATGGCAGCTTCTGCCGTAAATTTGTCAGCAGGAAACAAATCGATCTCTCCTTTGAGCAATCGGTCAAAAGCGTCAATATTATCGGTACAAAATACAAGGTTGGTAAAGCCCTCGCCAACGAGGTATTGTGTAATAGCGTAATCGGCGAGAACGCCTATCTTCCCGATTGTTTTTGCATCTTCAAGGGTATTCAGTGAAATCTGGTTTTGAGAGGCGGCGTAAAACATCCAGTCTAGAGAAGCGTACGGACCAGCCCATTTAAATAATTCTTTTCTGTTGGAGTTCAGGATGGTAGAGAAAAGAACGGCATTGTCGGTTTGCTGAACCTGGGCATAGCCTTGATCCCAGGG
This sequence comes from Bacteroidota bacterium, assembly GCA_037132075.1. Lineage (GTDB taxonomy): Bacteria > Bacteroidota > Bacteroidia > Bacteroidales > CAIXZF01 > JBAXPV01. The sequence goes on from JBAXPV010000014.1 coordinate 90,008, forward strand.
AAGGCTTTGCACCTGAAAGGGGATATTCAGTTGTTTACAGATTTCTCTAAGTAATTCAGGTCCAAGACCCGTGATTGTCCCGTTTTCAGTATAATTAAGTGGTTTGTAATTTTCTGTAATGAATTTCAGTTTATAGGGATAAGATTCATCAGTCTTTTTTTTGCACTGGGGAAAAAGAATGATAATTGCAGGAATTATCAAGCCAAGGATGAAAAATGTTCTTTTCATAATTTATTATAAGTCTGAATACGACAGGGAAATATTGACCAAAAGTACAGTTTTTAAAACAAACACAAACAGCCTTCAGCCCAACAGTCCTAAGCCATCAGCCATCAGCCTAAAAGCCATCAGCCTTCAATCCAAGAGCCCCCTTTAACCCTCTTTAACAATTTTATTAACTTTTTTTAACCCCCTCAATAAACAGGCTTGCACACTTGTTGCGTTATCTTTGCGCATCAAAACACGGAAATATGTTAGATACTGACATTAGAGAATTAAACGAGCGCATTCAGCGTGAAAGTGCATTTGTTGACCTTCTGACCATGGAAATGCAGAAGGTAATCATAGGACAGAAAACTATGGTGGAGCGCTTGCTCATCGGATTATTATCCAACGGCCATGTGTTGCTTGAAGGTGTACCTGGCCTGGCCAAGACTTTGGCTATCAAATCATTGGCCGGTGCCATCCAGGCTAAGTTCAGCAGGATACAGTTTACGCCCGACCTTTTACCGGCCGACCTCATCGGAACTTTGATTTATAGTCAGAAGACAGAAGAGTTTGTGGTACGTAAAGGCCCTGTTTTTGCCAACTTCATCCTGGCTGATGAAATCAACCGTTCTCCTGCAAAAGTGCAGGCTGCTTTGCTCGAAGCCATGCAGGAACGCCAGGTAACCATCGGAGACAAAACATACAAAATCGATGAGCCTTTCCTGGTTCTTGCCACTGAAAACCCGATTGAGCAGGAAGGAACCTATCCTTTACCGGAAGCACAGCTCGACAGGTTTATGCTAAAAATTCTCATTGGCTACCCAAGCAAGGAAGAGGAAAAGCAGATCTTACGGATGGGTGTTCTCAATGAACAACCTTCAACAAAACCAGTGTTGAAACCAGAGGACATCGTTAAGGCCCGGGCTGTCGTGAAAGATGTTTATCTCGACGAAAAGATTGAAAATTACATTACGGATATCGTCTTTGCTACCCGTTTTCCTGCCCAATATAAACTCGACAAGTTTGTTCCATTGATTTCTTATGGTGCATCACCAAGGGCAAGTATTAACCTGGCATTGGCCGCAAAAGCTTTTGCCTTTATCCGTCGCCGGGGATATGTTATTCCGGAAGACGTGAGGGCAATTTGTCATGATGTTTTAAGGCATAGAATTGGTTTAACCTATGAAGCCGAAGCTGAGAATGTTAGTGTCGAAGAGATCATCAATGAGATTCTCAACACGGTAGAAGTCCCCTAGCAAACTGACAGAACGTGGAAGCTGCTGAGTTATTCAGAAAAGTCAGAAAAATCGAGATCAAGACGCGTGGCTTGTCATCCCAGATTTTCTCCGGACAATATCATTCGATATTTAAAGGAAAAGGTATGGCATTCAGTGAGGTCAGGGAATACCAGTATGGTGACGACATTCGTTCCATCGACTGGAATGTTACCGCTCGTTTCGGGCATCCTTACGTCAAGATTTTCGAGGAGGAGCGAGAGCTTACCGCCATGCTACTTATTGATGTCAGTGCCTCTCATGAATTTGGTACCCAACGACAACTGAAGCAGGAGCTTATTACTGAGATCGCCGCTGTTCTTGCTTTTTCTGCGATTCAAAATAATGACAAAGTGGGTGTGATCTTCTTTTCTGATGTTATCGAGAAATTTATTCCTCCCAAAAAAGGGACCTCGCATATTCTAAGAATCATCAGGGAGCTGGTAAACTTTGAGCCCAAAGGTAAGGGAACAGACATCGGTGGTGCTTTGCGATATTTCACCCAGGTCATTAAAAAGCGTTGCACGGCTTTCGTTTTAAGCGATTTTCTGGATGAAGGTTTTGAAGAAGCATTGAAAATTGCCAATAAAAAGCACGACCTCATAGCATTGCGTATTCATGACCCCAGGGAAACTGAATTACCAGCCATGGGACTTGTTAAAGTGAAGCACGCTGAAACAGGAGCCATTGCCTGGGTCGATACCGGAAGTCCGGAAGTCCGGAAAGCCTACCGTTCTCGGGCTATACAGCGGGAGCGATGGATTAATGATTTGTTTACGCGTTCAGGTGTGGATGCCACAGATATTCGTATTGATCGTGATTATGTGAGACCTATTTTAAACCTGTTCAAGAAAAGAGGGAGCAAGCGATAAGAGATGAGCAGTTTATTTAAATATTATATTAAGCTAATTGTACTGTTGATGCTACCAATGCTTGGAGCTTCGTTGCAAGGGTTTGCCCAGCAGTCTGCTGCCTCAGCACGAATGGATACTACAAAGTTGCTTATCGGGCAGCAAGTCTATCTGAAACTGGAACTGAGGATCCCCTCAGGTACTGTTGTTTCCTGGCCTAATTTAAAAGATACCATCCCGACATCATTGGATATGGTTGAAGCCTTTAAGATTGATACCAGCTATTCCGCAGATAAAAAAGAAACCATTCTAAGCCAAAAGCTAAGAGTCACAAGTTTTGATACAGGAATCCATGTGGTTGCGCCAATTCCTTTTTATCAAAGAACAAAAAAAGGTGATACTATGGGTTTGCTGGCTTCCACACAAGAGTTCTTTTATTCAGTGATGACAGTACCCGTTGATACTACCAGGGCTATCAGGGATATCAAAGGAACCATGGGGATTCCCTTTACTTTCAAGGAACTTTTGCCTTACATCGGCCTGGGTATTTTACTACTAGCGGTGGTGTTTGGTCTTATTTATTATATCAGGCGTCGCCGGAAAAACAAACCCTTTATTATCTTGCCGCCAAAACCGGGATTACCACCTCATGTCATTGCATTAGAGGATCTTGAGAAACTTCGCAAAGCGCAGCTTTGGCAAAGTGGTCGGGTAAAAGAGTATTATACAGGACTTACAGATATTTTAAGGACTTATATGGAAGGTCGTTTTGGGTTCAATGCGATGGAGATGACCACCTTTGAAATCATGCAGCATTTACATTCAGATATTAAGGCTTCCGGTATTACTGACAAACTCCGGGAAGTACTTGAACTCGCAGACCTGGTGAAGTTTGCCAAGGAGAACCCCTTGCCCGACAGGCATGACTATAGTTTAAACCTGGGTGTAGCGTTTGTAAACACAACACAATTGGCGCAAAAGGAAGTTTCATCCGAGGCGACAGCATCAGAAAATAGCACCATACAAGGATCATGATGACAATAATGAACGGAATAAGTTTTGCGAACCCAGGGTTAATCTGGTTGTTGCTGCTATTGCCTATCATGGTCATCTGGTATGTCTTTCGTCATCGTAAAAACCAGGCAGAACTTCAGGTCTCCAGTTTCGAGGGGTTTGAAGGTGTTCAGAAAACCATGCGTCAACGGATGCGTCACTTGCCTTTTGTTCTTCGATTGTTGCTTATGGCTGTTGTGGTTGTTGCCTTAATGCGCCCACAGTCAAGCACCAGCCGTAAAGACATTTCTGTTGAAGGAATTGATATTGTTCTAGCCAATGATCTCTCTGGAAGTATGTTAGCAGAAGATTTCAAGCCAAACCGGCTGGAAGCAGCAAAGAAAGTGGCAGGAGAGTTTATTTCCAACCGCCCTAATGACAAAATTGGCCTGGTGATCTTTGCCGGCGAAGCTTTTACTCAGTGTCCTTTGACAACAGATCATGCTGTTTTACAGGAATTGCTTGGTAAACTCGACGAGGGTGCATTGGAAGATGGCACTGCTATTGGGGATGGACTGGCAACTGCGGTCAACAGGATTAAAGAAAGTAAAGCCGTTAGTCGTGTAATTATCTTACTTACAGATGGTGTAAACAACCGCGGTTCTATAGATCCTTTGAGCGCTGCTGAGATTGCAAAGCTCTATAAGATAAGGGTTTATACCATTGGTGTCGGTACAAGAGGCATGGCGCCTTATCCTTTTAAAACGCCTTTCGGTGTTCAATATCAAAACATCCAGGTAGAAATAGATGAGGGGCTGATGCAAAAGATCTCCGATATGACGGGCGGAAAGTATTTCCGAGCCACCGGTAATGCCAAGTTGATGGAGATTTACAAAGAGATAGACAAGATGGAGAAATCCAAGATAGATGTCATGGAATTCAGGAAGAAATATGAAGAGTTTTTTCCATTGGCATTGCTGGCATTGATCATATTTGCTTTAGAACTTATCTTGAGGAATACAATACTGAGAACAACACCTTAATTAGACTTCAAATATTTAAAATAGCATGTTTCGTTTTGCACATCCTGAGTACCTATATGCCTTCCTGCTGATTCCAGCACTTTTGCTGGTTTTCATCTTTGGCATGCATTGGAAACGCAAGGCTTTGCGAAGGTATGGTGATTGGCAGGTTGTAAAACAGTTGCTGCCCGACAAGGCTTTCTGGCGTCAAAGCCTGAAATTTGGGATACTGATGTTGGTATTATCATGCCTGATACTTGCGGTAGCCCGGCCACAATTGGGCTCGAGGCTGGAGAAAGGCGAACGAAAGGGCATCGACTTGTTTATCTGTGTTGATGTTTCAAATAGTATGATGGCCCAGGATATCCAACCCGACAGGTTAAGCCGTGCCAAGAATGCCGTTTCAAAGATGATTGATGAGTTGAAAAACGACAGAATCGGACTTGTTGTTTTTGCAGGGAAAGCATATGTACAGTTGCCTATCACGGCTGATTATGCCGCTGCCAAGATGTTCCTGGGAACAATCACCCCGGGGATGATTCCTAGCCAGGGAACATCCATCGGTGAAGCAATCAATCTTGCAGTCACTTCCTTTGGCGAGAGCAAACACAACAAAGCCATTATACTCATCACCGATGGGGAGAACCATGAGGATGATGCCATTGCTGCCGCCAAAGATGCTTCTTCCAAAGGGATTAAAATTTTTACTGTTGGTATGGGATTGCCGGAAGGTGCTCCGATTCCGGTTTATAATGGAAGCATTATGGCCGGTTATAAAAAGGACAATGCTGGTAACACGATCATCACCAAGCTTGATGATGTCCTTTTGCAGCAGATTGCCTCTGCAGGGCAAGGTGCCTATGTCAGGGCTAACAACACCCAGCAAAGTCTGGAGAAGATATTCAAAGAAATTGACCGTATGCAGAAAAGCGAGTTTGAGGCAAAAATATTCTCCGATTATGAAGACAGGTATCAATACCCGCTTGGGGCAGCCTTGTTTTTGATGATCCTGGAGATGTTGATCCTTGAACGAAGAAATAAGCTTTTAAGCCGGATAAAGTTATTTTCATAAGGAGGATATATGTTGAAGATGAGAATGATAATTATTGTTGGTTTCCTATTTAGTGGGCAATTTCTGCATGCCCAGGCCGAGCGTTCCTGGATCAGGGAGGGAAATAAATCCTATGAAAAAGGCCAGTATAAAGATGCTGAGATCCTATATCGCAAGGGCCTGGAAAAACAAGCCCAATCGCCAAGGGCTACCTATAATCTTGGAAATTCACTGTATAAACAAAAGAATTTCCAGGAGGCTTCAAAATACTATGGTAATGTCAATATGACCGAAATGGACAAGTTGTCAAGGTCAAAAGTTTATCACAACCAGGGCAATTCATTGATGGAGGATAAAAAGTACCAGGAGAGTATTGATGCCTATAAAAATGCTTTGCGTAACAATCCCAACGACCAGGATACACGATATAACCTGGCATATGCTATGAGTAAGTTGATGCAGCAACAACAGCAGCAGCAACAAAAACAGCAGAAAAAGGATGACAAAGATCAAAAGAAAGACAAGCAACAGCAGCAACAACAGCAGCAGCAGCAAAATGAGCAAAAACAGCAGCAGCAGAAGCCGCAGATGTCTAAGCAAGATGCTGAGCGCATGCTTGAAGCACTGAAAAATAATGAAAAGAACACGCTTGACAAGCTTAAAAAGAAAGAAGTCAAAGCGGTAAAGCCTCCTATTGAAAAAGATTGGTAAGATTTTTGAGAAGATCGAATGTCAATGAGAAAGAATCTGTCATATATGATCTTGGATCTCTTTAAGAAACTTTTATTTCTTTTAGTGGCATTGATCTTGTTCCTGGCTTTTAAAGAAAGCAGAGGGCAGGGTGTTAGTTTTACAATGTCCGCACCACACCAGGTTGGCACAGGGGATCAGTTCAGGGTTACTTATTATTTGAATGATGCCGGATCAAACTTTAAGGGTCCATCTTTTAAAGGTTTCAGTGTTTTAGCAGGGCCCAGCCAAAGTAGCAGCTCAAATATTCAAATTGTTAACGGGGCAATGACCCAGTCAGTGAGTTATACATATACCTATGTGCTACAGGCTGACAAGGAAGGGACATTCCAGCTTGAACCTGCATCAGTCGTTGTACAGGGGAAACAATTGAAAACAAACCCTTATACTATTCAAGTTGTAAAAGGTTCAGCACCACAACAACAGCGCCAGGGGCAGCAACAAGGCGGAGGACAGCAGGGGAGTAGCCAGGGGAGTGGGGGGATTAGCGCCAATGATTTGTTTATCAAGACTTTGGTTAGCAAGCCCGATGCCAT
>JBAXPV010000015.1:0-92505 GCA_037132075.1 Bacteroidota bacterium
ATGTCCCGTAGGGACATCATCCTTGTAACCCTTAAGCTCACCTATCTTTATGTCCCGTAGGGACATCATCCTTGTAACCCTTAAGCTCACCTATCTTTATGTCCCGTAGGGACATCATCCTTGTAACCCTTAAGCTCACCTATCTTTATGTCCCGTAGGGACATCATCCTTGTAACCCTTAAGCTCACCTATCTTTATGTCCCGTAGGGACATCATCCTTGTAGCCTCAAAATACCGCCCCCTCCCAATAAGTCCCATAGGGACGACATGTTATTATATGATAAGGAAAGATATGTTCCGAAAAATGATTATCAAAAGAAATCAAATAAATACCTCTCATCATATTCAATTCCGTTTTTATTTAGCAATGAGACATATTCATTCTTGAATGTCTTCTTTTTGTGATGCTCCTCCTGATTATTGATATATCGAATTACAGAATCAATTTGAGAACGGGAATAAGTAAATCCTCCAAACCCAGACTGCCATGAAAATTTATTTTTGGTAAAACCCCGGTCATTAATCCATTTAGAAGTGCATACCTTTATTTGCTGAACCATTGCAGACACTGATTGATCAGGCGTCGTCCCTATAAAAATATGAATATGATCGGATGGCCCATTGATCGCCAACATTTTATGTTTATTGTTTTGGACAATTCCTGTTATATATTTAAACATCTCAATTTTCCATTCAGGAGAGATCAGGCAAGCCCGGTACTTTACTGCAAAGACAACATGATTATAATGTTGTGTATATGTATTGGCCATGACACGATATCCTTAGGTTTTCTTAATCCTGTCATTCTCCTGGATCTCAATATAGTTCCGAACGATATCGAGGATCTTATCCCCGAACATCGCCATCTTCTTTTTCCCCATCCCTTTGATCTTTTCTAAGTCCCTGGAGTTTTGCGGTAAAGTATCCACAATATCAAACATGGTCTTTTGAGGGATGATTCGATAAACGGGCACATCCTGTTTCTCAGCCAGGACATCACGCCAGATCTTGAGTGTTTTGAATAGAAGCGGATTCGCAGAGCCGGCGGTAGAACTGTTGACGGATATTTTCTTAATCTCTGCCTTTATTTGAAGTTTTTCAATGGATGCTTTGGCTTTAATTTCGCAGTAATTCTTCACACTAAAGCCTGTCTGACAGGCCTGGTAACAAGCGGTCATGACGAATGCTTCCTGGTAAAAATTGCCAATAGCTTCCTTTAATTGCTTTTTTAAATTGCTGTTGTCTGTTTCAATTTCAGTCGATTGTAATACCAGGCAAACCTCTTTCTCCATCTTATCAGCAAACCATTTACTTGCCTGCATGATCCTTTGCTGAACAGCTTCATGTCCTTCCACAAAGGGTTGTTCTGCCAGGAGTTGTTTAAGCTGTGCATTAAACTTAGCCGCCACAGTAGCAAGTTCATCCTTGATTACTTTTCCTAAATCAATGTATGTCTGGATAAATTCCGGAAGCAGGATGCGGGTGTTTTCGCGGATCAGCTTTAAACAGTAGTTTGTTCGCCAAAGGATCCCGTTAAAGTCGAACATTTCGGCTAAGAGCGACTGCTGATAGGCGATTTTCGCATCATTGAGTTCCTTCTCCCCCGGGTGTTTCTGGACAATTTCTTCAGAAAAGCCTTTGACATTAAGATCGCTCTTGATTGAAGACTGGGCAATAGGAGAACTTAACACCAATCCGTCAAAAGTTTTACATCGGCTCAGTGCCACATAAACCTGGCCATGAGCAAATGCGGCATTGGCATCGATAATGGCTTTTTCGAAAGTCAATCCCTGGCTTTTATGGATGGTGATCGCCCATGCCAGCTTGAGCGGGTATTGTGTAAAAGTGCCGACTACATTTTCAGTGATTTCTTTTGATTGCTCGTCAATGGTATATTTGTTATTCTGCCAATCGGTGGGAATTACCGGGATTGGCATCTCTTCGCCTTCGCAACTTACATAGACAGTATCACCCTCGATTTCATTGATGACGCCGATTTTCCCATTGTAAAAGAGCCTCTCCCTTGACATGTCATTCTTCACAAACATCACCTGGGCACCTTTTTTAAGCCGAAGTTCATATTCTGTTGGATAACTGTATTCAGGGAATTCGCCCTGGACTTTAGCGACAAATTTAAAGGCTGGCATGCTGATCTTCTGTAGCTTTTCTTCGTTGATGGCTTGGGATTGTGCATTATGCGTTGTGAGGGTGATGTAACCTTCCGGTGCATTCTTGTTGAATCCTGGCTGATATCGTTTATTCAAGGCCTCCAGCGCTTCGCTGTCGATATTATTATCCCTTACCTTATTTAACAGACTGATAAAGGTTTCTTCACTTTGTCGATAGATATGTTTAAGCTCAATACTGACAAACTGGGTCTTTTTTAAAGCATTGCTATTGAAAAAGAACATATTGTCATAGTAGGACCGTAATTGCTCCCATTCATCTTCTTTCACTACAGGTGCCAGCTGTTGCAAATCACCGATCATCAGAAGCTGAACCCCGCCAAATGGTTTGTTCCGGTCTTTGAAGCGGCGAAGAACTTCATCGATGGCATCCAAAACGTCAGAACGTACCATGCTGATCTCATCAATGATCAAAAGGTCGAGGCTTCGGATGATGTTAATTTTCTCTTTGTTGAATCGCTGTGCATTGTCAAACCCACGATCTAGTCCTGGCTTGCCTTTTTCCTGTAGCGATGAGCTGCTTCCCGGAATATGGGGACCAAAGTGCAGCTGAAAGAATGAATGAATGGTCACGCCCCCGGCGTTAATGGCAGCCACGCCTGTTGGGGCAACCACTACCATTCGCTTCGACAATAAGGACTTAAGATTCCTCAGAAAAGTCGTTTTCCCTGTACCCGCTTTCCCGGTAAGGAAGATATTGACATTCGTCAGTTGCACAAAGTTGAGTGCAAGCTGTAATTCATTGTTTGTAATTTCCTGATTGATCTCCATAATGTCTAAAGTCCCTGTTCAAGACAGGCGTCTAAATTAATCTATTCGATTCTTTTGGCACAATTCAATTTTCACCTTTTATTAATATACGGAAAAAGGCCCCTTAAGTGGAAAGAAAATCCTGAAAATCTTTTGAAAATATATTTTTTACAATGATTGGCATGACAATTTTGTAAAATACTACAAAACCAAGGTAACTACTAACGATTAAAGCTTTTAAACAGCCAAAGGGTTCAAAATAATTCTGTACCTTTGCACACATTTTTTTATGAAATCAAAATCTATTTTTAATGAATATCACCAGAGAAGACAAGGGTAAGCTGGAAGCTGCCATCCGCATTATTTTAAGTCCGGAAGACTATACTGAAAAGGTCAATAAAAAACTGAAAGACTATCAAAAAAAAGCCAATATGCCAGGTTTTAGGCCGGGCATGGTACCTTTCGGCATCGTACAAAAGATGTATGGCAAAGCTGTTTTGGCTGATGAGATCACCGCCCTGGTTAATTCTTCCATGTCAGATTACCTTGTTGAAAATAAAATAAAGACACTTGGCAATCCTATGGCCAATGCAGAAAAGACTGCGATTCCGGATTGGGATAAACCCAGTGATTTTGAATTTGTTTTTGACATTGGACTCGCACCTGAAATCAACCCGGAGCTGACGAATGATCTCACCGCTGACTTCCTCAAGATTGTCGTAAGCGATGAAGAGCTCAACAAAGAACTCGAAACTATCCGCCGCTCATATGGTGAATTCAAAGAGACCGATGTGGCTGAGAAAGGCGACTGGCTTCATGTCACCATCACAGAACTCGATAAAGAAGGAAATATCCTCGAGGGTGGATTTACAAACACACGACGCATCACTGAGACCATTTTTGACAACGAAGAAATCAAAGCAAAACTGATTGGACTGAAGGCTGGTGATAAGTTTGTTTTCAATCCCAAACAAGCCATTGATGATGAAGCGCGTGTCGGATACCTGCTTAACATCCAGAAAGAACAAGTTCAGGATGTCGAAAATGACTTTGAGTTGCTGGTGATCTCTGTGGAACACCTCAATGAAGCCGACATGGATGAGACTTTATTTAATAAGCTCTTCCCGGGAAAAGATATCACAACGGAAGAAGACTTCAAAGAGGCGCTCAGGGCAGATATGGAGTTTTCTCTTCAGAATGAAAGCGAACTGAATTTCTTCACCAACGTCAGGAAAGTTTTACTGAAGGAGTTCGACCATGAACTCCCTGAGGAATTCCTGAAGCGATGGATCATGGAACGGGAAGAGGAAAATCATCATGGACATGACCACGACCACCATGATCACGACCATGATCACGGACATGAGCATGACCACCATCACGACCATGAGCATGATCACGGACACGATCATGACCATGATCACGATCACGATCATGAAGCCCCTGACTTTCCAAAGATTTTCGAGAGCATGAAATGGCAGCTTATTGAAAACAGTCTCATTGAAAAATATGACATCCGTGTTGAGCCGGCAGAAGTTATGGATTTCGTGAAAGAGAGATACCGTACTTATTTCGCTAGTCAGGGCGCATTGCCAATGGATGAAGAAGAGCAGGAGAAGACATTGACGATGTTGGCGGAGAAACACCTTCAGAAAAAAGAAGATGCACAGCAGATTTTCGACATGTTATACAACAATAAACTGGTTAGTCTGTTTAAAGAGAAATTAAGCTTAAATACTATTAGGGTTGGACATGATGAGTTCCACAAACTTGATCCTACGCACAACCATCAACACTAAAATATTGAAACATGAATGAATTCCAGAAATATGCCATCTACAAGCGAGGGATCAGCAGTTCCACGCTTCATCGTTACAACAGTATTGCTGCGGGCTATATCTCCCCTACCATCATAGAGGAACGTCAGCTGAATATCGCCACCATGGATGTATTCTCACGTTTGATGATGGACCGGATTATTTTCCTTGGCGTGCCTATTGATGATACTGTGGCCAATATCATCCAGGCTCAGCTGCTGTTTCTTGAATCTGTCGACAACCGCAAGGACATTCAGATCTACCTGAATACGCCAGGAGGATCTGTATATGCTGGCTTGGGCATTTATGACACCATGCAGTATATTTCCCCTAATGTAGCTACGATCTGTACAGGTATTGCAGCGTCTATGGGTGCTGTATTGCTTTGTGCCGGCGAGAAAACCAAACGTACCGCCTTGACGCACAGCCGCATTCTCATACACCAACCTATGGGTGGTGCCGAAGGACAGGCTTCTGATATTGAAATCACGGCCCGTGAGATACTGAAACTCAAAAAAGAACTTTACGATATCATTGCATTACATTCAGGTCAGACCTACAAAAAGATCGAAAAAGATGCAGACCGGGATTACTGGATGACCGCAGAGGAAGCCAAAGAATATGGCATGATCGACGAGATCCTGGTACGTAAACCTAAAGAAGAATAAGCGATCCGATGGCAAAAACCCTTGAAAAATGCTCCTTTTGCGGGAGAAGCCGGAAAGAGGTAAACCTTTTGCTGGATGGCATGGATGCTTTTATCTGCGACCATTGCGTTGAACAAGCCGGCATGATCGTAAAGGAAGAGGTTCACCGCAAAGCTTCCTCAGCGATGCAATTTGAGTTGCTGAAACCTGCAGAAATTAAAGCACACCTCGACAAATACGTGATTGGACAGGAAGATGCCAAGAAGGTGATTTCTGTTGCGGTTTATAATCATTACAAGCGCATCATGCAAGCACCTTCTGCTCAGGAAAAAGATGAAGTTGAGATTGAAAAATCAAACATCATTCTTGTTGGGGAGACCGGGACCGGCAAGACATTGCTCGCCCGCACCATTGCGCGATTGCTCAAGGTTCCCTTCTGTATTGCCGATGCAACAGTACTTACCGAGGCCGGCTATGTGGGAGAAGATGTCGAGAACATCCTGGTTCGTTTACTGCAGGTCGCTGATTATAATGTTGAAGCGGTTGAAAAAGGAATCGTGTTTATTGACGAAATCGATAAAATATCCAGAAAAAGCGACAACCCTTCAATCACTCGTGATGTCAGCGGAGAAGGAGTTCAGCAAGCGCTGTTGAAACTACTGGAAGGTGCAGTGATCAATGTTCCGCCACAAGGAGGCCGGAAGCATCCGGAGCAGAAATTCATTCAGATCAATACCCAGAATATCCTGTTCATTTCTGGCGGAGCCTTTGATGGCATCAACAAAAAAATCGGCTCACGTCTAAATACAAGAATGGTTGGCTATACTGCCGGCATTGAACGTGATCTGATTGATAAAGAAAACCTCTTGCAATATATAGGCCCACAGGATTTGAAATCCTTTGGATTGATTCCGGAACTCGTAGGACGTTTCCCGGTGGTTACCTTCCTGAACCCACTGGATCGTGATGCCTTAAGACGCATATTGACAGAGCCTAAGAATGCGCTGGTTAAACAATTTGTTAAACTCTTTGCACTGGATAATATCAAGCTGAGTTTCGATGAAAGTGTCTATGAGTTTATCATTGACAAGGCAGTTGAATATAAAGTTGGTGCCCGGGGATTACGGTCTATTCTTGAGGCGATACTTACTGACGCGATGTTTGAACTTCCTTCAGCAAAAAACGCTGTCGAATTGCATGTCACTGCAGACTACGCAAGAGAGAAACTGCTAAAAACCAAGATTTCTGAGCTAAAAGTTGCCTGATTTTTGCTTTTGATTGCAAAATAAATCCTGATCATTTGAGGACGCTGCTGTTAACCGGTTTTTTTATACTAGTGTTCAGCCTGACAGGACTGGCACAAAGAGATACTATTCTTAGCAAAGCAAAAATTATCAATGGAGATACGATTCCCTTCATCGAACTCTCGGAAATCCCTATAAAAGCTCCAGTAATCAACTTAGACCCTATTGAAGCCCGTCGTTTTGCGCGTTTGGTTTACAATGTTAAGAAAGTATATCCTTATGCAAAACTTGCCGGAATCAGGTTTAAAGAATTAGAGGCAGAACTTGAAAAAAATCCAAAGAGAAAAGACCGAAAGGAAGCCATTAAACAAGTTGAGGCTGAGGTTAAAGACAAATATGGCCCTGAGTTAAAAGAACTTTCTTTCAACCAGGGAAAGATCCTGATCAAGCTCCTTGACCGGGAAACCGGGAATTCCTCCTATGATCTGATACAGGATTTTAAAGGAAACCTAATGGCATTCTTTTTCCAGGGATTTGCTAAATTCTGGGGTTACAATCTAAAGACAAAATATGAGCCCCAGGGCGAGGACAAGGAGATTGAGATGATTGTACTTAAGATTGAAAAGGGCGAAATTTAAATTTTGCAAGAAGGCAGCTTCGTGATTTTCAGAATGAATATCATTGACGATTATGTTATTTTCCGCGGCCTTGAAGGACAATAAGTACTGTGTAGATCAGAATTTTAACATCCATAGCAAGAGACATGTTTTCGATGTATAGGATGTCGTATTTTAGCCGTTCTATCATTTGTCCCACATTTTCGGCATAGCCGTATTTTACCTGTCCCCACGAAGTAATCCCAGGTTTTACTTTATGTAATAAACGATAATGAGGAGCCTGCAATACGATTTGTTCAATGAAGTATTGACGTTCTGGGCGAGGACCAACCAGCGACATATCTCCTTTTAATACAGAAAAGAATTGTGGGATCTCATCGAGCCTGACTTTTCGGATGAACTTTCCGAAAGGTGTAATTCGCTTGTCGGTTTTTGATGATAACATAGGTTCACCATGTTCTGCATTATGTGCCATTGATCGGAACTTATGCATTACGAAAGGCTTTCCGTGCAATCCGATCCTTACCTGCGAATAGATTATAGGTCCGTGGGAAGTAAGCTTTACCCCAAGAGCTGTAACGATATAGGCAGGAGTTAATAAAATCATCGCCAGAATCGAAGCAAAGATATCAATGATCCGCTTCAGATATTTTTGCCAAACCGGCATTAAGTCGGGAGATATCTCAATGAGTGGTGCATGAAAGATCGAAGTCATTTTGACAGAACCCAGCAGGTAGTCTTTCATACCCGGAATTATTTTTATCATCACTTCGGTATCTTCCAGGGCAGCTATAATATTCTCAATAGTCTTGTGCTCAGAGGGTTCCACGGCAATGATTACTTCTTCAACGTCATATTCGCCTACGATTTTTTTCAAGTCATGATAACTGCCTAGCCTTGGAATTAGCCTTTCAATTTTGGTATTGTTATGCCCGTTAATGTCGACAAACCCAACAAATTTGTTCCCAGAGGGTTCGGGCTGGTTTTCTATTTCCATAAAAATCCCCAGCGCATTACCATTCCCTCCTACTATGATGGTATTGAACCCGATAATTTTATGATGCACTTTATAAGCGGTAAAAGAAGTCAGGATGAGTCTGAAGAAATACGTCAGAAAGAAATGCAGAACAAGGAGTACGAGGAAGAGTTTATAATAGGATTTATAAGAAGTGATGGTGTCATCAAGAATCAGTGTAAAGAAGATAACCAGAACACCAGCAAATGAGATCGTTAATGTTTGGCCAAGTTCTTTTAATCGGGATTTCCGGAAGATTTTCCGGTAAGTTCCCATCATGGTGTAAAGGAAAAGCCAGAAAAATGGAATGATAGCCAGTCCCAGATAAAATTTAGAATCTTTAAGCGCTTCTGCAAATTGGCTTGAAAAGCCAGGTTCAGATGCGTCTTTGCGATAAATAAAAAACAAACCCCAGGCAAGTCCGGCAGCGATCACATCAGCTGTGATATATTTAGCTACTTGTAAAGGTTTGTTCATCCCATTCATCAACCTAATATGTTACGAGTTTAACATTATCGATAAAGGCTTCAGGCCGAGTGACACCTGTTTCTCGGAACATCCCAAAGAACACTTTGAAGCTTGTGGCATCAGTGATGGATTCCACGGCCGGGGTTAGGTTAATATAAACCTTATTCCATCCACTGGTGTGATTTAATACCATTACTGAACTCTGGATGACCTGGCTTGGCGAATTTCCGAAAATACCGACAGTGAGAAGGTTGTTGGTTTTATAGTTTAGCTCCAGGAATACCGCTTTATTCATTGGGAGCGAGTAATTCATGATCGTAGAACACTCAAAAAGCTTGGCAGTATCACCAAGATACATCGCCCCTGAATATGAACCCTCAAAAACATTGGGGGCGGTCGTCACAATTTGAATGGTACTGTCGCTGCGGGATGTCCTTTCCAGGGAGCTACTACCGTTTTCAAAGTTCTCAGTCCATACAAAGACAGTAGCCGGGTCATAAGTAACAGTAGGACGAACGGTGTCGGTCTGCTTTTCCTCGAGCGTAATGTCAGCAGAATAGGCTGAATAAAATGGATAATAGATCCTGGTGCTGGCAATGCCGTTCATTTTAATGCCAGCAAGGACTCTCACCTTATGTTTTCCACTCATGAGTACAGGAACAGTGCAGGGCATTTCGAAAGCGCCGATCAGTTCATCGTCTACATAAATCCATGCATCTGTGATCTTGGAGCTCTTTGATCCTTGTGTTTCAGGATTGGTATGAAGCAGGATGGTATCAATATGTATATATGCAGGGATTGATTGCTCCCCATTAAAGGCGGTGCATGATAAAAAAAAGGATGCACCAAGGAATACAAATAGTAAAAAAGAAAATTTCAGAGGGGTAATTTTAATCATGCGCTTACTTTACCCTAAAAACTAAAGACCAAAAACGAGGGCTTAAAGCGATTATTGTGCAAAAAATCGTTTTTATACGAAAAAAGAATCATAAGGTTCGGGATCAGTGTTGAAGCTTCTCAAGAATCTTATAGGCCACGTCCAGAGCCTGGTAACCATCGATGATAGTTACCGAGGGTTCTGTATCAGTTATGATGGCATGTTCAAAGCTCTGCAGTTCTGTCATGATCGCGTTGATGGGAAGAATCTCCGGGTTTTCGACGATGATCTGCTTTTGTCCTTTACCGTTCCCCAAATCGAGAAGCATGGCAAAAGGATTCATGTTTGCAGGATCAACATCTTCGACACGGATAATCTCTGTTTTCTGAGCCAGAAAGTCAACTGAGATGTAGGCATTCCGTTGAAAAAAGCGCGTTTTACGCATATTTTTCATCGAAATACGACTTGCAGTAAGGTTCGCTACGCAACCATTTTCAAATTCAAGCCTGGCATTACAAATATCATGAGTATCACTGATCACGGCAACCCCACTCGCACTAACTTTTTTAATATTTGATTTGGCGACGCTTAGCACAATATCAATATCGTGAATCATCAGGTCAAGAACAACAGGCACATCAGTTCCCCTGGGATTAAATAAGGCTAAGCGGTGAGATTCTATAAACAATGGTGATACGATGTGTGATTGTGCCGTAACAAAGGCAGGATTGAAACGTTCCACATGGCCTACCTGAACTTTTACGTTGGCTTCCTCGGCAATGGCAATGAGCTCGCGCGCTTCCTCAGGAGTTGTTACGATGGGTTTTTCGATAAAAACATGCCTGGCTTTTTTTAAAGCACGGGAAGCACAGTCAAAATGCTGAATTGTTGGCGTGACAATATCCACGACTTCAACACATTCGATAAGTTCGTCGATATCGCCAAACCATTTAATTCCAAATTCTTCTTCTACCTTACGGGCCATTGCCTCATCCGGATCATGAAAACCAACGATCTCATAACCACTGATTTGCTTCAGACATTTGATGTGAATCTTGCCGAGGTGCCCGGCGCCCAGTACTCCTATTCGTAGCATCCTTTTCTATTTTTTTGCAAAAGTACGATTTTTGCGGCTTCAGAATCGCTAAATTCGCAGCAGCCAAGGCTAATCCGGGCAATTTTATGGAAGATACGTACAGGCATAAAGGGTTAAGGAAAAAATTAGTTGAAGAATTGCAAGGAAAAGGCATCAGCGACCCTGGTGTTTTAGCGGCAATCGAGAAGATACCCAGACATTTTTTCTTTGATTCCAGCTTTTTAGAATTTGCTTACCAGGATAAAGCTTTTCCTATTGGCGCAGGTCAGACCATTTCACAGCCCTATACGGTTGCTTTTCAAACCAGCCTGCTTGACATTAAAAAATCAGAACGTATTCTGGAGATTGGAACCGGTTCCGGTTACCAGGCAGTGATCCTGGCAGAACTCGGTGCAAAAGTTTTCTCAATCGAGCGACAGAAAAGCCTTTACCTCAAAGCCAAAGAGTTTATTCCTTCCTTACGTTATACGGTGAAAGTATTTTATGGAGATGGATACAAAGGCCTTCCGGCTTTTGCTCCCTTTGACAAAATACTGATTACTGCTGCTGCACCATATCTCCCGGAACCCTTGAAAGAACAGTTAAAAATCAATGGACTGATCGTAGCTCCTGTCGGGAAGGGCGACGTACAAGTTATGAAGACCTATCGAAAAATTTCGGAAACCGAGTTTGAAGAGAAAGAACACGGTTTTTTCCGTTTCGTTCCCCTACTGGAGGACAAAGCCAATAATGCTTAAAGCCTAAAATTCGACTTTAATCCCAACTGTTGGCAACAAAGTCCCTGAAGAAGAAGGAATCTCCCGAAGGGTATAACGTTTAATCCCCTGGGGATCCGTAAATACAGGGTAAACAACACCTTTGTTATCATAGTTTACGAGAATAGGCTGGCTTTCTGACTGGAAGTTGTAAAGATTTTGAATGTCAAGATACACCATCAACGACCAGTTTTTCATGAAATACTCTTTATCTACCCTGACATCCAATTGGTGAAATGCCTTTAGTCGTTGTGTATTAAAACGGGCAAAATCCAGGTAACCCTGTTGTTTTACATCCCAGGCTTCCACACGGCTTGATTTGTCCATATCATACGGTGTGTAAGGGGCACCACCAACATACCTCCATTTCAGGCCAACATCCCAATTATTATTTAGATTCCGGGTAAGGGTAAAATTAAAAATCTGTTTGTTATCCCAGGATGACGGTACATAATGTCCTTTATAATCCGTGAATTCGCTACGGACCAGGGTAAAGGCTGCCAGGATGTTAAATCCTTTCAGGCTTTTGTCCCTGAAAACGACTTCCATACCATAGGCTTTTCCTTTCGAAGTAGAGCTAAGTGGCTCATCACCAAAGGTTCCATAAGTACCTCCTTTGCTCGCCAAAGAGATCGAATCAAGCAATGAGAATGGGTAATTGCTGTAAAGTTTGTAAAACCCCTCTACAGAAATCTTCGAAGTACTCCTTGGCTGAAATTCTGTGCCTAAAACAATATGATCTGCAGTCAAATATGTTATCCCAAGGTCCTTGTTCACAAACTGACCGATACTGTTTTGATATCCCAAACTGGTATAAGCAGGCAATTGGTAATAGCGTCCCACATTAAAATTAAGCGTGAACTTTTCGGTTAAAAGATAAGAAGCCGACAACCTGGGGGAGAACTGCTTCAAAGGGTTGCACATTTGTTGTGAATAGTCGTTGGCATCGATGCGCACTCCAAGCGAAAGAGCCAGGCGGCTGTTTAGCATCGATTTTGTGGCTTGACCAAAGAAATGATATTTTATCATTTGCATCCTGACATCATAATTGACCTCTATAAGGGTATCCTTCACGAACATTTTCTGATACGTCTTGTTGCTGTATTTCGCAAATTCCATCCCGGTTCCGTACATGATTTTCAATGATCCATATTCCGAGGTGCCTTCATAACGTGCCTTATTCTCAATCTCTTGTGAGGTATAATCGAGTTGTTTATTAATAGGAATTTCAATATTATCAAGATATTTATATACATTATTGTTCAGCATGTTTCGACTGACAACCCACATATCATTCCCTTTTTTACGAAAATGGCGCCATACACCGCCAATGGTATAGCTCCATTGTGTATTAACCGGCAAATATCCCAACACATATTTCTGAAATTCATTTGGTTTTTTTATCCCGGTATTGAGCCTGAACTGATCCAGGGAACCCAGGCTTATCAAGGTAAACTGGTTGTTCTTGTTGACATTCCATTTGTATTTCAACTGATAATCGTTGTATGTTGGTAAAAAGGGCAATCCCAATACACTAAACAGCCCCTGAAGGTAAGACCGACGCACAGAAACCAAAATAGTTGAATTGGAGGAAACAGGACCGTCTGCTGTAAATCCGATGTCAGTTGCCCCCACAGCTGCATTAAAATTCCATTTATCTCTATTCCCGTCGATTTGCCTGAATTCAATCACTGAACTCAGCGCATTACCCCGACTGGCAGGGAACGCCCCGGCCATAAAGTCTACTTCTCTTATAAAATCAGCATTGATAATTCCAACCGGACCACCTGAAGCACCTTGCGTGGCAAAATGATTCAAGTTTGGGATCTCTACGCCATCCAGGTAAAAACGGTTTTCGCTCGCCCCTCCTCCCCTGACAACAATGTCGTTCCTGAAGGCAGGTGAGGATGACACGCCAGGTAAAGATTGTAGCACACGCGAAATATCACGATTGGCTCCCGGGTTCTTCTCGATCTCAGAGATGTTTAATGTTTGCAGAGAAACCGGACTTTCCAGTTTCCGGGTAAAGGGTGATGCCTTAATCTCAACAGTCTCGAGCTTTACCACGACTTCCTTCATGGGGATATCAAACTGTGCCGGGTGAACATTCGTAAGCTGTATGTCCTCTGTCAGGATCTTCTCAAAGCCTAAGGCGCTAACCTCTAGCTTAATGTAGCCAGCCGTTAGGTTTGTTAGCGTGTAAAATCCATTGATGTCAGACGTCGTTCCCTTCTGAGGCTGTCCAGCAACAATGATATTGACAAAAGGCAAGGCTTCGTTGTTGGTGCTGTTGTATACCTTCCCTTTAATGATCCCTGATTGTGAAAATACAGGGAATACTGCAAAAAAGCAAACCAACAGAAAAGCGATTTTAAGCGTGTGTTTCATAAAGCTGTTTTGTATAAAACAAGTTTTTTCATAATTTGTTTAATCTTTTTTCTATTTCATTAAACATTACATCTTTCGTTTCTCCTTTGACAAACCAATGAATCGCAATTTCTTTCTTCTCCATACGCCTAAACCAAGTCATTTGACGTTTTGCGAACTGATGGATCGCAGTATTTAACTTCGTAAACATTTCTTTCTCATCAATTGCTCCTGTACAAAACAAAGTAAGCCATTTATATTCTAGTCCGAAAGCCATCAATCTTTCTGCTGAGATTCCTTGTTTTAATAAGCCGCGGACTTCATCGGTGAGTCCCTCGTTCAAGCGCTGGTTCAGGCGTGCAGTGATTCTTTCACGGATGATGGCTCTGTATGGTGCAATGCCGAAAGTCAGACTTTCCACCTTTGTATTACCCAAAGGTTTCAGCGCAAGCCTTTGAAAATACTCTTTTTGTTCTATGGCTTTCAGCAGGCGATCGCGTGAAGAGATGTCAGTAGTGGCATGGAGTGGCCCGAAAGAAGCCAGGTGCGCAACCAGCGCCTCCATAGTCCAGTTGGCAAGTTCCTGACGGCGTGGCTCGTCGATTGGAACCTTGACGAGATTGTAACCTTCCAAAACTGATTCCAGGTAAAGCCCGGTCCCGCCGCATAAAACCGGGAGCTTGCCTCTGTTTTTAATTTCATGATAGGCTTTAAAGAAGCCCTGTTGAAACATAAACACATTATATTCCTCCATGGGATCGAGGATGTCGACGAGGTGATACGGAATTTGTTTCCCTTCAACAGTAAAATCCAGGAGGTCTTTCCCGGTACCCAAATCCATGCCACGATAGACCTGGCGGGAATCAGCGCTGATCACTTCACCAGACAAGCGACTGGCTGTATAAGCGGCCAAGGCAGTTTTACCGCATGCTGTTGGTCCAAGTATCGTAATCATGAGAATAAGGAATCATGTTGTTTCTGATATTCGTTTTCTATGGATTTCAACTCATTTCTTAACATATCTAGCTCATTTATAGTTAAATGATCAAAGCCTACAGGATAAAAAGAAAAAGTGATATCTTCCAAAATATTGGGGAAGAAAGTCAAAAGAAAATGATATAAGTTTCTCTCATCTGATAATTCGGGCCCGGCATGTCTCGACTTTAAAAACTGTAAAATTCTGAGCCCATCTAATTTTCCATGACATGCATGCAAGAACCGATGAAATTCAGGATTGTTATCACGCAATGGTTGCCAAAGATCCTGTTCTTTGAATGCTTCTGCCAGGTAAAGGTCCATTGGCGTAGCAACTGTCGCTGAAAAGAGATCAGGAAAGAGTTGATAGGTCTGGCTGACGAGATCAAATTCTTTATAATCATAAAGGGGATAACTACTCCAGTCGCCTGCCGCACCTTTCATCATTGCAGGGCCGGTTCCGAAAAACACCCTGTCAGAAAACCGCGCAGCCGGGTAAACCATCTCTTCGTTCCAAAAAAGCATCTCCCCGAATTTACGAAGCTTTTGCAGGAAATAGAAGTCTTCCCCGCTTTTATTTGGGGTCATCCCGCCAATCGCTTTGTAAGCCCAAACCGGAACTGCAATGGCGCTCCCAAGTGCACTGAATGCAAATGGGCTCCCGATACGCCAAAGGTTAATGACATAATAGCGCATATAGATTTCATAACGAAGGATGGCACGGTTCGCCACTTCATCCTGGGTAAGCTGATGATAATATGGAACGGCTAAGGCTGTTTTGCGCGGATGCCTGCCTAAAGATTCAACAATCGTTTTGAAATATTGTGGCCTGATGCGGGTATCACCATCAAGACTGACAATGACATCTCCTGGTTTTGCTAAAGAAGCGCATTCCTCCATAGCGATTTTCCGGGCCCATCCTACCCCGAATTGTTTTCCCTTCCAACCCGTATCTCTGGAGCTATAATCGAGCAGGTGATAATTTGTATGTTCTTTTAGAAACTGTAAGCTGCTTATATTGTTCTCACAAATCCTAAACTTGATTGGATCATTCCACCACGTATCCGGTTGATTGACACAGCAGATCACTTCAAAATCGCGATACGTTTGGGCGCTGATGTCTGCAATCAGATTGGGAAGGTTTTCCAGCTCATCCATTAAGGGAATTGCCAGCCATAGCTTAGGTTCAGGATTCGTCGTTCTCAAATCCTCCAAAATTACTTAAGTACTGAAAACGTTCATATGTGGCGGGATTGTCGGACTTTTTTAAACTCAATTTTCCGCAAAAAGACTTTATGCTGTCAAACTCATGTTCAGTCATCCAAGCTTCCAGACCTTTCAGCATCAAATTCGCGTAGGCTGGTCCGTTCTTATAAAAGGCGCTGGTGACTTGCACCGCTTTAGCCCCAGCGAGTATCATCTTGATCATGCCCTGGCTGTCATGAACGCCGGTAGCAGCGGCAATGTCACACATGACACGATCCGACAGTAAAGCCGTCCACCGTAATGGGAGGTAAATCTCTTCAGGATGACTCAGTTTGGGGCCGTGAATAACTTTTATTGTGTCGATGTCGATATCAGGGACATAATACCTGTTAAAGAGAACCATCCCGGCTATTCCTGTCCAGGAAAGTTTCAGTGCCATTTTCGTCATTCCTGAAAAATAAGGAGAGATTTTGACGGCCAGCGGTAGTTTTACTACCCGCATCAACTCAGTAAGTACATCGAAATAGACTTTTTCAATATCCTCACTGCTCTTCATCGGGTCAGATGGCGGAACAAAAAAATTGAGTTCCAGGGCATCAGCACCGGAGCTTTCAATACGTCTTGCGAAAGACATCCATTCAAATGAGGAAACACAGTTGATGCTGGCAATAATCGGAATATCAACTTCTTGTTTACACCGCTCAATCAGTCTAAGATATTCAGTCATGTTGACATGCCTTGACCAGGTGCCTACATGCTCGTGCTGTTTTAGCGATTTTGGATACTGAGAAAACGTTTTCTGTTTATCAGAATTACAAACGAGATCTTCTTCAAAAACAGACTTAAGAACAACAGCACCAACACCTTGGATAGCAAGTTCTTTAATGGTATCAATTTGTGCAGTCAAGCCAGAACTCCCTGCAATCAGCGGGTTCTTTAGCGACAGCCCCATGTAATGGGTAGAAAGATCAGGCATAAAATCAACTTTACCCTACAAAGGTAAAAAGCTGACGTAATTTATGCCCATTCTTCTGAAAGAACTTCTCCCCTAATTGACAGATAAACTTCTTTAAGTGGAATTTTCCGTCCTGCCTGCTGTAGCGCTACTTTTGCGAGTTGACTCAGACCACCGCAACAAGGAACTTCCATCATGATGACAGTAATCGTATTCACTTTGGATTCACTGACCATGGTTGCCAGCTTTTCAATGTAAGCCTCCTTACCCTGATCTAGTTTCGGGCAAGCAATAGCCAAAGCTTTACCTTTGATAAACTGAGCATGAAAGTTGCCGACAGAGAAAGCGGAACAATCAGAGGCCAGTACGAGGTCAGCACCCTGAAGGTAGCTCGCCCTGGGATTCAACAAATGCAATTGCACAGGCCATTGCCTGAGTTCTGAAGGGACTTCCATTGCATTGGAATTTCCGTTTGCGCCTGCGGCAAGGGGAGCCTGCTCGCGAAAATCCTGGGCTAATGAGCCGCTACACCCACATCCAAGTGGTTCTGTCCCATGGTCAAGGGAATGAGTTAATTGTTCTGACATATCTATATTATTTTCTTTTAAATAGGCTACGGCTTCCTTAAGGAAACCTTCTTCGTTATGTTCCCGTAGATGTTGCAGGTGAGCCAGTATTGTATTTCTTCCCTGTGTTACGATCACGGCCATCACCATACGCTCATTGTAAGGTTCAGCCTCACGCTCCTCCAGTGTAATGGCTTCTTGTGGACAATGGCCCAGACAAGCGCCCAAGCCATCACAGAATAAATCACTGATCAAACGTGCTTTTCCATCTATAATTTGCAGGGCTCCTTCGTGGCAGTTGGGAATACATAAAGCACATCCGTCACATTTGTCTTCATCTATATTTATTATCTGTCTTTTCATTTATTTATTAAAGCTTTCAATAAAAAATCTATTAAAGTATTTAAGTAACGAATTTCGCAATTATATTAAAAAAAATGCAGCTTAAGCCTTTGCCTTAAGTTTTATTCCGTGCCCAACATAGTCGGATAAACGTTGTTTTGAAAAGAAAGTCCTGATTTCACGAGTTGCATTGCTAACAACGGTACCCACCAGGCACATTTCAAATGGGCATATAGCGTTGTCCATCGGACATTTTTCCATACTGATAGCGCCATCAATTGATTCATAGATATCCAGAATGGAGATATCTTCCGCTGGTCTTTTTAGTGCAAAACCACCATTCGGACCACGTGTAGAAATTAGAAAATTGTCTTTTACCAGTCTTTGCATTATTTTTGCAACATGATGTTTTGAGGCACCTGTCAATTCAGAGATTCTCAACACATTCAAGTTTTCATCAGAACGTGCTACCAGAACCATTCCATGAATTCCAATGGAAACAGCCTCAGAGAAATTTACAATTCTACCCACAATTATCTATTTTGGTACTTCAAAGGTAGAATACAATTCAATATGGAGAAGCTTTGAAGCTAATTTGAAATGGATATAAATAGGCTGAAGGCTTTTAGGCTGAAGGCTGAGGGCTGAAGGCTTTTAAGTTGAAGAAGATGAGTCACAGGGGGGAAATATGGATTTTAGTTCAGTGAAATTAATTTTAAATTTGAAATTTCTGACGCAAGAGCTACCTTCGCAAAGCTGTGGTTAAGCCTTCAGCCCTCAGCCTAAAAGCCTTCAGTCTAATAGCCCTCAGCCTTCAGCCTAAAAGCCTTCAGCCTAAAAACCTTCAGCCAATAACACATAATCTAATAAATTAACGACTAATCTCCTTGTCCCTCTCTGTCACAATACTTGGTAGTAATTCTGCCACTCCCACCAGTGAGCGTTTTTCCAGTGCCCAGGTTGTTCAGGCCGGTCATGAATGGCTATTGCTTGACTGTGCGGAAGGGACACAAATCCAGCTGAGACGAAACAAAATCAGTCTTTTAAAAATCAAACATATTTTTATCAGTCACCTCCATGGAGATCATTTTTTTGGTTTGATAGGCTTGTTGACCACAGTACATCTATTGGGGCAGAAAGAGACTGTTACTGTATTCGGGCCAGAATTATTAAGAAGTGTTATTGAATACCAACTTGAGGTAACAGAAACAACGCTACGGTATCCATTGAATTTCATTGCAATAGATCCTGCTAAGTTCAAAATAATCTTCCAGAACAAAGAATTAAGTGTCACTTCGGTTCCTTTACAACATGGAATCCCTTGTTGTGGTTTTTTAATCCGCGAGAAGGAATCATTGCGACATGTCCGTAAAGATCTTGGGCTCGAGAAAACTATTCCCCTTGAGGCTTTCAAGGCTTTACAAGCAGGGAAAGATGTAATAAACATGAAGGGAGAATTGATATTAAATCAGGAAGTCACCTTGCCCGGAAAGTCTTCTGTTTCATACGCCTATTGTACCGACACCGCTTTCCACGAATCGTTGAGCGATCTCATCAAAGACGTGACTTGTCTTTTTCATGAAGCAACCTTTATGGAGAAAGAGCTGCACCTGGCAAGGGAGAAGCAGCATTCTACTGCAAGGGATGCTGCCCGAATTGCGCGCTTAGCTTGTGCTAAAAAGTTAATCATCGGACACTTCTCGGCCCGTTATAAGAACTTATCCGAATTATTGCAGGAAGCCCGTGACATCTTCCCATCGACAGATCTTGCAGAGGACAGTAAAACATTTCTCATTGACAACACATTATGATTTTAATTGCTGACAGCGGAAGTACACGTACCGAATGGTATGTTTTAAGGAAAGGCCATCCTGGAATACAGCTTGAAACCATTGGATTCAATCCGTATTTCACCAAGCCAGAGACCATTCACGATTCCATCGACAAGGACCTTACGCCATTTTTCTATCCTGACAAAGTGGAAGAGCTCTATTTTTACGGAGCAGGTGTTGGTTTAGAAAGCAACAGGGACAAAATTGCGGATATCCTTAAAGATCACTTTGAAAATGCCGACATTGAAGTCATGACAGATATGCTTGGTGCAGCAAGGGCTATATTTGGAAACGGAAGTGGCATTGCCTGCATCCTGGGCACAGGTTCTAATGCCTGCATTTTCGAAAACGGGAAGATCACGTATCAACCACCATCGTTGGGTTATATTCTGGGTGATGAAGGCGGCGGCGTCCACCTTGGAAAAGCGCTCCTGACAGCATATATCCGAAGGACACTACCGGAGGATCTGCGTGAAAAGTTTCTGTTAAAATATAAAAAAGATGAAACGACCATTGTGGAATCAATTTATCGCTTGCCAGGACCAAATGCTTTCATTGCGGGGTTTACGCCATTTCTTACTGAAAATATAGACCATCCATTTATTGGGAATATTATTGAGGAATCCTTCAGAGCATTTTTTAAAAGCAATTTATTTCCTACAGATTCCAATGCAGAAATGCAATATGGTTTTGCAGGTTCTGTCGCATTTCATTTTAAAGAATTCCTGATAAAAACAATGATGGGACTTAGCCTTAAGCCCGGTCCCATCATTGCGTCACCAATCGAAGGATTGGTTCATTATCATAACAAAGAGGAATTCCCCCTACTCTTTCAGTAATTTTTGAATCATCGTTCCGTCTTTCGTCACCACTACAACGGTATACATCCCACTGTCAATACCTTCTAGTGGAATCATAACATCTTGTATGCCTCCAGGAATATTTAATTCCTGAGTCCAAACTGTTCTCCCCAACATATCAAGTAACATAATATGAGCATTCTCATTGCCTGAAGCACTAAAACTGGCTCTTACATAGGTCTTTGCAGGATTCGGTAACAGATGCAATCCTTTTGACTCATTATAAGAAGAAATTCCAAGCGTAATATTCTCATTATGTGTGATACTGTTTGTTCCGCAGGCATTGTAAACTGTGAGTGTAACTGCATATGAACCATAATTTGCATAGGTATGCACAGGGTTCTCCAATGTTGAAGTCTGTCCATCTCCAAAATTCCACAGAAAGGTATTACTTTCTATACTGGTATTATGAAAACTCATGGACAAGCCACCAAGCAAAGTCGCTGAAAAATTAGGGGTTGGAACCTCGGCATTGACATAAGCAGCAACCAGCACCCGTTCACTGGTACAAGGCTGAGGTACTACTTCCCAATCATAGAAGTAGTAATAATAGGTATAAGTATTTGCGCCACCTGCACTACTTCCTGTAACGGACAATAAGCCTGCAACAGTATAAGGATAGGCACAACCACTTTTATCCCTATACAGATCGGGATTTGATGGCCCTGCCAGACGGTAGCCTATACCTGTTGGAACATTAAAATTCAGATTTATACGGCTCTCACCAGCGGGAATATTGATATTGGTACTGGTAAGTACATTCCCTTGTGAATCCCTGAGTTCAATACTTCGGGTCCCTGCAGTCCCCGCATAAACTTTTACTGACTTTATGGTTACAGGAGCCATCACATCAAATGACTCATAATGGGAAGTAAAATTGGTATAATAGCTTCCGCCTGTTGTGTTATTTGTTTTTGCAGTAAAAACATGAGGTGAAACAACCTGGTTTTCAACATAGTACTTTTGTGTTGTTGACAAAACCGGAGTTGTATAAGAGGTGCCTGTAAAGAAAGGAGTTCCGCCTGATGGACTGGTATACCAGCGAACGCTATCCGGTGCTGAGGCTGTCAATGTCAGGGCAGCAGGACCGCCACAGATGCTTGCAGAAACGCAAAGCGGAGTACTCGGTGGATTAACTGTGATATAGTTAATTTTCTGTAAAGTGTCGCTGCCACAGGCACCGCCATCCGCAGTTAATTTAACAGAAAAGGTACCGGCGAAGGCGAAATTATGGGTTGGTTCAAACAAGGTATCTGATCCGCCATCACCGAAATCCCAGTTAAAATGAATGGCGTTATTTGTGTTGTTTGAAAAATTCACGGTGGCAGGAAGTGTACAGAAACTTTGTGCTGAGGCGTTAAAATCACAGCTAACACCTGGAGAGAATGCATTACCGATTCCCACTGCGTACATGGCATTGGTCACAGTCTGAACTTCAGGTGAACAGGATCCGAAAAGTTCTGTCGCGGATTGAATAGAGTAAAAACGGGCATCTGCATACTGAGAATTGGCATCAAGCCAAACAGTAAGAGTCCTAAATGCTACATCAGAAGCTTTGTCCTTACCAATCCCAATCACATTATAAGAATTGTTAATGTCATTAGTGCCGCTTCCTCCCTGTGCAGTAAGATAAAACCAGAAACAGATCACACCGGAATTGGTATGCACGCCTCCATTATCGCCCCCGCCTGTAGCCCAATGAGTGCCAAGGTAGGTATCGGGTAGTTGAAACTGATTTGGATTTGACATGGAACGAAAAGCCTGTCCGATATCCTCTCCAATCAACCAGTCAGCGCCAATAGTGTCGCCATAAAATTCAACCATCGTGCCAAAAATATCTGAATATCCTTCATTCAAAGCACCTGACTCATAAGAATAGGTAAGATTGGCCGTGAACTCATCGAGGCCGTGTGTGATCTCATGTCCACAGATATCGAGTGCCGTGAAAGGAGTAAACGTTTGTCCCCCGCTGGTTCCTCCGTCACCATAAGTCATCACCTGGCCATCCCAGAAGGCATTGGAATAGGCAACATTATAATGAACATAACTCTTTAACTTATATCCCAGATTGTCGATGCTGTTCCGATTGTGCATGACTTTAAAATAATCATAGGTCATCTCAGCACCATAATGGCCGTCAGTGGCAATTTCGTCTTTCTGTGGGTTGACGTTGTTCCAATAATTGTTGCTATCAATGAAATCAACAGCATTTCCATAATTGCTGCCTTGCAGCAAATTATATGTCTCAATCCCATTTCCTCTGCCCGTTTCCCTGAGGCGAAAAATAGTCTCATTAAACAAATCGGTTTTAATCTTCTTGATTCCCAAATATTTAGTAACAGCAGTACCTGTTGTATCTGCCTCATAAATTTTATTATTCTCCTTAAGAATTGCGCCGGTTTGGGCATCAACAAAGAGCTCAAGCCTCTTTAAGGGTACGGCTGCATAGATGTTAAAAAGGTAGCAATACCGATGCGTTTTGACGGCAGTCGGCAGCAATACAAGTTTCCCTTTGGGATAATAGCTGGCAGCAGCATCACCGGTGAGTTCCTGTAAACGCTTGTCCTCTCCCGGAATTTCCCATTTATATACGCTGGCTTTCATATATTCCAACCCATGCGCTAAAGCCTGTTTCTCGCTAATTAGCGGGCTGTTTTCTGCAATTACCGATTTGTAAAAACGCCCATTCAATGACTGAACCTTTCCTTCTTTGGTATGCGCTATAAAAGTGGCATCCCAAACCTCTACGCCCTGGTAAGTCTGCCTGTTACGGTAATGCAACATACCCATCCTCTTGTCATCTTCAGTACGATATTGAATACTTGACATCGGACTGGAAATGTCATAATTCTCCGACAACCATGCATTTAAGCTATTGTAGTCAAACTGGCTTTGTTTGTTCAACCTGATAAAATCAGGCAAATCAAAACCTGGCTTCATGCGGATCATTTCCGCACCTTTAAACCGTTTTGAAGCTTGCGCACCTTGATATTCCTGAGCAAAGGAAAAGAATCCCATGACAAGAATTATCATGGAAAAAAAGTAACGTTTATTCATGTAGATAGGTTTGGGATTAAGCCTTATATGACTAAAAATGTTTGTAATAGATTAATTCACAAGATTAAATAAATAATACGGAACACTACTTACCACGCATCTTTAAGCGAATAGTCTTCAAACTTGATAATATTTAAATAGGAATTTTCATATCCATTGTTCACATCATGCTTGAATTTGAATTGGGTCCCCAAGGTTCTTTGATTAAAATCGGGCAGGCATGATTCAAAATTCAATCCAAACTGAAACAGTGCTTTGTTGAAATAAAACCCAATATCATATCCTTTAAATGCATTCTCGTCGGGTTCGGTATAATAAGTATTCCGGAACTTCTCCAAAAAGGTCTTAACGCCGGCTTCCTGATAGTCAATAAAGGAGTTGGCAAAAGAATGAAAGTTAAAAGTAACCAGGTCATGAGGCTCAATACTCTTATAATCAGACCATCCAGGCATTCCAAAAAAAACAATTTGATAGGCAGGATCAATTGATTTAACTTCTCTGAACAGGTTGGCTACCAACAATTCATCGTTTGAAAGCATAACAACGACATTTTTTCTTTCTGTTACGAAATTTGAAGAAAGTGTGCTATTGTCTATTGAGGCTGAAGAAATTTCCTTGATTTTATGCTCTTTGGTTTTTCCTAAAGCATAGATTTTGCCAAGATTTTCCTTAAGTTTATTCATCGATTTCTTCTCATTCTCCTTTTCAGGGATAATGAGCAACAGATTTTCATCTTCAAATTTCAGAGAGAGATACCTGGCTATTTCATACGACATTGTATTGACAGCAGGGTTTGCAAGGATAACATTGGGTTTTCCTTCTATATATGAAAGCTTATTACTTAATGGATTTACCAGGGTAATATTATGTGAAGTAGCATACTGAGAAACCATAGCAAAGATATTCCCGTACAGCAAACCTATGATAAGGTTCATTTTCTCCATTTCCGGTTTTCGTAAGATCTTTCTCACTTTTGAGGAATCCTCATCCAGGTCATATATATAAAGGTTGCAGGAGAAACCTGCTTTCTCCAATGAATCAAGCGCGATACGGAAACCCTCATAAAATTGAATAAAACGAAGTGACTTGTAAGATGAAGGAGACCCGGTATCATTGTCATGACTCGTGGAAATGCTGTCAATTTCTGAAAGATACAATGGCAACATCAAAGCCACGTTGAATTTATTTTTGTGTGGCTCCTGTTCACATTTTTTCTTTGCCACGTTTTTGTGTGTTGTATCTGCTTTTGGCTTTTCAGCGGGCAGGCTGACTTTAGGCTCAGGGATGCCGTTTTTTTTGGGCTCAGGTGTTGCAGGCTTAGGCTCAGCAGGAACGGGCTTGGTTTCGACAGCAGTTCCTTCTTTATGGACCGGGATTTTAAGTTCCTGACCGGTCTTTATTCCATTTTCAACTTCTTTATTCTCTTTGTAAATCTCATCCAAACTTACATTGTAAGTCTTTGATATCGAATACAATGTCTGTCCTTTCTGCACTTTATGCAAATAATACTCATTTCCCTGGATGAGAACGATTTTCGCAGATTTGTCAATCTTGACTTCCTGCTCTTTGCTAATCACAGGAAATGCCAGGATTACCCATAAGGTCAGCACTATAACAATCCATCTGCGGCTAAAAGTCATATCCCTGAAATTATTGATTATTCCCATTCAATGGTAGCAGGTGGTTTGGAACTGATATCATATACGACCCGGTTCACCCCTTTCACTTTATTAATGATCTCATTCGAGACCTCTGCCAGGAATTCTGCGGGTAACCTGGCCCAGTCGGCAGTCATCCCATCAACCGAGGTTACTGCACGCAAGCAAACGGTTCGCTCATAAGTTCTTTCATCACCCATTACGCCGACAGATTGAACAGGTAATAAAACAGACAAGGCTTGCCATACTTTATCATATTGATCATGCTGTTTCAGGGCATTGATAAAGATTGCATCAACTTCCTGAAGCAAGCTGACTTTCTCAGCGGTAACATCGCCGAGGATACGAATTCCCAAGCCCGGGCCCGGAAAGGGATGGCGATTCAGGATTTCTGCTTTTACACCCAAGGTGGTACCTACCCTGCGAACTTCATCTTTAAACAAAGAATTCAATGGCTCGACCACTTTGAGTTTCATAAAATCGGGTAAGCCACCGACATTGTGATGGGATTTTATCGTGGCGCTTGGTCCGTTTACTGATATTGATTCAATAACATCAGGATAAATCGTGCCTTGACCTAACCATTTGACATCTTGTATCTTATGAGCCTCTTCATCAAAAACTTCGATGAAGACTTTTCCAATTATTTTGCGTTTTTCTTCTGGGAGACTGACTCCGGCAAGCGCATCAAGGAATTTGGCTGAAGCATCAACGCCGATGACATTCAGGTCCATATCATGATAGGAATGAAGTACCGACTGAAATTCATCTTTACGCAACAAGCCATTGTCGATAAAGACACAATGGAGGTTTTTGCCAATTGCTTTATGGATCAGCGTCGCAGCGACGGAGGAGTCGACGCCCCCGGATAAGCCCAATACCACTTTATCATTGCCAAGTTTTTCCTTCAGTTCATTGATGGTCGTTTCAACAAAAGAATCCGGTGTCCATTTCTGGTGACAACCACAGATTCCAACGACGAAATTCTTCAAAAGAGTCATTCCTTCGGTGGAATGATAAACCTCTGGATGAAATTGAATTCCATACGTTGGTTCACTTTCTACTTTAAAGGCAGCCACATTCACTGTTGCTGTACTGGAAATGATATTAAAACCTTCAGGCACCGACCGGATGGTGTCGGCATGCGACATCCATACCTGGCTACCGGAACTAAGTCCGTTCAATAATTCATCCCCCGAGGCGATAAAGCCCAAGTTGGCACGTCCATATTCGCGGGTCTGAGATGCCATCACTTCACCCCCGCTTTCCTGTGCAAGAAGCTGGGCACCATAACAAACCCCTAAGAGGGGAAAGTTTTTACGAATCATGTTGAGATCAATCCGTGGTGATTCAGGGTCTCTGACAGAAAAAGGACTTCCGCTCAGGATCACGCCTTTAATGTTCGCGTTAATTGAAGGGATGTGATGAAAAGGATGTATTTCGCAATACACGTTAAGTTCCCTTACCCGCCTGGCAATCAACTGGGTATACTGGGAACCGAAATCAAGGATCAAGATGGTTTCTTCCATGATCCAAAAGTAAAGGAAAAATTGAACTTTTGAAGCATTTGTTTGGGTGAATTTATAGGTCCTTAGGTGGAAGACTTTTAGGCTGAAGGCAATCCGACGGCAGCCCTCAGCCATTTTTCTCTTAGCTTTGCAGCCTGAAATACCCTCAATGCCCAATCAACGCAAAGCAATCCTCTTCGCACTATCCGCTGTACTTTTCTGGTCCACGGCCGGGACTGCTTTTAAACTATCCTTAAAATATCTGGAGCCTGAGCAATTGCTTTTCTTTGCGGCATTGATTTCATGCCTGATCTTCCTATTGTATATTTTAATCCGCCGCCAGGGAAACCAGTTGATACATACCTCAAAAAAGGGGATCTTACATTCAGCATTCCTGGGTTTCCTAAACCCTTTTCTGTATTATATAGTTCTGCTGAATGCCTACAACATGATACCTGCCCAGGAAGCGGTTGTCTTAAACTATACCTGGCCTCTTGTTCTGGTAGTTTTGTCGATTCCTTTACTTAAACAAAAAGTTGGGATAAGGGGATTTATTGCGCTGTTTGTAAGCTTTTTAGGAACAGTAATCGTTGTGACCAGAGGTGATATTTTGGGGTTTAATCCGGGAAATACGACAGGGGCATTAATGGCCTTGGGAAGTGCATTGATCTGGGCACTTTTCTGGATACAAAACCTCAGAGACAGTCGTGATGAGGCCAACAAACTTTTCTGGAATTTTCTCTTTGGGACTCTCTATGCAGGTGTTTATATGATAATGTCGACCGGAATCAGGATGCCCTCATTTGAGGCCAGCCTGGGCATGACATATATCGGTTTTTTTGAGATGGGAATTACCTTCATCCTGTGGATGATGGCATTGCAGCGCTCAACAAGCACTGCGAAAGTGTCTAACTTTATCTTTCTGTCCCCGATTTTGTCGCTGGTACTGATTCATTTTATTGTTGGCGAACATATTTACCTTTCATCTGTTGTGGGATTGGTACTTGTTTTGTCGGGAATCTGGCTTCAAAAACATGATCCAAAAACAGAGATTTAGTAGTCTGGTGTTTTGTTAATATTTTAGCTTGGATGAAGAAAAAAATAGCTTTTCACACTTTAGGTTGCAAACTTAACTTTTCGGAAACATCTGGAATCGCAAGGCAATTTAGGGAAGATGACTATGAACAGGTTGACTTTCAGCATGAAGCTGATATTTACGTCATCAATACATGTTCAGTGACAGGCACTGCCGAAAAGAAATGCCGCCAGGCGATACGCCAGGCGCGTAAAAGAAATCCGGAGGCTTCGATTGCCGTGGTGGGTTGTTTTTCACAATTGCGTCCGGCTGAAGTTGCGAGCCTCGAAGGTGTCGATGTCATCCTGGGCAGTAACACCAAATTCGACCTTTTTAATATAATAGAGACCCGCAGTCGTGAAGGCCGCAGAGCGCAGGAGATTCATATTGACGAAAAGGCAAAGCAGTTTAGTGAAACAGAAGATACAAAGCCTGGAGGGACTTCTTCCAACACCTTCACACCCTCCTATTCATCGGGTGACAGGACCCGTAGTTTTTTCAAGATCCAGGACGGATGTGATTATTTCTGTTCCTATTGTACGATTCCGTTTGCCCGTGGATTAAGTCGTTCAGCAAGTATCGACCAGGTGATTGAGATGGCCGGTGAAATCGTCGGACTTGGCATCAGGGAAATCATCCTTACCGGTGTCAACGTCGGAGATTTCGGATCCAAAGAAGGCAGCAGTCTTTTTGGTTTGATGAAAGCCCTTGAAACGGTAAAAGACATAGGGCGGATTCGTATCTCCTCTATCGAGCCTGAGCTTTTAACCGATGAGATGATCGAATGGAGCGCCAAGTCGAAGCATTTCTTGCCTCATTTCCACATTCCCCTGCAAAGCGGGTCCGACAAGATATTGAAGCTGATGAAGCGTCATTATCAAACGGCAGTCTTTCGCTCCCGTGTGCTAAAAATCAAAGAGGTGATGCCTCATGCTTGTATCGCTGCCGATGTCATTGTAGGTTTTCCAGGAGAGACAGAAGAGGACTTCATGGACACTTATCGTTTTATTGAGGATCTGCCTCTCTCCTACTGTCATGTTTTTACGTATTCTGAACGACCAGGCACCCTTTCTGTAAAGCTCGACGATAAAGTACAGGACAGCTTGAAGACAGACAGGAGTATGCGACTTCACAGGCTTTCGGAACGTAAAAAAGAGGTCTTTTATCAAAGCGTAAAAGGAAGTCAGCAAGCAGTATTGTTTGAGTCGGACAATGACAAGGGAATGATTTATGGCTTCACCGACAATTACATCAAAGTGAAAACGGCCTATGATACAAAGCTCGTCAATGAGATCAGGGATGTAACGCTCGAAAACCTCGAATCAGACTTGACCTATCGGATGTAAGACTTTTTATATTTAAAGATTTCAAAAAATATAATATACAAAAGTGGCTGGCTTATCATTGTGATCATCAGTACTTCCAGAAAACTCAATCCGAAGAAAAACACGACACTTAGCATAAGTAGGAAAGTGTTGGTCATCATAGCATAGACGAAGGATTTATAACGAAGGATCATATTCCCGTCCTCTTCAAATTTTTCTTTTGCGCTGATCACCATCAGCAATCCCACGAGCATCAGCAGGCAAGCAATTTCATCGGCGAGGTTTGTTCGCGTCATCTGCATCACCCGGGTGTCAAGGTATGAGGAATGGATGGCAAATATATTGACGTTGAGAAAGTCAGGTTTGTAATTTTGTACCAAAACAAAATAGGCCCATATCGCACCTGTACCAAAACTCAAGTAGCCTGCAAAACGAAAATAAAACGGCAAAAAGGGAAAGCGCATCCTGATTAGTTTTCAGCGCTGCTGTAAAGATTTATCAAGAAACTGGAGCCATCCTGCAATTCAAAACCGACAGCAACGAGTCCAAATCTATGGTTGGTCTTGTAGATTACTTTGTTGATTGCCGGATTGCGGCCGGGTTCCTCAGTAGTGATCGTCTTGATCAGATAAAACCCATAAGGAAAATCATCAACATTCGTCACTGCCGTTACTGTACGTGTAAAAGTACCGCCATTGGCTTTTTCACAAGTATAGGTATCTCCTACTTTGGCATCATATTTTACGATGGTGAAAGTCCGGCCGCCAGTATTGGCGAGATCCTGGATGCCATCCGAAGCAAATTTCATTTTGACATCAGCAGTAAATGCTCCGCTTGCGGGGTCGTAGGTTCCGAAAGTAAAGTTCGGGATTGTTGCCATTAAGGCTTTGTAAGTTGAATCTGTTAAAGTGCCGGATACGGTCACTTTAGAAATGCCACCATTTAATTCAGTCACTTTTGCATTCACATTCGTGATTCCGGATACTGAAGTATAAAATGTATTGTTCACACTTCCTATAGGTGATTGAGACCCGCTAAGGACGTTTGGGTCATCGTTTTTTTTCTCACAGCTGCTGATGAGAAAAAAGCAAATCGTGAAAATTGCAGCGGCACCAATGATTTTTGTTTTCATACAAGAAGTTTTAGATGTAGTAAAAATAGGATAATTTTAATTCGATTGTATTTTTTCTAAAATAATGTGAACAGCATTGAAAAGCTATAGGTACTCATAATCTGTGCGTAACACAGCGAAAGCCTCAATCCGACCAGATTTTTAAAATAAAAAAATCACATCATGTGTTGGAGAGATGGTATAATTTATATCTTTGCACCCTCTTACCGGAGAGGTGGGTGAGTGGCTGAAACCAACAGTTTGCTAAACTGTCGTAGGGGAAACCCTACCGGGGGTTCGAATCCCCCCTTCTCCGCCAGAAAGCTTCGGGGTATAGCGAAGCCCGGTTATCGCGCCTGCTTTGGGAGCAGGAGATCGTAAGTTCGAATCTTACTACCCCGACTTCTCAACTGAGAATCTGATTGCTCAGTTGAATGAAGAAATATTGAAATCCTGAGGGTCCGGTAGCTCAGCTGGATAGAGCAGCAGCCTTCTAAGCTGCGGGTCGTGGGTTCGAGTCCCTCCCGGATCACAACATAAGACACTAAAAAGGGGCTAAATGATATCATTTAGCCCCTTTTGTTTTTTACCATTTCAACAAAATCATTTCTTGATGACTTTCTGAATTAGCATCGAATGATCCGTTTTTAACTTCAGACTATAGACGCCAGAACTGAAATCAGCCATGTCGATCATCAAACCCTGAGAATTCTCCAATGACCTCAAAAAGACAGTCCTGCCTAATTCATCCACTAAACTTAGCTCCCCTGATGGAATCGTTTTGCCAAATTCAACGCGCAAAGTTGAAGAAACCGGATTGGGATAGGTAATCAAATAGGGTTCATTAGCAATTTCATTGATACCAATTAAAACAGGTTTCATTAAAATCACGGAATCGACCTGGGCTTTGTCGCCATTTCCGCCGGTAGCATTCATATCGTCATATTTGCAGCTTGCCTCTAAAGTAGTGGTAAATGGGCTGGAGATATAAGGTGTAATATCAAAGACTTTCCAACTGAATACATCTGCTGTTGCCGTGGCTGGATTATAATCACTCACACCACTGGTATCGCTTAGCTGCTGTGTACCATTTAACATGACCCTGAACCAGGAATACAATGGCCCGGTGCTGTGTGTTTGTCGAAGGGCAAGCTTCAGCCAAAGAGAATTGACTCCACTGACTGTTATGCTACATGTTGAGGCTGAAGACATATGATCGGCATAACTATAAGCCTGGGCTGCTGTGGTAGAATTACTGGTACCGCCCGGCCAGGAACCGGCTAACAGCCCGGTAAACTGGATCCCTGTGGAAGCGACTAAACCAATGCCCGATGTAATAGCAGCAGATGCATTCGCTCCGCCAGTCATTTGAAAATAGTTAATAGCACCTTCAAATCCATCATAAAAAGGAACAGTATTGATATGTGGCAGTAAATTCAGGGTATAATGAACAATATTGTTGGCAGGGCTGGGATCAGCAGGCAAAATCGCTTTTGCAATACAGCTGAAAGGAGCACCAGCACTTAGGTTTGTGGTTTGAAGAAAATAATGATTGATCGTTTGGGAAGGCATCAGCGTTCCATAAACAGTATCGGTGACAAAGGTTGCTCCATTGTTGGTACTGTAAGATACTGGCAAATTGGTGAGCGGCATCTCTCCGACATTCATCAAACTGATCCCAATCTGTTCAGCTATTCCAAAACTACAGGCTGGTGTGGGTGAAATCCATGACAGACACTGAACATCTGCGGTAGCTTCTTTGATCTCAAAATCATCGATACAAAATCCTTCATTGACAGTATTGGCATTGGTCTCGAAACGGAAACGGAACCTGACCTTTGCTTTACCGGCCAGACTTTGTATTGTAGTGCCATATTTTGTAAATCCATTGCTTGTTCCACTCCATTTCGGCGGTGCTACCGGTAATTGCAAACCGTAGTTGTTGTAAAAGAGCGTATCAACAGGTACTTTATACCAGGCACTGTCATTTACAGAGGCTTCAAGGATCATGGCATCGAAATTGTTTTGCGTCAGGAAGTTCAGATAAACTGAAAGATAAGGATGTGTCAGACTGCTGAAATTATAACAGGGTGAAACGACATACGTATTGGAGTTGCTCTGATAATTGGCAGTTATGCCGCTTACCCAGCAATTTACGCCGCTGAATGCATTGTTTAATGTGGCTTTAGCTGGTGTGCCGACCACCCAATCATCTGGTCCGGTAATCGAGCCACTGGTCCAACCGGTATAGGCAGCCTCAAAATCCTGGAAATAAGGATATGTTGTAATATAAGGCACTTTGCTCAAGCTGGCTTTCAAAGTATCGTTCGACGCATTAGGATCGCCATTGAGGTTGACAACAACAGTTATGGCATGTGGTCCTACGGCATTTAAATTTGATGCCATCATGAACGTATAGGAAACAGTACTGTCGGGCATAATCAGGAGACTGAAATTTTCTGTCGCCCAGGAACCGTTGTCAACTTTTAAACGAATGGGGAAATTAATGGCAGGAAAGACACCATTGTTTTTTACAGTAACCGAAATATGTTCGGCAAATGTAAGATCACAACCTGAAGCAGGACTTGTCAGCGCAATCATTCCAACTTCCTGGGATGGTTTTTCATCAATGATAAAATCATCAATAAACACATTGTCGCCTAAAGCATAAGCGCCACCTGGTGCATACTTACAGGCTGATTCTAAAGTTATTTTGAATTGAGTGTTGCCAAAAGCTGAAAGATCAAAGACTTCATTAGTATATAGATCATTTACCGGGGTAAGCGGGTTGAAATTAGTAATGCCGGCAGAATTGGCTAGCTGAATCGTATCATTAATCAGCACTCTGAAATAACTATAACGTGGGCCACCATTGGTAATATTGATCTGCCGGAGGCTGAGTTTTAATTCCGGGTTACTTAATGAGCTTGCATCCACGAAGCAGCTCGCCGCACTTCCTTGGTGATCAGTATAACTCCAGGCCTGAGCTGGTGTGGTGGTATTACCCGAGCCGTTGGGCCAGGTTCCAGCCACGGCGCCACCTGTCATCTTCAGTCCCTGCGTATTATTCACCCCAATAGCGGTATCCACCATCACTGCAGCATTTGTCGCTGACTGCAGAATCAAATAATTAGTGTTTCCTGCATTGAAATCTTCAAGGAAAGGAAAGGCATTGATCGCAAAAATGTTAGAAATCGATTTTAACAGGGTGTCGTTGGCAGCATTAATATCACCTGCAACGGCAACGTAAAAACTCATGGAACCCGAACCGGGAGCGGAAAGATCTACTGTGGTATTAAAAGTATACGTTAATGTATCTCCGGCGACAAGAGTCCCTGGCAATGTTTCCTGGATCACGGTACTGTTGTGTTTAAAAAACACCGGGACATTCGAAATCGGGACAAAACCGAAGTTTTTAACTTTTACTGTGACTGTCTCATTTGAGGAGAGGCTACAACCAGAGGTTGGGCTGACGACGCTCAGGATACCGGCATCCGGTGGGGTAAAACCAATATGAACCTGGTCTAAACCAATATCAGTCTGCGCCCCTCCCCCAGCATTTCGGGTTGCCCTGAAGCGAATGACAACATTAGGGGAAGCGCTGTTTCCCAGCTGAATCACCTCCTGGGCCCAATTGGTTGCTGTGGTGAATTTCTGCAGGAAGCTAAAAGTACTGCCTCCATCTTCCGATTTCCAGACAGCCAGACTGTCGGTACCACTTGTATTCATATAATTGAAACGAAGTTCTTTATAGCCAGGATTTGTAAAATCAACAAAACAAAGTAAAGTCCCGGTAGCGCCTACTGCTGCAGTAGCAGTATGGAAACGGGCAGAATACAAAGTCCCGTTCGCAGCAGTCGGGTTGTAAATACCTGTGGCAATATTGGTCCAATTGGCAGCCCCCCCCTGGTCGTCACGCCTCCAGGAGGCATTTCCCGTGCCAGGTTGATTGTTCCAATAATTAGAAGGCACATCGAGCGAGTCCATTTTATTCACCCAGGCGCTGTCAAAACCTTCATCATAAGGAATGCTGGCATACGGCTGAAAATAAACACTTTTAAAAGCGGAATCATTGGCAGTATTGCCGTCAGGCTGACTGTTAGGATTGGAAGTCCACGCTGTGATCACAGACGAACCGCTCGTGGGAAAAGAGAAACTTCCCAGCACAATATCGGATTGGGAACTTGCTGAGGGAATATAACCACTCCAATTGTATACCCCTTGCGATACTCCATTCACCTCCCAGTTGATGTCGGCATAAGTCAGGTCCCCACTGCCAAAATTGGACAAGGTAACTTTGACATCGTTTGTTGCTGAAGCCATGGCGGATGTGGGTTGGGTGATGGCGGAAATTCCTGCGTCATTCACCGGAGCCAGGAATACTTCGACTTCGTCAAGACCGATATCTGTTCCTCCGGCAGCTGCCGTGCCAGTAGCTTTAAAACGCAAAATAACTGTAGAGGACGTTATGTTTCCCAGATCCTGACTTTTAAGTTGCCAGGCTGTTGCCGTGGTGTATTTTGTGAGAAATGTAAAGGAGGCACCGTTGTCCTGCGATAAATACAGTGACAAACTATCGGTTCCACTGGTATTGATATACCAGAATTTCAACTTTTTAATACCGTTGGTACTGAAATCAAGAAACAGATCCATGATCCCTGAAAGTGCGCTTCCCGAGGAATGAAATCGAGCTGAATTTGCCGACCCATTGGCAGCAATCGGAGTATATCCACCTGTTGTGGTATTCCATCCGGCAGCGGTATGACCATCATCACTTCTTCTGAAGGAGTTGTTTCCCATGGCGGGCTGGCTATTCCAGGAATAATCAGGAACATTTCTTAAGCCATCGCCATTGATCCAGTTTGCGTCAAACCCCTGGAAATAGGGAATTGATGCAAAAACAGGAAGATACGGGTTGACTGTATTGCATCCTGCACCTGGAGTGGCATAACAAGGGGTGCCGTTCACCATACCATAGGCATTTGCATTCAACAAACCGGAAGCTATCCAATTTGATCCGATCGTGTTATTTAGGGACGGGTCACAAAGCATTACCGAGGACCCATTGCCGGCAGCTGAGCCAGGCCATGGAGCATTCGGGCTATATCTCACAGAATCCATGGTAAGGCCAGTATTCGATTTAATGATCACATCTCCCCCGTTGTTCGCCAGGGTTTGCCCGGTCGTCCACTGATAGGTTCCGGCGATCCCGAAATATGTCTCCGCTTTAATTGAGCTTTTTGCAATCACCTGGTAGACATAAGGTTGCAATGTAAAGGAAGGAAAAGTAAAACTCACTGCCCCGCTCATCTGATATGCTGTCATATCAATCGGGTCGGCTGAGTTGTTGTATATTTCAACAAATTCCAGGCTATCACCGGTAGCCCCGGCAGATGGGTCATTATACATGATCTCAGTGATCACGATGTCCTGTGCACAAACCCGAATGCTTGTAAAAACAAGGACCAACAGCAGAATAGTAAGAGACTTTTTCATTTTCGAAGGATTGATGATTGTGATTTTTTTAATTTTTAAAAGTAATATGAAATACACATTATTGTCAAACAAATTTTAAGGTCTTATGTTTAAATATACATAAATAAAAGCCATGTTAATCAGCAGATTACATGGCTTTTCCCTTTTACAAGGTAACAACAGAAGCGACCTCAGTTGTATTGAGCCAGCATCAGCTCCAACTTTTTTGTTGCCAGGTGATAGGATGATTTTAGTGCACCTACTGATGTTCCTAGTTTTCCGCTTAATTCTTCAAAAGTCATTTCCCGGTTAAAATGCTTCAGCTTAAACACCAACCTTTGCTTCTCTGGTAATGTTGAAATTGCATGATAAAATTGAGACTGTATCTGGTTTCCGGTAGAAAATGATTCATTCACACAAGATTCAACACAGAGATTTTCGATATGAAGCGTTGGGACAATAATAGAACGCCTTTGTCTTTGCTTGAGGTAGGTTCGCGTTTCGTTCAACATGATGCTGTATATCCAGGTGAATAGCTTGGAATCATGGCGGAAGCTGTCGATGTTTCTATAGATTTTCACAAGGATATTCTGGACTATATCATTGGCATCCTCATGCACGCCAACCATTCGGAATACACTCCAATAGATATTGTCGCCATACTCTTCATACATAAGTCTGAATCCTCTTTCAAGCCCTTCCTTACTTTGCATGAGGCTAACAAGCTGTTGGTCTTTTTCCAATACCATATCTGTTTGCATATTGTTAGCAAAATTATTATATGTATTTAAATGGTTTTGAGAAAATTGACTGAAGCAGAAAAAACGGGTGCTGAAGCCTCTGATTTCAGGTTTGAAAACCTTAAGTTGATGAGATATTATTCAACGTTCTCAAACCACTTTTTAAAAATAGTTGATCTTTCTTTGCTCACATAGAGTGGGACTGGAAACGGAACTTTGACTGTCAGCAACAAACGACCATTAAAATGTGTCACCACTTCATCGATACAATCAAATGCAAGCATCGCCTGGCGGTTTACCCTAAAAAAGTGAGTGGGATCTAATTGTTCCTGTAGATCCTCTAAAGTAAAATCGATGCAATATCTTTCATTGCTTTTCAGCATACCATAGACGATCCCCGCTTCAATAAAAAATATGGCAAAGGAGTCTACATTCAAAGGGATAAGTTTATCCTTATAATGGATCAGGAAATTGCGCCGATAGTTTTTTGGTATTAATTTTTCTGACCTCCATAAATCGCCAATAAAGATCCCGTTAGAGAGATGGTGCTTTTTAAACTTGACAATACTTTGCCGCAAAGATGCCAGGTCGATTGGTTTCAACAAATAGTCGATACTGTTGTGTTTAAAGGCTTTAATCGCATATTCATCAAAGGCTGTTGTAAATATTATCGGGCATTCGACGATAATTTTTTCAAAAATCTCAAAGGACAAGCCGTCGGCAATCTGGATATCTTAAAAAATCAAATTTGGTAATTCATGTGAATTCAGCCATTGGATGCCTCCTTTAACGCTTTCGATCACTGTAACGACTTCAATATCCGGGTCAGCAATTCTGATTAGTGAAGTCAGATGACGGGATGCTGCATTTTCATCTTCAATGATGACACATTTAATCATTGACCAAAATTAAAGGTAATTTAACCTGAAACAAGCCATCTGCTATGCTGATTTCAGTGGGTTCACCCATAATGATTCTGAATCTCTCATCCAGGTTTTGTAAGCCGGTTCCAATACTTTGTAAATTATTTTTCGGCTGGTACGAATTCTTAACGATTATTTGCTTATGATCTTCAAGCATTTCTATCCTGATCGTGAGTGGCTGCTCACTTGAAATGATGTTATGCTTCATGGTGTTTTCGACCAATTGCTGGAGACTCATTGGTGGAATAAGAAATCGCTCAGGATGGTGAATTTCACTGTAATACAGTATGTTGTCCCCAAAACGAGTTTTCATTAATTGAATGTATGTCTCTGCCAGTTCCAATTCCCTGGTCAAGGGGATAAGGTCTTTGTTTTTCATCTCAAGGGAAGAACGGAGCAAGAAAGAAAGTTTGGTCAGGAACTCCTGGCTCTTGTCACGGTCAGTGTCAATCAGATAGCTCAGGGTGTTCAGTGCATTAAAAAAGAAATGCGGATTAAATTGGCTTCT
Organism: Bacteroidota bacterium; assembly: GCA_037132075.1. Taxonomy (GTDB): domain Bacteria; phylum Bacteroidota; class Bacteroidia; order Bacteroidales; family CAIXZF01; genus JBAXPV01. The sequence goes on from JBAXPV010000015.1 coordinate 37,956, forward strand.
CAGGAGTTCAACCTGGGAATTGAGATTTTTAATTTTTAGCTCTTCATTTTCTATAAATATTTTTTTCCTCTGTACATCTATTTTAATAAAGTTGCTGAGTAAAATGGCTGCTATTGCGATCAGCGTTGCCCTCGCAACCACAGAACCTATGATGCCATAAACATCAGGTACCCAAATGGTGGTGATTCCGGTCAGTAAAACAACAAAAGATACCGTTGACAGGATTACAATCAAAAAAGGTTTCCATCCTAAAAACCAAACACCACTTTGTTTCCATTTATGTTTACTCAAGAGCCGAACCAGCACATAGACAAACAAAAATGACAAGGTGAGCTGTGTGAACAGATCCGGAAAGCTTATGTGTGGGTGATGTTCATGCAATTCAGAATGAAAACGCATGTGTCGATCTTTATGATTCATTACATGGTTAAATGCAATATCTATGATCGGATAATTGGCCAACAGACTTGTAATAACAGAAGCCCAAACGGTAAAGCGATTTTTATTTTTTTCCATGTCGGATGTCGTACGCTACAAATGTAAGATTTGATCTTAAGCTCATGTTATAGACCAAAATTACAGCAAAAGGTTAAGTACGAAATGGAAATATTTGTAAATTATTTTTTTTGTAAGAAGGACAGTCAGCCTCCTGAAAAGATCGGCTATTTGACATTAATCTTACCTCTTATTTTACGACCACGAATTTCCCGGTCTTGCTGAAGCCATTGACTAATCCTCTAAAGAAATAAACGCCAGAAGTCAAATTCGGAAGCGCAATTTTGTTTAAAGTATTGCCTCCTGATATGGCCTCTGTAAAATCATAAACGACTCTGCCTGTCTGATCCATAATCTGAACCAAAATCTTTCCATCAGAAGGAGAAGAACACATGAGGTTCTGTGCGCCGGATTCTGACTCAACGAACATCTGGATATCCGGCTGCAGGTTTTGACCATTACTCAGCCACAGCGTTGCCGAAGGACTCAGCCAGGTGTTGCCAAATCCCGACAATTGGCTTCCGGTACACCCGCTCCTGGTTTTCATCTTATACCACAGGGGAACAGCATTTCCATTGGCACCAATATGAATGTATTGAAATTGATTAACTGGTTTAACGCTATCCAGGTATTGCCAGGGCTCATTATAGCCTGTCTTGTAGTAGATGTCATAATGTTTAAACACCATCAGCGGGTCGGTCACGGGCGTCCATTTAACGGTAACATCACCGTTAGTTGCGTTTGTTGTGACATTCCAGATCTGTGGTGCAGGAAGCTTGGGGTCTCTAATGACCAGCTTGACGGTCTTCATCGTAAATCCGGGTACCGCGCAGAAGTCATCTTTAAAATCAAAGACAAAATAATAATCAACCATATTGTCAAGATTTCCATTGCCAAAAGAGATGTGATTACATTCTGTCTGCCAGTTGAAGGTGGTAAAGAAGTTATAAGTTGCCGTGTCGGGCGGCGGCGGATTCAGCGTTGCGCAGGGTGGTTCGAGACATCCTGCAGTAGGGCTGATGAAGCCATTGCCAAACAGGGCTCCGCTTGCAGTGAAACTAATGGTTTGGGTATGGGAACTGTCATTGGTAAGGTTGTAATCCTTGGCATGAAGTGTAAAGGTTACCATTTCACCAGCATCTACAGTATCGGAATACATATCCCAGGTATTCTGCGGAAATGGGGCATAAAGAAAGGGCGGGGTATTGGCCTGGATCGCGCTGACCAGCACAACCTGCAATTCTCTTTGGACCTGTGACACCAGGATCCCGTTTCTAAAGGCCTGGGCAACAAAATTTGTAACGAATGCTCCTGAGTTGTTTGACAGATAAGAAATCTGCCCTGTATAAGGATCGATTGTGGCAGCGATATTGGTGATATTCTGTGTGGCACTGGGCAAGGGACTCGTATAACTGTAACCCGGGCTAAAGGCAGTGATGGGTGTATTGATGGCGCTATAGGGAGCGGCCCATTCAAAGTGAAGGGAATCGCCTTCAGGATCAAATGCATTTGAATTATAGGTAGTCTTGTATCCATTCACCATGACCGTAGGCGGTTTTTCGGCAAAACGCGGCGAGTTGTCAAAACAGGGATGCGCATTCGTGTTATTATAAGGAAACATATAGGTGCTCAGGCAAAAGGCAGGCAAGCCGACCAGGTTGGTTGAGGGATTGCGGGCACTGGAAACATAGGAAAAATACCAGCCGCTGACAGGCGGCACACCTGAAATTGAAACACCATTGGGATAGGTTTGATCACTGGTATAATGCCATTCTTCAACGGAGCCGGTGTTTGACAGAGCCGGGCTTGGTGTGCAGTTAAGATGAGGAAAGGACGGATTGATATTACAATCAGGAGACAGATCCAACCGCCCTGCAATGGCATCCGGGTAAAGATTCAAGGTGATTGAGGAGATTCCAGTGGCATTTGTTGTCAAACTGATTGTATTCGGATAAGTGATGCCATGACATTCCCTGTAAACATTCATGATGAACCTGTAATTCCCGTTTGGCAGGCATTCAAACATAATTTCGCCGCCCATATAATGAGAAGCCATTGAAGCAATCGGGGACATCGAAATTGCCAACATGAGAAACAAAAACCATTTTTTTACACCCATCTTTTTGGATTATTTTTTTAAGTAATAGTACCAAAGGTAGACAATTCATTGGTTCTTTTCCCCCTGACACACATCGAACTATGATTTTGACTTGCAGATGTTTTTGGAATGAGATTGATTTACTAACATATGTTTATTAAATTTGCCCAAAGCAAGACGACAAAGGATTGCGTATTTTTTTAAGGAATTCAGATTACATTATGCTTTTATATCTATCCTTAATCGGCATTTTCCTTTCATTGATTTTGATTTTTTTCAATGGCAGGAAGCTTAAGTCTAGCCTGTACCTGGGCTTTTTCTTCTTTCAGAAAAGTCTCTTTGGCATTACTCATTATGCCATGGCGGAATCACAATCGGTCTTACTTGTTACTATTTTTGACACAAATTTTACCTTTCTCTCCTATCTCATTGGCCCGGCACTTTATTGGTATGTCAGGAGTGTTTTAAACGACCGTTTCAGGCTTAAAAAGATAGATTTTTTGCATTTGATTCCTTCCCTGGTGCATTTAATAGCTGCCCTTCCCTTTATCTTTTCTGCTTATTCTTATAAAGTTGCCATCGCAGCAGAAGTAGTTAAAGACAGAAGTTTCTTAGGTATTCATAAATTCACCTTTTTGTCCGAGATATTCCCGATTTATGTTGTTTACTTAAGTCGTCCTATCCTTGTATTTGCCTATACACTCTGGTCGATTGGCTTGTTTATCCGCTTTTTGATAAGGAAACAAAATAAGATGGTCTTCTCTCACCAGAACTTTATGACGAAATGGCTGAGCCTCTTTCTGTTATTCCAATTTATCCTGACTATAACATATCTGACCTCAACATTTAAGACCTTTATCCAATATTCAGATGTGTTTTTAACCCTTAATATGTTACAAGTTCTTTCAGCGGTAGGTATGTGTGGCTTGTTGATATCGCCATTTTTCTTCCCCAGCATCTTATATGGATTACCCTTTGTCCCGGATTCTGTTAAAAAAACAGCAGAAAAAACGGAAGAAGTGCACCTGTCCCCGGATGAACTTAAAAGATACACACCAAATTTCGAAGCTGACTACCTATTGACCATAGAAAAAAAAACAAAATTTTGCATGCAGGAATTCCAGGCTTTTCTTCAGCCTGATTTGAATCTGAACAAATTCTCCAAAATCATAGAACTTCCGGCGCACCATCTTGCCTATTATTTCAGGGAAGTCAGGAAACAATCGTTTAATGACTACTGTAACGAATGCCGCGTTGACTATGCCAAAAACCTGATTAAAGGAGGCAAAACAGGAGAACTCACACTTGAAGCTGTTGGCGCTTTATCCGGATTTACCAATCGAAGCACTTTTTTCAGGGCTTTTAAAAAAGCCGAAGGGGTCGCCCCCGGATCTTATCTCGCAAAAAGGAATTAAAATCGATCACTCGTTGAACAACTTTGTAGCATTTTTGGAATCTGACACAAAGTTTTCCCTTTATTATTTTTAGCGATCATTTCAAGTTACATCTTTGCTGACGTATACCGACGCAGAATTTTTTACAGCTGTTTAGTGTCGGTGTGCAATGAATCTGTTTTGGTTGAATAAAGCCAATATTGACACCAATGTTACTCTTTTTATCGCTTCTCTTCCCTATATTTTTTCTTCCTATTCTTTTAAAGTTGAGATCGCAACAGCTATTGTTAAAGACTTAAGTTTTATGGGAACGTATAAATTCACTTTTTTATCTGAGATATTTCCCATTCCCCTGGTTTACCTGAGCCGTCCCATCCTGGCATTGGCATATACACTTTGATCGATCGTATTGTTTATCAGTTATTTACTGCGGCGAGAAAACCGCTTTGTACTCTCAGGACAGATTTTTATGATGAAATGGCTTATAGTTTTTCTCTGTTTCCAACTGATGCTGATGGTAAGTCATCTGTTTTTGATATTCGAAACCTTTGAACAAGCTTCCGACGTGCTTTTTACCATCAATGCTTTTCAGATTTTTTCTGCGCTGGGGATGATCGGACTGTTATGCTCTCCATTTTTCTTTCCCGGTATTTTATATGGTTTACCGCGTATTCCACCTAATTTTTTAAAAAAGCGAAATACAGTGGCGTGATATTATTTGGGATAGGAACTTTGAAAATAGCAGAGAGCCACATCCTAAAAACTGTAAAACCTTGTAGCAATTTTCAAATTTGCTACAAACTTGGGCTGCCGAATTTTCTTTTTTAAGATGGCCAGAACCATCTTTGCAAAAGAAGGACTAATTTGTGTTAACAGGTAAAGATGCTGAAGCAAGAAAGAATAAAAATACTGTTAATGATGATGACAGACAAGTAATGGAGGTGCTGAACAAGCTCTTCCGGGAGTCTGAATTTGTATCATTTGAAGCCAACAACTCGCGGCAGATGCCCTGGGAATCCATCGTGATGCGCTGAGCCGGAAAATAAAGAAATACCAGATTCCAGTTGATAAACTATAAAAAAAGTTTTTCACAACGGGAGCGTGAAAATAAGAATACTCATATATTTCGAAAATCTGCATTATGAAAACAACTTACCAAAGATCCGGGCCCAACAAACCACAGGCAAGTTCAGGAAAGAAAAATGCCAGCATACTTTGGCTCATATTCGTATTTGTTCTACTCTTTAGTAGCAGGGTAAATGCGCAAACCAATGCCACTGGAAGTTATGTTACTATTGGTTCACAAACAGCGGCGACCTATCAGCCACCAAGCCTAACGGCGACTACCAGTTATCAGAGAAGGAGGGTTTCTACACTTAATGGTAATGTTTGTTATTCGGCTTATACTACGGCAATAACAATTACTGTCGACCAGCCCTCCTACGCTCCCACGGCGCCAGTGGTATCCTCCTTATCGGCAAATGGCTCCAACATCAAATGGTATTCGGCAGCCAGTGGTGGTACTTTATATACCGGGACCGAATCACTGGTGCATGGCCAGACCTATTATGCCACCCAAACTGTAAATTGCAGGGAAAGTGCTACGAGGTTGAATGTGAGTAAGCCATAACGATGGGGTAATTACAGGTCTGATCCACGGGGCAAGTCCTTTTTTATGAGTTAGCGAAAATGAGCCATGCGAAAGGAAACTTGGAAGATGTCCCCCCTTACTGGACATCTGGAAATGAAGCGGAAGTTGACTTCATCGTTCAATCCGGCAATGACATTATCCCCATTGAAGTGAAGAGAACGTTAAAAGCCGAAGTTTAACGCTATTTCATCAGAAATTTCAAGCCCGATTGAGAATTCGCTACTCACTTAAAAATTTGCAATACAGAGACGGCATTTTGAATATTCCACTTTTCCTTTCAGACTTTACCAAAGTACTGATTCTAATGGTTAAACATTGACGGGGACGAATCCCGTGGCATACCATGGACCTATATATGCGCTAATTCCGAATTTAAATTTCAGAATCAGAGCCTGTCGCAAGTGGATGTTTTTTATACCTTTACCTTCACTAAGCAGTAAAACCACATCTTATGAACTCAAAAGCACTTCTCTTAACAGTTTTCATGCTGATTCCTTTTCTTTTTGTCGAGGCACAGAGCAAAAAAGATATGGAGAAAGACCTTGCCAAAGCTAAGCTTGAAAAAGACTCATTGCAGAAAGTAATTAGCAAACTGTCTGCCAATATTGATTCCACTGGCAAAGTCATCGTGGCTAGAAAGAAGGTGGGTGATTCCATTCAAAAAGAAGTAAGCATCTACGAAGACATGTACAAGGTGCTGCTGGAAAAAGTGGTTAAATATAAATTTGCGCCTGACAAAATTAGCGGGATTATCGACTCCATCTGGCTTAAAAAAGATTCTCTGCAGATCATCACAAAAGCAAAATTTGTCGTTGCAAAAGATAGCCTTAGGAAATCAAATCTTGTAAAAGACAGCCTTACGATCGAGATCAGTCATCTCCATTATGTTGTGGCCCAATGCCTTGGAAAAGGTACTATCCCCATGATTCAGGCTCAACTTAACGGGACATGGACATTAAACTTCCAGTGGTATAAGATTGCTGAGGATTCATTGCAGAGTGGAATTAATATACTCCCCTCCCCTGCTGATGTTCATGTTGCCATTCAGATCGTATTTATCGATGCCGAGATGGCTGAAGTAACTTTAAGCAGCGGGACTGCTGTTAAATGCTTTTATAAAGTCAATTCTTTCAGCAATAGCAAGCCCTATTCGATTGATTTGAACAGGGGTTCTGACATCAATATCCGGCTTAACTGTAATCCAACAAACTACGGTGAATTACAGGTGTCTTACCGTAAAGGAAATGGATACTTCAGCGGATACATGCGGAAGATCACCAATTAATAAAAAGGAAATCTATTTGAGTTCCAGGTCACTGGTTAAGACACCCAGCATCTTGTTGCCTTTGTCATAAACAGGGATCGAATAGGTAATCATGACAACATTTCCGCCTCCTGCATCAAAATAAGGTTTGCACCAATACGGGGCTTTTGTCTGCACAGGCCCTTTATACCATTCTTCGCCTGTATAATCATAAGCATCAGGTAGTCTGACTTCCTTAAATTCGTTTCCGGCACGATAAATATAGGGCGCTGCATATAGTTTTTTCCCATTCACTTCTGTCGGGATAAAAGCCAGCGTTGAACCGTAAATAAAGGTGTTTTTCTTAAGAAATTCCTTAAGCAATGCGGGCATGTCATCAGGTTTCGGCGATTTCTCCACGATAAGCTTTGCCAGGTCGGCTAATGCCTTTGTCACATTCGTTTTCTCAGTTTCACCGGGCAATGCGAGCCACGACTCCTGGTTACTGACTATCTTCCAGGTTTTTCCATGTCGTTGCCAGATCCAGGTTTCTGCCAGGTACTGCTCAACAGTCTGACCACTTTTTGTGACATAATCACCTTTTGCGTAGGCAATCCAGGCAGCTGACTCAGGGGAAAACACCATGACCTCTTGTTTCAGGACATCAATTTTCTGACTCTTAATATCCTGGTATATTACCTTATACCGTGCCAGGAGTTCGGCTTTATTGTATGTTGAGCCTTGTGACATGAACATGGCATTGCTGTCATCGCTGAACATAGTGAAAGTGGAATCTACATTTGCCGTTTCGGCATAAGCGGTAACTTTTTTCATCAGCAGGTTGATGGTGTCGCGCACTGCTTGCTTCCCGGCATCACCAAATGGCGGGCTTTGTTTACAGCTACTTATACTTAGTGTAGTGATCAACAAGACCAGAACTAAATTCAAAACTCTCTTTTTCATGACAATTAATTTTAAGTGTTTTACGGAAATCTTTGAAATGCCTTAATATTCAATTACATATGAGGGAAAATTCATGAATTGTCCCTTTGATAGCAGATTCAAAAATACAACAAATTTAAGCGGATTCAATGTTTTTGCTTTTTATTAAAAGACAAAAAAAAAGAGCGCCTTTTTGAGACGCTCTTTTTAACAATAAGTTTAAAATCTTCAGCGCTTATTTTACAAACAAGCCTGATGCGCTACTGATCAACTTACCGTCTTCCTCGGTGGTGATCTTGAATGTTAATTTGTTATCTCCTGAAAATTCACAGCTACATTTTTCCACAAAGGCTTTGCCTTTGTTCAGACCTTTAACCTGGAAAGAAAAATGGTCTTTGTCCGTCCAGCTTCCCAAATGATCATGACAAGTTCCGAAATTGTCAATCGTATACCAATGGATCTGGCTTGAACCCGGGTCATAATTAACCATATTCAGACTGCGTAATTTCCCGAGTTCAGGGTGGTCAAAAAATTCATCTGCGACAACACCGGCACCATCGATGGCTGTCTTTGCATTAAAATGATAATCAATAACATAATCCTTCCCACCTACATTGTATTTTGAATTTTTACATTCCCAATTACCCACAAAGCGCTGCAAATCTTTTTGAGCTTTTGGCATTTCCTGTGCGAAACTGTTGCCGATAAACAAACAGCAAAGGCTGACAATTAAAAGTTTGGTTTTGATTGTTTTCATAATTAATTTATTTAGTTAATTATTTATATATGTTGTTATGAAACAATTGTATGCGTATATAGTTCGATTCATCTGAATAATATATTTCTTTCCGGAATCAAGCGTAGTTGCTTAGAATGTGTTAAGTCGACACTGATTTTTCGAAACCTTTACAATGTAGGAATAGTCAGTTTGCTCATTTTATAAAAGTGAATATCGTTAAATTTGTCGGTCGGGATATCACACCGATAGTGCTTGTCTTGGTAGTTGAACCGTTTTGCGTGCTTTTTGTCGTAAAAATCCCAAAATCACTTAAGGATAGCTCCACCCCAATCGTGGGTGTCACATAAAGAAACAAGCCGGATTTGAATGCAAAATCAAAATTTGTGTTTTTAGCGGTACTTTCTCCAAAAGATGTTTTTGACTTGGAGTTTCCAGTGGCATAATCAATATAAGCTTGGATAAAAATTCCGGCGCGGTTAATAGGTTGCCAGTAATATTTCACCATGGGGCTTATATGAAATAGTGGTCCTTTCGTAGTAAATTCAGGATTTTTGTTTTTGGATGTATTGACAGAATAACCCAGTCCCATACCTGCCATCAGATCATTTGTCAAGAAATACCCACCCACTGGCATTAGCTGCAGGACGAAGTTTTTTACGCTTGAATTTGTGTTGTAATGTGTTCCGATAGAGCCTCCAACAGAAATAGTGCCTTCTGAAGGCTGAGCGGATAGCTGAAATAAAATCAGCATAGATGTCATTAAAAAAAACATTTTCTTAAACATAGCTTTAATATTTATGCCAGGATGGCGGTTAATATTTACTTATGTCCAACATAAACCCGGACATATATAATTACAAACCAGCAAGAATAATGTTCAATAAAGCCTCTGAGGACAGGGCTATTAAAGCAGCGGCAAGCCCGGGGATGTAATATTCAGGACAACAGCTATGAAACTGTGCAAATACTTTTACAGGTATCGGTGATTATTTTCCCTGAAGTGGTATAGAAAAGTAGAAAATAGACCCTTGGGTGCGATTCGGCTGATACCAGATCTTTCCGCCATGCAATTCTACCAGCGCTTTAGAAACAGACAAACCCAGTCCGCTACCTTCAAAGCCACGGTTTACACCTTCTTCTCCCTGTCTGAACCTGTCAAACATAGATTTTGACACCTCTTTTCTAATCCCGATGCCGGAATCTTCAACATAAAAGATGATACTTTCAGTGCCGTCTTTTATGTATCCCATTTCAATACTGCCTGTATGTGTATATTTGAGGGCATTACTCACCAGGTTTGTCAAAACTTTGTGAATGATAGAAGCATCGCATTTTACAATACACGATACTTCAAAAATATTTTCGGAAATTTTAAATTGCAAGCCTTTCTGATTTGCCTCATAAAAATAGAAGGCGCTGATGTCGCCTAATATTTCCTGTAAGTCAACTTCTTTCGAGTCAGGAACAAACTGTCCGGTTTCGATTTTTGACATCAGGATAAGCTCATTGATTGTATTTAAAAATCTTAAACTTGACTCCTTTACAACAGCCATAAACTCTGTTCTTTCCTTTTCTGAATTTTCGCTGCTATTCAAAAGTTCCACGAAACCCGTAATTCCATTCAAAGGAGTGCGAATCTCGTGAGAGATATTTTGCAGGAATGACGTCTTCAGATTATCGCTTTCTTCAGCCTTTTCTTTTGAAGCCCTGAGACTTTTATTCAAAAGCTCTAACTCTACCGTTCTTTCCCTGACTTTAAGTTCTAATGATGCATTCAATAGTTCGAGCTGTTGCGACAGGAAGCGGGTTTCGAGCAAATTTTTGATACGAAGATCAACTTCGATTAAATCAAATGGTTTGGTCAGGAAATCGTTCGCCCCTCCAGCGAGAGCCCTTTGTCTTGACTCGGTGGTTACATCAGCGGTGAGGACTAAAATAGGGAGGAAAGAAGTGCGTGGGTGAACCTCTCTTAGCTTTTCCATGATATCAAAGCCGTTTAAGGGAGACATCATCAGGTCAAGCAAAATCAGATCCGGTTTAAATGAATAATAGAGATCCAACACCTTACCTGGATTCGTCGTCGTTTCCAGATTCTTATAACCCTGTATTTCAAGCAATCCAAGCAAAACATCAATGTTTGCTTGTTCATCATCGACAATAAGGATATTGGGTTCTTTGTAATTTTTAGAATACATATCTTAAATTTAATAATATTTTTGGCAATGAATCCAGTTTGATAATCTGGGTATTATTTTAGTAATTTGTCAATCAGACTCAAAAAAGCCATAATCTCAATAGGTTTAGTCAGGTAATGGCTGGCTCCGCTTTTCAGTAAAGCTGCTATCTGTTCAGGCCTGGCATCAGCACTAAGCACAATCACAGGGACTTTTGTTAAGTTCGCATCTGCCAGCAAATCAGCTAAGACCTCTTCTCCATGAATATCTGGCAAATCGAGATCCAGCAATATGAGTTGTGGGCTATGTTGAAGTACCAGATCTATCGTTTTGCGCCCATACTGGCTGTTGACTAAAGTTATCCCCGGACGATGATTTTCCAGAATATCCGCTACCAGCTCAACATTTGAATGATTGTCTTCAATGTAAAGTATCGTTGATTTTCTATTACTATTGACCGGTTGAAGCTCATTATTTAGCTGAAGAACCTCATCACCCACTTCAATTGCATCTGAGGCAGGCAACTCTATCCAAAAGTCACTTCCTTTGCCAGGGATGCTGTGAAAGCCGATCAAGCCGCCCATGGCATCCATTAATTTTTTTGTAATAGGAAGCCCAAGCCCTGTTCCCTCAGTTCCGCTTTCCTCCGGGGCAATTCTCTCATAGGGAGTAAAAAGCTTACTAAAGTCTTCAGGCTTTATCCCAATTCCAGTATCAGAAACAGTAATTCTGATTTTTGCCAATCCCAGTTCAGAAATCGGAATAGGCTGCATTTTTATTGTAACCGATCCATACTCACGATTATACTTAAGCGCATTGGTAAGTAAATTGAGCAAAACCTGTTTAACACACTGAAGATCACCCACAACGAACATTTTATCAGATGGTGTATTGGTAAAGATCAACTTCATGTTCATTTTCTGAGCCTTGGGTTGAACGATATCAATCATTTCCCTGATGACAGACTGCAGGGCAATTGGTTCCATCTTCAACGACAATTTACCTGCTTCAATACGGGTAATATCCAGAACCTCATTGATCAGGTTAAGCAAATGATTCCCGCTTTTTAGAATATGACTGACACCCTTTCGCTGGGAGGAAGTGATGTCGTCCATTTCAAGTAACTGCGCAAAACCCAGGATTGAATTCATAGGTGTCCGCAATTCATGGCTCATTCGGGAAAGGAATTCGCTTTTCGCCAGGTTTGCTTGTTCAGCTTCATGTCTTGCCTTTAACACCTCTGCCTCAGCTTTTTTACGCTCGGTAATGTCAACCATTACAGTTAAAAGGCAAACTTCAGAGCCAACAACGATAGGATGAGCTGAAAACAGCCCGATTCGGACGTCTCCGGACTTGGTTAAGGCATCTATTTCAACATCTTTTACAGGAATATTGTGTTTAAGTTTCCGGTACAACACTTCACGCATCTTAGGCGCTTCAAAGAGATTGAGGTCAATGGATGACTTCCCGATGATTTCCTCACGCAGATACCCAAATGTGTTCAAAAATGAGGCATTTACATCAATAAAAACTCCTGTTTCAAAATCAGAGATGGCCATTATCGATGGATTGGATTGAAAGGCCGTTGAGAATTTCTCTTCAGAGACTTTGATTTTGGCAACATCTTTACTCACACCAAAAATCGCAGGTTTACCATCCCAATGGCCACGGCTGATTCTTGTTTCTACAGGAATGTAATCCCCTGAATTTGTGATTAAAGGAACCGGGCAGAAATCTGCAGTTCCTGCCAGCATTTCACCAACGATACGTCCTGCTTCTTCTCGTCGTTCAGCAGGATGACACATCAGCACTGATTTGTCAATTAGTTCCTCCTCACTATAGCCCAGGCGTTGCCTAACAGTGTCATTGATATGTATGATATTTCCCTGCTCATCCAAAACAAAGAGGAAGTCATCGATCGTATTGAAAAATGTTTCATAATTTGTCCTGATCTGAGAAAGGGACTCTTCTCCCAGTTTACGATCTGTGATATCCTGAAGTGTGCCGTAAGTTCCTGTGATCTCGTCGTTTTCATTTAAACCCAAACGGGCAAATACTTCGATCCATTTGAATCCCCCATCTTTCGTGAGGTAACGTACTACATGCCTGCAATAATCCTTTTGACGCATTATCAAAGGTTTGAATAACTCCATGTTACGGTCCCGGTCATCAGGATGGACATAATTGACAAACAACTTCCCTATTGACTCTTCCACACTAAACCCGCTAATCTCCTCCCATGATTTATTCAGAAATACCCACAAACCCTCAGTATCTGTTTTAAAGATAATCTCTTTAACATTCTCGACAACAGTCTTATAGCTTAGCTCACTTTCCTGTAAGGCCTCTTCAACCCTTTTGCGTTCCTCAATTTCAAGTTGAAGGTTGAAGTTGGTTTTTTCTAATTCAGCGGTCCTTAACAGTATATTCTTTTCAAGATTAACATTCAGATTCCGAATCTCTTCCTCAGATTTCAACTGATCTGTAATGTCTTTGATAATGGAATACAGCAAGATTCTTCCATTGAATTCAACGGGGCCGGAAAAAACCTCTACGTCACGTATTGTCCCATTAGCCAGCCTATGTCTAAACTGGAAATACCGTCGGTTCTCAACTCTTGCCGTATTCATTTCTTCGAGGATCTCCTCATAAGACAAAGTGTTGATATCAGCGATATTTTTTAAGCAAAGATCCTCCTGCGACCAACCATAATAAGTAGCGGCAGCCTTATTGGCATGTAGGATTGATCCTTTTTCCGGGTCAATCATCAGCATAACGGAATGATTGGAAACAAATAATGACTGAAACAAAGTGATGTCCTCAAAGCCCTGATTGTCTCCGGCTTTGAAGGATTTTGAATCACTAAGCGCTTGCACAACTTTATTCGTTGACTTATTCATTTCCATTCATTAACAAAGGCTTTACCCAAAAAAAAATACATGCGAATCACTTCTTCAAATGAACGCAAGGGGCATTTTAAGGTATTTACCTTATAATTGAGGATGCTAAATTAAGAAATTTAAGGCAAGTTTTTGTGCATTTTTGAATCTGCACTAAAAACAATTTCGACTCAATTAAACCTCCAGTATGTAAATGGTTTATCTTAAGATAAATGGAACAAGCGATGCGATAAGTCCGGTGCAAATAACCACGAGCATAAACAAATTATACCTGACATTATAATTGCCCAACAAACTGTGATCATAATACTTATCAACGCTTTGGTCCTGGTACATGAGCATCAGTCCCGAAAGCAGTTTGGCCCGCGTTTGTTTGCCCCGCATCAAGCCAAAGATAACCACAATATTGACCAGGACAATGAGGAAGACGAAGAGAAACATCACAATTAGAACCGAGCTTTCAGTTCTTGATTTCTCAACCATACCGGCATTGACAGCCAGGGTAATGAGGTTCAATAATATGGCTGCCATAATGAACAGCGTGTCAGTCCTGGTATTTTGCTGTAATTCAGATACGATGTGTTTATGAACTTGTGTTAGCATTGTTTTGATTATTAAATGATTTTTAAATAACGGACATATTCCAATATGTAAATTTAGCATTTCTATAGAAGAAATTACTCTTTGATGAATTTCTTTTGAAGAATTTCATGGTCACCCTTACATTCAGATTCTAAAGGGACATGCCAGCCGGCCGGACAAAGTTGACCTGGATCTGCTATAGCACTATAATTATACAATGCCCCATAAACCGAATCAAAAGCAATTGAATCATTGTTGTAATAGCATCGGGCGCCACTTGTGAGTGCATACCAGCTTGCGGTATTGGCAACATTCGGGATCGCCACACCATTATTGTAATGGGTGGTTTTCAGGTTTTGCTTGAATCAGGCAATACTTCCAATATGGATTGTATCATATACATTACCATCGTAATCACTTATCGTTTGGGCAATGCCTTGCCAGGCAAAAGAAATAAGAACCGTAATAAAAATGTATGATCTTTTCATCATAATTGAGTTTTAGTTTATTTGACTTTTTTAAATTTGAGGTCAGCCATTGGAAACTGTGCCTTGTTTTCTGTGTATCGAAGCTCTGCAGCCATTTCACCACTGCTCGTAGCGGGGCTAAGCCATATTTCTACTTCCTTGTCGCTTAATGGATCATTCGTATAAATCTTTCCGATCGAACCACAAACAACAACATAAGAGACGCCAGTCCAGGAAGATGGCAATCCCCAATTTTTCTTCAGTTTCCCCGTTTTAAATTCGGCTGATCCAATAGAACCGCTCACAGTTTTATCACTCTTTATCTGTATTGTGACAGTAGCTGAGTCTTGATAAAAATTGAATTTCATCCATTTGGGTTCTGTACGAACCATGATATTTGTTTTTCCTGTTTTCCATTCACCAACATAATCCGGGGATAAAGTGCTTTTACTACAGCTCCCTAATAAGATTATCGATAAAATTGTGACAAAACTGTAAAGTTTCATTCTGCGAAACATCTGATTGATATTCATATAATTACATTATTTAGTTTAAACAAATCATTTACACGTTTCTCATGCCTCAAACGATATTCGCCTCTAGCGTTTCGGCAAATTATACCTTTTTGGATACTGTTTCACATACGACTCAATTTCCTCCTGGAAAGTAAATTCCTCCAAAGGTACCGGCTCAGCATTCCTGATGTCTTTAGCCATCTTACTGATATCCTCTTTTGGGTTAAACAAGGCAGCCATTTCATTGGTGATATCTATTAAAGTTATGTCCGGATCTGAATAATTGAGTTCGAATTTGCTGACAATGGCCACCAGGCCGTTCTTTTTTGCAAGTTCCGGTATTTTGCTCTTAATTGAATCCAAGACCGGTATCGCAGAACCCGTGCAGAAAACCATCTGGTGTAGTAAATGTTGAAAAGACATTAGACTATACAGGGCTTCGTCCATTTTTACAGTATCATGTGCCTCCTGAGCATCGTTGTAGGCTTTTTGTTTGTCCTTAATATGGCTTGGAAAATACTGAGACCGGCTAAATGCAAACACGACAACGCGGCTATCATAGGTTCCAATTTTTATTTTTCCCTGAGCCAATACCCTGCTGTGCGGAAATAACATAATGATTGTCGCGAATATTATCGCTGTGCTTTGAATGTGTTGTTTAAATTGTTTCATGGTTTGTGCCCCCTGTTTGAATGATTATTTGTGTACATCTATAATATTTTACATATTTGAGCCCTGGTTTAGCAGATTTCTCCGGGATTGTGAATCAAAATTACACTGGACTTTATAGACAGGCTTGAAATTCGTTTGTAAATTCCTTGTAAGAGTTTTGCAAGCGTTTTTCTATGTATCTCATTTTTAATATTTAACCTTTGCAACAGCAAGAAAGACTTCTCTTCGATCTTTTAAAGAAAAAAATTGTTGCCGCAATGCAACAGTCTTTTCAGGGGATCAACCCAGTCATTGAAGAATGGAAGGGGCAGGAGATTGTAGATTTCCAGGAGGAGCTTTTGATTAAGGTAAATGCCAGGCTCAGTGAGAAATGGTTTTATACGCATATCAAATCGAACTACAAGGCATTACCGCGGATTGATGTTTTAAATCTTTTGAGTCAATATGCAGCTTATAAAAACTGGGATGATTTTGTTTACCACAATAGCGATGTCAAAACGCCGCTTACTCCCCTTGCAAATAAGACGGGTAATAAATATTTCTACCTGGTTCCTGCCATTGCGATCGTCATCATGGGTGTATTTATATTCCTGTTTATGTCAATCAATACCCGGGAGTATAAATTCAGTTTCTATGATACCGACACTAAGGAGGCAATCAAAAACTGCAGGATTGAAATTACGGTTCTCGGGGAGAACGAATCACCCCAGAATTATCTATGCGACACTTTGGGGAACTTTCTTATCAGGACTGACAACAGCAAAATTAAAATGATCGTTCAGTCACCATATTATATTAGGGATACCGTGGAGCGTATCATGAAAAAGTTCAACCGGAATGAAAAGGTCGGGCTACATGCCAATGAATATGCCTTGATGCTGAACTATTTCTCACAAATGAAAGTAGCTGACTGGCAAAAGCGACGCACTGGTCTTGACAAACTCCTTGATGACAAGGTTGTGATTTACCAGGTGTATCACGACAAGTCCCAGGCAGGCATGCAATTGTTCAATAAGTGGGAATTCATTGACAAATTGACGATCCCTACCAACAGCTTAAAGAACATTGAAATCCTGGAGACCAGGTCAATTGCGGAAAAAATCATGATCCTGAAATTCAGGGTAAAAGAGCAGGGATTATGAGCAAATATCTAAAGTTATCAGTCATCTTATTGATATACGTGTTGTGCAGTGCAAAAAGCTGCAACAATAGAAATGATATGCTTACGGAAACGCAGTTATTGGTCACCCGCGACAGCCTTACCCGACAGTTCCAGCAGGCATCACTTACTTGTGAAACTTCTTTGACTTTCGGGGCTACCGCAAAACAGAAATTAAGTGATATTTGTGATTATCTTAACATTACAATGGATCCTACTTTAGATAAGCCATTCAGGTTGAAGGCTGCCAGCCTGTTGGGTGAAAGTTTCCATTCAAACACGGACAGCCTGGAAATACTGCCGGACATGCAAATCAGTATTAAAGATTTCTGCAATGAAGCTTTTATTTCCAAAAACTTTACGCAAAAGGGCTCTATAACTTTTGACTCTATCAGGGTTTTAAAAAGTCTTCAACGAGAAAGCGATTCACTTTACATAGGAAAAATGTGTTTCATCCAACGCGCCAATTCGAACAAGCAAAAGAACTTTGTTATTGATTTCTATGCAATTAAGCGAAATAAATCATTTGGAGCGGCTCAAATAAGAGTTTGGGAAATTAAACTCGGCTCAATTTTTCAGTTTCATGCTGATTATGCAGAAATTAGAAAGCACGCAGCTTACGCAAAATAATTGGATGAAGCGCTAAAGCGCCTCAGCGCCTCCGCGGCGAGTCTAAACACTTTTACCGGGTTTCCCCCCACTTTCGCCGATTTGCGCTTTCCCAGCCTGTAACATCGGTCTAATTTTGTCGTCATAAGATCGTAAACAAATAAAAAAAGATATTATGAAAACAACGGCACAAACCTTCAAGAGAATTTTCGGCACAATCGTTATTATTGGCGGAATCTTAGTCCTCACTTTTGTTCATGCAGCTTATGCCGGTAATAATCAACCGGATACCTCTTATGTCAGTCTTACAACAAGTCAGCCTTCTGTGGGCAGGGACATACCAGAACAAGCAAACAGCAAGTCAATAAGCCAGATGCTTGAAGATCCAAAGTATTGGGTTAATTATTTAAAAAATACCGTAAGCACCGACACTGAGGATAATTCAAGCTCATACGATGCGGTAGAAGAGATGCAAAACAATCCGGTTTATTGGGTTGATTGTCTGAAGCAAATCGTTACTGAAGAGTAAAACCCTTTTTCAGGCCTTACAAAAGCTGTCGTTTTGTAGTAAAATCCGCCCTACGGGCTTTATATATATCTTCCAAAAGCTGTCTCATTGATGAGATGGCTTTTTTTTTACCACAAGGATCACATAGTAAAACCACAATGATCACAAGGTTCATATATTTCCATTAAGCAAGTTTATTCATTTTTTTAAAAAAAAATCAAAAAAAAGTTGCTTTGGTAAAATAATATTCTATTTTTGCGTTATTAAAGAATCTTATATATACCGCAATGATAATATCCAATGAATTTATCAAAGGCCTGATCAAGCCCATTATTCTTAAGTTGCTTGAAGATCATGGCAAAATGTATGGTTACGAGATCACCCAGAAGGTGGAAGAGCTCACTCAAGGCAAGATCAAACTCACATTTGGAGCGCTCTACCCGATTCTGCATAAGCTTGAAGCAGATGGCATCGTGCTCACAGAGACCCTCATGGTCAATAACAGGGCCAGGGTTTATTACCTCTTAAGCAAAACCGGGAAAGTATCTGCCCGGGAAAAGATCGCTGAGTTGGAAGAATTCGTCAGGACAATTGGGAAACTCATTTCCCCGGAACCAGGGATTTTGCCATGTACCACTTAAATGAGGAAGAGCTCAACTTTGTAAGGAAGGAAGTTGAGCGGCAGGACATACACTTCCGACACCTGGCAAACGACCTGATTGATCACATCAGTTGCGAAATTGAAGAAATGATCAGCAGGGGGCGCAAATTTCAGGATGCCTATAAGGAGGTCTTAGGTATCATTGGCACAGATGGCTTGCAGGACCTTCAAAAAGACACACTTTATTTAACCGACAAAAATTACAGAATCATGAAAAACTCAATGAAAATTAGTGGTGTGGCCGGAATGGCCTTACTGGTTTTTGGCATCTTGTTTAAGATGCAGCATTACCCCGGGGGTGACATCCTGTTGGTAATCGGTTTTCTGCTGCTTGGAGGGCTTTTCTTTCCTGCTTCACTGATGGTAATGAGAAAGGAATACCAGCAACTCGACCGTCCCTTGATCTACATCACCCTGATGATCGGCGGGCTTGCCATCATCTTTGCCGTTCTTTTAAAAGTACTCCACTGGCCTGGCGCCAATATCTTGTTTTTGCTGGGCTATAGCATGATGGACCTGTTGTTTCTCCCCTTATTGCTGTTTAGTCTTTTGAAAAACACATCAGATTCTCAACTGAAGACAACCTATGTTATTGGTGCCTTTTCCCTGTTTTTCTGCATGGCGGGAGGACTCTTTAAGATGCTGCATTACCCGGGAGCGTTTATACTACTAATTGTAGGTTCGTTGGGCTTGACAGCCGTTTTCTTTCCCATGTATGTGTATAAAATGTATAAAGCTTCTGACAGGCTCGATCCACAATTTATCTTCCTGTGTATTGGCATGCTTTATTTCAACATGTTTAATTTATTATTGGCTTACAATTAATATAAAACTCAGAAATCATGAAAAAGCTCAGTTATATTTCAGGAATCTTATCCATCAATTTGTTCCTGGTTGGCTCATTGATAAAAATGGCACATTGGCCGGGTGCCAGTATTCTCATCATACTGGGACTCGGTTTTATGGCCCTGGTATTTCTCCCCGTTGCCACGATAACTGCCTACAAAGATGAGGTTGACAAAACATTGTTGTGGGTGTATGTATCGGGATTTATTTGTGCTTTTGTTGATATCATCGGGGCTATGTTCAAGATACAACATTTTGAAGGGGCCAATGTGCTGCTCCTGATCGGATTGCCATTACCTTTTGTTCTTTTTCTCCCGGTCTTTGTCTATAACCACATTAAACGGGATGATCAGCAGATGAAAGGCTTTTTAGGGGTGATGTTTTTGCTGACGTACATCGTGGTATTCTCGGCTTTGCTGGCGTTTAAATCATAATTCGGGAGGAATACCGCAGCGACACAGAGGCGCAGGGGATTATTTACTTATAAGTGAGACGCAATATTTATAAAGGCCAAAGCTTCAAAAAAGTATCTTAATTTGATTAATCTGCTCGCTTTGTTGTTATTCTTATAACAGAATGTTTTGTTATGAAGTATTTCACACGGACTTGCACGGAGTTTTTCACGGAGTTGCACTGTTTATTTACAGGATTGATTTTATTTAATTCTATTGCTATCTTTGTAAAAAGTATTAAGGTATGCCTACCCAGTCTATGTTTTTTGGGATTATTATCCGGATGTAATATGCTCCTAAAGAACATAATCCACCACACATCCATATTTATTTTCAAGATATAAAAGCCGTCATAACAATAAAAACAGGTGAATATTTGGATGGGGAACTGCCTTCAAAACAATATCGTCTCGTGCTTGCCTGGATTGAAATTCACAATGACGAATTAATGGCAACTCTTGATCCAAACTCCGTGTTAAACCATTATCTTATAACTATTTTTCTTAAATTTATAGCCTGAATCCATCATTTACCCTGCAATTCAATTCAATAATGGTAACAAACGAACAAGTACTCGCAAAACTAACACTCACTGCCAGAGAAGATTACATTGTACCTGCTTTGATGCTGGTGAAGGCCATCGCTTCAAAAGAAGGCTTTACTGACAAACAATTATTTCATATTGAGACCGTCACCGAAGAAGCCTGCCTCAATGTAATTCAGCATGCTTTTGAACCAGGTGACGAGGGAAGCTTTGACCTGATTGTTACCCGCCAGCCTGGAAGAATCGTTATCGCTATCGAAGACAAAGGCCTGCCTTTTGACTCGACTGTCCTGGAAAGCGGCGAACAGGGAGGCCTTGGGCTACGCCTTATGCGTGGTTTTGCTGATGAAGTGAAGTTTTACAGCATGGGCCGGAATGGCAAACGTGTCGAGATGGTAAAATACCTCCCACGTGAAGATCCTGCCAGCTTAATGACCGACGCTGACCGCCTCGTCCAGGAAAACAAAGAAATGCTTTCCACCGAGCCTGTCAATTTCCGCATGATGACTCCTGCCGATGCCACCGGCCTGACCCGTTGCGTCTATCGTACCTACGGCTATAGCTATGGCAGCGATTATATCTACAACCCTGCCGAAGTGAGAGAAATGCTGTCGTCAGGCATCATTGAATCATTTCTTGCTGTGAACTCAGCCGACGAAACGGTGGGGCACCTGGCGCTGATCTATCATAAACTGGGCGCCATGGTTGCCGAAAGTGGCCAGGCTGTAGTCGATACGCGCTTCAGGGGCAGGAAATTGTTTGAACAGCTTAAGATCCAGCTTCTTCAATTTGCCAAAGACAAAGGATTGTATGGTGTTTACAGTGAGGCAACCACAGCACATCCTTACTCTCAAAAGGGAAACATCACCCTGGGAGCTGTGGAAACCGGATTCATGCTGGGTTTCGCACCTGAGTCTGTTGCCATTAAAACAATAGAAGCTGCTTCGAAAGAAATGCGTTTGTCGGGCTTGTTCTATTTCCTGAAAGTCAACGAGGAACCCATGCGAACGATCTATCTTCCGGAAAACCATAAGACAATGATTGACCGTATCATCAGCAGGATCAAGATGAACCGCATTTACGGTACACCTGAAACCCCCGGAGTCTTTAACAGAAGTACGATTATCAGAAGTAAAATCCGCCCTGAATGGGGCCATGCCGTTATTAACCTCAGCGAATATGGTGATGATTTTGTCAGCGTGATGAAAACCTTGTTACGCGAAATAAAAAATCAGAAAATTTCAGCCATCTTCATCGACCTTCCGCTTTGCAGTCCTTTTACGCCACATTATTACAAGGAACTGGAAACTTTAGGCTTTTCCTTTAGTTGTTTCGTTCCTGAATACGAAGACGGTGACGTGATCAGGATGCAATATCTGAACAACTGCGTACTGGATCCTTCAAAGATCTCAGTTGCTGCTGAATTCGGGAAAGAATTGCTTGCCTATATTATGGATGATCTTAAGATTTAGATTCTTGATGAACTTAAGGCGATTCTTCATTTTCTCCTTAATGATTATTTGCTCACAAAAAGCTAATTCACAATACGTTGTACTAGGACAAGAAGCTGCGAGCCTGCGTTGGCTCCAGGTAAAAACAGCTCATTTCCAGCTGATCTTCCCTGAAGATTTCTCAAGCAAAGCCATTAATATGGCCAATCAACTGGAATTTGCCTGGGTTCATGACACAAAAACGCTCAGTTGTCAACCAAAATTCACCCATGTCGTCATTCATACACACAATGTAGAATCCAATGCCATCAGCCTGATCGCACCAAGCCGGACAGAGTTTTACATGACACCCCCGCAGAACTGTTACGCCCATGGATGGCAGGAACAGTTGGTTGTTCATGAGTACCGGCACATGGTTCAATTGGCCAAGCTTAATCAGGGTCTGACAAAAATCCTCTCCTACCCTTTTGGGGACTATGCTCATGCGCTGACCTTTGGATTGTTCACCCCGATGTGGTATATGGAAGGGGATGCCGTGGTGATGGAAACAGCGCTCAGTCATTCGGGCCGTGGACGCTTACCGGGTTTCGAGATGATGATGAAGACCAAACTTTTGGAAAAAGGAATGCTTCCCTTTCAAATGGCACGACTGGGGTCCTATAAAACATATGTGCCAGACCAATATTCCTTCGGATATTATTATATCGCTATGTGCCGTAAGAACTATGGCCCTGGACTGTGGGATAAAGGTATGGACCAGGCCGCGCGTAACATTTGGAAAATCGCCCCATTGAATCTCAGTCTTAAACAACAAAGCGGTTTCACCAAACGGACTTTATATGACACCCTCTTTCGTGAACTTAGCTGTGAATTTCAAAAAGCTCAAAAGACAATTTCCCTTACATCGTTTAGCAGGATAAAGATCCCAAAGAAGACGATCTATACCAATTACAAATTCCCTTTGTATCTCAATGATACTATGATAATTGCAGAGAAAAGCGGAATGGACGATATCCCGAGTTTTGTAAGCATCAACAGACGAAACGGGAAAGAGAAAACGATTTGTTACCCGGGATTCTATTCTTCAGAAAGCTTACCCACAGTATCGCCACTTACCATACTTGCGAAAAACAGTCCGGGTTCATTTACTACTGACAATCTGAGTCTTGATCGCGGGAAAATTTGCTGGGCTGCAAAGAAATATGATCCCAGGTGGCAATTCCGGAATTATTCTGTTGTGATGACGTATGACCTCAGCACCGGAAAAAAGACACAACTTACTCATCAATCTCATCTTTTCTCCCCCGTGCTTTTTCCTGGAAAAGACAGCATCCTTGCTGTTGAAGTCATCTCAGATTCACTTTGCAATTTGATGATTATCAGTTCAAAAGATGGGTCCACTTTAAGTCGAATGTCCAACCCTAAAAAAGATTTTTACATGATCCCATCGATCAGTAAAGATGGGAGTATGATCGCAGTGGTGACCTTCAACAAGGATGGAAAATCCATAAAACTCATCCGTGTTCAGGATGGACAAGAGCGATGCATTGCAGGACCAACTTTTGATGAGATTTCGAACCCGCGATGGTTTCGGAATTATATCGTTTACAATGCCGCGATGAGTGGTGTCGACAATATTTATGCAGCAGACACGGCTACGCAAAAGAAATACCAGGTCACCTCAGCCTCCTATGGCGCCTATCAGCCTGATTTTTCCGAGAATCTGGAACTGATGGCATACAGTCAGTTTACAGCAGATGGGTTTGAATTGGTGGAAACAAAGATCGATCCCAATCGCTGGATCCCAGTTGATTCCATATCCTACCAGGGAATTTCATTATACAAATCTTACCTACAACAGGAAGACGGTATCCTTGACCGCGAACATACTCCTACAGCAGCCTATGAAATCAAGCCTTATCGCAAAGCACTTCATCTATTAAGTCCCCACAGCTGGGCCCCGGCCAGCTTCTCCCTGGGAGAGCACGGAATTCAGCCAGGCATCTCTTTTGCTTCTCAAAACATGCTGTCAACTTCGATATTAAATGCTGGTTATGCTTATATGCCTCACGAAAAGAGTGGCTATTTCTTTGTGGGATACACCTATTCAGGTTTTTACCCCGTATTTGACCTTAATGTTATTACCTCAAACCGGGAAGTTTTTGTGCCGGAAAACACGCACAATCGAACGATCAAATGGCGGGAAAATTCATCCTCCCTGGGTGTAAGACTTCCATTGATAAGCACTTCAGGAAGTTTCCTCCAAAAATGGGAATTGTCATTAAGCTGGAATCATTTACAATTGAGAGATTATCCGGAAATCACAAATAATCAATCCCCAAATTTTAACGTTATCAGACCTTCATTCAGTTTTAGCAACCTGAGGAAGTCTTGCCTGAGAGATATGGCAACAGCCTGGGGACAAACACTGAATTTGAATTATTATCTGTCAACTGACAATAAAATCATAGGCGAAATAAGCGGCAACGCTGATTTATATTTCCCTGGCCTGCTTAAACATCACAGCATTAAGATCAGCTTCGATGCTCTCAAAAGGGAGCATGGCTCCTACCCTTTTAAAGAGAATGTGCGGTTTCCACGCGGCTACCTGAGTTATTATCATGATCAGTACTGGAGAACGGGTGCCGACTATAAATTCCCATTCCTTTACCCTGACCTTTCTCTTGGTTCAATCCTGTATCTGAAGCGTCTGAAACTGGATATTTTTTATGATTATGCTGAAGGTAACAATGAACAGAACACAAAGACTTACCGTTCGTTTGGTTATGAGCTGAATTCAGACCTTCATCTTTTAGGCTTTTTCATCCCGATTGACGTAGGCTTTAGGCACTCCTATTTGCCCAGGGAAAAGGAAAGCCATTTCGATATTTTGTTAAGCATTAGTTTTGAGGGTTTATAGTGATGAAAATACTTTTCATGCGCCCACGTCCGCCTAAAGAAACCATTGGTCTACAACACATTATGATTGTAGAGCCACTGGAACTAGAAGTGCTCGCTACCCTGTCAAGCCCGGAGCATCAGGCAGTAATCGTTGATATGATTCTCGAGAAAAAGGATCCTGCCTGGTTTATCAGGGCTCACAAACCTGACATGATTTGCCTCACGGGATACATAACCCATGTTCCTATCCTGAAAGAATATTGTCTTCTGGCGAAATCAATTGACCCTGGAATTATCACCGTATGCGGAGGTGTTCATATTGAACTCTTTCCGGAAGATCTGAATGGAGAATATGTCGATTTCAGGGTAGTAAGGAATGCATGCTGTAGTTTTCCTCGGCTGCTAAAATATCTCAGCTACAAAGGAGATTTCCCCGGAGGAGTTTTAAGAAAGACAGAAGTCATAGACCACGCCAAACTACCGGATTTTGACTTTTACTTTCCCATTCCCGACAGAAGTTTTACGCGTCAATATCACAAAAAGTATTTTTACATCTTTCACAAGGAGGTAGCCTTGATGAAGACTTCCTTCGGATGTCCTTTCCATTGTAGCTTTTGTTATTGCCGGAAGATTACAGGAGAAATCTACGCAGAACGTCCCCTTGCTGATGTGATCCTGGAGCTGCAAGGCATACCGCAGGAAGAAATTTACATTGTAGACGACGACTTCCTCTGTTCAGCATCCCGACTTAAGAACTTTCTCAAACTACTAAAAGAGAATAACATACGAAAGAAATACCTTATTTACGGCAGGGCTGATTTTATCGCTTCTCATGAAGATCTGATCCAAGAGTTTAAAGAAGCCGGGCTACGAACTGTCATCGTGGGATTGGAATCGTTTTTTGATGAGGAATTAAGTCAGATGAACAAGCAAAGTAATGGCAATACCAACGAGCGTGCCTTGCAAGTACTGAACCATCATGGCGTTGATTGTTACGCTGCGGTGATCCTTTCGCCTGGCTGGGGAAAGGAGGAGTTTGCCTATATCCGTAAGCAGCTTTTAAACTTAAAGGTTCGCTTTGTAAACCTCCAGCCGCTGACCCCATTAAAAGGAACAGACATGGTTGCCATGGAGGATAAACTGATTGTTTCCCGCGATGATTTCGAAAAATGGGACCTGGCTCATGTCATTCTTCAACCCGAAAAACTTAGCCTGGATGCCTATTATATTGAAATTATTAAGTTGTACAACGCTATTTTATTCAGGCCCTCACACCTATGGCAGCACTTGAAATATCCACTTTCCATGCAATTCAAGCTCATGAAAGGGCTGTACAAAGTATACAGGCAATATAAAAAATTTGCCAGGCCAGACTAAACCTTGACTCAGGTTTTTATAATTTCGCATCCGCTAAACCCAATAGAATTATATCATGGCAGAAGAAAAAGAAGTTAAAATAACCTGGACTAATTATCTTGCTATCAGCACTGTATTAATTGCTGTATGTGCAACACTCTCTACTTTCAAGGGAGGAAGTTATAGTACAAGATCATTATTGAATCAAACCCTTGCGGCAAATCAATGGTCTTATTTTCAGTCAAAGAGTATTAAAGGATATCTTTTCGAGTCTCAGATTAGTGAGTTGGAGCTTCAGAAAATGATGTTGCCTGCAAACGATAACTCAAAGGCAGCATTGTTCGATGCGTCTATCAAATCACTTCATAAGAAAGTGGATCGCTATGAAACCGAGAAAGTGGAGATAAAAAAGACAGCAGAAAAACATGAGGCCATCAGGGATGACTGTAAAATTCATTCTCAGGAATTCGGTTTTGCTGTAATTTTCCTGCAAGTAGCTATCTTACTCTCTTCGATAGCTGCCTTGATGAAAAAGAAATACATCTGGTACCTGAGCCTGGCAATAGGTTCAATAGGGATCTTCTATTTTGCGAATGGGTTTTTCTTGTTTTTCTGAGAGCCCTATTCAAAAGACCGCTTACTTAGCTATCTGACATTCGGAGGCGCAATTGGATCTGAAGCATCACAAATGGGAGGACAAATGGGAGGGGCAGTGCCGGAAATTTTGTAAATAACGCTTGTATTCAAAGTCGTACCCGTTTTTTCAAGCACATATCTGCATAATGCGCCACTAGTTTCCTGGCCAAAATACACCCTGAAAGCAGTGCTTGTTGGAAACTGATTTAAAAGACAGGTCATGGCATCATATTCAGCTTTACTAAGAACCACTGATTTAGCGCCGAAAGGATTCAGGTTCGCATTATTTGCGTAAGTATCAGTGTTAGTGGTAGCTTCCTGCAGAGTCGCAGTGGGCGCGCAGTTCGGCGTTGACGTAGCCATCATGAGTACTGCATATTTTTTTCCGGCAAAAAATCCTGCCGGAACCAGGACAAGGAGGGTGAACACGAACAAATACAAGTAAATCTTCTCTGGTGTTTTCATATGTTATTTTTTTGGTTCATACAAATAAAATAATTATTTTGGCACAGTCAAAGAATCTACATAGGAATATTTGAATATTCTCTAGTTTTAGTCTTTATATCAAAAGTTAAAAAGGATATCATGATTAAAGATCATAAGATACCAACGACATTTTACTTTTTTGTATTCTTAGCGATAAACTTTTCGAATCATTGCCTGGCAGTAGTCTCAGCGTCTGAAGAGCAAGCGGCTTACGAAGTAAAGAATCAACAACATATTACATCTGACACACAGATTCAATCTCTGGTTTGCCGGGCGAAGTCCTGTCATCTGACGAACAACGACCCGGGGAAAGCCGACATCCTGCTTCAAAATGCCATAGAACTTGCTGAACTTACTTATAATAATGACATCATTATATCGACCTACAATGACTATATGGAATGCCTGGACGGGGGGCAATTTGACGAAAAGAAACTTGTACTTGCAAACAAATCCCTGAAATTACAGAAAAGTATAAAAAATAAAATCCTGTTATGGCGGACCTATTATAATGTTGCAGAGGTATTTAGCAATTTGTATCAAGGAGACAAGGCCTTAGAATACAGTTATAAATCATTTAACACAGCCGACTTTCTAAAAAATGACACTTTAAAATCAAAAAGTTATCTTAGAATCGGCACCAGCTTGCAGGGAAATAACAACCTGATCGAAGCATTTCACAATTTTCTGCTGGCATTAAACATCGCAGAAGCTCTGGGGGATGACGCCCTACTCGACGATTGTTATAAAACGCTCTCGAGGTTTTATAACCTGAGTAAGAATTTTGAAAAAGCAATAGACTACAAATTGAAACAGGGGGCGCTGATTAAAAAGTCAAGCCCTTATGATTCACTTCGGGTGATGTACAATCAGTTGGAATTGGAAGAGATTAATTTCAATTCGCGACGTGAAGTCAATGAGCACAATATTAATCTTATCCTTGAATATTCAAGATTTCACAAAAATGATCGCCTAAAGCACCTAGTCTTTTCCCTTTATAGGTCTTTTCTGATCAACAGTGAAAAATTTGATAAACTAAGCAATGTGTATGTCGATCGCTTTCCTGCTGAATTATCAACACTACTTTTGCAGGATCCCTCTATGTATTTCAGAGTAAAGGCTTTGATATCGGAAAACAAAAACTTAACAGATTCTGCTTTATTCTATTTTGAGAAGGCAAAGAGCCTGATTGACAAAAACCAAAACAAGGTTTTTAAAGCGAATTTTTATATTCGCTATGGTCAGTTCTTTTTGAGGCACAATATTAAGAAAGTGGCGGCAGAGAATTTCGAGATTGCTTTTAAACTTGCAACTGAGGCCTCTAATCTCGAATATGCCATCAAAGCATCTCGTGAGCTTGAGTCTGCCTATGAGAGTTTAAAGAATTTCCAAAGCGCCTATCACTTTGCCCGTCAAACCCAGATTTTATCTGACAGCCTCAGCAACATTTCAAAAAGAGACGATCTGTTGGCAATGGAGATCGACAATGAGGCAAAGCAGAGAGAAGAGGCCAACCATCGTGCTTTAATGGAGACACAGCGCCAGCACAAAATCCAGTACACCGCGATCATTATCATCATGGTCGCTATCTTTATCATACTGATCGTGCTGGGCAGCTTACGCGTCCCCAGGTGGGTTATTGAATTTCTTGGATTTATCTCTTTCATCTTCCTATTTGAATTTATTGTATTGATCGCTGATCATGTAATTGAGGATATTACCCATGGAGAACCCTGGAAGGTACTGGGTATTAAAATAATACTCATTGGCTTTTTAATGCCTTTGCATCACCTGGTAGAAAGACGAATGATCAGCTATCTGTTAAACAAGAAACTTATCCATTTCACCTCAGGATCTATCAGGCGTTTCCTGAATGAAATGTTCAGGCCTCACCATCATCCTGGCCCTTCTTAAAATATAAAAATATCCAAAACACCTGTATTAACAAGCCTTTGTGCATAAAATATGTGTTCATTATTTAAAAAACACAAAGAATGAGTATCTTTGTGGGGCTTCGAAAAAACACAAGGTCTGCTAAACAATTCGTTTACAGCAATGTTGTTTTATCACAGCGATTACAAGGGTTTGAATTAATTTGAAAGCAAATATGATGAAAAAAATATTACAACTCCAGCTCCTTTTCCTGTTTATTTTACCGATGGCAGGTTTTGCACAACTCACCCTCACCTATGACCACAATATGCTTGTCAGTGGTGATTCAACAAGTTTCAAAGGTTTTGAATACCAAAATCCAGGCGAAGCCGGGGCCGGTCTTACCTGGGATTTCAGCAAACTGGTTCTAAATAATAGTGATATTGTAAGTCACTTACCATATATCCCTCAGCAAAAGCTCAACGGCCCAGCCACCTTCAATCTTCTTTTGGATGATGCTGGTTATGAATATTATATGCAAAGCAGCCCTGATATGTTGGTAGAAGTTGCCTGTGCAAAAGAAAACATGTCATTTATCTATACTGATCCCCTGATCAAGATGAAGTTTCCCTTTTCATACGGGGAGCAATTCAGTGATGCTTTTAGTGGCAGGGCCTTTTTCACTGACAAACCAGACTTTCTCATTACAGGAAACTATACTGTTATTGCGGATGGATTTGGGCAGCTGATTCTGCCAGGCGTTAAACTTCACAATGTCCTTAGGGTAAAGCAGATTAAGACACTTACTGAAGTGCGTCCTTGCAGCGTATGCAGAACCAAAACAGAAAATTACCGATGGTATGCAGAAGGCCAGCGTTACCCGGTTTTATCAATGAGTTCAGTCACTTATCAGATCGACAACAACGAGCCAGTGCTTACTAAAAAAGCCTTTTTCAATGCAAGCCAACTTGTACCTCAAGCCAGTGCCAGCAACCCTTCTGCCGGGATAAGTAACAATGACAACGACCTGAACACACTTCCGGTTTCAGTATATCCGAATCCATTTAACGATAAGTTGAACTACATTTATTTCCTAAAGAGTAGTGCTAATGTGAGTGTTCAGGTTACCGATGTCTATGGCAAATCTATTCGATTCATCATGGACAGCCAGGTACAGGATAAGGGAATGCATTCCGGGGAATTCGACCTGAGTGCCTACAATCTGAAGCCAGGTGTATATTTCCTGAGGTTTGTCTTTGACGAAAAAGTCATCACCCGGAAAGTCGTTAAAATCTAAATCATTTTGAGGGAATCCAAAAAATTCCTTAATTTGCAGTATTAAGCGGTAGTAGCTCAGTTGGTAGAGCACTAGCTTCCCAAGCTGGGGGTCGTGGGTTCGAGTCCCATTTACCGCTCCTGATTATCAAGGACTTACAATAACATCATTGTAAGTCCTTATTTTTTTGCACCAAAATTTGCACCACATTATTTAGGTCAATTCTCTTTCCACTCGCAGTCTTTCTTTCAATGAATTATCACCGCACCCCTGCCTTATGTCCGGTATTTATTATTCTGAGACCTTTACCAGGATGAGGTTTTCCTATAACAGACTTCTTCATTGCGAATTGTAATCTTATCCGGCCAAAATTAAATGTTATAAACATAGAATTCCAATATATTTATTTTTATAAATTTGGATTCCTGACATCAATATTGCTGAGATTCCAATCGACTACACTTTTTACGCCTAAAACTAATCCCAACTCCATGAAAAAACTATTGTTACTTCCGGTCCTCCTGCTGGCTTTATTGACGGGATGCAAAAAGAATGACAAGGATGAAAACACGGCAAAAGATTCTTACACAATTGCGGTGTTATCGGATATTCATTACATGGATCCCTCTTTGCTGATAAAAGATGGAAAGGTTTTCCAGAATTATCTTGTCCTTAATGGAAAACTCCTGGAGGCTAGTGATGCCATCATGAATGAGGTGATCAATGAACTGATCCTGGCAAAGCCCGATTTGGTGCTTATTATAGGTGATCTTACCAAAGACGGGGAAATGGTCGGTCATGTTACAATGCATTTATACCTGGAAAAATTGATTGAAAAGGGGATCAAAGTCAGGGTAATTGACGGCAACCATGACATTTACTGTGTGAACTCCAATGTTTATAACGATTCGATTTCAACCCGGGTACAGAACATCAGTCCGGATCAGTTCAGATGGATCTATTCTGATTGTGGCTACCAGACTGCCCTGTATCAGGATCCGTATTCCCTGAGTTATGTATCAGAACCCTTGCCCAATCTGTGGCTCATAGCCATTGATGACTGCAATTATGATAACATAAACCCTTTGCCTTATACTGCGGGTGCCATCAGGCCCGGGACCATGAAATGGGTCCTTGAGCGGATGGCAGAGGCTAAGGCCAGGGGAAAAACAGTGTTTGGGATGATGCACCACGGTTTGGTGGAACATTTCGAAGGCCAGCAGCGTAATTTCCCGGGGTTTCTTGTGGATGATTATGAAAAAACATCGGATACCCTCATCAATGCAGGATTAAAAGTAATGTTTACAGGTCATTTTCATGCGACCGATATTGTGCAGCGGACCCACAACAGCATTACTTTATATGATATTGAAACCGGCTCTCCAGTTGTATACCCCTGTACTTACAGGATGATTACGTACATTAAAGATTCAGCCCTCATCATCAGCACGAATCAAATTACCAATATTAAATTCAAAAACGTAACTACCCCCCAGGCCTTTGAAAAATATGCAGACAGTCTTACCCTGAAAGCTGCGGATACCTTATGCTGGGTGATGGTCCTCAACAATTATCCGCATAAGGACACGGTGAATATATGGAAGATCGCGCATTGTATGGGTACTGCCATGGTGGCACATTTTGCAGGTGATGAAGACTTAAGTCTGGAGGACAAGTCATTGATAAACAGTGTCTCGAACCAATATACACCTTCTCAATGGCTGCCCGACTATTGTGATCACCTTTGGACGGATTTATCACCAAAAGATAAAAGTCTGACGATACTCTTGAAATCAGGTAAGTCATATTAATTTAAAGAAGTCGATTCGCAAGAGTAATTCAGGATAAAAAAACAAAATAATTTGCTATTTCAGGACAAATGTCCTATATTTGTGGACAATATTCTAATGCCATGAATCATGAATTCCAATGATCTGAAAAAGCCGGATAAAGGCCTGAAAGCGAAAACCATCAAACCAAAACTCAGAAAACCTTCTGATAATGTGAGTATGCTTAATGATGACTGGCAGGGATATGCTGTTAGCCATCAGGCTATTGATTCTGAATCCAATGCAGAAAAAGCAACAGATCAGTTCCATGCTGTCATGCTTTTGCTCAATAAGGAATTGTACAAACTTATCTCTGCATCAACCTTTGAACTCCGCAATAAAGTGGAGCTTGCCAAGCTTAGCTTTATTGATTTTTTAAAAGATAAACTCCTGATGGTGAAAGTGATCAAGGCAGGAGTCCCCTACCCTATGTTCAGCCTGATTCAACAAATTACACCATTTAGCCAGGAAGACTGGGCTGATTACCTGGATCTCAGCGGAAAGTCTCTTGGTCGTTATCAGCAACAAAACAAAACCTTTAAAAGTATCCATTCAGAAAAGATCCTCGAACTGGCTGAAGTCACGCATCTTGGCCTTGATGTCTTTGGCAATGCTAAAAAATTCAGGCTTTGGCTTGATACTCCCAACTACGCCCTGGGCAATAACAAACCCTTTGAACTCCTCAAAGATTCTTATGGCAAAGACATGGTCATCACTGAATTGATTCATATCGAACATGGTATCTTAAGCTGATGGAAGTCTTCAGGCTGTCACGGAAGAAATGGGCAAATATGCTGACCGGTCATGGCGCCGCCCTGAAGGGAGGCCGCTGGAATTCACCGGGAACGGAAATCATCTATACTTCCTGCAACAGGTCGCTGGCCATGGCAGAGGTGGCGGTACATTTCTCTTTGGCGACATTACCGGATGATTACCGGATGGTTACGATTTATATCCCTGAAGAAATACCAATAAAGGCTATCCCTGAAAAGAATCTTCCCTACGGATGGAATTCTTTTCCGTATGGAAATGCCATCAAAAATCATGGAGATGAATTTATCCGGAAAAACAAATATTGTCTGTTGAAAGTGCCATCAGCCATAACAAAAGGCGATCACAACATCCTTATAAATCCTTTTCACCCCGACTTCAAATATGTGAAGATCACCCACAATGACCCCTTCCCACTGGACAGGAGAATATTAAAATAATATCCATCATGAAATACACAAAGCTCATTCTGAAAATCCTCGGCATTACGTTGCTTGTTATCATCCTGCTGGCGGCTGTTCTGCCTTTTGCCTTCCGTAACAAGATTGTCACCGCAGTAAAAAACGGTATCAATGAACAACTCACTGCGAAAGTTGAATTTGCGGATTACAGTCTTTCGTTGTTCAGGTCATTCCCGAACTTCAGCCTGGGTCTGAAAAAGCTGAGTGTCGTTGGCAGCGGCGACTTTAGCAAGGACACCCTGGTAAAAACGGATGAGCTTCAACTCACCATCGACCTTTTGAGTGTGCTGAAAGGCAACAATTATACCATCACGAAGATCAGCCTCGACAAACCTTCTATCCTGCTGAAAGTGCTGAAAGACGGGAAAGTCAACTGGGATATCACGAAACCGGTACCTCCCGGAACACCACCTGCAGCAGAAGCGCCGTCCAAGTTCCGATTGACGGTCAGCAAATTCATCATGAAGGATGGAAAAATGGTCTACAATGATCTTTCATCAGGGATGATGACTTCCATAGCAGGGATTGATCTCTCCATGAAAGCTGACATTACCCTCGACATTTACAAGATGCAGGCTGAATTGAAGACCACCGACTTTGACTTTGTTTATGGAGGAATGGCATATATGCACAACATCAATGCCGCTGTGACCTCTGATATCGAGGCGGATATGAAGAATTTTAAATTCACCTTGAGCAATACCGACATTCAGATGAATGCCCTGAACCTGGGCCTTGAGGGCTGGTTTTCCATGCCCTTTGATGACATCAACATGGATTTGAAATTTGAAGCAAAGAAGAGTGAATTCAGGAATTTCCTTTCGCTCGTCCCTGCGGTTTATGCCAAAGATTTCGACAAGGTTGAGACGAAGGGCAGTCTTGCGCTCAGCGGTTTTGCAAAGGGAGTTTTTAATGACAGAAAGATGCCTGCGTTTGGACTGAAGCTGTTAATCGCAAACGCCATGTTTCATTACCCGGGCATGCCTGTTTCGGTCAAAAACATTGGCGTGGACGTGAACATTGCCAACGCGAATGGCGTCCCCGACAATACTGTCATTGACCTCAGGAAACTACATATGGAAGCAGGCAGCAATACGCTGGATGCACAGATGAATGTGGCTACGCCTGTTTCCGATCCTGCCATCAAAGGCGGCGTGAAAGCCAGAATCCAGTTGGCAGAGGTGAAGCAGTTCTACCCACTGGAAGCAGATGCAGCTTTAAGTGGTTTGCTAAACGCAGACATCAGGCTGGCGGGGCGGATGTCGTCCATCGACAAAAAACAATATGAAGCCTTTCAGGCATCGGGTGAGCTGAACCTGAGCGGGATGAAATATAAAAGCAAGGATTTCAAGCAGGGACTTGACATCCGTTCGCTGAAACTGTTGTTTAACCCGGCTTTTGTTGACATGCCTGTTTGTGACCTGCAGTTTGGGAAAACCGACCTGAAAGCCAGCGGGAAGTTGGTCAATGCCATTGCTTATGTATTTAATGATGGCAAACTAAGCGGTAACTTTGAAAGTCATTCAAACCTCATTGACCTGAATGAATTCATGTCGGGAGATACGCCCGCTACAACATCGGATACGGGCATGGCGCTCAGCGTGATCCGTATACCGGCGAACCTGGATTTCGTGGCAAAGACAACGATAACGAAGCTTATTTATGACAACATCATCATGACCAATGTGGCTGGTGGCCTAAGGATCGCCGATGAGAAGCTAACGCTGGATGGCCTGCAAATGAATTTGCTTGGTGGATCAATGGTCATGACGGGCAGCTATGACAGCAAACCTGTGAATCCTGCTGTCAATTTCAATTTTGATGTTAAACGTTTCGACATCCCGTTAACGGCAAAGACTTTTAAATCCGTCAGTACCATGGCACCGGTGGCAAAGTACTGCTCAGGAAAGACATCGACGAAGATACAGATCAGTACCAGCCTGGATGAAAAGATGATGCCCATACTCCCTACCATGAATGGCAAAGGCATGATCGGCGTGGAACAATTGGTTGTCAAAGACTTTATCCCGATGAACAAATTGTCGGAGAGTCTGAAAATCGACAAATTCAGGAAGATGGATATCGGGAATGCCATGATGGAAGTGATTATCAACAAGGGGCGGGTCGAGGTGAAACCCTTTACCTTCATGACGGACAAGATAAAGTCAACGGTCAGTGGATGGAATGCCCTGGATCAGCAGATCTCCTATGTTTCGGTGATGGAGATACCCCGGGCGATGCTCGGGCCCCAGGCCAATGCCGTGTTTGACGGACTGGTTAAGAAAGCAGGAAGCCAGGGTGTTGTAATCAAATCAGGCGAAACGATCATCGTTTCAGCAAAGATGACAGGTACTTTTACCAATCCTCTTATCAGCACTGATCTTAAAAACTCTGCCAATGCTGCTCTTAACGAGGCAAAACAGCAGGTGGAACAACAGGTTAAGCAAAAGGTGCAGGAAGAAATAACAAAAGTCAAGGAAGACGCCAGTGTCCAGGCCCAAAAGCTCATCGCGGATGCTGAGAAAAAGGCGGCAGAATTAAAGGCTGCTGCCAAGGTTTCCGGCGATCAGCTTGTTGCGGAAGCTGACAAACAAGGAAAAGCGCTGGTATCGAAAGCTTCAGACCCGATCTCCAAGATGGCAGCCAAAGAGACTGCGAAACAACTGACGAAGCAGGCACAGCAGAAATCAGACAAGCTGCAGAAAGAAGCGGATCAGCAGGGAAAGGCGATTATTGATGCGGCGAAGGTTGAGGCTGGGAGGTTGAAGTGATTTGGTTAGTATTTAGGAGTTAGTCGTTAGTATTAGGTTTGGGGGATGCGGGGGAGTTCTTTGGATTCGGAATTGAATGTTGTTAATTTTTTGTTAAAGGCTCCATAAAAACAAAATGTGTACTTTATTGCAGCCTATTTTAGATTGATCTAATTAATAATAGTAATACAAACAACACAAATTCAATCTTTAACAACAAACCCAAATCTATGAAAAAAAGCGCCTTACACCTTGGCCTTGTTCTGTATTTTTTTGTTACAGCAATATCTCCGATGCTTCAGTTTGGAGCGTAAATAGCGCACCAGGAAGTGCAGCTCAGTATACCTCTATTCAGGCAGCACATGATGCGGTTACAAGCTTGAACAATGAAAGCTTTTTCTCCGAAACATCTTTTTTGCCTTCATCCGGCCGGCGTAAACTCTTGTTTGGCTTATTGTTGGTCTTGTTTGGTGGATTTCTATCGTTTGGACAGAACATCAGCAAGGCGGAATATTTTTTCGACACAGATCCAGGGTTTGGATTGGCAACAGCAGTATCACTTGCTGCTGACACCAGCGACCTCTCGTTTGCCTGGGATATTAACATAAACGCCTTGAGTCAGGGCTTTCATGCATTATACGAGTAATGAGACCATGAGCAATACCCCAAAAAACACAGGCAGCGATATAATCAAATAGCCGAAAAAGAGAATAGAAAACTTCAGCAAGGGGATACGGAGGCTCTGATGATAGACATTTTTCCATCGAAATGAAAATAGTCTGCCATGGAATCGACAACGATATGGCGGATGGTGAAATCGTGTGCTGCAAGTTTTTTCTGACCACAGCTGGGGCAAAAAATATTGTCGGCCCCGAGGGTATAGCTACAGTTCAGACAATGTTCCTGTACCGGGATTTCTTTCATAGGGTTTTAATCCTCTTTCAGTTTTTCAATATCTCTTCTTTCTTTTTTGGTAGGACGACCGCTTCCCCGATCGCGTTTCTCATAATTCATTTCTTTTTTCAGCAAGAGACGTTCGAACTCTTCGGGAGGGGTAAGGTCTTCGAGGTAGGTAGGAACAAACTTCGCTCCTACCCTGGTTTTGAGTAAGGTTTTTACCAAAATCGTTTTGGTCATGATCTCCGTTTTCACGACATAAACCTCTCCAACATGCACATCCCTGGAAGCCTTTACCGGCTCTCCCTTTAGCTTCACCCTGCCTGTCCGGCATGCCTCTGACGCATTGGCACGGGTCTTAAACAAACGGACAGCCCACAACCATTTATCGATTCTTTGGCTCTCAGCTTCTAACATAATGTCTATTTCTTACGGATAAAGATCTCCATGGGGACACCGGAAAAATCGAAGTTTTTCCGTATTTGGTTTTCCAGGAAACGTTTGTAAGGATCCTTCACATATTGAGGAAGGTTGCAAAAGAAAACAAAAGCCGGATATGCAATCGGGAGCTGAGTGATGTATTTAACTTTAACACTTTTTCCTTTGGAAACTGGAGGTGGGTTGGCTTCAATGATCGGCAGGAGCAGGTCATTCAGTTTGGAGGTGGTGATTCTTCTGCTACGGTTCTCATGTACTTTTAGTGCCAATTCCAGGGCTTTCAATACCCTTTGTTTTTCTTTTACAGACACAAAGATGATCGGGACATCCTGAAATGGGGCGAT
Source organism: Bacteroidota bacterium (assembly GCA_037132075.1). Taxonomy (GTDB): domain Bacteria; phylum Bacteroidota; class Bacteroidia; order Bacteroidales; family CAIXZF01; genus JBAXPV01. The sequence continues at coordinate 76,075 of JBAXPV010000015.1, forward strand.
CCTGTCCTGGATGAGATTGGTCCAGTCTTTGGTGGTGTTGTGATCTTTTTCAACGAGATCCCATTTGTTCACCAGGATGATGAGACCTTTGTTATTCCTTTCCACGAGGTGCAAAATATTTTGATCCTGGGCTTCAAATCCCTGGGTGGCATCGATCATCAGCAGGCAGACGTCACTATGTTCAATGGATCGGATTGCTCGCATCACGGAGTAAAATTCTACGTCTTCACTCACTTTTGCCTTTTTACGAATCCCGGCGGTATCAACCAGAAGGAACTCCATGCCAAAGCTATTGTAGGGTGTGAATACAGAATCCCTGGTGGTGCCCGCGATTGGAGTCACGATGCTTCTGTTTTCGCCAAGCAAGGCGTTGATCAGGGAGGATTTCCCCACATTTGGCCGACCGATCACGGCAAATTTAGGCATGTCGGGCAAGTCGGGCATGGGCTTTTCGTCCATTCCTGCCACGATGGCATCGAGTAAATCTCCGGAGCCGCTACCTGTGATGGCAGAGATGGGATAGATATCACCCAGGCCCAGGCTGTAAAACTCTGCAGCAAGATCCTGACGTTCGTTTGTATCAGCTTTGTTGGCTCCCAGGAACACTTTTTTTTTGGAGCGACGCAGTAAGTCGGCCACATCTTCATCGAGTGATGTCAGTCCTTCCATTACATCGACCATGAATAATATTGCATCGGCTTCTTCGATGGCAAGTCTGACTTGCTGTTTAATCTCTGCTTCGAAGACATCACCGGAATCATTGACATAGCCACCGGTGTCGATGACCGAAAACTGAACACCATTCCAGTCGGACACTCCATAATGCCTGTCGCGTGTGACCCCGCTGGTGGGATCCACGATGGCTTGTCGCATCCCGACGAGCCGGTTAAAGAAAGTGGACTTTCCTACATTTGGTCGTCCAACTATTGCAAGCATATTTGACATAATAATAATTTTAATTTTCTCCACCCTTCCCACCCCAATTGGGGAGGGTTTACTCTCCGACTATTCCATTTACTAACTTCTAACTATATTGGGTATCCAAATTTCCTCAGCTGATTCTTATCTTCCCGCCAGTCCTTACTCACTTTCACCCTAAGGTCGAGATGAATATGCTTTCCAAAGAACTTTTCCAGATCCATCCTGGCAGTTATTCCCAGTCTTTTGATTGCATGTCCCTGTTCACCGATGAGGATGATTTTCTGCGATTCCCTGGCAACAAAGATTTCTGCGCCAATCGTGAGGTTATGTTCTTCATCGACAAATGACTCAATCACCACTTCGACAGAATAAGGAACTTCCTTACGGTATAGCTCTAGAATATTGGATCTGATGATCTCGGAAACGAAGAAACGTTCAGGTCGATCCGTAAGTTCATTTTTGTCATAATAAGCGGGACATTCCGGAAGTTTTTCGAGGATGCGGTCAATGACGGTATCCACATTAAACCCATGAATTGCAGATAGCGGAAGGATCTCGGCTTCGGGTAATGTCTGTTTCCAGGCTGTGATCGCTGTCATTACTTTTTCCTGGGTTGAGAGATCAATTTTATTTAACAGCACCAGGGTAGGTATGGCAGCGTTGATGATTTTTGAGAGTACCTCAGGGTGTTCAAAGCCTTCATTGACGTCGATGACAAGAAGAAAGATGTCAGCATCTTCCAGGGCAGCGCCTACTTCGCGCATCATGGATTCCTGGAGCAGATAATTTGGGTCCAGGATTCCGGGGGTATCAGAAAAGACAATTTGATAATCTTCCCCATTGACCAATCCCATGATCCGATGACGGGTGGTCTGGGCTTTTGAGGTGATCACAGAAAGCCTTTCCCCGACGAGGGCATTCATCAGTGTTGATTTTCCGACGTTGGGATTTCCAATGATATTAACGAATCCTGCTTTATGTGGCATAGGTTATCAAAAATTAAATTCAAACAAAGCGCATCAGGAGCCTTGTTTCACGCTTTGGTTCTTAGTTTTTCACCAAGGGTTTGGCAATTGATCAAAGCTGAATTTAACAAAGATAGTCAAATAGAGGGAAAGAACGTGAAACTTCCGAATTCAGGTTTTTTTTTGTGACAAACAAAAAAAACGCAGGATTGCTGAAAGCAGTTAACTAATGAGGCACTATTTGTCTAATTGTCGTATCTTTGACTATTATCGACTCCTTAAAAAAAACAGGCTCAATGACAATTAAAAAAGCGGATGTAAAAAAAACTGTAGCAAAGAAAACAGTTCTGAAAAATGACAAGAACCTGTTCCCGATTGTTGGCATCGGAGCTTCTGCAGGCGGCTTAGAAGCATTAGAGCTTTTTTTCGGAAAAATGCCAAAAAACAGTGGTATGGCATTCGTTGTCATTCAGCATTTGGATCCCAATCATGTGGGTATCATGCCTGAGCTCTTGCAACGCATCACGGGCATGAAAGTTTTTCAAGCTATTGATGGTGTTAAAGTGAAACCCGATTGCGTTTATGTGATTCCACCGAACAGGAGTCTGACCATTTTACATGATTCACTGCATTTGTTTGAACCTTTGGAAGTCCGTGGATTGCGATTACCAATTGACATCTTTTTTCGTTCCCTTGCAGATGACCGACAGGAGAATAGTATTGGCGTCGTACTGTCGGGGATGGGATCTGATGGCAGCTTGGGGCTAAAAGCCATTAAGGAAAAAAATGGCGTGGTGGTCGTTCAGGATCCGGCCAGTGCCAAATTTGACGGGATGCCCAGCGCTGCTTTAGAAGCTGTAGTCCCTGATATTGTTGCCCCTGCCGACGAATTGCCGATCAAGCTTATTGAATTCCTGAAGATAATACCTGTTGTAAGTAATGAAACCATTGTTATTGACAGTAAGACCAAGACAAATCTTGAGAAAATAATTATACTATTGCGTGAAAAGTCTGGACACGACTTCTCACTATACCGAAAAAACACCTTGTTTCGTCGCATCGAAAGACGCAAAGGAGTGCACCAGATAGAAAAGATCCAAAACTATGTTCGCTTTTTACAGGAAAACCCTAAGGAGGTGGAGATCCTTTTCAAAGAACTGCTGATTGGGGTAACGAGTTTCTTTCGTGATCCTTTGGTGTGGGACATGCTCAAAGAAAAAGTGCTTCCGGAACTGCTGAGTGTATTGCCGGATGGTCATGTGCTGCGGGCCTGGATCCCAGGATGTTCTACCGGTGAAGAGGCGTATTCACTGGCTATTGTTTTTAAGGAAGTACTTGAGAAATTTAAAAAACACAAAAATCTGACTTTACAGATATTTGCCACTGATCTTGACCTCGATGCGGTTGACAAAGCCCGCAAGGGAATTTATCAGCCAAATATCACTGCAGACGTCTCACAGGAGCGCCTTGATCGGTTTTTTACGGTTGAACCAGCCGGTTTCAGGGTAAATTCAAGCATCCGTGAAATGGTCGTATTTGCGCCTCAGAATGTGATCAAAGACCCCCCCTTTACCAAACTTGATTTTTTGTCGTGCCGTAATATGTTAATATATATGGAGCCTGCATTACAGAAAAAAATGATTTCTCTTTTCAGTTACAGCCTCAACCGGGGAGGGATATTGTTACTGGGAACCGCTGAATCTGTCGGAATTCAAGACATTGGTTTTGAGACACTTAATTCCAAGTTTAAAATTTTCAAACAATCAGCAACATCAAACACTATTGATCTCGTCGATTTTCCAAGCTCGCTTTATCATACCAGAACACCATCTACGAACAAATCAATCAGCACTGTTGCTGTTGAAAACATTCAGGTCATTACCGACCAGTTATTATTTCAGCGTTACACACCGCCAAGTGTCCTGGTAAATATGAAAGGTGACATTATCTATATGACCGGCCGCATTTCGAAATATCTTGAACCAGTTGCTGGTAAAGCGAATTACAACCTTTATGTGATGGCCCGTGAAGGGCTGAGCCAGTTACTACCAGCCGCTTTTCGGAAGGCATCGAGAAGCGCAAGTCCGGTCATTATAAACAATATTAGATTAGGGACTAATGGCAAGACACAACTTTTGGACATTGTTGTTCAAAGTTTTGAAAGCCCGGAAATTCTTAAAGGCCTGATTCTGATTGTTTTTAATGATGTCCCAGATTGGATTGAACATGATATTCTGAATCCGGAGACAAAGAAACAAAACGCACAAGGCCGGCACAAAGAGCTTGAAATCGAACTTCAACGCTGTTATGAAGACCTGCAAAGCACCCGTGAAGAAATGCAAACGTCGCAGGAAGAGCTGAAATCGACCAATGAGGAGTTGCAGTCAACCAATGAAGAACTTCAGTCAACCAATGAGGAACTGACCACTTCCAAAGAAGAGATGCAGAGCCTGAACGAAGAGCTCCAGACAGTAAATATCGAATTGCAAAGCAAGGTCATTGATTATTCCAGGGCCAATAACGATATGAAGAACCTGTTAAACAATATTGAAATCGCAACGATTTTTCTTGACAAGGAACTTAATATTCGCAGGTTTACCGACCCGGCAACCAAGATCTTTAAATTGAGAGACCCTGATATTGGCCGGCCTTTTACCGACCTAGTGAGCGAATTACAATACCCTGATATTGCAAACCATGCCACAGAGGTTATCAGAAGCCTGGTATTCAGTGAAAAGATAGCCACCACCAATGACGGGCACTGGTTTAAAATCAGGATTATGCCCTATCGCACCCAGGAAGACCATATTGATGGTCTAGTAATGACGTTCACTGATATCACTGATTTCATTAAATTGAAATCAGAATCTGGGAATACGCAATGACATCAAAAGTTTACCTCCCACCCACTGAAGAAGAATACCAGAAACTCCTTCACGATTTTCAAGTCAAAAGTCTTGATATTGATCTTCTGAGTACAGAACTTAGAAACACACAAAAAGAAGCACAATTGGCCAGTGAAAAGCTCACTGAATTATATGACTTTACACCTGCATGTTACCTCACACTTGCCAGAAACGGGGCAATTGTTGAACTAAACCTGAGCAGTTCACAACTTATGGGGAGGGAACGAACCTATCTCATAAACCATTATTTTGCATATTATGTCTCCGAGGACACAAAGCCAATCTTCAGTGAATTTCTAAAAAGCGCTTTTCAGAGCAAATCTAAAACGAGCTATGAAGTTGTTTTATCCACAGAAACCGGATTAAAAACTGTTCAGTTAAGCGGCATTCCAGACGCAAATCATGAACATTGTAAGGTCACCATTGTCGATATCACCCAACAAAAACATGCTATAAAAGAACTTCAAAAGAGTGAATCGGAATTACGTGGCTTGTATAATTCCATGACAGACGGTGTTGTAAAATTTGACTTAAGTGGCACAATTACTGATGCCAATCCGGCTTTTCTTGACATGCTTGGCTACAACACCATTGAAATAAAGAAACATACGTTTCAGCAACTTACACCCATACAATGGCATAATTTCGAAAATGACATTATAAAGAAACAGATCTTTCTTAGCGGGCATTCTGAGGAATATGAAAAGGAATATATACGTAAGGACGGCTCAATATTTCCAGTTTCTGCCAGAGTATGGATGATCAGGGATCATAACGAAATCCCAACAGGAATGTGGAGTATTGTCAGGGATATCAGCGAGCGAAGTGATGCAGTAAGCGCCTTAAGCGACAGCGAGCTTAAACTTAAGACCATATTTGAATTAATGCCGCTCGGCATGTCGGTTCTTGATCAAAACAACAAATTAGTTTATGTAAATCCAGCACTTACAAGAATCTTAGGTATCACAGAAGCTGAGCTTTACAATGGCACACACCTGCTCCGTAAATATTTCAGGCAGGATCATTCTCTAATGCCTAAGGAAGAGTTTGCCAGTCAAATTGTTCGTCAAGAAACGAGAGTCATTCAGAATATAATTACCGGTATTGAAAAAGAAGACGGAGAGATTATCTGGACAAATATCAGTGCTGCTGCTGTGAATGTTGGCAAATGGAAAACGGTTATTATCACTGCTGATATTACTGAGGCTAAAATCGCATCAGAGGCTTTACATTTAAATGAACAGAAGTTCCGGACATATTTTGAATTACCAATTACAGGACGTTGTATCACTTCACCTGGAAAAGGCTGGATTGAGGTCAACCAGGCATTATGTGAAATGCTTGGGTATGCAAAAAATGAGCTGATTCAGTTCACATGGGCTGACCTGACCCATCCCGAGGATCTTGCTGCAGATGTGGAACAATTTACTCGTGTTGTCGCTTGCGAAATTGAAGGCTATTCAATGGACAAACGTTTTATTCACAAAAATGGTCATCTCGTTTATACGCACCTGGCTGTTCAATGTCTGCGAAATCCTGATCAATCAATAAACTATTTTGTAGCCATTATTATTGACATCAGTGATCGTAAAAAGGCCGAAGAAGAATTATCCCGATTAAACAAAGAACTGATCGAGTTAAATGCCGAAAAAGACAAATTTTTCTCCATCATTGCCCACGACTTACGAAGTCCTTTCCATGCCTTCCTTGGACTATTTCGCCATATGGAGGAAGAACTGCCATCTATGCAACTGGATGAAATACAAAAGTTTACCCACGAATTAAGCAAATCTGCAGTTAATCTTTACCAACTCATTGATAATCTGCTGGATTGGTCGCGAATGTCAAGAGGGCTCATTGAATTTAAACCGATTTACTTCTCGCTAAAGCCAAAACTGCTGGAGCGGTTGGAAACAATCATGCAAGCTGCTGACAAAAAGGAGATTATTGTAGAAGTTAACGTTCAGGAAGATCTGATCGTTTTTGCTGATGAATATATGACTACAGGCATCTTGCGTAACCTTTTGTCTAATTCAATAAAATTTACGCCAAGAGGAGGACGAATCATTATTAGGGCAAGGTCATTGACTAACAAACAGCTTGAAATATCTGTCAAGGATACTGGAATTGGTATGAATAAAAAGATAATTAGCAATCTCTTTTGCTTTAATGAACTGGCTAGCAGAAAAGGAACCGATGGAGAATTAAGCACTGGACTGGGATTAATGATCTGTAAAGATTTTGTCGCGAAGAGTGGCGGGAGCTTGTGGGTGGAGAGTGAAGAGTCTAAAGGCAGTACTTTCTATTTTACTATTGCGGGCAATTCAGTGACGGCGTAATTTTCCATTACATTTAAAGTATCTGCTTATTGGCAGCATAAATGTCAGACGGTTTTTGTAAGTTTGTGTGATGTCTAAGACCTACAAAAAGTGACTAAAAAGGGAGTTGACGAAGGAAGCATTTTATATATTGATGACAATTCCGACAATGCCGCATTAGTAACAGAAATAATTGAAACCCATCGCCCTGATATCAATATAATCATATCTCCACTTGGGGAACCTACCGTCAAACTGGCCATTGAGAACAGGCCTGATTTAATACTCCTCGATCTCGGCTTACCTGACATTAATGGCCATGATATACTGAAGAACCTTCAGGTCGAGGAAAGAACACAATCAATCCCGATTGTTATTATAACTGCCGATGCCACCGAAAGACAAATTTAAAAATTAACATCTGCCGGAGCCAATGATTATCTGAGCAAGCCAATAGATATCAATATGTTTTTAAATGTAGCAGATGGTATTTTTGCTAAAGAAATGTCATCTTAGGCAAGCTTGCATCTAAGGCCAGGCGGGTGATTCTTAAATATTGCTGCACTTTTTTTATTTGGACTAAATTGCCATAATTAGTGTTTTTATTTATATTTGCCCGGCCTTCTGGGGGGAGGAGGCAAACCCAAAAACACCATTCGATTATGACAGCACAAACACCGGCAGAGGAATCGGCAGTTTCACGCAATATTATCAGGCTTATGGGTGGATTGTCTGCTTTGACAGGCTTCATTACCCTGACCTACTGGATCATAAGAGTACATCCCTTGATGGCAATCATTCAGGGAAATATGCACATATCGCCTTCATTCGGGGCTTTTTCATTGATTTTTGGGTTCATTATGCTAATCGGGGCTTACCGAAAGACCGGAACAGCAAAAACAATAGTGTGCGGAGTAATTGTGATATTTTCTTTGCTTGCATTCCTGATGTTTTTTGGGTATTTCGAGGTAATAGTCTTTTCAATCAATGCGTTTTTCTCTGAGAGCCCGGTTAGCCTGAACATTTTAGCTATGAACTTTAGCTCTCCGATTAGTGGTTTAATGTTTTTTCTTATTGGCATTGCTTTATTTTTCAGATTGTATTGGCCTAAAAATATGATAATGAGCCAACTCATTGGGGGCATAGGTATCCTCAGCTTATATATAGGATTTGCCACATTGATGAGTTATATTCTTGGCGAGCCGTTTCTCAAGGAAGGCAATGTTGAACCGGTTTCGATATCCACCAGCCTGGTTTTTCAGTTTTTAGGTATTGGAATTATTTTCATTAGTGGAGAAAACAGCATTTATTTCAGACATTTTTATGGCCGGGACGGCAGCCCCAAGCTTTTACGTCGTGTAATCCCGATAATCTTCATCGGCATTATTGTTAACGAATTGATTGATTCTTTCCTCTTAAGAGAGCACCATAATTTGTACGTTCTCACAACCGCAGCACTTGCACTTTTTCTCATTACAATCAGCACAATATTGATAATCCTGTCAAGCAGGCAGATTTTCAGGCAGGCGGAAATCGCAATTGAAACACGCATTCAGAAGGAAGAAGCGCTTAACCAAAGTGAACAACGTTATCAGGCTTTGGTTGAGTGGTCGCCTTATGCTGCGGTTGTTCACAGGGACATGACAATAGTCTATGTCAATCCGGCTGCCGTTAAGTTGTTTGGCGCTTCATCTGCTGAAGAACTTGTGGGGACTCCGGTCATCAATCGGCATCATCCTGATTATAAAGAAATTTTAAAAGAGAGAATACACAAAGCAACAGAAGAAGGTCTTTCAGCACCCCTGCTCGAGGCAAAATATTTCAAACTTGATGGGACGATTATTGATCTGGAGGTACAGGGTATGCCTATTATCTATGAGGGCTTGCCTTCAATTTTAGCCACTTTTAATGACGTCAGCGGGCGTAAAAAAGATGAAGAGGAAAAGCTGGCTTCTGACGCCAGAATCCGGGTACTTTCTAAGGCCATTGAGCAGAGTCCGGTTACAACGATCATAACAGATATAAATGGAACCATAGAATATGTAAATCCAAAGTTCACCGAAACTACCGGATATACGTATGAAGAAGTTTTAGGCAACAATCCGAGGTTATGGCAGGGCGGGGATAAGTCAAAGTCGGATTACCAGAAAATGTGGAACAATTTAACTTCCGATAAACCATGGACAGGAATCTTTAAAAACAAAAAGAAGTCAGGCGAAATTTATTGGGAGTCAGCTACAATTTTACCACTTAAAGATGAGAATGGCAATATCACCAATTACCTGGGGGTTAAATTAGACATTACCGAAAAGAAGAATTCGGAATCTGCCCTGATAAAAGCAAAATTGGAAGCTGAATCTGCCAACAGGGCAAAGAGTGTATTCCTGGCAAATATGTCGCATGAAATCAGAACTCCCTTGAATGCTATTATTGGCTTTTCTCAATTAATGAACCGGGAAAAATCATTAACAGATTCTCAGAAGGAGTATATTCTGTCAATTAACAGTGCCGGTGAACACCTATTGGTGCTCATCAATGACATTCTTGAATTGTCAAAAATTGAAGCAGGTCGTGCGGTTTTAAAGTCAGTGAATTTCAATCTGCATGACCTTTTGCACGACATGACTTTGATGTTTAAAGAGCAGGCCCAATCCAATTTTCTTCAGTTGAATATTGACATTCCCCATGATCTTCCCCGCTATATCGTTGCAGATGATCAGAAACTACGCCGGATCCTGATTAACCTGATTGGAAATGCGATAAAATTTACCACTAAAGGTAGTGTTGCGGTACGGACCCGTATTGAAAAAATTAATGATCAAGCCAATCACCTCATCCTGGAGGTTGAGGATACAGGTACTGGAATCACTGATCGGGAATTAAAAAAGCTCTTTAAAAAGTTTGAGCAGACCTCAGCAGGCATTAAAAACAATGAAGGGACAGGCCTGGGTCTTGCACTGAGTCGTGAATTGGCCATGCTCATGGGTGGCGACATTAGCGTTCGCAGTGAGGAGGGAAAAGGATCTGTGTTTACTGTCGTGGTGGCAATCAAAGAAGGCAGTAATGAACAAAAAGAGACAAATTTTAAAAAACGTGTGATTTCCATTGATGGCCCACAAAATTCTTATCGTGTGCTGGTTGTCGACGATAAAGCAGAAAACCGGATCGTTGTCGGGAGTATTCTCAGACGGGTTGGTTTCGAAACAAATGATGCGGTTGATGGCGCAGATGCCATTTCAAAGTTTGAGCGTTGGCATCCGCACCTCATTTTAATGGATATTCGGATGCCAGTGATGGATGGCTACGAGGCAATCCGACGGATCAAATCAACGGATGAAGGAAGGCGAACACCAATCGTAGTGGTTACCGCGAATTCTTTTGAGGATGAGGAAAAACAAACCATGGGCCTGGACATACAGTCTTATGTTCGAAAGCCCTTTCATGAGGCTGATTTTTTTGAAACCGTCGGCAAGGCATTAGGCATTAAATATACGTACGAAGGCGAAACAACAGCTGAAGTTATTGCCAAATATCTGAGTCATGACGGCATTGTTGAGCAGGACATTTTAAAACTACCGGATGAACTTGTGCAACACATGAAGGATGCTGCGGAAGGAGCCGATTTTGTTTTACTTAAAGAATTAATAGGCAGAATCGATACAAAAAACGCTTCACTTGCAGGGCATCTTCTATCCAAAGCAAATGATTTTGACTATTATTACTTCCAAAAAGCACTAAACCCAGGAAATAGTAATGAAAATCCAGACTGAGCTACCACTGATAACATCTACTATTCTTCTCATAGATGATGTACCTGCCAATCTTAAATTATTGGGCAACATCCTGATTGCTGAAGGTCATAGAATCCTTCAGGCTACCAATGGAGAACTCGCATTAAAGGCAGCTCAGAGAGAGAAGCCCGACCTGATCCTGCTCGACATTAATATGCCGGGAATGGATGGATTTGAAGTTTGCACGCGATTGAAAGGGAATCCGGAATTACAGGATATCCCGGTGATTTTCATCAGTGCGTCAGATGAAACCAATGACATTGTACAAGCACTGACTTTAGGCTGTATCGACTATATCAACAAACCCTTTCGGGCGGAGGAGGTTTTGGCGAGGGTCAGGACACACGTGAAGCTTAACCGGCAAAGCCGTGAATTGCAGGAGCTTAATGCCACCAAGGACAAGTTTTTTTCAATAATTGCTCATGATCTTCGGGGTCCATTTTCTGCCTTTCTGGGTTTTACTGAAATCATGACCGAGCAATCGGAAACGCTTACTCGCGAACAGATTCATGATTTTTCTTTATTAATGCATGACTCAGCCACGAATCTATTCAGCTTACTTGAAAACCTACTTGAATGGTCACGCATGCAAAGGCAGTTAACAGACTTTGACCCTAAATCATTTTTATTGCGGCCGTTTATTGAGGAGAGCATCCTCTATAGCACTAGTTTTGCCACTATAAAAGGGATTAATCTCCGCTGTAATATCCCGGCAGATCTGGAAGTTTTTGCCGACGCACACATGCTCTCCTCGATAATTCGTAATCTGATAGCCAATGGAATCAAATTCACCAGAAAAGGCGGAGAAGTTCTTGTTAGTGCACAAAGGCATGCTGACAATACAGTTTCAATTGCAGTCAAAGACAGCGGGATAGGCATGAGCCGGGATCTCCTTGACAATTTATTCAGGATTGATAAGAAAACAAACAGGAAAGGCACCAATGATGAACCCAGCAGTGGCCTTGGACTCATTTTATGTAAAGATTTTATTGAAAGGCATGGTGGAAAGATTGGGGTTGAAAGCGAAGAGGAAAAAGGAAGTGTTTTCCACTTTACTTTACAAGGAAAAAGATAGGCTCGTTTTTTGTATACAAAAAAAACCTATACTTTTGTATCATGAATAAATCATTCCATTCAAATCTTAAAATTCTTCGTCAAAAGGCAGAGGATTATTTGAAAGCGAATCCCATAGAAGATTCTGCAGGGGCTATTTTGGCTGAAATGCTGACTCTCTTTAATGAATTAGAATCAGAACAGATCACTAGGGAACCCCAGGATCAAAAAGAAGAAAAATACCGCAATGTCTTCGAGAATATGCTGGATGTCTACTACGAGGCTAGCCTTGATGGCATCATTCTCGAAATAAGTCCGTCCATTGAAACGATCTCGAAAGGTCAATTTACCCGTGAGGAATTGATTGGAAAATCCTTTGTAGCGCTCTATGCCAATGCTGAAGCCCGTGATGCTTTTTTTGTTGAATTATCAAAACAGGGGAAGGTTATTGATTATGAAGTGTTGATGTTAAACAAGGATGGGTCAAATGTACCCTGTGCTATATCTTCTGCATTGATGTATGATAAGTTGGGGAATCCTGTAAAAGTTGCCGGAATTCTGCGTGACATCACCCAACGCAAGTTTGCTGAACAGCAAATCAAGGATCTCAATGAATCCCTGGAAAATAAAGTAAAGGAAAGAACTGTCACCTTAATAGAAACAAACGAAAATCTTGAAAAAGAGATAGATAACAGGATTAAAACGGAAGCAGAACTACTATGGAACAAATCCTTATTGGAACTGATGTCCAATTCCTCACCCTTAGGCTTTCTGGTGGTTGACAATCGAACTGATGCTATTCTATATTTTAACCATCGCTTTTGTGAGATCTGGGGTATAGAACACATTGAGGATCAAATGCAGCGTGGCGAACTCAGCAACAATGGCATTATTCCGTATTGCCTGCCTGTTTTGTCTGACATCCCTGCTTTTGCAGAATCTTGTAAACCCTTGCAGGATGAAGAAAACCGTGTGGTACTTGAAGATGAAATTGAGTTTACTAAAAACAGGACAGTCCGTCGGTTTACAACACAAATACGTGGTGAAAATGATGAATACTTTGGTCGTTTTTATATTTTTGAGGACATCAGTGCGCGAAAACACATTGAGGAAGCCTTGCGGGAGAGTGAGCGGCAATTTTCGCTTTTCATGGATTATTTACCTGCTGTGGTATTTTTAAAAGACCATGAAGGCAGAACGCTGTTTGTGAACAATTATATGGATATTGCCTTTGGGGCAAAGGCATGGATGGGAAAAACCATGCAGGAAGTCTTTCCGAATGAGATCGGCGAAAGACTAACGTCTGATGATCACAATTCGATGCTGCTGGGTTATCAAAAACTTGAAGAAAGTATGGTTCAGCTTGACGGAAAATTACACCATTACGAAACACAAAAGTTCTTCATTGACCGTCCGGGGCAAGAACCATGGCTTGGCGGCATTGCCATGGACATCACCGAACGTAGAATCGCAGAAGAATTACTCAAATCAAAGATGGCGATACTTGAGGCGCAAAAAAATGCGAGTCCGGATGGAATTCTGGTGATCGACATAACGAGGGAAGAGATCCTGGTTATCAACAAGTCTTATATTGAGATGTTTGAGGTTCCCACTGACATTATGGAACAAGGAGATGCCAGGGGATTGTTCAGGCATATCCTGGGATTGGTTAAGAATCCGGATAAATTTATTGAAATAACTTTATCGCTTTATGATCATCCAAACACTAACAATGCCGATGAAATCGAACTAAAAAACGGGAAGATTCTTTACCGTTTTTCAGCGCCGGTACTTGGGCTCGACGGGGTGAACTATGGGAGAATCTGGACATTCCACGACATTACCCTGCAAAAACAAGCAGAAGAAGACATCATTAAATCCAGAGATGATGCCTATAAGGCAAATCTTGCCAAAAGCGAATTCCTCTCCCGTATGAGTCATGAATTACGCACGCCGATGAACTCAATTCTGGGCTATACACAATTGATGAATATGGGCGAACTTAACCCCAAACAAAAGAAAAGTGTCGATCATATTTTAAACAGCGGAAAACATTTGTTGAATTTAATTGATGAAGTTCTCGACATTTCCCACATCGAAGCGGGGCGGCTGTCCATGGTGAATGAAGCAGTTGATTTAAACAGTATTGTTGATGAAACAATTGACACCATTCAACCGCTCGCCTATACGCAGCAATTAAAAGTTATTTTTGAGATGTCACCCACCAGTAAGCATATTGTTGTCTGTGACCGAAAGCGCATAAAACAGGTCCTGATAAACCTGTTAAACAATGCCGTAAAATACAACAGACCAGGAGGTTCAATATACGTTAATGTATTGTCGCCATTCCCAAATAATGCAGGCATCAGCATGATCCGGATCTCTGTAAGGGATACCGGCATGGGGATCTCGCCTGAAGATATTTCGAAACTTTTCATGCCCTTTGAACGGATCGGGGCAGAAAACACCTATACGGAAGGCACAGGGCTTGGTTTGGCCGTTATTAAAAAAAATATTGATGCAATGGGAGGAAGTGTTGGGGTAGAAAGTGTTGTTGGCGAGGGAAGTACCTTTTGGGTAGACCTTCCTATGAACCACAACGCAATAAGTACCACCCCTTTAATTAATGAGAAAAAGAGGTCAGGTAAGAACAAATAAAGAACGGCTTCATGATTGATTTGAATTTAAAAAATGCGAACATCCTTATTGTTGACGACAAGGTATCGAACATCGGTGTTCTGGAAGGTTTACTTGAAGAATTGGGTTATTGTAATATAAAATCGACCACTGACTCACGATTGGCCTCTGGCTTGTTTAATTCTTTTAAACCTGACATTATCTTACTTGATTTAATGATGCCCCACATGGATGGTTTTGAAGTAATGGCAGCCTTACGTTCGCAAATCCCGGCCAATACCTATCTGCCAATACTTCTACTTACAGCTGATAAAACAACAGAAGTAAAAGAACGGGCGCTTTCGGAAGGCGCAAAAGATTTTCTGACCAAACCCTTTGAGCTGAAAGAAGTCGAGCTCAGAATTCATAACATACTAGAAACTGGAAGCTTATATAATTTACTTGAACAACAAAATCAAGTTTTGGAGGAAAAGGTAAAGGAACGAACTCTTGACTTGGAAAATGCCATTCAGCAGCTTGACCTGGCAAACAAAGAGCTGAAACTACTGGATCAGTCAAAACTTGATTTTCTGCATTTGATCAGTCATGAGATCCGGACTCCACTTAACGGGATCTTTGGTTTTGCAGACATTCTCAAATCTGAGATACAATCGACGGCATTACTGGATTATCTCAGTAGTCTTGAAGAATCAGCCAGAAGACTTGAGAGATTTTCGTATCAGGCACTGTTAATCACTGAGTTACGGACAGGTAATTATCAAATCTATGCCGAAATGGTTCCCTTGCAGGAACTTCTCATTACTGCAATCAGGAAGCATGAGGATAAAATCAGAAGCAAGTCTATTCAGGTGATCATCCAAAATGACCATGCCATAGGAGGCATCACAGTTGAGGCATCATTGGTAGAACTTTGTTTTGAAATCCTGATCGACAATGCTATTAAGTATTCACCAAACAATGAGGTTGTTACGATAAGGATAGTACCTGGCGGGCAAACGAGCATCATTGTTGAGTTTATTGACAGGGGCCCTGGCTTCTCAGGCCTTGCCTTCGACCGTCTTTTTAATATTTTCACACTTTCCGACAAACATATCGATGAAAACACCGGCCTTAACCTGGCCCTGGTAAAACTCATCATGGATGCCCATCAAGCTGAAATTTCTGTCAAAAACAACCCGGATGCAGGAGCCACATTGACTTTGGTATTCAAGAATTACTTTAATTGAAATGATTTCCATATATTGCACCTTAATTGAGAAATGATCTTGAAAAATGTGAATAATATATCAGAAACGGCAGCGATTCTTCGTCAGAAAGCCGAAGAGCGGCTGAGAAAGAAACTCAGCAAGACTTTAAGTCCGCAAGCTGTCAACTCCCTGGATCCAGAAGTGATGACACTCATTCATGAACTTGAAGTGCATCAGGTTGAGCTTGAAATGCAAAATGAAGATCTCGGCATAGCAAATCAACTCGCACAAGCAGCAGCTTTTAAGTATTCTGAATTATATGATTTTGCGCCTGTCGGTTACTTTACTTTGGCGCACGACGGTGAGATTTCAGCGTTAAATCTTTTAGGCTCGCAAAAGTTGGGAAAAGACCGCGCCAGCTTAATAAGCCGACACTTTGGCAGTTTTGTATCTCAAGAGACAATAGAAATCTTCAATCTTTTTCTTAAAAATGTTTTTCAAAGTGAAGAAAAAGTCTCTTGTGAGGTGATCCTTAAGCGCAATGATGACAGTTTAGCGAATGTTCACCTTTCCGGTATTCTTTCTGCCGATGGAACGCAAGTATCCACCCCACCAACCCCATCTTGTGCATCCTAACTAGGCAAATTAATTTT
>JBAXPV010000016.1:0-88250 GCA_037132075.1 Bacteroidota bacterium
TGACAGCGGGCGGCGGTATCACCACCAATACTCCGATCAAAACGGAAGTCAGGCTGTCAGTCCCTACCCGGAGCATATAATTTCCCGCCTGGTCAAGGTGAATGTCGGAAAAAAACACCCCGCCATAGAGCGAAGCTTGTGTTGACGTTCCCAGAAGGTTACCGGGCCCGCTGTATTTTGTAAGTGAAATGTTATGTTTGAAATTTGAATCGGTACTGTGGTCCGACCTTCTCGCCAAAACCCCGAAGGGAGGGATGTTCTGACCTACTTCAACGGTATCGGTAAAATTGGTAAAAACCAGGTAGCTTGCTTTTGATTTGACACGAGTCAATGCGCTGGTGTCAGCAGCCAATCCTGACGCTTCTGCTTTTATCCGAAAGAAATTATCAGCATGGCTGTATCGAAGTCCTTGAAATCCGAGGGTGTGCAAACCCGCGGAGAGTGTGTCCGTCAGTTGACCAGTCAGTTGACCAATCCCGCTGAACTTACTTATTGTTATTACAGTATTTGCTTGCACTGCTGCTGGGTTTCCTACACTGTCGACCACTTCGGCAATTACGACAAAATCCTCTCCTGCCGAAGGGCAGATTCCGTTGTTGATCCCTGAAATCTTCAGTCTTGATGGTATATTGGTAACCACTGAAGAACCGCTTATCTTGATATCGTCCAATAAAAATTCATCCCGTAATCCTGATCCGCTGACATCCTGGAAAAACCATCGCAGGAAGAAGAAGTCGCCATCAGCCCAATTGAGGTTGGTTAAGCTCAGATTTTTTGTGACACTATCCCAGCACCCGGATGCGATTCCGGGCGAAACGAAGGTTAAAAGCGGTTCTTCGATATAATTTATGTTGTCGGCTGAATAGTAGAATCCTATACTATTTGCTCTGTCCTTGTCATTAAAAACGCCTAGCTTGTAACAGATAGCCAGTGTCGTTAACAAAAAGCCGGTGTTGTTCTGCAGTCGGAGTGTGATCGATCCGGGCGTGGCAGAATTTCCTGCAGGAAGTACAGCCAGGGCATGATTATTTCCGAGGGCCCATGCCCCCCAGCCATAAGAAGCCTGGCCGGCAGAAATCAGCGTATTAAAACCAGAATTTGTCGTTGAGACAAAACTAGCTGGTGTTAGTGGATTCGCGCCATCTGCAGCGATTTCCCAGGCTTCAGATTCCAGTTGCCCTGTTGCGGCCGGGTTTCCCATCAAGGGCATGCCGCTACTGCTTGTCAGGGCTCCATTATTAATGCCAGTCATCGACTGATCAAAATCGATCGTATAGTCATAAGAGGTCTGAATGATACTTAATTGGGCCTTTGCCATTTGTCCCAATAAGACAAGCAGAATCACCCCCGGGAAAATCTTCTTTTTCATTGCCGTTTATTTATATATACGGAAAAAGGGGGGGTGAGTGGAAACAAAAATTGAAAAATTTTACAATAAAAAAGCCCCGGGAACTTTGGTTCCCAGGGCTGAGTCGTTATAGTCTTAGAAGTCTTATTTAGCGTCTTTCACTTCTTCGAAGTCTACATCGGTGACTTCGTCATTTTTCGGGGCTCCGCCTGCTTGTCCGGCATCTGCACCTGCTTGCTGGCCTTCCTGGGCCTGGCTGGCAGCGTACATCTCCTGGCTGGCAACACTCCAGGCTGCGTTCAGCTTTTCCAGTGCAGCATCGATAGCGGCGACATCGTGGTTTTTATGGGCTTCTTTTAACTCGGCCAATGCACTCTCGATGGGTTCTTTTTTGTCAGCAGGGATTTTGTCTCCAAACTCCTTAAGTTGTTTTTCTGTGGAGAAAATCAGCGAATCGGCACTGTTGATTTTGTCAACTTCCTCTTTTGCTTTGCGGTCGGATTCGGCATTGGCTTCAGCTTCAGTTCGCATCTTTTTGATTTCCTCATCGGTAAGACCTGATGAAGCTTCGATACGGATCTGTTGTGATTTGCCTGTGGCTTTGTCTTTGGCAGAGACGTGGAGGATTCCATTTGAGTCGATATCGAAGGTCACTTCGATTTGAGGTATTCCTCTGGGTGCCGGTGGCATTCCATCGAGGAAGAATCGTCCGATGCTTTTGTTGTCGCGGGCCATAGGCCTTTCACCCTGTAGGATGTGGATCTCAACAGAGGTCTGACTGTCGGCAGCGGTGGAGAATGTCTCAGATTTCCTTGTAGGGATGGTGGTGTTTGATTCGATCAAACGGGTCATCACATTACCTAAGGTCTCGATGCCGAGTGAGAGTGGTGTAACATCCAACAGCAGGACATCCTTTACCTCACCTGTGAGAACACCGCCCTGGATTGCAGCGCCAATGGCGACAACTTCGTCAGGGTTTACACCTTTGGAAGGTGTGCGGCCAAAGAAATCTTCTACTGCTTTTTGGATGATAGGAATACGGGTTGAACCTCCGACAAGGATGACTTCATTGATGTCAGCGGGTTTCAAGCCGGCATCAGATAAAGCTTTACGACAAGGCTCGATGGTTGCTTTCACATAGCTATCGATGAGCTGCTCGAATTTGGCACGGCTCAGCGTCTTCACAAGGTGCTTTGGCATGCCGTCAACGGGCATAATATAAGGAAGGTTGATTTCGGTGGATGTCGAGCTGGAGAGTTCGATTTTAGCTTTTTCGGCAGCTTCTTTCAGACGCTGTAAAGCCATTGGATCTTTTCTCAGGTCGAGACCTTCTTCTTTTTTGAATTCATCAGCAAGCCAGTCGATGATGGTATGGTCGAAGTCATCGCCGCCGAGGTGGGTGTCACCATTGGTAGATTTTACTTCGAAAACACCTTCGCCAAGTTCCAGGATTGAGATGTCGAAAGTGCCACCGCCTAAGTCATAGACAGCGACTTTGATGTCTTTGTGTTTTTTGTCGAGGCCATAAGCCAGGGCAGCAGCAGTAGGCTCATTGATGATCCTTCTGACGATAAGGCCTGCGATTTCGCCAGCTTCTTTGGTAGCTTGGCGCTGTGAGTCACTGAAATAGGCAGGTACAGTGATGACGGCTTCCGTAACTTCTTGTCCGAGGTAATCTTCAGCAGTCTTTTTCATCTTCTGAAGCACCATGGCAGAGATCTCTTGTGGAGAATACATGCGTTCGTCGATCAGCACGCGTGGTGTGTTGTTATCACCTTTATTAACTTTATAGGGAACACGGCCGATTTCTTTAGTGACCCGGTCGAAAGTTTCGCCCATAAAGCGTTTGATAGAAAAGATGGTGCGTATTGGATTGGTGATGGCCTGGCGTTTTGCAGGATCTCCTACTTTGCGTTCTCCGTTGTCAGTAAAAGCTACGATCGAAGGTGTTGTCCGTCTGCCTTCACTGTTTGGAATAACGACGGGTTCATTTCCTTCCATGACGGCTACACATGAATTTGTGGTTCCAAGGTCGATTCCGATAATTTTACCCATGATATTTAAGCGTAATTAATGAATAATAAGATTGTTTCGATTTCCCCGTTCAATCTGTGTGCCACAAATTAAATCCTTTGTTTCGGTGCAATAATGGCATAATAGGGTAATCTTGTCAGCAAGAATCTATGACAGAAGTGGTGACAAAAAGGCAGAGTAGCGTGTGCTCGTATGCTCGTATGCCCGTTGGCGTTGGAACGTTCAAGACGTCAACGGGCAAACGGGCATACGAGCATACGGTCACACGAGCTTACGAAATTTCATCAGGGGAGAGTAACCGTAACGCGATTTCTTGATGCGCTTTCGGTACAGTCGATTGTTTGCGTAGCATAATAATAATGTGTGCCTGATAACAATGAAGTAGAAGGCGCTAAGGCAGTACCTCCACTTGCGTCGAGATACCATCGGATGTCATTCCCGGTTAAAGTAGTCAAGTTTGCCACCGTGGATCCTGAACCTAATGATTGCGTGGCGTTTGCTGTAGGCGAACAAGGTGTCGCATCGACAATGCCGATTACCTTAAAACGTGCTGCGCTTTCGCAACCATTTACCGTTTGGCTGGCGTAATAAGCGTGGCCATCTTCTATTGCTGCTGAAGCAGACAATAGATTTCCTCCGGTAGATGCATCATACCATTTAATATTGACCCCATAAGCTTGAAGGCTACCTATTGTAGGCGGTGTTGGGCTATAGGAAGGAGTATTTACCGTGATCTGGATTACGTTAGATCCGAGCGAACCCGACATGCAATTGACACCGGCAAGGCGCTGGTACCAGGTGGTTGTGCTAAACGATCCCGGGGAGTAAGTTGCGGTATTGCTGCCGCTGATATCGCTAAAGCCATCCAAGGCACCGGTGGTGGATTTCTGCCATTGGTATTGCAGGGTGCCTACGTAGGTGCCAGGGGCGCTTGCGCTGGTAATTTCAGCTGCTGCCCTTCCTGTACAGATCGATTGCGATGCTGTTATTGAACCGGCACTTGCGGGTAATGAACATTCAACAACGCTGGCTTCCAATACATTCGAAGAAACAGCATTTGTCCAATCGGTTTCATAAGTGACGATAGCCAGTCGTTTATACCATGTGGTAACGCTTATAGAAGGCGCATCATACGTTGCAGTATTACTGCTGCCAATATCGCTGAATGCCTCTGTACTGCTTGTGGTAGATTTTTGCCATTTATAGACAAGCGCTCCTGTTTGTCCTGTTGGCAAGGCGCTGCTTGTAAAGGCAGCCGGGTTGAATGGGTTGATTCCTGCCTGGCTGGCAGCGATAGTTCCTCCATCCGTTGGATTGCATGGGCTGGGTGTGATTGTTGCGGTGGTACTGTAGTCAGATGCACAAACGCCGTTTGTAACCAAAGCGCGGTAATAGGTGGTTGCCAGAAGATTGGTTGCCGTCAATGTGTTGGTGGTATTTGCGATTGCTGTTACTGCCGCGCTGAAATCCGATGTAGTAGAAGACCGCCAGCCTGTTATATTACCCGTATAGTCACTCAAGGTCATCGTTGTGCTATTGATTCCGGAGCAAACTGAGGTCGTGGGAGAGACAGTCCCACCAACACTGACGTGGTCGATGGGTACTGTTGCTTCTGTAGAATTGGCGACGCTACATTCTCCGCTATTAACGACAGCCCTGAATGTCGTGGTGACTGCGAGATTCGTGGTGGTATAGCTTGTTGATGTGGCTGTAGCAATGTCAGCCCAGTCGGTTCCATTGGTTGAGGATTGCCATTTTTGAACTGTCCCGGTATGGCCGCTTAAGTTAAAAGTGGTAGAATTGGTTCCGGCACACAGCGTTGTTCCTCCTCCTGACACTGACCCACCAACAGCTGGAACGATAGTCACAGAAGTAGCGGTTGAATTGGCTGGTGCACAAGTTCCTCTTTGAGATACAGCTCTGAACTGAGTGGTTGTGCTTATTGGCCCGGAGGTATAGGTAGTTGCGGTGTTGTCTATGTCTGACCAGTTATTCCCATCAGTTGATGATTGCCATTTGATTACAGTCCCGTTATGGCCGGAAAGAGTTAAGAGTGCACTTGTGTTTCCGGTACAGACAACGGTTCCACCAGTTACGGCCCCGCCAACTGTTGCCGGATCAACGGTAATTGTACCCGGGGATGACTGGGTTGAACTACATCCGCCACTTTTCACAACAGCCCTGTATTGGGTTGTAGCGGACAGATTCGTTGCAGTGTAAGTTACCGTTGCCGTTCCGCCAATCGTGCTCCAATCGGTTCCATTGGTTGAGGATTGCCAGTATTGGACAGTCCCTAAATTGTCAGCCAAAGTTAATGTTGAGCTGTTGGTTCCGGTGCAAACCGTAGCTTCTCCTGTAACAGAACCCCCGACACTGGCCGGATCGACAGTTACGGAAGCGGATGCTGAATTGGCAGCATTACAGGTCCCGTTTTTGACCACAGCCCGGTAAATCGTTGTCACAGAAAGGTTTGTAGCTGCATTTGAGGCAGTAGTGTTGGCGATATCCATCCATATGATTCCATCATTGGTGGACGACTGCCATCCCAGGATGCTTCCGGTGTGCGTGCCTAAATTTAGGGTTGTGCTGTTAGTTCCTGTACAAACTGTTGCTCCGCCCGAAATGGTACCGCCTGCACTGGCAGCATCAACGGTGATCGTAGCTGGTGTCGAGGTAGTAGAACTGCATGTGCCGCTTTTTACCTCTGCACGGTATTGTGTTGATGTTACCAGATTGGATACTGTTAATGTATTGCTAACATTGTCAATATCAACAGGAGTAGTCCAGTTATCCGTCGAATATTGCCATTTAACAATATTGCCGGTATAAGCGGTTAAAGTAAGGTCAGTGCTGTTGGTCCCGGTGCAAACCGTAGTTCCGCCAGAGATACTGCCCCCAAGGGAGGTAGGATCCACGGTGACAGTGGTTGCGGAAGAATTGGCAGGACTGCATAATCCGTTCTGAACCACAGCCCTGAATTGTGTCGTTGCAGATAGCGTACCAGAAGTATAGGTTGTTTCTGTGTTTGTGATATCAGACCAGGTATCTCCTTCAGCAGATGATTGCCATTTGATGATGGTACCGGTTTTGCCGGATAAGGTTAAAAGCCCGCTCGTGCTTCCATTACAAATGGTCGTGCCACCTGTAACTGAACCTGCTACAGTTTCGGGATATACTGTAATCTGGGTAGAAGCTGAATTGGCTGAAGTGCACAAGCCGCTTTTTACCACAGCCCTGTAATAGGTGTCCGATCCCACGCTGCTGGCAGTGTAGGTGGTTGTGGTGCAGCTAACATTTGTAGACCAGTTTAAATCATCAATTGAAGATTGCCATTTTTCAACACTGCCTGTTTGGCCGCTTAAAGTCAGGATAGTACTGTTCCCGATAATACAAACACTGGTGCCACCGGTAACTGAACCGCCAGCACTAACGGGAGTAACGGTTATTGTTCCTGTTTCTGTAACAGTTCCGCAGCCTCCGGTGAGTGCGATGTTGTAGTTAAATGTACCTGATTCTGTAGGCGTTCCGCTGATTGTCAGGGTGTTTGAAGCCCAGTTGCTCACGACACCAGAAGGTAAAACGCTTACACTGGCACCAGTAGCGCCAGTGGTTGTATAGGTGATGTTGACAATTGCAGTATTGATACAAGCCGACTGTGCATTGGTTCCAGTAGCAGATGAGAGTGAGATTGTATTGACGGGAAGGGTGGTCATCTCCAATGCATTGGATACTGCAGCATCGGTCCAATCGGAGCCTGTGCAGCTAACTTTGGCCAGGCGCCTGAACCAGGTGGTTTGGGTGATCGTTGCCGGGTTATAAGTAGGTGCATTGGTAAAGTCGATATCTGCAAATCCGGAAGAGCTGCCTGATGTTGACTGTTGCCATTTATATTCAATGCTTCCGTTTTGGCCGGAAGGCGAGACAGCGCTGGTGATGACATCTGGGTCGAAACTACCACACTGTGACTGGGATGAAGTTATTGTTCCAGCTAAAGTTGGATTGACACATGGGGATACAGTTAATGTCTGAGTAACTGTGCTTG
The DNA here is from genome assembly GCA_037132075.1 of Bacteroidota bacterium. Taxonomy (GTDB): domain Bacteria; phylum Bacteroidota; class Bacteroidia; order Bacteroidales; family CAIXZF01; genus JBAXPV01. The sequence continues at coordinate 7,425 of JBAXPV010000016.1, forward strand.
CAGCATTGTAATAGTCATTACCTGCCTGACTTGCAATGATATCCGAAGTACCTTCTCCGGTTATGGTTACAGTATTTCCGCTGATTGTTGCTACGGCAGTGTTGCTGCTTAAGTAGCTGACAGTCAATAACGAAGTGCTGCTTGCTGTTAAGTCAAAGGCCGGGTCGCCAAGATTCTTGACAGGCAGTGCATCGAAGGTTATTGTCTGGTTGGCTTTATCGACATTAAATAATTTGCTGGCCAGAGGTGCCGGGTTGAAATTGGTATTGCCGGGTTGGCTGGCTTTAACAGTTACACTTCCTGTTTGAAGCGTGGTTACAAGCAGATCGGGGGCGGATAAGGTAGCAACACTGCCAGTTTGAACTTCAAAAGTTACAGGCAAGCCTGAACTTGTCGTTGCTGCGGGCTGAATCGGGTTCCCAACAAAGTCAAGTAATAGGACATCAGGAATCGTGGTGATGGAAATCGTCTGATCTGCTTTACTTACGGTGAGCATGCAGGTGGCTGTGGCTCCGATGTAATTGGCGTCGGCCGCCTGATTCACAGTAAGCGTTGTCGTTCCAAAGCCGGCAATATTTACCAAATCTCCAGTGATGGTCGCTACATCGGTATTGCTGCTGGTATAACTATAGGCGCCGGTACTGGCTGAGGATGGGTTTAAAGAGAACGCAGCATCACCATAGGTCTTTGTAAGGTCTCCAAAATTGGTGATTGCGGGAGTTGCTTTGTTGACAATTAGATTCCTGACAACATTGGGAGCAGGGTTATTCGATGTATTACCTTCCTGTGAAGCTTGAATAACAATTGTTCCTGCACCTGTCATGGTTAAGGTTTTTTCGCTTACAGTTGCGGGTCCGCTGATTACGCTAAAGCTCACATCCAAAGTTGAGGTTGCCGAAGCTGTCAACGTTGAGGTTAATCCTGGATAATAAGTCAGATCAGATAAACTATTAAATGTGATGGTTTGGTTATTTTTAACCACATCAAAGCTTTGACTGATCGTAGCAGAATTATAAAGCTCATTTCCAGCTTGGGTCGCATTAAATTTCAGTGTTCCTATTGAACTAATATTAGTTACCAAATAACTTCCGATAGTGCCATTTAATGTAGCTGATGCTGTGCTGGATCCATCCAGTGTGATTGTCACTAGCAATTCCACAGAAGAGTTTGCAGAAATTGGCACAGAAGTGCTGGTAAATGTATTAAGTGGTGCTGTCGTTGGCAGGTTTAATGTCAGCACCTGGTTAGCCTTCCCAACCGTCAGTGTAGCCGAGGCAGAAGCCGGGCCAAAGGCTCCTGCCGCAGCCTGGTTTGCTGTGATTGTGGAGGTTCCGACACCAACAATATGAACGGTATTGCCAGAGATTGTGGCAACATCGGTATTGCCACTGGTATAGCTGAAAGCGCCATAGCTTGGAGAAGTCGGATTGATGATAACAAAATCAGCGTCACCATATGTTTTGCTTATCCCATTGAATGGTCCGAGCACGAAAGGGGAGAAGCTTACTTCGCTGCCATAGGCAGTTCCCATAGCGTTGGTTGCATAAGCACGAACATAATAAGCACCTGTAGTTAAACTGCTCATTGCTGAAGTAAAAATTCCCGAGATGGCACCATCTGTCGTTTTGCTTCCGGTAACAACCGGATTCGTTGAATGACTCCAGCAGATTCCACTAACTGTGACGAGATCGCCTCCGTTGGCAGTGACATTACCACCGCCGTTTGCCGAATTCGACCCGATACTGCTGATGGCAGCTGTTGTTACTGTAGGTATATTGTGGACAGTAACTGTCAAAGGAGTTCGTGTCAGGCTTATGCAGCCACCTGAAGCCTCTGCATAGTATGTCGTTGTAGCTGAAGGAGAAACGCTATAATTCGTACCACTGCTGACTGTAGTGAGTAATGTACCACCACTAGCTGCAGTATACCATTTTATATTGTTTCCGGTTGACGTTGCAATTAAATTGGAAGGGCTGGAAGGCAATACAGTGGCAGGTGTCGCTGAAACCGGTGTTGGTGCTGCTAAAGCTGCATTTACGGTTATGGATTTTGTAACTGCTTTTACACAGCCATTGCTGTTTGTAACTGAATAACTGATTGTGGCAGTTCCTGCAGAGACTCCTGTTACGACGCCTGTTGAGGGGCTCACTGAAGCGATCCCGCTTGATGCGCTGCTCCAGGTTCCGCCAGTTGTTGAATGCGTCAAAGTTATAGTGCTTTCCACGCAAACAGCCGATGCTCCTGAAATGGCATCCAAAACAGGAAGTGCATTCACCGTGAGTGATTGCTGGGCAGTTTTTGTGCCACTGCAACCGCCTGTGATCGTATAAACGATATTGCATGTTCCTGCAGCAACAGCAGTTACGAGTCCTGATGTTGCATTTACTGTAGCTACAGCAGTGTTGCTGGAGCTCCACGTTCCGGTTCCTCCGCCCAGAATGACGGTATTTGCCGCATAGGTGGCTGTGATTCCCACGCAAAGTGGTGTAGTTCCTGATACAGAAGCGATGCTTGCCGTTGGAGTTACGGTTAGTGTAACTGCTGTCCTGCTTGCAGATGGGCATACTGCCGCTGCTGCAGTCCAGGTGAGCACTACCTGTCCGTTCCCGGATTGAGCACCTGCCGTATTTGTTTGGTTGGTTCCTGCGTTGTAAGACCCACCGCCGCCGCCGACACCGTGATAGGTCCCGCCGCCGCCGCCGGAATACCCGCCGCCGCCGCCGCCACCGGTCCAGGAGAGCCAGTCTGCGCCGCCGCCGCCACCGAAACCTCCGTTACCGCCTGTGCCAGCTTTTGCACCGCCTGCACCGCCGTTCACGAATGAAGCGCCGCCTCCGGTTCCATAACAGCTGGAGCCATTGGATGTGAATCCGCCACCGCCGGCACCTTCTGATGAGGAATACTGTGAAGCGCAACCGCCACCGCCACCGTTTGTTCCGCCAGCTCCGCCAAGGACATTGTTTGAGCCATGAATACCTGCCATTCCCGAAGTCCCGGTCGTTGCATTGGCATAAGAGATACTATTGGCGACATAGTGTCCGCCGCCCCCGCCACCTGCCACGACGAGCGGGCTGTTGGCGCTGGTGGCTACGAAAGATCCGCCACCGCCACCACCCTGGGTGCCGCTGGCGCCTTGTCCTCCGACAAGGATTTTTAAAACCTGGCCTGGGGTAACCGAAATAGTTCCTTTGATATAAGCGCCCAAACCTCCGGCTGCAGCGCCTGTCCCGCCCTGAGCTCCGCGGGTTTCAACAACAAGGCTTGTGACACCTGTTGGCACAGTGAAATTGACGATAGACCCAGAATAGTCGAAGGTCTGAGAGCCACTGCTGAAGGTCGCGGCTTCGGCATAATAGGTTGTCGTAACGGAAGGACTTACTGAGAAATTCGCAGCGGAGGAACTGGTTCCGATTGATGTGCCATCTGAGGCTGTTGTATACCAGTTAATGTTATTGCCTGCTGATGTGGCATTTAAGTTCGAAGCTGCGCCATTACAGATTATTGCAGGGGATGCGCTAAGTCCTGTTGGGACAGCGGGCAATTCTGAGACTGCCAGGGTGAAGCTTGTTGAATTGCTGCATAGGTGAGCATCTGTTACCGTATAGCTGATAGCAGAAGTCCCTGCAATTATTCCGCTGACAAGGCCTGAGGTGGGATCCACTGTTGTCACGCTTGTTGATGCGCTGCTCCAGCTTCCTCCTGAATAGGTGTTGCTCAGGGTAGTCGTCGTTCCTTTACACAAACTGGTAGCGCCTGTAATAGCGGGTACGATAGGAAGTGCATAAACTGTGAGCGATTGTGATGCGCTTGGTGTTCCGGCGCAACCACCTGTTATTGTATAGGTGATATTGCACGTACCTGCTGCAATGGCCGTTACTACTCCTGTTGAAGCATTTACTGTTGCCACAGCTGTGTTGCTGCTGCTCCATGCAGCGGTACCACCGCTTAATACTACAGTGTTTGCGCTGTAGGTTGTCGTTCCTCCCACACATAAAGGTGAAGTTCCCGATACTGAAGCTACGCTTGCATTCGCTGTAGTTGTTACGGTGACAGACGTTCTGCTTGAAGAGGGACAGGTTGTTCCTACGGCACTCCACGTAATGAGCACTTGTCCGTTACCGCTTTGGTATCCTGCTGTATTGGTCTGGCTGGTTCCGGCATTATAGGAACCGCCGCCGCCACCGGCAGTACAGCTACCGCCACCGGCGCCGCCTGAATAGCCGCCGCCGCCACCGCCACCGACACAGCAGCTGTGGGTTCCGCCACCGCCGCCAAAGCCGCCATCACTTGCATAGCCCGGGTATCCCGGACCGCCGGCGCCACCATTGGTAAAGCTTTTACCTCCAGTGAGATAACCGCTATTCCATCCGGAATTGGCACCGTTGCCGGTTAAGCCACCGCCACCAGAAGCACTGGGACTTGAGCCACCACTTCCGCTACTTCCGCCGGTACCGCTACTGCCACCACCCAATCCACTGGTGCCGGTTGATGCATTTTGACCTGCATTGTTGTAATAACTTGCCCCGCCACCGCCACCGGCAATGACCAGGGGATTGTTCGAGTTGTCGGTGACAAAGGATCCGCCACCACCGCCGCCATCACCAGGGCCGCAGGTTTTGTTCTGGATGCCTTGTTGTCCCACAAGAACTTTGAGGACCTGACCCGGGGTGACTGTTACTGTTCCCCGCATCATTGCCCCCAATCCACCGGAAACAGATCCGGTTCCACCATTTCCGCCCTGGGCGCCCCGAGCCTCAATGACGAGGCTGGTAACACCGGCAGGTACAGTGAAATTCACAATAGACCCGGAGTAATTGAAGGTCTGACTCGTTACTGTCATGGCCTCTGCATAATAGGTTGTTGTATTGGAAGGATTTACTGTGAAGTTAGTGCCGCTGGCACTGGTTCCAACAGCAGATCCTCCTGTGTTTACTGTATACCAATTGATATTATTGCCGGATGAGGTGGCTGTCAGATTAGAAGATGCCCCGCTGCAAAGTGTTGAGGGGGAGGCGCTGACAGAAGTAGGCACAGTAGGCAGTGCTGACACGCCTACATTTGTTGTTACGGTATTGGAACATCCGTTGCCATTGGTATAGGAGTAAGTGATCACAGAAGAACCTGGTGATACACCTGAGGCGATGCCAGAGGACACACCAATCGTTGCCACGCCGGTCGTAGCGCTTGTCCAGCTTCCCCCTGATGTTGAATTGCTCAATGTTGTTGTAAATCCCTGACAAACCGTTGTTGTGCCTGTAATAGGTGATAAAACCGGCAATGCGTTCACTGTAAGAGCTTGCAAAGCAGTTTTTGTTCCGCCACAGCCGCCTGTGATTGTGTAGATGATATTGCAGCTTCCTGCTGAAACAGCAGTTACTACTCCTGTTGAAGCATTCACGGTAGCTACGGAAGTGTTGCTGCTGCTCCATGCACCATTACCTCCGGACAAGACCACAGTATTTGCAGAATATGTTGTTGTCGTTCCAACACAAAGTGGAGAAGTCCCTGTAACAGATTCGATACTCGCGTTTGGGGTGATCGAAACAGTAACTGCCGTTCTGCTTGCTGAAGGACATGTTGTTCCGCTGGCCGACCATGAGATGAGTACCTGTCCATTTCCGGATTGGAAACCTGCGGTATTGGTTTGGCCGGTTCCTGCATTATAAGAACCGCCACCGCCGCCAGCATTACACTGACCACCACCGGCACCGCCTGAATATCCGCCGCCACCGCCACCACCAACACAGCAGCTGTGGGTTCCACCACCGCCGCCAAAGCCTCCGTCGCTGGCATATCCAGGTTGTCCCGGACCGCCGGCGCCACCATTGGTAAAGCTCTTGCCTCCGGTTAATGAACCGCTATTCCATGCTGAATTGGCACCGTTACCTGTAAGGCCACCGCCACCGCTGGCACTGGCAGATGAACCTCCGTTACCGCCGCTGCCGCCGGTACTGCCACCGCCACCAGCCGTTCCGCTGGTTCCGGTGGAGGCATTCTGGCCTACATTGTTGTAATAACTCGCTCCGCCACCACCACCGGCGATGACCAAAGGGTTGTTTGAATTGTCGGTCACAAAGGAACCGCCGCCGCCGCCGCCGTCACCAGGGCCACAGGTTTTGTTCTGGATGCCTTGTTGGCCTACAAGAACTTTGAGTACCTGACCAGGGGTGACTGAAATAGTTCCCCGCATCATGGCGCCCAATCCACCTGATATAGAACCGTTTCCACCATTACCGCCTTGTGCACCGCGGGCTTCAACCACGATGCTGGTGACACCCGAAGGCACCGTGAAATTCACAATGGACCCCGAATAGTTAAAGGTTTGGCTGCTCACAGTCATGGCTTCAGCGTAATAGATAGTTTGAACCGTAGGATTCACGGTATAGTTCACACCGCTGGTGACTGTAGTCAATGCGCTGCCGCCAGAAGCTACAGTATACCAGTTGATGTTGTTGCCGGAAGAAGTAGCATTCAGGTTCGCAGCAGATCCGCTGCACACCGAAGTGGGGGTGGAAGTGACAGAAGAAGGGATACTTGGCAGTGCCGTAACCGACACTGACCCGGAAACATTACTTGTTTTTGTTCCACCGTTTGAATTGGTGATCACACAGTAATAATACAGTGTCCCTGCAGTAGTAGTAAGGGGTGTGTAACTTGAATTGTTTGTCCCTACTGTTGTGCCCCCGGTATTTGCATTGGAAGCGTTTTTATACCACTGATAGGTTGTGATCGTGCCGCTGCCTGCTGTAGCCGTTACCGTTAATGCAGTAGCCGAAACGTTTAAGCAATAGGCTTGAGCGCTTGCATTGGGTTGAACGCTGATTGCCGGGATCTCGTTTACAGTGACAGAACCTGAAACATTACTTGAGGTGATTCCTCCGTTTGAATTCGTTACGACACAATAGTAATACAAAACACCTGCTGTTGAGGACAAAGGCATGTAGCTGGCGCTGTTTGTACCGATTGCCGTTCCGCCTGTATTTGAGTTAGAAGCATTTTTATACCATTGGTATGAGCTTATCGTTCCGCTTCCGGCTGTAGCCGTCACAGATAGCCCGCTTAGGGCATCATTCAAATTGACTGTCTGACTACTTGTTGACGGATGAGCACTGATAACGGGTAAGGCATTTGCCGTTCCGCTGGCAGCAAGATCAACCTGAGTCGCTCCTGTTGAAGTCAGTGACACATTACCCGAAGGCGTACCTGTTGCTGCACTGGAGAGACGAACATATATTGTAGTATTGGCAACATTGCCGCCACTTTGGGTTAATGTCAAAGAAGATGAATAACCTGAACCGGATGTGGTAGAAATCTCAAAACCGCTTGGAACTGTTATCGAAATGTTGGCCGTAAGATTTATGCCTGACATAGTAAAGCTCTGAGCTGCTGAGGGTGTTCCTGCGTTCGTGGTAAAGGATGACAGCGTGCCACCGGTAGAGATTGTAGGAAGCGTCCCATAGAAAGTAATGATAACCGAGCCATTTCCCGACTGGTAGGCTGCAGTATTTAAGACGTTGGTTCCGGCATTATAGGAACCGCCGCCACCGCCCCAGCCCGACATTGACCAGCCGCCGCCGCCACCGCCTGAATATCCGCCGCCGCCACCGGCACCGGCATAACTACCGCCGCCGCCGCCGAATCCGCCAACTGCACCATCAGAATAAAGCACACCTCCGGCACCTCCGGCTAAAAATCGGTATCCACCACCACCATAGGTACTTGAAGCTCCGTTTGAATTCCATCCTGCACCACCCCCTGTCATAGAGGTAGCGCTACCTCCGGCACCTGATGTGCCACCGGCAGCACCACCGCCTGCTGTTCCTGCTTTTCCATTCGCTGTGGCACTGGCGTTGGCATCGGTCTGGCTTCCATAAGCAGCCTGTCCGGCACCACCACCACCACCGGCAGCAATCAGCAATGTAGTCGTTGATAAATTATAAACAAAGGTGCCACCACCTCCACCACCACCGCGACTGCACGTGAGTGCAGAATTGCCACCTGTCCCTCCGACCAGTAATTGAATGGTATTGCCAGGAGTAACAGTAAATGTGCCTTTCATCCGGGCACCCAAACCGCCATAATTGTATCCTGTTGAACAATAATCATGGCCACCCTGGGCACCATAGGCATCAACCGTAATGGTGGTCACGCCAGCAGGAACTATATAGTTGGTAATGGAACCGGTATAGCTAAAAGTGTTTGAACTAGCGGTAACAAACGATTTTGGGTTATTTGTTGCTGAAGAAGTAAAATATGCCATACTTCCCGCTACGCCATTACATTCAATAGCCATAACAATGTAGTTGGTCACTGGCAATAAATTCGTAACCGTAACGCTGGTTCCGGTTCCGTTATAGATACAAAACCAGCCGCTGGAAGCAATCTGTGTTCCGGAGCCAAAGACAGTATTGGGCGTGTAAATAGTATTATTCACAGGGGAAGCTGTACCTGTATTGGCTGCTTTTACAAAGACAACCCGGCTGCTGCCATTGCCGTTTGTCCAGCTGGCTGTTGTTTGTGAAATTGTTGTTCCACTGAAGCTGAGATTCGTGGCCTGGCTTGTGGGCGCTACATAAACGGTTCCGCTTGCTGCAACATTCTGAGAAGTGGCCCCTGTAGCAGAAAGTACGATATTGCCTGAGGGGGTTCCTGTTGCAGAATTTGTTAAACGAACATAAATGATTGTTTCAGCAACGTTTTCTGACGAAGGCGTTAACGCGATACTGCCTGCAAATCCTGATCCTGAAGCAACAGATACTTCAAATCCGGTAGGCGCGGTTATTACAATATTGTCTGACAGGTGAAAACCTGAAACGGTAAATGTTTGGTTGGCAGATACAATTCCCTGACTTGAAGTAAAGGCATTCAATAAACCACCGGTGACAATGGTCGGATTGATCAGGCAAGTAATTGAAATTGTGCCGTTTCCTGAGTTGGTTGCCGCAATGTTTGTCTTGCAGATCCCTGCATTATAGGATCCAGCGCCACCGCCCCAGCCCGACATAGACCAGCCGCCGCCGCCGCCGCCTGAATAACCGCCGCCGCCGCCGGCACCGGCATAACTTCCGCCGCCACCTCCGAAACCGCCATCCCCTCCATCAGTATATTTTACACCTCCGGCACCTCCGGCTAAAAATCGGTATCCACCACCACCATAGGTACTTGAAGCTCCGTTTGAATTCCATCCTGCACCACCCCCTGTCATAGAGGTAGCGCTACCTCCGGCACCTGATGTGCCACCGGCAGCACCACCGCCAGCTGTTCCTGCTTTTCCATCAGTAGTTGCATTGGCGTTGGCATCTGTTTGGCTTCCATAGCTGGCCTGACCGGCACCGCCACCACCACCCGCAGCAACAAGTAAGGTAGTACTCGACAAATTATACACAAAGCTGCCGCCACCGCCGCCACCGCCGCGGCTGCAGGTAAGTGCACTATTTCCACCCACACCCCCCGAAAGGAGTTGAATCGTATTTCCCGGTACAACGGTAAAGGTTCCCTTAATACGGGCACCTAAGCCCCCGTAATTGTATCCTGAGGAACAATAATCGTTACCACCCTGGGCACCGGAGGCATCCACAGAAATGCTTGTCACGCCTGCGGGTACTGTCCAGTTGACGATGGATCCGGAATAATTAAATGTAGTTAATATAGTTGTATATGAAGTGTTGGGATTGTTTGTACCTGCAGTAGTAAAATAAATCTGGTAGGGTGCTGTGCCGTTGTATTCAACAACCATTACCGTATAGAATGTTGCAGTTAACAGATTGGTTACCGCAACGGAAGTCCCGCTTCCATTGTAAATACAATACCAGCCTGAACCGGCTTGCGTTCCTGAGCCGAGGCTGGTGCTTGCCGTATAGCTTGTTCCATTAGCAGGAGAAGGAGATCCTGTATTGGCTGCTTTCATAAAAACAGCACGCATGCTGCCATTGCCGTTTGTCCAGCTGATGCTGCATGTGCTTGTTGTGATGCTGCTGAATGTGACATTCGTAGCTTGGGTTGCAGGAGCGGCATAAACTGTACCGCTGGCTGCTATATTTACTGTGCTTGCACCGGTAGATGTTAATACCACATTTGCCGAAGGTGTTCCGCTTGCAGCAGTCGACATACGTAAATAAATCGTCGTATTGGGAACAGTCCCGCCCGATTGGGCTAAGGTGATACTGCCTGAATAAGTTCCTCCGGAAGTTGTTGACACTTCGAAGCCTGTGGGTGCGGTAATCGTGATCCCGGTTGTCAGATTGTATCCTGATACCGAGAGGCTTTGAGCTGTTGAAGTTATTCCTGTATAAGATGTAAATGCGGAGAGAGTATTTGCACAAACTATTGTGGGTGTTATTCCGTAAAAAGTGATGGTAAGAATACCATGGCCTGATCTGGCACCTGCCGTATTGGTTTGGTTGTTTCCTCCGTTGAAAGATCCGCCGCCACCAGCGATACCGTTGGAATTTGTTCCCGCACCACCGGAATACCCGCCACCGGCACCTGGAGCACCTGAGCAACACCATTCGCCACCGGAGCCGCCGCCAAATCCGCCATAGCCACCACCGGCTGCGCAGGTTCCTGCGCCACCGCCGCTTCCTCCATTGGTGAAGCTGAGACCTACACCTGGAACATAAGAGCATGATGTGCCGGCCCCATTACCCAGGAGACCACCACCACCAGCCGTGCCGCTGCTTGCGGCGCCACCGTATCCTGCAGATCCTCCATTGCTGGTTGCCGAATTACCCCCAGATGTGCTTGTTAATCCCGGGTTTCCGTTTGCGGGGTTTGAATTTCCGCCGCCGCCGGAGCCACCGCCTGCAATGATAAGTTTTGAGGCGTCAGTATTGTAAGGAGATGCAACAACGAATGTGCCGCCACCGCCGCCACCCGCTTTATAGCCGCCACATGCGCCCCCTTGCTGACCCACCAATATCTTAATCACCTGTCCTGGGGTAACCGTAAAATCACCTTTCATGCGTGCTCCGAGTCCGCCTGTATAGGTGACTCCGCTTTCGGTTCCGCTACCACCCTGTGCCCCGTAAGCATCGATGGCTATGTTGGTTACTCCGGCCGGAATAGTGTAACTAACAATAGAGCCGGAATAATTAAAATTCGTTGTGTTTGAGGTTGTAACTGATTTTGGGTTGTTTGTTGCAGTTGTTGTTAAATATGCAGAACTGCCTGACACGCCATTATATTCAATTACCATTGCGATATAATCCGTAACTGGTAACAAATCTGTCACAGTGACACTGCTGCCGTTTCCATTATACACACAATACCAGCCAGTACTGAGGCATTGAGTGCCAGCGCCAAAGGATGTGTTCGCCGTAAAAATTACATTGTTTGCCGGTGTTACAGTTCCTGAATTTGCAGCTTTAACAAATACCAGTCGGTTACTGCCGTTCCCGTTAGTCCAGCTGATTGTTGTCTGGGCGATCGTTGTCCCGCTAAAAGTGATATTACTGGCTTGCGTTGTTGGTGTAACATAAACAATTCCATTTACAGCCACATTTACTGTTGTGGCATTTGCAGAAGCTACTGTTATATTCCCTGAAGGAGTTCCGCTTGCTGCATTTGTCAAACGGGCATAAATATTGGTAACCGGAACCGTTCCGCTGCTTGGAATAAGCGTTACAGTGGTCGCATAGTTCGAACCTGAGGTATTTGTAATTTCATATCCTGTAGGTGCTGTAATCGTTATGTTTCCTGTTAACAGAACCCCAGATGCGGTAAACACCTGTTCAGCGGAAGCGATACCTGCACTTGCTGTAAAGGTGTTGGGGATTCCTGAAGTCACCACTGTGGGGGTGATATAACATGTAATCGTTAGGTAACCATTGCCTGACCTGACGCCCGAAGCATTTAAGGGGCTCACTCCGCCATTGTATGATCCACCGCCACCGGCTACTCCGTTTGAATTCACACCGGCACCACCTGAGTATCCGCCACCGGCACCTGGTGCGCCCTGGCAGCACCATTCGCCACCTGAGCCTCCGCCAAATCCGCCATATCCGCCACCTGCAGCGCAGGTTCCTGCACCTCCGCCGGTACCGCCATTGGTAAAGCTTTGTCCTACGCTGGGAACAGATGCGCAAGTGGTGCTGGCCCCATTGCCTGTCAATCCACCGCCACCAGCTGTACCGCCGCTTGCACCACCACCGGATCCTGAAGAACCCCCATTGCTGGATATGGAATTCCCGCCCGATGTTGTTATTAATCCAGGATTTCCGTTTGCAGGGTTTGAATTTCCTCCGCCACCGGAGCCACCGCCTGCTATAATAAGTTTGGAGGCGTCATTATTATAAGGAGATTGTACAACGAAAGTGCCACCACCCCCGCCACCAGCTTTATAAGAGCCAATTGAGCCTCCTTGCTGACCTACTAATATCTTGATTACTTGTCCGGGAGTAACCGTGAAATCACCTTTCATGCGCGCCCCGAGTCCGCCCGTATAGGTGATCCCGCTTTCAGTTCCACTTCCACCCTGAGCGCCATAGGCATCAATCGAGATGGTGGTGACACCGGCAGGGACTGTCCAGTTGACAATACCTCCGGAATAATTCAATGTAGTTAATATAGAAGTATTGAAAGTATTTGGATTGTTGGTTGCGGTTGCGGTAAGATAAGTCTGATAACCAGAAACTCCATTGTATTCAACAACCATAACGGTATAGAATGTCGCAGTCGTCAGATTTGTTACAGCAACCGTAGTTCCTGTTCCATTGTACACACAAAACCAGCCCGTGCTGCCAATTTGTGTCCCCGAACCAAAACTCGTGCTTGCTCCATAGCTGGTTGCATCCACTGGAGCAGCAGATCCTGTGTTGGCTGCTTTCATGAAAACAGCACGGTTGCTTCCATTGCCGTTCGTCCAGCTGATACTGCCTGTCACAGTAGTGATACTGCTGAATGTGACATTTGTTGCCTGTGTTGTTGGATCAGCATAAACTGTGCCGCTCGCTGCAACATTTACTGTTGTTGCGCTGGTGGAAGTTAAGGCTACATTGCCCGAAGGTGTTCCTGTTGCCGACGTTGATAAGCGTGTATAAATCGTGGTACTGCCTACAGTGCCGCTGCTTTGGGTTAAGGTGATACTACTGGCATAACCACTACCGGAAGCTATTGAGACTTCGAAGCCGGTAGGGGCAGTTATCGTGATGTTGGCGGTTAAGCCGGTCCCGCTTGCTGTAAAGCTTTGGGCTGTGGATGCAATGCCTGTCATGGCACTAAATGCAGAAAAAGCCCCGGATGTAAGGATACTTGGCGTCAAAACGGTATTTGTTATCAAAACCAGCCCGTTAGATGTTCTGACTCCGCTTGAATTTGCCTGGTTAATGCCTGAGTTATAGGATCCTCCGCCCCCGCCAGCGCCATAATTTTCACTTTGGTCGCCACCGGCACCACCGGAATAACCGCCACCACCGGCACCACCGCCTGTGTTGCCATGTGTCCCGCCGCCACCGCCAAAACCGCCCGTAATGGTGGAGGCTGTATTGCCGCCTACACCGCCATTGGTAAATGAATTTCCGCCGGTTCCCCAGTTCCCGTTTCCGCCATTACCGGTAAATCCGCCGCCACCTGCGGCCCCTGAGCCGTTTCCGCCACCGCCGTTTCCGGAGCTTCCTCCGGAAACAAAATTGCCGCTGCCAAGTCCGGAATTTGCTGTTGTGGCATCCGCATTAAATAACGCTGCGGTTGTATTATACTGACCCCCGCCACCACCGGCAATGACTAAGATTGATGCTGTGGTGTTGTAAGGTGATTTGATGGCAAAAGATCCACCGCCCCCACCGCCACTTTGTGAATAAGGACCTTGTTGGCCAACCATTATCTTTATTACCTGGCCCGATGTGAGGGTAAACTCACCGGTCATCTTAGCCCCTTTCCCGAAATTATTAGCGCCTCCGCCTTGTGCACCCAGGCATGTGATTCTGTACTGGCCTGTTGCAGGCACTGTCCATTCCTGGATTCCCTGCGTATTAACCGTTACATGGCCCGCTAAATTGGTTGAAGTATAGGCAGTATTTACTTGAGACTGCGTTGGACCAGATTGTCCAGATACCCCGGCATTTGTGAAAACATAAGCGGAAGAGGAAATGCTCACTAAGCTGACTTGGTTCCCATAATTCGTTCCATACGAATTTGTAGCATAAGCCCTGACGTAATAAGTGGCACCTTCGGTTAATCCGGTAATGTTGGAGGAGTAACTGCCTGTCGAAGAAGAGCTTCCTAATGAAGTTTTGGTATCTGATGTTGTCGGATTTTGGTTGATACTCCAGCAATGCCCGTATTGTGTCGGATTGGTGGTTCCCAAAGAAGTTATATTGCCTGTAAAGGTTGCCGCATTGTAATCCACGTTTGTCGCTGCCTGTGTCGTAACCACAGGAGCATAACCCAGGGAAGTAATGACCACCGAGCCATTCCCTGATTGATAGCCACCTGTATTCGTAGGATTTGCGCCTGCATTATAGGAACCGCCACCGCCGCCGGCGCCATAGTTTTGACTCTGGTCACCACCGGCACCACCGGAGTAACCACCGCCACCGGCACCCCCGCCTGTGTTTCCATGCGTTCCGCCACCACCGCCAAAGCCGCCGGTCACGGTAGAGGCCGTATTTCCGCCCACACCGCCATTGGTAAATGAATTTCCGCCGGTTCCCCAGGATCCAGCTCCTCCATTACCTGTAAATCCGCCGCCACCTGCTGCTCCGGAAGTGTTGCCGGAACCTCCGTTGCCGGAAGAGCCTCCCGAAAAGAAATTACCACTCCCTTGACCGCTATTTGAAGTTACTGCATCGGCATTATATAGTGATGAGGTGGTATTGTACTGACCACCTCCACCACCGGCGATTACCAGTATTGAAGCCGTGGTGTTGTATGGCGACTGGATCACGAAAGATCCTCCGCCACCGCCACCGCTTTGTGAATAAGGCCCTTGTCGCCCAACAATTATTTTTACTACCTGGCCAACGACTAGTGAGAAATCGCCGGCAATCATGGCACCTTTTCCGTAGTTATTTGCACCTCCTCCTTGTGCACCTTTTGCCACAATACGGTAAGTCCCGGTTGCCGGAACGGTCCACTCCTGGATGCCTTGGGTGTTAATGGTAATATTACCTGCAAGTGTAGTACCGGAATATGCCGTATTCACCTGTGCCTGTGTGGGACCGTATTGTCCGCTTGCGCTGGCATTTGTAAAGGTGTATACCGTTTGCCCAAAAATCGATTGAACAAAAAAGAAAGCTACGAGGGTTAACAGGTAGTGTCGGGGGGTGTGTTGTTTTGTTGTCATGGGTGATGGGGTTAGGGTGATGGGGTGATTGGTGATGGGTTATGGGATTGTTACTGTTATGGCGAGTCTGGTGGCACTTTCGGTGCAATCTATTTTTTGGGTAGCATAATAAGTATTTGTGCCTGATGATAATGAAGTTGTTGGTTCCAGGGCTGTTCCACCGCTTGCAGTGAGATACCACCGGATGTTTGTTCCGGTTAATGTTGTCAGATTTGATACACGTGCCCCTGCACCAGGTGTTTGAGGTGAATCTGCTGTTGGCGCACAAGGCGTCATATCAACATTCCCGACAACTGTAAAGCGTGCTGCGCTTTCGCACCCATTCATTGTTTGGCTGGCGTAATATGTATGTCCATCAATCAATGTGGTGCTGCTTGATAAAGGAGTCACATCGGCTCCTTCAAGATACCATTTTAGTCCGGTCCCTGAAGCCTGGAGGCTTGCTACTGTGGGCCAGGACCCTCCTGAGTAGGATGAGGGGTTCACCGTTATTTGAAGCACATTCGATGCTGCGGCTGCCGGCCAGCTTTCGTTGCAGGTCACTGTTGAAAGTCTTTTGAACCAGGTTGTTACGCTTAAAGTTCCGGGTGTATGTGTGGTGGACGTACTTGAGGCTATATCGGCAAAACCTAAGGAACTGCTGGTCGTTGAATATTGCCATTTATATTCCAGGGTACCTGTTTGTCCGCTTGGAACAGCACTGCTGGTAAAAGCAGCCGGAACGGAGCCGGTACATATTGTTTGCTCACTGGCAATAGTACCGCCGCTACTGGGGTTGGCACAGGTTGATACTGTATATTCAAAAGCACCCATCGACGGTAATGTTAAGCTTCGGTCAGGTCCTCCGTCGTAATCGGTGGTGATGCCTGTGCCTGTAGCGGCAATCAGGGAGGGCATGGTTGGGAGATAATCGGCTGCGGTATTACCAGGCGTTGGGTTGGTAAATGCAGGATCGGTGTTAAAACTGTGTGCATCCTGTGCTGTAGCGGTTTTCCATGCGCTCAGGCTGCTGATATCATTCGACGCACTGTAAGTTCCACTTTTGTGATATCCCAGCATGCCCCCTGAACCACTGGCTAGGTAATCATTGTAATCCATTGTAAAACTGGAGTTCCCGTCAAAAGCCAGGTAAGCCGCAAAGTGTTTTCCTGTTGACCCGTTATTCGTTCGAGCATTAACAAAAACATTGTTCCTGAAATTTCTGATGCTGCTGTTTGATGCACTGTAAAGACAGTAGCTGTTCAGGGAGCCAGAGCCGGGAGAGCCGGAAAGGTATACCGTATTGAAATAAATGTTGCTGGTGGTGCCTGACGTTCCCGGCTCATAAATTCCATAGATGTTTGTCGTATTATTTCCTCCCAGCGTTATAATGTTGTTTGAATAGGTAGCAACGCCTCCCCCGATCTTGATTCCATAGGTATTGGCAGCGCCGCTGCCTGTATTGGCACCCATTCCGTAAACGAGATTTCTGGAAACGGAACTCGCTGTTGTCTGCCCATAAAAGTAAAGGCCGGCAACATGTCCCTGAAAGTTTGCGCTGGAGTTTGAGATGTTATAAACCGTATTGCCAGAGATGGTATGGCTGAAATTACTGGAACCTGAAAATAAAATTCCTCCTGCGGAAAGTGTCGTGTTGTCTGATTGACCGGGAATCGGGCCTGTTTGAGAATTGGCGTTAGCAATCGTCAGGTCGTGTATGGAATTCCTTGAAATGGTGTAGGTACCGGACGCATATGCCCATATACCATATACCTTGCCCTTGGTGTCGACATTCGCATTGGTAGTTCCGTTAGTAAGATTCGCAATGATGTTGTTGCTTAAGGTCATCGTTCCGCCATTCCCGTCGCCTGAGTAGCCAATAACTGTCTGGGCAGAACTGACGTCGGTTGCGGCTGAAAGCGACTGAATACTGTTTGCTATGGTAGCGCTTCCAATGGTATTATCGCTGATAACATTGATATTGGCTCTGGCTTGCTGGTGAATTCCCCAAAAATTGGTCGCATAAGCAGAATTGGTGTTGTTTAGTGTGATGGCGCTAATTACATTATTCTGAACGTAGCAATTACCATCTCCCTGGAGATGGATTGCTAAAAATCGGCCATTATTACTTGAACAGGTATAAGAAATAGACCCGCCGTCGCTTCCTGCCCCTATGTAATTGGGTGCAGTGGTCCCCATATTAACGGCGCCCCAATCAATATAAATCCCCCACCAGTCAGCGCCGCCTACGTTCGAATAATTAATGTTACTGATCGTGTTTCCCTGGATATTGCTCGCCCTTGCTGTGCCGACATGAAGCTGGATGCCCCAGAAATAATTAGTGCTTGAAGACTTTGTGAAGGTCCCTGTGCATCCGGGACCGCTTCCTCCGATGTAATTGTATGAAATGGTGAAATTGTCGCCATATGGAGTACCATTGTTCTGGGTATTAATGTAGATAATATTGTAACTACCACCCGCAGGTTGGAATGTCGTTGTTTCATAAAAGCTATTTCCCGTAATGGTCCAGTCGCTATTGTAACCCTTAGTATCCACAGCTTCGGCAAGGAGAATTCCACATGAGCTATTGTTAGGATTCAGGAAATTATATATGTTATTGTTGCTTATTGTATTTAAGATATTTGAAGCAGTGCTGCTGCCAATCGAATAGATGACATTCAGCGGTCTGTTGGTGCCTGCACCAGTGATTTCGTTGTGGTCAATGATGTTGGAATTGTTCCCGGTGGAACCGCTGGCGGTGGTGCTGAAGATCAGGATTGCGCCATTGGAAGCATTATTAGAAGCCTGTATCTTACAGTACTCAATCGTGTTATTCGTGGCATTATTGATAAAGCGGATGGCTGCGGTGCTACCTCCGGAAGCGCTGGTATTGATGATGACCAGGCTGATATTACCACCCGTGCCATTGACCTGGCCATCTATGGTCACATTCTGGGCCCCGTTGAGGTCGATAAGGGGGCTGCCCATACTTCCGCTGATGGATAATCCGCCAACACTTGGACTAATGTTAACCGATTCATAACTTGAACCGCTTGTGCCACTGGCATAAAGCACAGCCGATGAACTTTCGCTTGTACTGGCATTCACCTTAATGGTAATTACGCCCTGGTGTGTGCCATCATTGATTTTCGCGAAGGCAGCCCCTAAGGTGGTATAAGTGCTTGGTCCCATGGTGCCTGCGGTGGCGCTGACTTCAATGTTGTTGCCCGATTGCGCTCGCAGCTGAACTGTGATCAACATCATCACGAAAAATGCTGATATAAATAGTTTTACAGCAAATGTGAAGGAGGCGAACGATTTAAAGCTTTTCATAAGGCAAATATTTAGTGTCAATGTGTAAAACAAGTGGTGACTTGATGATTAGGGAAGATTTGCTTTAAGTTCAATTTTATAATTTATGAATATTAATATCAGTTGATTGTCACCCTCACATCGAGTCTTGTCTCACTTTCAGTACAGCTAAGGGTCTGGGTAGCGTAATAATGAGTTCCGTTTGTTAATACTGTTGAAGTAGGCAAGGCATTTCCCCCGGAAGCCGTGCTGTACCACCTGATGACTGAACCTGTTGCCGACAGGCTGGCTACTGTCGCTCCATTGCTAAAGGTTTGTGTGGCATTGCCAGTTGGCGCACAAGGCGTCATATCAACATTCCCGACAACCTTAAACCGGGTTGGACTTTCGCAGCCGTTGACGGTTTGGCTGGCATAATAAATATGTCCATCGATCAAAGTTGTGTTGCTTGCTAAAGGCGACACATCAGCTTGGTTTAAATACCATTTCAGTCCGGTCCCCGAAGCCTGGAGGCTGGAAACCGTTGGCAAGGCTCTTGCTGAGTAAGATGGCTGGTTCACGGTTATTTGCAGTACATTCGATTCTCCGGCCACCGCCCATGTGGCATCGCAGGTCACTTTTGACAGCCTTTTGTACCAGGTGGTGGCACTCAGGGCAGGAGGGGCATAGGTTACAGAAGTAGCTGCCGGGTCAATATCGCTAAACCCAACGCTGGCGCTTGTTGTTGATTTCTGCCATTTGTACTCCAGGGTTCCGGTATGGCCAGTGGGAGCAGCACTGCTGGTAATAGCATCCGGAACGAAACCCGTGCATATTGTTTGCACAGCGGTGATGGTACCCCCGTTGGCAGGGTTAGCACAAGCCGGACCATCATATACTCCCATTCTGGGCGTTGCAGTCCTGGTGGTTCCGAAATAATCGGTGGTGATACCCGATATTGATACCCCCGGAAGTGATGCTGATACCACGTAATTGGCTGCTGTTGTGCCCGGCGGTGAAACGGCAAACGATGGGTTGGTGTTTACGCTGTTTGCATCCTGACTGGTGGCGCTTTTCCAATTATCCAGTGATGTTTTATCCGCAAGGTACCAACCTAATTGGGTCCCCGTCCCTGAAACATAATAATCATTGTAATCTATCGTGAGATTATTAAGGTCTGCAAGGTAAATCGCGAAATGAGAGCCATTTGCGCCATTGTTCGACCGTGCATTGACAAATAGATTGTTTCTGATATTCTTTGTATTGGACCCAGCGCAAAGCATTGCAAAGCTCTGTTGAGATCCTGATGTCGGGGCTCCGCCGATATACACCGTATTAAAATAGTATTTATTGGTGCCTGAAAGATCTTGTATCCCTCTAAGGCTACTTGTAGTATTGCCTCCCAAATTGATAATATTGTTTGAAAAGGTTGTGGTTCCCCCGTAGACATACATTGCCCAGATTGATGCTGCTGTTGAGCTGTTGCTTGCTGTCAAACTGTGAATAAAATTGCCAGAAACCCTACTTTCTGTAGCTGGACCTGAATAATATAAACCATTGACATTTCCGGAAAATGTAGCATAGGTGTTTGATAGATTGTAAATCTCATTACCGGTAATATTTTGTGCCGCAACAGTGGTGCTGGTTAGCACAATACCATTAACGGCTGCGGTTTCTCTTGGTGCGGAATTATAATTGGCAATGGTCAAATCCCTTACTGTATTATTAGAAATGGTGTTTGTTCCGGCAGATGCATTAATGCCGTTAATACATCCAAGTGTACCAGATGTGGAATTTGTTGTACTGTTTTTCAGGTTGGCAATGGTATTGCCAGACATGATATTCGTTCCTGAGCCTGATGAATAGATTCCATATACATCCTGTTCATTTGCAGTTGATGTGGAAGACGCATTGATGCTGTTGGCGGTTTCGTTGCTGCCAATGGTATTGGATGAGATGGTGGTATTGCCGGAACCAATTAAAGATATACCATAGAAATCAGTATTGTTAGTGGAAGCATTAGCTGTTGTTATGGCTCCGATGATATTTCCGCTTACGCTTAAGCTGGGGTTAATCATGTTTCCTCCTAAATCCAGGCCATAAAAAATGCCACCAGGAGTTGCATTCGTTAAAATAATGGAGCCGGTTCCGGTGGTGGCACCAATGATATTTGGCGTGCCGTTGGTTCCGATAGTGGTGGATGTCCCCTGAATACTCATTCCATAAAAATTTGAAGCATCACTATTTGACCAGTTGATATTTTGAATGGTATTGCTCTGAATGTTAGTCGTGTTTGCTGCTGATTGTACATAAATCCCCACGAAATTATTTCCATTGGCATTCGTTTTGGTTAATGCAGATCCCCCGCAGGAGGCTGCTCTGCCACCGATAAAATTGCCTGTAACGGCATGGTTGGAGCCTTCTCTCACATCAATAAAGATGGCCCACCCGCTCCCTGTGGGAATTACAGGATCGGTTTCATAAAAACTGTTGCCAACCAAATTAAAGGACGTATTGTTATCAAACAGGAAGATTCCATGCGAATTCAAATTGCTGCTCAAATTGATGAAGTCGAAAAAGTTATTGTAACTGATTGTGTTATTGCTATTCATACGAGAAACACTCCCGTAGGAAAAAATAGCCGCAGTAGGTCTGTTTCCACCTGCATTCGTTATATTATTATATGAAATGGTGTTGTTGTCGTTTCCGGCGGTACCATCGGTATTGGAGAATAAAACAATACCGCCGGGACTGTAAGTATCGACCCGGTTTGAACCTTTCAGCGTGCAATACTGCACGGTATTGTAAGTGGCATCATTGATCAGTCGGATCGTTGAAGTGCCGTCCGTTGAAGAGGTGCTCAAATTGGAAATGATCAGGTCGGCCGAGGAATTGCCCTGATTCACACTTCCATTGATGGTTACATGGTCACCACCGTTCAGGTCGATGAGCGGAGCGGCAAGGTTGCCTGTGATACTTAATCCGGTAATTGTGGGATAAATAGTAACGGAAGTATAATAACTGACATTGGCATAGCCGCTGGCATATAAAATGGCCGAAGCCGTTTCATAAGTACTTCCTGCCAGTTTCAATGTAATGGCCCCGCTGTGTGTGCCTGCATTGATGGCATCAAAAGCCCCCTTAAGGGTGGCATAGCGGGCTGCATAGGTTCCCGAAACAAAAGCTTGTACAGGAAAAGCATCCGGTTGGTTCCAGGCAGTATTGCCATATATTGTGCCGTTCAACCCACCGCTTGAAACATTATCCGTTAAAGTAGAGCCGCTTCCATTTGTCATTTTATAATAATGATTCAAACCTGATTCATTTCCCACAAGCTCCTTGTTCATATTGGCCTGGATCTCCGCCTGGCTGCGGGCGGTACTCCACAATCGTACTTCATCGATCAATCCCGGGAAATATTTGTTCTTTTGCTCATTATGTTCATATAAATTGCCCAATTGAAAGATATTGGGGGTTGGTGATCCAACAAGAGTACCACTGGTTTCTGAAACACCATTAATATACAAGGTAGATGTAGTGCCATTTTTTACAACTGCTACATGGACCCATTTGCCGTTATTGATATTGGTGCTACCATATATCCCCTGCCATGCTGTTGTTGGCGAGGCATCAATCCCAAACTGGAGGGTTGCGGTAGTTCCGCTAACACCCAACCTGAATTCGACAGTCTGTGAATAGGCACTCCAGGAAACTATTTCAGGTTCCACGGGAGTATATCCTGTAGGAATCGAAATTTTGATCCAGGCTTCAATGGTCATAGTGCTGTTATAAGCGGGCATGGTGCTGAACCCAACATAATCACCATTCCCGTCAAAATTCAGACAATGGTTTTGTGCTGAAACCGGATTAAAGCTAAGTAGAAAATAAAACAATGAGATAAACACTCCTGAGATTACTGGGCTTTTAATGGCCAGAATAAATCGGGTATTTGAGTTTAAGGATTTCATTATAAATTGTTTAGGGGATTTATTTTTATTTTTATTAAACTTTTGTGCTCATTATAATCCGTTGATTGTTACCCTGACATCCAGCCTGCTTGCGCTCTCGGTGCAGCTAAGGGTTTGGGTGGCATAATAATGAGTTCCGTTTGTTAATACTGTGGAAGTTGGCAGTGCGGTTCCCCCTGAAGCCGAACTGTACCATCTAATACTTGAACCTGATGCCTGCAGGCTGGCTATTGTCGCACCATTACTGAAGGTTTGTGCGAGATCACCTGTTGGTGCATAAGGTGTCAGATCCACATTCCCGATTACTATAAATCGCGTTGGCCCTTCGCATCCGTTCACGGTTTGACTGGCATAATAAGCCTGGCCATTTACCAATGCCTCTGTGCCGGTATATAAAGTTCCATCATTTGCTGCGGAATACCATTTAAGCCCGGTGCCTGAAGCTTGCAGGCTCGCCACTGTTGGCCAGGTCCTTCCTGAGTAGGAGGGCTGGTTCACCGTAATGGTCGTTGAGGCACAGCTTACACTAAAGGCACCATTGTTGAAATTTCTGGCATAATACGTAGTATTTGTAATGGGTGATGCTGTGTAGGTATTGCCGGTACCGACTTCTGTTCCCCCACAACTACCTGTGTACCAATAAACGGTGCCTGCAGCGCCATTGGCAGTCAAGGTTGTTGAGAACCCGTTGCAAATCGGGCTGGTTCCGGAAATGCTTGTTGGTGCAGCAGGCACCGCAAGTGTTGTAAAACTTATCTGGCTCCCGTAGCTCGTTCCACTGGTATTCAGGGCATAAGCACGTGCATAATAGGTTGTTACGGCTAACAAACCGCTAAGGTTAATCGTAAAATCGCCGGTACTATAGGAACCTGTAGTTTCTGTTTTGGAGTTGTTAACAGTCGGACAGCTTGTTGTGCCGTAACAGACACCGCGAACACTTGGATTCGCCGAGCCGATGGAGGTAATGCTTCCGCTAACATCAGCCGTATTTGCTAAAATATTCGCAGAACTGTTGCTGGTAATGACCGGCAGCCCGACACCCGCATTGGACGTAACCCAGTTTGAGGTAGAGCCGCTTAAAGCAATATTTGTTAAAGTGCCGTTATTGTCACCGCCGGCTAAATCCGGTAAAGTGCTTATGCCGGTATTGGTGTTTCCTGCATTCCCATTATCAAAATTATACAGAGCCACAAGGCCTGCCTCATTGCCCGTAAGGGTATTCGCCATATTCGAATTGATTTCACAGGCTGTCCTGGCTGTATTCCATACACGCAATTCGTCGATTTTCCCATTAAAAAAAGATGCCGGAGCGAGGCCGTTTCTGGCTCCGATAAGCAATTTGGTGGTCGTACTTCCGATATCATTCGTTTTGGCCAATGTCGAGAAAAGTTGTCCGTTTTTATAGATCGTGATGTTGGTGTGATCATAAACAACGGCAATATGATACCATTGGCCGGGCGTAACCGGGAAAGAATTCCCTCCCTGCCAGGTCCAGTTGGGCATTAAAGCAAACCTGAAATATCCGTCAATAATGGACGCTTCATAGAGGTTTTCCTTGTTATATAGATGATGTTTTCCTAAGGGCGTTTCTGTTGCATTAAACCAACACTCCACGGTGAGGTTTTGGGTGCCCGGGTTGAGATTTGCAGCATCATCAATAGAAACATAATCGTCTACGCCATCAAAATCCAAGGCATTGCCTGGGTAATCCATGCCAATAACAACTGTTACATTGTCAGAGATATGCAAGACAGGATCTCCGGCCATGCCACCATATTCAACAATATAACCGTTGATATATGTGGGCGTTGAGGTGTTCCCTAAATTATTCCATTGGCCATTAGCTGAAGGGAATATTTCAACGTAATCTTCCCCATGCAAACCACTGTTTGGTTCACCGCTATGCCAATTGGCATATTGACCGGCAACGGCACTGCCAGTATTCACTCCCGACCAAAATTGAGTCCCTGTTTCAGGACCAGTTACCCATTTCCAGATACTTCCATCGCCAACAACAGCATTTCCGCCAAGCCAGGCTCCGGCAGCACCGATTTTTGAGGTGCAAAAAGTGTTTTCGGCATCAGAGGTCATGGTTGCCAGGTAGCCTTGTAAGCCAAAATAGGTTTTTTCTGCAGCATGAGTTTGTGCATCGGTCCAGGATTCTGTTCCGCTTATATATTCATAATAGTGCCCATTCCCCGAAAAGGGCAAGGCTGCATTCAGACTCAGGGTGACCACACGTGCTGTAGCATTGGGACTCGCGTTGGTATTGGTGTAAGTTAATTTTCGTAATGTTAGCTGGTAATAGGCTGCAGTTGTTGCGCCTGTCAAGGTTAAAACGCCGCTGGTGCTGTTGTAGGAATAGGAAATACTCCCATCAGTGCCGCTGCTGACGCCGTCGATGCCCAGAACATCCTGGCCTGTAACAAAATTACTACTGATGGAAACTGTAGCCCCAACCAGGGCTGTAGTTCCGTCAGTGACAGTGGTATTTGTCGCAATGTGAACAGCGGTGTTCTGGCTCACAGAGGTCCCGCCTCCGGTTACATGAAGCGTTTGAGCCATCAGGCTTCCGGTACTTAATAGTACTGAGAATATAAGTATAAATCGCTTCATGGTTTTTATTTTATTGATATAATAATGTGACTGTTACATCAAGTCTTGAGGCACTTTCAGAACAATTAATTGTTTGGCTTGCAAAATAATGCGTCCCGGCTACCAGGTATGTTGTTGCCGGATTCAAGGCCGTTCCCCCGCTGGAAGTTGCGTACCACTTGATGTTTGTTCCTGTAGCCTGTAAGAAGGCAACAGTTTCTCCGGCGTTATGAGATTGAGAACTACTTCCTGTTGGTGGCGGAGGCGTCAGGTCCAATACGCCTATTACCACAAATCGAGTTGTACTCTCACATCCGTTTGTGGTTTGGCTGGCATAATAGTGGGTGCCATCAACGATGACTGTTGAAGCTGGCAGCAATGATCCTCCGCTTGACTGGTTGTACCATTTGATTCCCGTTCCGCTGACAACCACATCTGCCAGGGTTTTAACAGCGGGTGTATAATGAGGAACAGTAATCGTAATGACATTTGAATAGGCCGTGGAGCTCCCCGAAGTCACGGCAGCCCGGTAGTATCGGCTTGCGCTAAGTGCGCCAATTTGTACTGAAGTAAGGGGGGTGCTTGTTGCGCCACTGATGCCCGACCATGTATTTCCATCGCTTGAAACCTGCCATTGAATCGTTCCTGAAGAACCGCTTAAGCTGAGATCTGACGGAGTATTACCGCTGCAGACACTTTGATCTGATGCAGCAGTTCCTGCGGTAGCTTCATAAACCTTGGCCCAGCTGCCGGGAAGCGCAGCAAGTGTTCCTGACACCACGGAATGGTTGTCGGTTTCAAAAGTGCCGATAACCGATCCAGGCGTATCTTGGGTGAATACCAGGCTGTCAAAAACGATGCTCCCTGTACTGTAAATATGGAGATAGGCATAAGGCTCATTATTATTTGTCCCCTTAGAGGTAAACTTCCCATAATAATCGGATGAATTATATGTACTAGCATTGGTAGCTGTGATCACCTGGTTTGGACTCTTCGGTAAAAACGTCATTACATCTGCCGTTGTATATGTTAGCAACAGTTGCCCGTTGTGGTATACCTGGATCTGATTTCCGACATCCCCGGCACACCAGGCAAACCCAAAATAATTTTTATCCTCATTGAGTTTCAGTCCTACTTTTGCTGTTTCTGATATGCCTAAGTAAGAGCCTGTTCCTGCACCATAATCATTATCACCAATCACTGAAGATGTCCCGCTTATTTTGAAATATTTCCCCAGATTGGAAATATTGGTTCCGGTTGGTGGAGCAGCAGCCCAATCAGCCCCTGTCGTGCTAAATGACATAGAAGTGAGTGTTTGGGGATTGGTAACAATCACATTGGAGGTATTGTCTGCTGGAGGACTCACATAAACTTTAATGGAGTTTGTCTGGGCCCTGACTTGTAATGCAGACAAGGTTAATATGACAAACAAGCCTAAGCTGATTCTGGAAACATTTTTTTTGGGTTGCTGGTTTTTCATTTTTAGTTTTTTGATAGATATTTTATAATTTAGTGATAGTCACTTGTCCATGACCACTGTTGCTGCCTGCAGTGTTTAATTGATTTCCCCCATCGTTATAGGAACCGCCACCGCCTGAGCCAGCATCCCCGCCGCCGCCACCACCGGAATATCCGCCGCCACCGCCGCCATCATATCCTCCGGCTCCACCAAATCCGCCATCCCGGCAATCACCGACTGATGCTCCTGTGCCTCCCGTACCACCGGCTGCGCCTCCTGTAAAAGAAACACCTCCGGTGCTTATTGGCCCATAACTGCTTGTGCTTCCTTGTGTATCCCCACCTGAGCCCGTTAGCCCTCCGCCACCTGATCCGCCCTGGTAGCCAGTGTTGCATGAGCCTGTGCCACCAGAGCCACCACTACCGCCAGGTCCGCCACTATCGCCAGTACCGCTGCCTCCCGAAGTTGTTGTTAATCCATGCCCGCCTACTTGTCCGGCGGTACTTAGCCGTGTTGTGGCACCACCACCGCCACCGGCTATGATCAGGGGGCCGTTGCTGGAAGTGGTAACAAAAGATCCACCGCCTCCTGAACCGCCTGCAGTTTGTGGATAGGCGCTGCCTGTATAATCATCCACTGTTCCGTCCAAACCACGCTGCCCGACAACGATTTTCAATACCTGTCCTGCGGTTAATGAGAAATCTCCCCTGCTGATAGAACTTCCATTCCCAAGGCCTGTTACATTACCATCAATACTTGCGCCGGAACTCGTAATGTTATAGGCTGAAGATGAAGTCACTGTTGGGTTGGTTGGCGAATAATAAGTTGAAAAATAATAACTTCCGCTCCAACTGCCAAATGATACTGAAGTGATGCCATATTGGGTGCAACTGCTATAAGACGAAAGTCCTGCAGAAATCACAACACGAACAATATACTGTGAGCCGATACTAAATCCGTATTGGTGTATTGCCGCATAACTGACACGGGAATCATCAGTGTACGTGGTACATCCCCATAAGCCCCCGCTTGCCGTAGTTGTAATCAGGACATCATAGGAGCTTCCATTATTACCACGATAGCCAGTCATTCCACCTGGGTCGGAGATCACTGTTTGCCCCTGCAATTGCCCTGACAGAAAAACCAAAATAATCACTTGAAAAATAAACCGCTTGGAACTGAGCCTGAAAATGTGCTGTTTCATATAAAAAATCCCCATTTTTTTTAAATATATAGAACACAGATTGTATTTCTCAGATGATAGCAAATCATCATTTTACGAGCTGTATTTATATACAAGCAAAAAGAAAGATTTTTTCTATTTTTTTATGTAAAGTAATTCCTGATTTTGTGTAGGATTTTTCCTACAAGAAATCAGGAAATAGAAAAGCAAGCATAAGCGAAAATGCTTGATTTACAGTTACTTATAAAGAAAATTCAATTTGGATAATGACAGGAAAGAATGCTTTGTCTCCTTACAAATCCTAGAACCCCAAATTCATGCTTTTAATTTGAGCCTGGGTAAGGTCGTTCAGCTTAAAAGAACGGAGCTCATGATAACGGCTGGAAAAGATCCCGGTAGCATCCTGGGTGATCGCGCCGCTGGCGTTCGTAACGTTCGTATAATCAGGCTTTTCCTGCACAAGACTGGTCGAAGGAGCCGCAACATCAAGGTAGGTGCTGAATTCATCAGAAGCGACGTAAACAAAAAGCTCAAGAGCACCATAATCGGCAGTGGAATGACCCTTTTGTCCGATATAACGCTTTAAACTCGCGTCAACCGGGATCTTCTGCGCAAGAAGATCGAAAAAATATGCATTGGTATATTGCTGTGTCATCACCTCGCCACCAATATTGCCTACGGAACTTGTGGTGGGAAACTGCCAGTCTATGCTATGATAGACTGTGTCAGTTGTGCCAGGCTTGACCTCCTTGTAATGAAAACGCATCAGCACCTGGTGTTTCTTTCCATTCACAGATGACTTCCAAACAATAGATCCGGGAACTGCAGAGGTGAATCCTATCGAGGGAGGCTTTGGCTTGGTGATTTCAAAAGAAGACTCAAGTATCGTTTTGGAATGTATGGTCTTTCCGGTCTTTTTGTTGGTGATGACAAGCTTGAAAGTGTCAGTCTTGTATTGATTCAGGATCGTTTTCATATTCGCCTTATACAATACCTGTTTTGGGGCATAAAAAACTCCTGAGTCTTTGTTATAAATAGTCGTTGTGTCGAAAGTGACAGAATCAAGGAAGTTTCCCTTTTTGTAATGAATCTTTACATCCAGCGCATTTCCATAGCTGCTGGAGTCCTCCTCCTTTGCCATCAGCATCACATCGCCATCGCCAAGAAACGCTTTGTTGATTTTCAGAAAGGTAACACTATCCGATTGATCCAGAAGCCCATAAACAATTGTGATGTCTTTGTAGCCGGAAGTGCTGTCAAATTCAGTAGTACATGCAAACAGCATGATACTTAGAAAGGATAGAAGGATAAACGCTTTTTTCACCGGGCAAAGATAAGGGTTTTGCTATTTGGTTTATGTAAATTATAGCTGATCTGATTTATTTTGGCGCTATACGCACCAGATAAACCCCCAGTAAGCCAAACAGCACGATAGGAAACCATACTGCAAGGAATGGCGAGAGATTTCCATTGACAGCAAAAGTATTGGAAATCTGCATAAACAGTATAAAAGCAAAGCTGATGGTGATGCCAAAACCCAGGTGCATCCCGATCCCACCTCTGATCTTCCGGCTTGATAAGGCTACCCCGATAAAGGTAAGAACGATCGTGGCAAAAGGAGAGGCGATTCGACGATTTTTCTCAATCTCAAACTCAATCACATTTTCCGCCCCTTTCATCTTTTCTGAGTTAATGAATTTACGCAATTCCCAGAAACCCATTGTTTTTGCGTTTTCTACACTGATATGAAGTTCTTCAGGCCTGAATCCCAGGACCGTATCGATTTTCTCACCCCTGGAAATGCGCTCTTTCATCCCATCAATTCTCCTCAGGAAATACTTTTCAATAGTCCATCGTTGCCTGAGGCTGTCCCATACAATTTCATCAGAAGTCATCTTGTAAAATAAGCCGGTTTCGTTGATTTTCTCGAGGGTAAAACGATAGCCTGTTCTGCGGTATGGGTTAAAGTTCTCGAGATAAATAAAGGTTCCCGGGCTGATTTGCATATGGATATCTACCTCGCTGTTTTTATTCACGTTTTTGATGTACCTGCTTTCAAAAAGCATGAGGTTTTTGTTGGTTTGAGGGATCACGAAGTTTGTGAGCATGAACGACATCAGGGCAATAACCATGGCAGCAATCAGGTATGGCCTCAAGAGGCGGTTGAAGCTCAGTCCGCTACTCAGAATGGCAACAATTTCGGTATTTCCGGCCATCTTCGAAGTAAAAAAGATAACCGAGATAAAGGTGAATAAGGCCGAGAATAGATTGACGAAATAGGGGATGAAATTGAGATAATAGTCGAAGATTATCGCCTTTACCGGGGCTGCCTTTTCGATGAAGTCGTCGACTTTCTCTGAGATGTCAAATATGATGACGATGATGAGGATCAGCGTGATGGCATAAAAGAATGTCCCCAGGAATTTCCTGATGATATACAGGTCGAGTATTTTGAGTCGAAAAATATTCTTGAACATCAGGATTAGACTCTTTGCTGAAGTTTGGTGACCATGACATTCTTCCATCCGGCGAACGTCCCTTCCGTGATTTTCTCCCTCACTTCTTTCATCAGGTTCAGGTAAAAGCCGAGGTTGTGCACTGTGGCGATCATCGGGCCGAGCATTTCCCCGGCCACAAAGAGATGCCTGACAAAAGCACGGCTATAGGCCTGGTCTACAAAAGAAGTCCCTTCCGGATCAAGCGGGCTGTGGTCATTTTTCCATTTTTCGTTTTTCATATTGAGGATCCCCTGGCTCGTGAACAACATCCCGTTGCGCCCGTTCCGGGTCGGCATCACACAATCGAACATGTCGATGCCAAGCGCAATGCATTCCAGAAGGTTCGCAGGTGTCCCAACACCCATCAGGTAACGGGGTTTGTCGGCCGGTAGTATGGCACAAACTTTCTCCGTCATCTCATACATCATCTCCGCAGGCTCTCCCACCGACAAACCTCCTATGGCATTGCCTTCGGCGCCGGTTTCCGCAATCACTTCTGCAGATTTCATCCGCAGATCGCCGTAAACACTCCCCTGGACAATAGGAAAGAAGCTCTGTGAATGACCATAAAGCGGTTCTGTGTTCTGAAAATGGTGCCAGGCACGCTTCAGCCAACGGTGTGTCAGGTCTAGCGACTTACTCGCATAGTCGTAATCACAGGGGTATGGCGTACATTCATCCAGCGCCATGATGATGTCACCACCTATAATGCGCTGTGTGTCAACAGTATTCTCAGGAGTGAAGCTGTGACGACTGCCATCAATGTGGGATTGAAAAATAACTCCGTCCTCTTTGATTTTACGGGTACCTGCCAGCGAAAAGACCTGGTAACCCCCACTGTCGGTCAGGATCGCCCGGTCCCATCCATTGAATTTATGAAGACCACCGGCTGCCGACAAAACGTCAAGACCCGGTCGCAAAAAAAGGTGATAGGTGTTTCCCAGCATGATTTTCGCATCAAGCTTGTCCTTCAGATCGTTGATATGGAGCGCCTTAACCGCGCCCGCCGTGCCAACTGGCATGAAGACCGGAGTCTGGATGCTGCCATGATCGGTCAGGATCTCGCCTCTTCGGGCAGCGCTGGCAGTATCATGGTCGAGTATCCTGAATTTCATGGGGATAAGGTTCTGAATAAAAATGATTTGTGAGGAAGAAGTAAAAAAACGGGCAAAGATAAGTCTTATTCCCGTAGAATCTGATACTTTTGCCAGCTCATATGGAAAGCTTTTGGATGGACCCGGCCTTTTTCCGGACCTTTTTGTTTTGTGTCTTCATCGCCTTTGCTGTCGCCGCCCTTGTTCAGTTGATTTTCTTCTGGGGTGTCTTCAGTCGCCTTGCGTTTTACAAGAAGAAACAACCGCCGGCAGCTCAGAAACCTGTTTCTATCGTCATCTGCGCCCGCAATGAATACCTCCACCTGAAAAAGAACCTTCCCATCATCATGGATCAGGAATATCCTGATTTTGAGGTTGTCGTCGTCAACGACTCCTCTGATGATGATACAGAATTTTTGCTGAAAGCTTTCATGGAGCAATATCCCCGCTTGAGTGTGGTTCATTTCAGGGAAAACAGGAACTTCTTCTCAGGGAAAAAATTCCCGCTCGCACTGGGCATCAAATCAGCAAAACATGATACTATCCTCCTGACAGAAGCCGATTGCCGTCCTTCTTCAGCCTTTTGGCTTCGTAATATGCAAAATGCATACAGCGATTCTGCCAATATGGTGCTGGGCTATTCCAGGATTGAACAAAACAAAGGCTTGTTCGACAAGATGATACGTTTCGACGCTGTCTTCCGGGCTATGAAATATCTTTCGTATGCCATGGCCGGGATGCCTTATACGGGAGTCGGGAAAAACCTCAGCTATACCAAAACCTTGTTTTACAAGAGCAAAGGCTTTATCTCTCACTATACCATTCGTTTCGGGGATGATGACCTCTTCGTCAACCGCAATGCCAGCGCACTCGCTACCCGTGTCGAGCTAAGCCCCGAATCACATACCGTGTCAACTACCACCTATACCTTCAGCCGTTGGGTGAAAAAGAGAAAACGACAATTGACCACTGCACGTTATTATAGCAAAAAACACAAATTCATCCTGGGCAGTTTCACCATGACCCAATTGCTGTTTTATCTTTGTTTTATCCCTTTGGTCATATGGAAAGTAGAATTATATATAGTGTTGGGACTTTTTGGCCTTCGCATGGCCTCAGCGCTCATTGTGTTTAAAAGGTGTATGAAAACTTTACATGAGCAAAAATTGTTATTATATTTGCCCCTGTTTGAGTTGATGCTCGTGTTTTTGACACCGCTGCTTTCGCTCTCTGCCTCTGTTGTTAAACAAGATAAATGGAAGTAAATTCCTTACTGACCGACAAAGCGATCCGTGATTTCAAGCTTGTAAAAAGGGCTCTTGACCAGGGTGACCAGTTTGCGTATGCTGAGTTAATGACGAACTACAGGGATTCTCTGTATTTCATGATGCTCAAGATGACCAATGATCCGACAGATGCGGACGACCTTACCATCGAAGCCTTTGGTAAAGCTTTTAAGAATCTGCATCAGTATGCCCCGGAATATGCCTTCAGCACCTGGCTGTTTAAAATCGCTTCAAACAACTGTATCGACTTCATGCGTAAGAAAAAACGTTCGACATTTTCAATGGATCGTTCGTATTTCGAAAACCAGGAAGGCGAAGACCTGAGCAGTCGTATTCCTTCTGAACTCCTTGACCCGGAAGAGACTTATGTTAAAAAGCAAAAGATAAAACTGATGCGCCAGGTCGTTGAGAAGCTGAAACCTCATTACCGCCAGCTGGTGGAGATGCGCTATTTCCAGGAGTTATCCTATGAGGAAATTGCCACTGAACTTGAGCTCCCGCTTGGAACCGTGAAGGCACAACTCTTCAGGGCTCGTGAGTTTTTATACAACATCCTGAAACATTCCCAGGATAAAATCTAGCGATATCTTCGATTATTTCTTTAAACACCAAAAAAATAACAAAAATGAGAACAAAACATTGGCTGATCATTTTAGCACTTGCCCTCCCCTTGGTTTGGAGCTGCAAACAAAAGGAACTTGACGCACTCAAAGGTGATAATCAGCGCTTAAGCGCCGAAACTGTAAAAAAAGACTCTACCATTAGCCTGCTGTTCAAGGCCTTCAACGAGATCGAGGAAAACCTCGAAGTGATTAAATCAAAACAAAGCGTGATTTCTCAATCAGCTTCTTCCAAAACAGAATTGAGTACCGATGCCCGTGAACGCATCAATAACGACATTCAGTTCATCAATGACCTGATGGATAAAAACAAACGGAAGATCGCATCACTCAACAAACATTTAAAGAGTGCGAACCTGAAAATTGCAGAATTTGAGAAAGTCGTGGGACGTATGCAAAAACAAATCGATGATAAAGACATTGAGCTCAATGGCTTAAAAGACCAACTCGTGAAGATGAACTTTAAAGTCGAAGAGCTGAATGCCCGCGTTGACACCCTCGTTCAGGAAAGCCAGGGCAAGACGAAGATCATCGAAGGCCAGACCTCAGAACTCAATACAGCGTATTATGTTTTCGGCACGCAAAAAGAGTTTAAAGACAAAGGCATCGTCACCAAAGCCGGCGGATTGTTTGGCGGAAAGAAACTGGGCACCGACCTCGACCGTTCTTATTTCACGAAAATCGATATCACCAAGGTGAAAGAGATTCCGCTGAACTGTAAGAAAGCCAAGCTGCTCACCACCCATGCCACTGGCACATATACGCTGCAGCAAACCGGCAAAAAAGTTGACAAGATCATCATCACCGATCCTGCGAAGTTCTGGGAAGTTTCCAAATACCTGGTCATCGAGATCGAACAATAATATTTCTTATGAATAGTTCTGAATTCCGGAATGCCATCAGGCAAGGCATTCCGGACGAATTACCCCAGCCACGGGATTACGATCCCACGGTAAACCATGCCCCGAAAAGAAAAGACATCCTCGCTACAGTGGATAAAAAACTGGCAATCCGAAATGCCTTGCGCTACTTCCCTGCAAAACACCACCCCGTGCTGGCAAAAGAATTTACCCAGGAACTGAAAGATTATGGCCGGGTTTATATGTACCGTTTTCGCCCTGAGTATGAGATCTATGCCAGGCCGATTTCTGAATATCCTGCCCAAACCCCACAGGCAGCCGCCATCATGCTGATGATCCAGAATAACCTGGACAAAAAAGTAGCGCAACATCCGCATGAACTGATCACCTATGGTGGCAATGGCGCTGTTTTCCAGAACTGGGCACAGTACCTGATTTGCATGAAATACCTTTCGGAAATGACTGAAGAGCAGACGCTTGCCATGTATTCAGGCCACCCGATGGGCCTTTTCCCATCGCATCCTGAGGCGCCACGCGTGGTGGTGACCAATGGCATGATGATCCCTAATTATTCCAAGCCGGATGACTGGGAACGATTTAATGCATTGGGTGTCACACAGTATGGCCAGATGACTGCCGGTTCTTATATGTATATCGGCCCCCAGGGTATCGTACACGGGACCACCATCACGGTGTTAAATGCAGGACGACTGCAAGGAAATGAAGACCTGGGCGGAAAGATATTTGTGACCTCAGGTCTCGGCGGAATGTCAGGCGCACAGCCCAAAGCCACCGTCATTGCCGGCGCAGTGTGCGTCGTTGCTGAGATTAATCCCATGGCTACCCGGGTTCGTCACGAACAGGGTTGGGTTGATGAAGTCTTCACCTCCTTGGATGAACTGATCCTGCGTATCGAGAAGGCCAGAATTTCGAAAGAAGCGGTCTCTCTTGCCTACCAGGGCAATGTGGTCGACCTCTGGGAGCGCCTGGCAGATGAAAATGTTAAAATTGAGCTGGGTTCTGACCAGACCTCATTGCACAATCCCTGGGCTGGCGGATATTACCCTGCCGGTCTCAGCTTTGAAGCTTCCAAAAAGATGATGGTGGAAGATCCTGAGCAGTTTAAGGTAGAAGTTAGGAAGTCATTGTGTCGTCAGATTGCCGCCATCAACAGGCTTAGCGACCAGGGGATGTATTTCTGGGATTATGGCAATGCCTTTTTGCTCGAAGCCGGCAGGGCAGAGGCAGCAGTGTTTAAATCGCCCGGGAAATTCCGATATCCTTCTTATGTGGAAGATATCATGGGCCCGATGTGCTTCGACTTTGGCTTTGGACCTTTCCGCTGGGTCTGTACTTCCGGTGATGCCGCCGACCTCAGGATTACTGACAAAATCGCCGGTGATGTCCTGGAAGAGATGCTTGCCACGGCTACTGCTGATATTCAGCAGCAGTTGAATGATAACTTATTATGGATCAGGGCTGCAGAGAAAAATAAACTGGTCGTTGGCTCCCAGGCCCGCATCCTTTATGCTGATTGTGAAGGCAGGACTCGTATCGCCACTGCCTTCAACAAGGCAATAAAAGAAGGTAAAATTTCAGCAGCTGTCGTTTTGGGCAGGGATCATCACGATGTCAGCGGAACAGATTCTCCGTACCGCGAAACCGCCAATATCACCGATGGCTCTCAATTTACAGCGGATATGGCTGTTCAGAATGTGATCGGCGATGCCTTCAGAGGCGCAACCTGGGTTTCTTTACACAATGGCGGAGGCGTGGGTTGGGGTGAAGTCATCAACGGCGGATTTGGCATGCTTCTTGATGGTTCTGATAGTGCCGACAGAAGGTTAAGAAATATGCTTCACTGGGATGTAAACAATGGGATTTCGCGTAGGGGATGGGCCCGGAATCCTGGGGCTATTGCCGCAATACAGCGCGCCATGATTGCGGAACCGAAGCTGAATGTGACGATACCTTTTACGGCAAGTGATGATTTAATTGACTCCCTGTTTTAAACCTTAATTTTTGAAGTAACTTTGCACCCGATTTAACAAAAAAAAATCATGAAAAAACTCATACTCTTCTTTGCTGCCTTTCTCTTGCTGACCGCATCGCTGATTGCCCAAACGCTAAGCCTGAGCACCACGGCCGGACCACAGCCCAATGGTTCAGATTATACAGTATTCGGAGATTACCAGACTACCATCACTGCTTATGTTGCTGTTCACAACAATTCGGCAAACAATATCAGTGTTTTGGTGAAAAAAACAGAAGTCTCTGTCTTAGGGAATTCAACGAATTATTTCTGCTGGGTTCAGTGCTATGGCGGAAATGTTTTCGTTAGCCCTGATGCGATGCCCATGGCGCCCAATTCTGTAAACCTATCTTCATTTTCCGGCGACTATGATAGCCAGGGGCATTTGGGAACCTCAACGATCCGTTATACCTTTTACCTGGATAACAATGCCAATGATTCTGTCGCTATCAACGTGCATTTCTATGCAGGTTATGCCGGAATTAATGATCCGATTGCCGCTAAAATTCAATTCTCAGACGCTTATCCGAATCCTGCCAGAAATAACGTAAGCTTTACCTATTCACTGCCTTCCGTGACCTCAGGCAATGCCAGCGTGACTGTCCGCAATCTCCTGGGTTCTGAAGTGAAAAACATTGCCATAACAGACAAGCAAGGGAAACTGAATTTTTCTGTGGCTGATCTGGAGTCTGGCGTTTATTTTTATTCACTCATCGTCGATAATGCTTCCGTTCTAACCCGTAAGCTGATTATCAAATAAGACATTTTAAGACACACTGTTGAGGCGCTCTGGCGCTGAGTTTCGCAGTTTTTTTCTTTTTTTTTTTGAACCGGGCCAGGGGTCCGGTTCTTTTTTTGACGCACCTCATCACCAGCCCTTCTCCTGCAGGAGAAGGGCTGGTGATTGACGGTGCATTAGGGGTGCAAACTTTGATAATTGAATATTTATAATTGATGAATCAATGCCGTTCCTACGGAAATTATATTCTTTGATGATCGCCTTTCAGGCTACAAATATGTCGTCCCTACGAGACTGGCCCGGACACATTGAAAAAGGTTTTAAAATATAAATTTCCTGTAATTAAGTCCCATAGGGACTTAATATCTGTAGCTGTTTGTAGGGACGACATATAATATCAATTGCAATTATTTGTCAGGGTTTAACAAAAAAAAGAACCAGGCCCAAGCCTGGTTCTTTCATAATATTAATTAAATCTCTGCGGAACTCGGCACCTCCGCGCCGCCGCAGTGAGTCTTAAAAACTATTTAATTCCGAACTCCTTCTTAATCTTCTCCACATAGTCTGTCTTCTCCCAGGCAAAGAAATCCACTTTCTTCTTGTAAATCGTCTTGCCATTGCCATTGGTGCCTTTCTTGGCGCCTTTCACTTCGTAATAGACGTCAACTTCTGCGGTGAAGGGATCGCGTCCGAAATGCCCGTAGGATGCGGTAGGGAGGAAGATTGGATTCTTCAATCCAAAGCGCTCAACGATAGCGTAAGGCCGAAGGTCGAAGATCTTGCTGATTTTATCGGAGATCTCGCCATCAGAGAGGGTATTTCCTTTTTTGTTTTTCACATGACAAGTGCCGTAGGTATTGACATACAGACCAACCGGCTGCGCAATTCCTATTGCATAGGCCACCTGGACCAGTACTTCATCTGCAATGCCGGCAGCAACAAGGTTGACAGCGATATGGCGCATGGCATAGGCTGCGGAACGGTCGACTTTAGAAGAGTCTTTCCCTGAGAAAGCACCGCCGCCATGAGCACCACGTCCGCCATAAGTGTCAACGATGATCTTGCGACCTGTGAGGCCGGAGTCTCCGTGAGGACCACCGATCACGAACTTCCCGGTCGGGTTGACGTGTAAGGTGATGTCGTCGTTGAAAAGTTTACGGGTCTTCGCATCCAGGTCTTTTTTAACTTTAGGGATCAGGATCTCCAGGACGTCTTTACGGATCACATCCTGCATGGCTTTTTCGGCCTTGGCATTATCTTTTGGGTTTTTGGAATCTTTTGGGAGAACAAATTCATCATGCTGGGTTGACAAAACGATGGTTTCGATTTTCTCTGCTTTCCCTTTGTCGTCATATAACACCGTAACCTGTGATTTGGAATCAGGTCTCAGGTATTTCATTTTCTTTCCTTCTTTGCGAATGTCAGCCAGAACTTGTACAAGCCTGTGAGCCAGCTCGATAGGAAGTGGTGCGTAGTTTTCCATTTCGTTGTTGGCATAACCAAACATCATTCCCTGGTCACCGGCCCCCTGATCTTCAGGTTTCGCACGGTCAACACCCTGATTGATGTCCTGGCTTTGCTCATGAATGGTGTTCACAACGCCGCATGATTCGGCTTCAAAACGGTATTCAGCTTTGGTATAGCCAATTTTATTCAAAGTACGTCTTACAATTTCTTGGGTGTCAACATATCCCTCTGTTTTTACCTCACCGGCACAAACCACGAGACCAGTGGTAACAAGGGTTTCACAAGCAACTTTTGAGTTGGGATCATGACGCAGGAACTCATCCAAAAGGGCGTCAGAGATTTGGTCGGCTACTTTATCCGGATGGCCTTCGGAGACAGATTCTGAAGTAAAGTGGTATGACATAATGATTTATGGGATTATCTGTGTTATTAAAAAGAGTGCAAAGATAAAGATTTTTAGAATTCGTCAGTACTTCTCAGCTCTTTTGCGTGAGTTTCTGAAAGACATCTTCGAGACGCTGGGTCTCTTTTTGCAGTGAAATGACTGTAAGGTTATTATTTACAGCGAATTGAAAGACCAAGGGGCGTAAATCAATTTCGCTCTTACTGGAGATCTTCCAGGTATTCGCATTGATCTTTTCAATTGCATGAGCCTGGCTGAGCTCACTAAATAGGCTTTTATCAATAGTTTCACTGAATTCAACAGTAATTAGCTGTTTCCCGGAGCTCAAAGATGCCAGTACTGATGTTTTGTCATCAGCCACCAGATGTCCCTGGTCGATGATAATAACCCTGTCGCAGATGGCTTCCACTTCTTGCATGATATGCGTGGAAAGCAGCACTGTCTTGGCTTTCCCGACTTCCAGGATCAGGTTCCGGATTCCCACGAGCTGATTCGGATCGAGACCGGAAGTAGGCTCATCCAGGATCAGCACTTCAGGATCATGCAGCAAGACCTGGGCAAGCCCTGTTCGTTGGCGGTATCCTTTCGACAAGGTTCCGAGTTTTTTATGCTGTTCAGGCCCCAAGCCTGTGAGTTCAATCATTTCTTTTACCCTTTTGTCGAGAGTTTTTCCAACCTGGTGAAGGTTTCCAATGAATGTCAGGTATTCACTCACATACATGTCGAGGTATAGCGGGTTGTTTTCAGGAAGATACCCGATTTTCTTTTTCACCTCGAGGCTTTGTTCCAGAACATCAAATCCGCAAACGCTGGCATCCCCCGAAGAAGGCGGGATAAAACAGCTGAGGATCTTCATCATCGTTGACTTACCGGCTCCGTTAGGACCCAGGAAACCAACAATTTCCCCCTGCTTTAAAGAAAATGAAACCTGGTCAAGCGCTTTCTGCTTTCCATAGTTTTTGCAAATATTTTTTACTTCAATCGACATGCAACAAAAATTAAAGGGCGAAATTATCAAAAGCTTTGGATATTTGCCTGGCTTTTCAAATCATTATGGAATATATCGAACATTCATTTCCTTCCGGCCTTCGGCTGATCTACAAATATGCCCCTTCACCGGTGGCGCATGCTGGCGTAACCATTGCCGCAGGCTCCCGCCATGAGGAGGCGCACGAGCAAGGACTGGCGCATTTTCTTGAACATTGTCTTTTTAAAGGGACTCACAAAAGAAATGCTACCCAGATCCTCAAACGGATGGAAGAAGTCGGTGGGGAGATCAACGCTTTTACTGCCAGAGAGGAGACCTCCGTTCATGCCACCTTTCTCGCCCGTCATTATACCCGTGCCATCGAACTTTTTGCCGATATCCTCTTTAACTCGACATTCCCGGCCAAAGAACTGGAGAATGAGAAAAAGGTCATCCTCGAAGAGATCAAATCGGTTAAAGACAATCCTTATGAATATGTTCTGGATCACTTCGACAGCCTGGTTTTCTCAAATCACCCGCTGGGGCAAAGCATCCTGGGAAACCCGAAAAGCCTGAAAAGCTTTACAGCGGCTCACCTGCAGGAATTCCTCCGAAAACATTATCGTCCCGAAAATATCGTCTTGAGTTTTGTCGGTAATATCGACATGAAAGTCCTCGTCAGGAAGATTGAACAGCATTTTCCTTGCCAGGCATCCGGTAAAAGTACTGAAAGATCGGCAAGCCCGTTTCGGATCTTTAAACCTGAAGATTATAAACCCTTTGATACAAGAATCTCCAAACGGACCTTTCAAACCCATTGTGTCCTGGGAAACCTGGCTTATCACCTGGAGGATGAGAAACGGGTTCCTTTTGCCCTCCTCAATAACATGCTGGGTGGTCCTGCAATGTCATCTCTTTTAAATCTTCACCTGAGGGAAAAGAGGGGTAGGGCATATACCGTCGAATCGCACTTCAGCCCCTTTACCGAAACAGGTGTCTTTTTAATCTACCTGGGTACTGACTTTATGCAGCTCAAAGACTCTTTACAACTCATCGAGAAGATCCTTAAGGGTTTGAGGGAAAATGATTTATCAGAGACATCCCTGCGAAAAGCCAAAGAACAATACCTGGGTCAGATCGCAATTTCTTTCGACTCAAACTTCAACCAGATGATCTCAATGGGTAAAAGTCTGCAGGTCTACGGAAGCGTCGACACCTTCGAAGAAATAGAAAATAAAATCAATGCGGTGACTGCTGAGTCGGTTAGACTCGTAGCAGCGGAAGTCCTGAATCCTGAAAAAATGAGTACGCTTGCTTATCTCTCAGCAAAATAATATATATATAATAAAAGATTATGAATCAGAAGCTTGAAGATTACGCAACCTCACTCACAAGTCCTGAAAATGAAATTTTATATCGCATTCACAGGGAGACTTATTTGCAGACTGCCTACCCGAGGATGTTGTCGGGCCATCTGCAGGGTGGTCTGTTGAAGATGATCAGTCTGATGATTCGTCCCCAAAGGATATTGGAAATAGGTGCTTTCACCGGTTACTCCGCTATTTGTCTCGCGGAAGGAATACCGGATAGCGGTTTGCTGGAAACCCTGGAGATCAATCCTGAGCTGGAAGAGATGTTGTTACATAATTTTGCAGAAGCCGGAATAGCCCCCAAAACGAAATTGTACATCGGGGATGCCACGCAGATCATCCCTAACTTAACTGGACCCTGGGATCTTGTATTTCTGGATGCCGACAAAGAACAATATGAGACCTATTATGATCTCGTTTTTGACAAAGTAAAAAAAGGAGGCTTTATTCTGGTTGATAATGTTTTATGGGGTGGAAAAGTCATACTTCCTCTTGCTTCCGGCGACAAAGAAACACGGGCAATCATTGCATTCAATGACAGGGTCAGCAAGGATGAACGTGTGGAATGTCTTGTGCTTCCTGTACGTGATGGATTGATGCTCCTGCGAAAAAAGTAAACTAGACTTTATACTCGTAGCTAATCTTTGACAATTCCTGGTTCGCCTGTATAATTTTCTTTTTCAGGCTTTCCTTGAAATCAAGCATTTGTTGCATCATCTCCGGATTGCCACTTGCGAGAATCTGTGCAGCCAGAATCCCGGCATTTCTTGCAGCATCGATTCCTACGGTAGCTACCGGAACTCCGGGAGGCATCTGCGCAATACTCAGCAGTGAATCTATTCCTTCAATGGAAATAGCTGAACGTAAAGGTACTCCGATCACAGGGAGTGCCGTAAAGGCAGCGACAACACCAGGCAGGTGTGCTGCGCCGCTGGCACCTGCAATAATAACTCTGATGCCACGACTGAAGGCATTCGTGGCAAAATCAGCCACCAGTTCCGGTACGCGGTGTGCCGACAAGGCATTGATTTCAAAAGGGATACGTAACTCATTCAGCACTTTAGCCGCTTCTTCCATGACAGGCAGGTCGGTAGTACTGCCCATGATAATACTTACTTTCGGTTCCATAGTAAATGTTTGTGGCAAAAATAATTCATTTCAAATGTTAATCTTCTATAAATTAGCAATAAGTATCTCGACAAATTTAATTATGTTTGTAAATTGACCCAATGTGTAAAAAGCAAATGAACGAAATTATTATCCACGACAAACATTTTAAGCCTTATATCTCCCCTGAAGAGATCGCTTTGGCGCTGAAAAGGATGGCGGCCGAGATATCTTTCGATTTCAAAGGAAAAAATCCACTTTTTATTGCTGTCCTTAATGGGTCTTTTGTTTTTGCAGCCGATTTATTACGCGATCTTGATTTTAGCTGCGAACTTAGTTTTGTAAAACTTGTTTCCTATTTGGATACAAAGTCCACCGGTGAGGTTAAGGAACTTATTGGTTTGAAAGAAGATATCAAGGACAGGCATGTCGTGATCGTGGAAGATATCGTGGAGACCGGACAGACCCTTGCCTTGTTGAAACGCAAACTTTCAGCATGTCAACCTGCCAGCGTGAAAATTGCAACATTATTATTTAAACCATATCATTTTAAGGAAAGCTTTGATATTGATTACCTGGGGTTTGAGATTCCAGAAGCATTCATCGTCGGTTATGGCCTCGATTTTAACGGGCATGGGCGGAACCTCAAAGGTATTTATCAAATCGTTTAACATTTAAAAACAATCTATGTTTAACCTTATACTATTCGGACCACCGGGCGCTGGAAAAG
The DNA here is from genome assembly GCA_037132075.1 of Bacteroidota bacterium. Taxonomy (GTDB): domain Bacteria; phylum Bacteroidota; class Bacteroidia; order Bacteroidales; family CAIXZF01; genus JBAXPV01. Next base: position 50,353 of record JBAXPV010000016.1, read on the forward strand.
GAACACAATCGGCTAATGTTGCCAGAAAATATCAATTAAAACATATATCAACAGGAGAATTACTTAGGGATGAGGTAAAGAATGACACTCCTATTGGAAGAAAAGTTAATGCTGATCTGAACAACGGAAAATTGGTTCCGGATGATATTCTGATCACACTGATCAGTAAATTTATTGATGAAAACCGCTATCAGAATGGTTTTGTTATGGATGGTTTTCCCCGTACGTTGGTGCAGGCAATTGCTTTGGATGACATGTTTGAAAAACAAGGTATTAGCGTCTCTCTAGTTATTTCTCTGGAAGTAAATGAGGATGAGTTGGTACAAAGGCTTTGTGGTCGGGCAGAAGAGCAAGGCCGCAGCGACGACAAACCTGAAGTGGTTCGTGACCGGCTGGAAACGTATCGTCAGAAAACAAGCCCGCTCCTGAAACATTTTGAAGCACAGGATAAGGTTCATGCCATTAACGGGATTGGCGAAGTGAGTGAGATTTTTGAGAAATTATGTACGCTGATCGATCAGCATTTATAGTATTTAATGGCCAATTCAAATTTTGTCGATTACATTAAGATTTTTTGCCGTTCCGGTAATGGGGGCGGTGGTTCTTTACATTTTATCCGGACCAAGCTTACGCCCAGGGGTGGCCCTGATGGCGGGAATGGTGGCAGGGGCGGACATATCATCCTGAAAGGGAATGCCCAGCTTTGGACCTTGTTGCATCTGCGTTATACAAAACATATTCATGCGGAAAACGGTCATAGTGGCTCCGGGAGCTTAAGTACAGGTCGTGAAGGTGATGATGTGATTATCGAAGTGCCTCTGGGAACTATAGCCAAAGACATTGAAACAGGTGAGGTTGAGGCCGAAATTACGATGGAAGGCGAAATGAAGGTGTGGATCCCGGGTGGCCGTGGTGGTATGGGAAATGCACACTTTAAATCAGCGACTTTCCAAACACCCAAGTTTGCCCAGCCTGGCGAAGAAGGTAAAGAGGGTTGGAAGATATTGGAGCTCAAGATCCTCGCGGATGTCGGCCTGGTAGGTTTTCCCAATGCCGGAAAATCAACTCTGTTGTCGGTGCTCTCTGCTGCGAAACCGGAAATCGCTGAATATCCCTTTACTACTTTAAGGCCGAACCTCGGTATCGTGGCCTATCGCGACGCTCGCTCTTTTGTGATGGCTGATATCCCAGGGATCATCGAAGGAGCCCATGAGGGAAAAGGCCTTGGTTTACGCTTCCTCAGGCATATTGAAAGAAATTCGGTGCTCTTGTTTATGATCCCAGTGGATTCAAAAGACATCAAAAAGGAATTCGATATTTTGCTGAATGAACTCGCCCAATATAACCCTGAGCTCATGGACAAAGGCCGCGTACTGGCTGTTACCAAAGCCGACATGCTGGATGCCGAACTACTGGAGGATCTGAAAAAAGAACTCCCTCCCAATGTTCCCTATGTGTTTATCTCTTCCCACACCCAGCACGGCTTGGTCGGTTTGAAAGACCTTCTCTGGAAAGAACTCAACCCTTGACATGGATTGATGCCATAGTAAACTGGGATAAGGCGGCCTTCCTGGCAATCAACAGCCTTCACAATCCCTTTTTCGACTTTGTGATGTACTGGCTTAGCAACAGACCCCTCTGGATTCCTTTGTATGTTTTTTTGATTTACCTGATTGTCAGGCACTACAGAAGAAATGCCTGGTATATTTTGTTGTCTGTCATCATCCTGGTCGTTTTAACTGACCAGGTTTCTGTTCATCTGTTTAAAAATGTGTTTCACAGGCTCAGGCCTTGCCACGACCCGATTTTAAGCGGCATGGTCTATACGCTAAACGGAGAATGTGGCGGTACTTATGGCTTTATTTCCTCTCATGCAGCCAATTCTTTTGGTTTTGTGGTCTTCCTTTTTCCCTTTCTCAGGAAAATCGTTCCCGGATTAAACTGGGCTTTGATCGCCTGGGCTGCGCTTGTCTCATATTCAAGGATTTATCTTGGTGTGCATTTCCCTTTAGATGTCATCGTAGGCGCTATGGTAGGAGTCACCTTGGGTTTTTCCTGCAGAAACCTGGCAATGTCTATGATAAAAGCTTTTCCCAGAGGCTCTTAGAGGCCGTAGGCTCTCCCTGTAATTTTCTCCGGAACTACCTTGTAAACACACACCTCCCTGATGGCAGGCATGTTGAAAGAAAAATCCTTTCCGGTATATTGCCGCATGATCACATTCATCACTTCTTTCTTCGCATCCGGATCGTCGATGAACTCTGCCTTGCCGTAGATCAGGATGCTACGATACTTCATGCTGTAGCTGCAAGCAACACCTTCATTCTGATACCTGAGGAAATAATCGCAGCTAAAAGCCAGCACAACCCTGGGATTTTGCTGTAAAATGTCTATCTTTTTCCCGTGTTTCGACGAATGCAGGTAAACAACGCCTTCATGGTAACCGAAATTCATCGGAAGCACATAAGGTTCATGATCCGGGCCTACCATCGACATATGGCATACCTGGCATTTGTTGATGACTTCAGCAATCTCTTCTGTATCTCCAATAAATCTGGTTCTCATCGTTTATTTCATACGTTCATTGAGTTTGTCGAGCAAATCGGTAACAAGGGTCAGCACCAGGCTGAAAAGCAAAGCCCACCAGAAATTCTTAACGCTAAATCCGTCAAGGAGATGGTCAGTGATGATAATCATAAAAGCATTGATTACCAGGAGAAAAAGCCCCATCGTGACAAAAGTGATCGGGATCGTAAGCAGGATCAGTATCGGTCGTAAAAAGGCATTCAACAGTGAAAGAATGGCTGCCACAAGCAATGCTGTAAGAAATCCGTCAACATGAACCCCCGGAAGAAGGTAGGAGGAAATGATCACCGCAAAGGCAGAGACAATGATTCTGATGATCCAGGGCATAGGGTTTTATTTTTTGTCAAAATTACGCAATTCTTGTTTTCCTCCATAGCTCCCGAAGCCGATACTCCACAAAAACTCAAACTTCAATTCTTTCTTCTGCGTGATATAGGTGGAGCGACAACCCAGTTCCATGGGTGCATATAAGCGAAAAAGATAAAGGTCAGCGGTAAGTTCAATTCCTGTTGAATAAAAGTTTTCATCAGGAACAGCCTTTTGATAGGCATAGTCAGCAAATAATGCCGCTTTGACCCGTTTGATATAGGTGAAACCCGGGAGGCTCAAATCAGGGTATAAAATGGGTAGGGAATAATCCAGCGAGCTGCTGAAAAAATGAGCTTTGGTGAAATCAGTAAATCCCCTTGGCAAAACAATTAAGTCACTGAAATATTGATCCCCTGAGCCTTTTTGTTGGTAGGCCAGGGTCAAACGAAAGCTTTGATGGCGAAACAGTCCTGGGAAAAAGAAATTCCCGTTCAGGGCAAATATATTGCCAACGGACAGATCACCCCAGGGTGTTTGCCTCGACTGATAGCGTAAAGTCTGGCCCCAGCGTGGGAAAATGTCTTTTTCTGTATATCGTAGAATGTTGTAGGATGAAAACCCTGCATTCAGAATGTCAATTGCACCTTTAAAGAGCCTGTCCGGCGAACTCGACGTATGCTGTATATTTTCCCATGTAGCCCCAATATAGGGCTGGATCCTCCTCAGATACTTGTTTCTGGAGAGATTCAATGGAAGCGAAATTTGTAAACCCAGGTTCGTTTCTTTATAGGTAAAGCGTTTGCCTCCGTTCATCGAAGCTCTCAGGCCATCCTCATAACTTAAATCAAAGATGGGAAACCAGCCCAGGTATGAATACGTCGATTTAAAACGGGTAGTCATTTCAATCGGATTGTACACGACGCCCAGGCTCATTACGCTGGTACTGAGCATGTTTTGAGAGATTAGCTGAATGCCGGGATCTGCTCTCATGTCAGTGGAAGTCAGATATACCGGCGACCAGCTGTGAAAATGAAACAAATGCCCTGCTTTGCTATAGGGGCTTGTTTTAATGTTTAATATACTGTCTTGAAGTTTTTTATCATTGAATAATACCGGATGTTCCTGTCGCCTTAATAAAGAGTCAAGATCAGTGTTAAAATGTGGAATCTGGCTGAGGTTTTTTTGACTTATTTTTGATTCAATCGAAGTGATAGCGGTTCGAAATCCTGTGTACGTAAAATCAGAATAAATGATGCTGTCATTACCCGAGAAATTAATGTCTTTCGCACCAAAACGAGACGGCATTAATTGGCTAATTTTTGCATGGGTAGTATCTAAGGAATAAATGCAATTAATCCCGTTAAAGGCACCAATGAAAAGTATGTTTTTATTGTGATAAACTGCCTTGCTGATATCCACAAAACCAGCAGAAAAAAGCTTGTGAAATTTGTTGTTTTTTAAATCAATTTCTACAATTGATTTTCCTTGCAAACCAAGGCATATAGCAAGAATGGTGTTTCCGTCAGAATTAAAAATTGGTGTTAAAAATTGTTCATTTTCGGCTTGTTGAAATTTGCATATTTCTTTACCGTCAGCAGTATTTAAAACGATTAAAAAATTGAGTCCTTTTTCCGTTGTTTCTGACACAACAATTTTGCTGAAATCATCAGAAGGACAGGCTGCAAAATATCTGCTTTTTTTGCCAATTATTTTTAATTTATTTTTTGCCAGATCATAGATTTTTATTCGTGAAAAACTCCTGTTTTCCCAGCGAATATCCGGGATGGCTTCTGTCCAAATAATTTTATTATTCCGACAATAAACAATGTCGTCTTCAAGGCTTCCTGGTGTGAAAAGGATTTGTTCTTTTCCTCCGGGTAAAAAAGAAACAAATCGAGGAATATCTTCTTTGCTTTTCCTGAGTGAAAAAACGACACCATGATCCATCATTGCGGGAAATTGGTAATCAGACCAGGGGATGACATTGGCTGGCTGCAATATTTTCATGTGCAGGATTTCATTTCTGTTGTCCTGCACGGCCCACAGGCTGTCCAGGGAATTCATGGTTTTTTTATACAAGCCAACTTTGCTCAAGCCACTGATTTGTTTTATTCCATGTGAAAAAGGCGTAATTCTATAGGGCCGACGGGCGGTTTGTTCCAGGGCGTTTTGCCAGAGTCGGTTTCCGTAATGTGTTCGTCCATAAGCAACTATATGGTAACCAAGGGTATAATGGTCAGCGACCCGATCATGGTAACTACCAAAGACGGCTTTGTCATAAGAAAACTTGCCTTTTTCCAGCAGCTGCGACCGCAACAAGGCTTCAAAATCAGGCGCTGATCCTCTGCCAGTCCTGCTCAGCGCGGTTTCCGTCGATACTGCATCGCCTTCCATGAACCATGGCGGGATAAAGAGTCCGAGAATGAGCGAAGACGCCTGCTGGCCTAGTAAAATATTAAGCCCGTGCGTAAATCCTCTGTTCATGCTGCTGATCTGAATGATATGCCGGTACTCATGAAGGGCAAGCTGCTCCAGCCATTCCTGGGGATAATTGCTTTGGGGAGGACAAGGGAACAGTTCCATTCGTTGGGGTGCCCAACTAACCACACCATTTGACAGCGTACTCCTGGAATGAAGAATTACATTCGTCTTTGACGCATTGAAGTTTAGTCCTGCGGATACAGGTCCTGCAGCCGATTCAAGCAAAAAGGCCAGCCGTTTTGATTCGGCTTCGTCCTCAGCAGGAAAAATAATGCAAAAATGAGCCGTATTTAATTGTTTCCATCGGATCGAAGCGGGATCCTGTCCAAGGTTATAATATTGAGCATGAGCGCTGTAGTGCAAAACAAAAAGGATGAAACTTAAAAAAATGTATATTTTAAACGCTGTCTTTTGCATTGGATTCTTTGTCTATACAAACATAAGAGGATTTTTATCACGACCGCTTCCTCATTTTCTTTGTAGCTTTGTTCATTCTTAAAGAGCACTTACATGTCAGTAATAAAAATATCACCTGTGAAAGTCACAACCCATGTGCTACAGGAAATGAAAGTAAAAGGGGAAAAGATCGCGATGCTTACCGCCTACGACTATTCCTTTGCAAAACTCCTTGATGAAGCCGGGATGGAAGTGATCCTCGTCGGAGACTCTGCTTCTAACGTGATGGCGGGTCACCGGACTACGCTCCCCATTACCCTTAACGAGATGATTTACCATGCCTCCTCTGTGGTTAGGGGGATAAAAAGGGCATTGGTTGTCGTCGATCTTCCTTTTGGAACTTACCAGGGAAACTCAAAAGAGGCTTTGAACTCGGCCATCAGGATCATGAAAGAAAGTGGTGCTGACGCAGTAAAGCTGGAAGGTGGAAGCGAAATCATTGAATCAGTGGATCGTATCCTCTCTGCCGGGATTCCCATCATGGGGCACTTGGGCCTGACTCCGCAGTCGATCAATAAATTCGGGACCTATACCGTGAGAGCTACCGAGGAAAAAGAAGCCAACAAACTCCTGGAAGATGCTCATTTACTCGAAAATGCCGGATGCTTCTCATTGGTGCTGGAGAAAATTCCTGCAAAATTAGGCCAGAAAGTTGCCAAAGAAATCAAAGTTCCAATTATCGGGATCGGGGCCGGAAAGTGGGTTGACGGACAAGTACTTGTGCTACACGATATGCTTGGGATCACTACGCAATTCTCTCCGCGTTTCCTCCGCCGTTACCACAACCTGAGTGAGGAAATTAAAGGTGCGGTATCTTCTTATATTCATGACATCAAGTCGCTCGATTTCCCCAATGAAAGGGAACAATACTGAAATTAGCCAGCGAATCCTTTACGAAGACAACCATCTGGTCATCGTAAATAAATTACCTTCTGAAATTGTACAGGGTGATAAAACCGGCGATGTGCCCCTTAGTGAAGTGGTAAAAGATTACATACGAGTGAAGTACAACAAGCCCGGGGAAGCTTTTCTCGGTGTCGTTCATCGCCTGGACCGCCCTGTCAGCGGTGCCGTGATCTTTGCCCGCACCTCTAAAGCCCTGGCCCGTATGAATGCGATCCTTCATGACCGTAAAATCGAGAAAAAGTACTGGGCTATCGTAAAAGACAGTCCGCCCAGGAATGAAGATACCCTCATCAACTACCTTAAGAAGAACGAAGAAAAAAATAAGTCATTCGTTAGCAATTCTGATCTGAACGGTGCACTACGCTGTGAGCTGCGTTACATACTGATCGGCAAAAGCGACAAATACTCATTGCTGGAGGTTGAGTTGATGACCGGCAGGCATCACCAGATCCGGGCCCAGTTATCGCATATTGGCTGTCCCATAAAAGGGGACTTGAAATATGGTTATCCCCGTTCGAATCCGGATGCTTCTATTTCGCTGCATTCCCGCTCCATAAAGTTCTTACACCCGGTTAGCCAGGTGGAAGTATATGTGCTCGCACCTCCGCCTGATGAAGCCTTATGGAATTTCTTTTCAAATCAATAAGTGATGGCTGAAAAAGATTTTACGAAAAACGACATCGCCCTTTTCATGGAAAACCCCTGGTTTGCCTTTGTGGGTGCTACTGAAAACAAGAAAAAATTCGGTCATTCTGCCTTTCGGGAACTTAAATACAAGGGGATTAAACTCATTCCCGTCAACCCGAACTATCCAAAAGTTGATGGCCAGGAGTGTTATCAGTCATTGTTATACCTCCCAGAACGACCACAGGCAGTGATTTCTATGGTTCCAAGGGATCAATGCATGAAAGTCGTTAGTGAAGCTTATACCATGGGCGTTAAACAAATCTGGATTCAAATGGATTCTGACAGTCCGGAAGCCCTGGAGTTTTGTAAAGATCACGACATCAAAGCGATACATGGGGAATGTATTCTCATGCATGCACAACCGGTGAAGTCATTTCATGGCGTGCATCGCTGGTTCAGAAATGTTTTTGGAGGAATGCCGAAATAATGATGTGCAAAATCCTGTTCACCCATGATGCCTGAGCTGAATTTTCCGGAATATATTTTTTCTACCAGGGGTGAAAATAAAAATAAGGAAATTTTTGACCCTGCCCGCCGGAAATATGTCAGCCTGACACCGGAAGAATGGGTACGTCAGCATCTGATTCAATACCTGATTCAGGAAAAAAAGATCCCAATAGCCTTACTTGCAGTCGAATATAGCCTGGTTTATCATAAGCTAAATAAACGCTGTGACATCTTGGTGTTCAACCGCCAGGGAAGTCCGGTAATGCTACTTGAATGCAAAGCACCCTCTGTGGCATTAAGTGAGAAAACCCTGGAGCAAATCGCGCGATATAATATGGCATTTAAAGTGTCTTATCTTCTGGTTTCAAATGGATTATCACATTATTGCTTTCACATAAACCATGAAACTGAGATGATTAAAATCCTTCCAGAAATACCGACATTAGCGCTTTGAGTTTTTAAGAAGAAAGGTGTTCAATAAGGATCTTCGTTCCGATCCCGATCAGGATTATTCCACCTGCAATTTCAGCCCATTTGCCAAGCCAGGCACCCGTGTTTTTCCCGAAGAGAATCCCCAGCATCGAGATGACATAGGTTACCACGCCGATGACAAAAATGCTTAACCAGATGTTCATCTTTAAAAAACCGAAAGAAATCCCAACCACAAAAGCGTCTATGGAAGTTGCCACCGACATCAGGATCAGTGTTCCGAAATGCAGTGGGTTGAAAGGTCCTTTGTTTTCGCCGGCTTTAAGGCTTTCCAGGATCATCTTTGCGCCCAGCAATAACAGGAGTCCAAAGGCGACCCAGTGATCGAAATTTTTAACGTAACGTATGATTTGTACGCCAATTATCCATCCGATAAATGGCATCATTGCCTGGAAAAAAGCAAGTGAGAAAGCTATCTTTGATGCAGAGAAAAAGCGCATCTGAGTCCGGGCAACCCCACTGGAAATGGAAACTGCGAAGGAATCGAATGATAACCCAATGGCTAAGATGAGAAGTGTCAGAAAATCCATAGTGCTTGCCTTGAAGCAAAAATAAAGCCTTTTTCGGATTCAAGGGAAAATTAAATCATTAGATAATTGCTTGATATAAAGTGATCTGTCATTCAAGGCGAAATTAGCATTTGTAAAAACCTTCAAAATCCTGTAGGTTTGTTGATTGTTAAGACGGTTTTCAAACCAGGAAAAATTACTTAATGGAATTAATAGCACAAATACAGCTAAAAGACCCGGGATTTAACAAATCTCTGAATGAGGGTCATGCTGCCGCCCTTCAGCTAGGTACAGACGGAGTTCAATTATGTATCGTCACTAAAAATGACAACAAAGTACAGTATTTTGAAAAATGGTCCTATGAAGGGAATGAACCGCTTTTTCCGGGTAACATCGGGGATATCATCAATGCCCTGCCCAGTCAGATTCCGTGGTTATCCGGTGGAAATACTGATTTAAAGGTTTTTATCGATGCGCCTTCCTATGCTTTAGTTCCGTCAGTTTTTTATGATTCCAGTCTTAAAGAATCATATTTAAAACTGCAGCATCCTGCAAAAGTTTCCGGTGAATGGATTTATCAGGATAATATAGAAAGCCTTGAGGCTATGTTGGTATATTCGCTGCCACTGAGTGTTGAAAACCGAATTCATTCCTTTTTTCCGAAAGCGGTGATTCAGCATCTCAGAACAATGTGGCTGACAGAAACGGTTAAAATGTCGCAAGACCTTCAATCACAGAAAAATACAGTGATTTATGCCGAAAAAGAAAAGATCGAGCTGGCGCTTTTTGTGTCAGGGAAGCTAATCTTCTCGAATGAATTTTCTTATAAGAGCTATGATGATCTTATTTATTTCATTTTGCTTGCATTGAACAAAAACGGCTTTAATCCTTCTGAAAGCACCTTCATGCTTTGTGGACCTGCGGCTGATCAGTCGTTAATGCTTGAACTGAAAGCATTTATTCCTGAAATAACACCTTTGGAGATCCCGGCTAAATATGTCTTTAGCAGTGTTTTTCGCAAAGCACCCATCCACCAGTTCTTTCCCCTAATTATTGCCTTATCATGAGAATTATCAGCGGTTCCCACCGTGGCCGCAGGTTGGTCACACCAACAAACTTACCGGTTCGCCCGACCACCGATATGGCCAAGGAAGCCTTGTTTAATATACTCGTAAACAGAATTGATTTTGAAGTGACCAGGGTCTTGGATTTATTTGCTGGTACAGGGAATCTTACATTTGAATTTGCCTCCAGAGGCTGTCCGGAAGTTACAGCCGTCGAACTGAATTTCAAATGTATTGAATTCATAAAAAAAACTACCGGAGTTCTTGATTTTCACACCATCAGGGTGATGCGGGCTGATGCCATTCAGTTTATCCGGCACAACCGCAAGAATTATGAGCTGATTTTCGCTGATCCACCTTATGAAATGGAAGGTGTTGATTTAATACCTGGCCTGATCTTTGAGAATAAGCTCTTAAGCCCCAACGGTCTTTTAATCCTGGAACATGACGAAAAAGTAGGTTTCCGTCAGTATCCTGAGTTCCTTGAAACCAGGAATTATGGCAAGGTAAACTTTAGTTTCTTTGAGCCAAAAGAGCTTATCAGTTAGTAGTTATTTGTTAGTGGTACCTCAAAGTGCAGGAATGTCATCTCGGAGGCCCAGCCTCTCCTTCAGGAGAGGGGCCAGGGGTGAGGCTTTTTAAGGAATGTCATCTCCGCGGCCTAACCCTTTCCTTCAGGAGAAGGGTCGGGGGTGAGGCTTCTAGAGGATCCCGGCGGTGAGGCTTTTTAATGAGCCGGGTGTGAGGCACTCACAATTTTTCCAAATCCTTTTCCAAACCCTCACTTGGCAGTTTTGCCGGATATTTGATGAGCCTCCCTTCGCGGTCAGTTATCAGGAGCAGGGGTGAACTTTTGATTTCCATGGTTTCCAGGAAAGAAAAATCTCCGTTGAACTCGACAAATAGCCAGTTATATTTTGGATGATCTCTTAAATAGGAAGAAAGGGCGTAATTCCTGATATCGCAGCAAACGCTTATGAATCTTATCCGCCCGCTATATTTCTTTTGAAGGTTCCGGATAAGATCGTGCTCAGCCAAACATGCATCACACACAGTAGTGAAAAAAAGCAGGCAGTTTATCTTTCCTTTCAGGCTGTCATTATTAAAAATGATCCCATCTTTTCGAAGGAAAGTAAAAGCGGGCAGGGGAGTCCCGGGCTCAAAACGACTGAGTTGCGAAAGAAGGTTAAGGGCAATTTGTCGGTGGTCTTTGAATTTCCCTTTGGCAGCAAAGGTTTCCAGAAGGTGGATGATGTTGGGTTTGGAGAAGTTATTCTGATTGTAAAACAATGGGAGATGCTTGAGCAGCACGAGTTCCCTGGTCTTTTCATTGCGAAGCAGGCTGTCTTTTCCCAAGCTGTCAAGTAAACCATACAAATCTACATTCTTGTTGATACAAAGATCCAGGTCATTTAAAAAATTGGATTTCGTTTGCGACAATAGATAATCAGCAAAAAAATTATTGAAGAAATCAGAAAAGGCAATGTTGTCGAAGTTTAACGGCTTATGGCTGAGGTAGATCCCATAGGCTTTTGGGTATTTCATTTCTCTCAGAAAGACAGATATGTCCGCCAGTTTATAAAAAATATAGTCTTTTAAATAAGTATCAGTGGTGTCGAAGCCTTTACTTGTAATAAGTTTATTGAGGCTGTCCAATAAAAATGTATTCCTCCTGTTCTGCAGGCCTTTTGTGTTAAGGATCAGGAAGTCATCAAAAGTGCTGTTAAATGAGGTGATGTCCCGGTTAAGCGATCGTGGTTTTTCGCTGATCAGCTCCAGGTTCTGCGAGGGTGGTTCCAGAAATGGGTTTCTTCCGGCTTTGGGGTTTTCCGATATTTTTATATCGATTTCTAACTCCAATCCCGGATAAAGGTATATCTCAGACCGGGAAAAACCCAATGAGATCCAGGCAAACAAGGTGTTTTTTATATCGGCTTGCAGCGAAAAATAACCGTTGCTGTCGATCTGTCCCCTAACCAAAGTGTTCTCCATGCCCGAAAACGGATCAGCAGGCGTCAGGATCCTTAATTGTTCGCCATGATGCCCCTCAAGTTTGCCAAACACTCTGAAGGGCTTGGCCTGCAAAGCATTCAGCTGAAGGAAGAAAAGAAGGACAACTATAAGTCGGTAATGCATAACACGAAAAATCAACATCCAAAAAATATCCAAATCCCTTCAAACCATCCTTCGACTCCGCTCAGGATGACTTCAGCCTAACCCACCATCCTTCGACTCCGCTCAGGATGACTTCAGCCTAACCCACCATCCTTCGACTCCGCTCAGGATGACTTCAGCCTAACTCCCTTCAGTCTCTCCGGAATAAAATCCCCGGGATCACCGCCATGCCTGATTATATCTCTAACGATAGAAGAGTTCAGCGCAGTATATTCAGGTGCGGTAAGCAGAAAAATTGTCTCAACTTCAGGATGTAATTTTTTATTGACCTGGCCGATACTTCGTTCAAATTCAAAGTCGGCAGAAGTCCGCAAGCCCCTGAGAATAAAAAGTGCATTGACTTTTTTACAGAATTCAACTGTCAGTCCACTATAGCGAACCGCTTTGATTTGCGGGTAGTCTTCAAATACACTATTGATCCATTCGAGTCGTTTTTCGATCGCGAAAAAGCCTTTCTTTTCCTGGTTTTCGCCTACAGCTACGTAGATCTCATCAAAAACAGACAAAGCCCTGAGGACAATAGATTCATGACCCCGGGTGATGGGGTCGAAGGATCCTGGAAATACTGCAATTCGTGACATAGGGTTGGCGCTAAAACGACAAAAATAATGATTTCCACGCGGATACTCATCATGGCTTTTTTGATACCTTTACTTCTTCGACTGAATGACGAAGAAAACAGACTTATGAGCCAGCTAACTTATGTGCTGATGCCCGTCTTTGAGGATTGGATCAGCACAGAACGTCTTATTTTGCGGATGAAACAAGAGTTTCCGCAGCCTTTGTGGGAATCTTTGTTTTTTGTGTTGGTCGATGATGCTTCAAACCAGGTGATTCCTGAGCGTTTCAACATCCCTGCAAAGGCAGCCTTGCTGCGTTTACACCGGAACCTGGGTCATCAGCGGGCTATCGCCATCGGACTGGCTTATATCGTCAATAATAAGACCGACGTGAAAGCCATCCTCGTAATGGATGCTGACGGGGAAGACAGTCCTTCCGGCATGATCAGCCTGATAAATGCCTCTGAAGGAAATCCGGGAAAAATAGTGTTTGCCGCACGTAGACATAGGGAAAATGCCTTTGTTTTTAAAGTTGGATACTTTATTTATCGTGCTTTATTCGCCATTCTAACCGGTACTCGCATCTCTTTCGGAAATTTCTGCTACCTGCCTTTTCCATTGGCAAAGCGAATCATTCATGTTTCAGAGATCTGGAATCATTTTCCGGGTGGCGTGATCCGTTCAAAATTGCCGTTTGTCGCAGTCCCTGTCGATCGGGCTCCCCGTATCAATGGGAAATCTCATATGGATACCGTCTCGCTCATCCTTCATGGCTTGGGTGCCATTTCTGTTCATCTGGAGACTGTGACAACCAGGCTGTTGCTGTTTTTTCTGTCGCTGCTGCTACTTTCCGGGGCAGGGATAGTGACTGTGGTTTGGTTTAAGCTATTCACAACACTTGCCATTCCCGGCTGGGCTACCAGTGCTTTTTCCGGACTCGCACTCATGTTCCTTCAGTCATTGTTCACCGCACTCTTGCTGGTCTTTATCATCCTGAATTACCGTACGCAGAAACAGATCATCCCGGCTAAAGACTATATGGATTATGTGGCAGAGGTTTCAGAGATATCGATTCGATAAATGCCTATAACAAATCCGCGGTCCGAGCCTGTCGTCGTCAAGCTCATTCGTTGTGGTAAGGTTCTTTATTGAGGATACTCATGGCCCGGTACACTTGCTCTACAAAAAACAATCGAACCATCTGGTGATTGAAAGTCATCTTTGACAAGGAAATTTTGTGATCAGCACGGGCTTCTGCTTCTTTGGTGAAGCCATAGGGACCGCCAATAATAAAAGCCAGGTGGCTCTTCCCGCGCAAAGTGCTTGCCTGCAGGTATTCTGCGAATTCAACGGATGTATAGCTTTTCCCATTTTCATCCAACAAACACACGATGTCAGCCTTTGGCCATTTTGCAAAAAGCATCTCTGCCTCTTTGGCTTTATATTGCTCTTTCCCAAGGGATCCCGCATTCTTCAAGCCTGGCAATTCGATGATTTCCAGCGTAAGGTAACGCTTCAGCCGCATGGCATAATGAGCAATCCCTTCTTTCAAATATGAATCATCAGTTTTACCTATTGCAATTAAGCTAAGCTTCATTTTACTTATTTATGTATATTTGTTTTAATAATGAACTGCTTTGGATTGAAATTTGCAGCAGTTCTCAAAATTATTCAAAACATGAATACCCGACTGTTTATCTCTTTGATTTTTATAGCGATATTTTTTAACGGGAACCTGTCATTTGCAGGGAATCCCCCGCTCGGCGCGACCCAGGATGAGGTCAGCCTTGCGATAAAAAGTGGAAATGCCGCTGCCCTGGCACTGCATTTCAACAGCACGATCGACTTGCTCGTCCCTGGACAGGAACTTACTTGCTCAAAAATACAGGCAGAGCAAATCGTGAAAGACTTCTTCGCGAAAAATCCACCTAAGTCTTTCAAAATCAATCACCAGGGCTCATCGAAAGATGGATCGCAATTCAGTATTGTAACTTATGTCTCGACAAACAATAAGTCATTCAGAACCTATTTTCTCCTGAAAAAGACCCCCTCAGGCATGTCAGTTCAACAGCTTCAATTCGAGATAGAATAAGACTTTCAGACTACGAAAAAAACGCCCGCGATGAATCTTCAGGAAATCATTAAGGCCGCACTGATTGAAGATATCGGCAGCGGCGACCATACTTCCCTGGCAACCATACCTATTGGAGCCATGGGAAAAGCCAGGCTTCTGGTAAAACAAAAAGGGATCCTGGCTGGTGTTGACGTTGCAGCAGAAGTATTCAATATCATGGATTCTACTATCATTATGCACCGCTTGCTTCAGGATGGAACACCGGTTAATCCCGGCGACATTGCATTTACCGTCGATGGACCTTCCCGTTCTTTGCTGATGGCTGAAAGATTAGTCCTGAATTTCATGCAACGCATGAGTGGCATCGCTACAGAAACAAGAAAATATGCAGATGTCCTGACAGGCCTGAAAGCCAAAGTCCTCGACACACGGAAAACTACCCCGAATTTCAGATGGATTGAAAAAGAATCCGTGAGAATAGGCGGGGGACTAAACCATCGCTTTGGGCTTTACGACATGATCCTCATCAAAGACAACCACATCGACTTCTGCGGTGGCATTAAAAATGCACTTGAAAATACGCGTAAGTATTTGCTTGATAATGAATTATCCATCAAAGTAGAAATTGAGGCCCGAAGTCTGGCCGATGTCAGGGAGATTCTCGATATCGCCTTTGCAGATCGTATCATGCTCGACAACTTTGAACGCTCAGATCTGAGATCGGCTGTCGCTATGATCGGAGACCAGGCAGAAACGGAAGCTTCAGGCGGGATAACACTGGAAAATATCCGTGCTTACGGAGAATGTGGGGTCGACTTTATCTCTGTCGGTGCCCTTACCCACCAGATTCATAGTCTTGATTTAAGTTTAAAAGCAATCCATGGCTGAAAAGCTCAGGGACAAATTCCAAAATTGGCTTTTTAAACAAAAGCCCGTAATCGCGCTTATAACTGCCTCGGATCGTTTGATCCTGCCATCATTCGATGGTTTGTCTGTTTATGAAGTAGCGATTTTCTTTATCCGTGGAATTCAACAAGGGCAGCTCAGATCCAGGGCTTCCGCGATCGCATTTAACTTTTTCCTGGCGATATTTCCGACGATACTTTTCCTGTTTACGCTCATCCCTTACCTGCCGATTCATAATTCATATGATTCGCTGATGAAAATGCTGGCGGAACTGATCCCTGACCATGCCTTTAAGGCGATCGAATCGACCATCCGTGATATCCTTACCCACAAGCAAGGCGGACTCGTTTCCATCGGATTCCTGATGGCAGGCTACTTCTCCACCAATGGCATCCGTAGCGTCATTGAAGCCTTCAATATCTCAATACATGCCAAAGAGAACCGAACCGTTTTTCGCCAACGCCTCGCATCGATTTTCCTGGTAATCCTGCTGGCAGTGCTTACGCTAACAGCGATTACCCTCATCACCGCCGGAAAAGGGATACTGCAGTTCCTGGTTCATAAGAAACTCCTCGTCGCCTGGATCTATTATTACCTGCTTCTGGCTGGAAACTGGGTCGTGATAATTTCCCTGATCTATTTCGGAATATCATTTATTTATTACTTCGCCCCGGCTAGGCAAATGCGTTTTCGGTTCTTTTCAGCCGGATCAAGCCTGGCAACTTTCCTGGTACTGCTTCTCTCCGTAGGTTTTAATTTCTATGTGAGTAATTTCTCAAGGTATAATGCCCTCTACGGCTCCATTGGAACCCTCATCATCGTGCTGTTGTGGATATATTTTAATGCCAGTATTTTGCTGCTTGGCTTCGAACTCAATGCGAGTATCATCCTGGCTAAAGAACACAAGAATAAATAAGGATGAGGGATGAGATATAAAGGATGAACACGGGAGTTCCATATATCATCCTTCATCCTTCATCCTTCCCATCACCCCAACCAGTCTCTCCGTCAGCGATCTCCGGTTATAAATGCCTGTATTTGATGCGTTAACACTCAGTTTCCCTTGCCTGAACTGCCCATATAGCTTCCTGACATTCTCCTCCAGTCCCTGAATATCCCCGAAATCACTCATGAGTCCTGCCTGGGTTTCGTAAAGGATCTTGGCCAGGTCACCGTCAGTTGGGCCAATGGCGAGGACTGGCCTGCCTGATCCCAGGTATTCAAAGAACTTACCGGTTAATATGCCCTTGGCATTGGGCGTGTTGTTGATCAGTAACAACAATACCTGCGACTGTTGCATGATAGTAGCGACTTCACTATGAGGAACATAGTCGATTTTGTTGAGAAAGGAGCTCAGGCCTTCTCTTTCAATGCTCTCCCTGACAGAATAATCCACTTTCCCCACGAGTTTTATCTCGAGATCATCTTTGAATTCTGATTCCTCGCATACCATTTTGTTGAGGACTTTCCAAAGCTTTTCCGGGTTGCGTGCCGGAACCAGGCTCCCGATATGCACCAGGCTGAATTTTTTATCAGTGATTATTTCCGCAGAACTCTGAAGATCATCCCCGTCAAAGCCATTTGTAATTACATGGTATTCACGCGGATAGATGACATTGAACTCTGCGGCAAGGCCAGGGCTTACTGCAATAACCGCATCGGCTTCTGTCAAGACAGCTTTTTCCAGCTGGTGATGTTTCTTGTCGGCAAGCCCGGTCAGCATGAGATCCGGGTAAAAATCGATATTGGTCCATGGATCCCTGAAATCGGCAATCCAGGGGATATCAAATTTCTTCCTGAGTTTTCGTGCAATCAGGTGGCAGGAGTGAGGCGGTCCGGTCGAGATGATCACATCGACAGGGTGTGTGGTAAGATATTCACTTAAAAACCTTACTGAGGGCTTAATCCAGAATTTTCGGGCATCCGGAATGAAGAGGTTTCCCCGCACCCAGATCGAGATCTTTTCCATCAACGATGCACGTTTCTCTTCTGCCAGGAAACCAGCCGAGATCTTCTCGTCTTTGCCCCGTCCAATGAATTGTTTGTATATTTCATACGGCTCCCAGATGGGATGTTGCAGCAATTCAAGCTTCTCCGGGATGTCCTTGATCAGCGAAAGGTCTTGTTCAGGATATTCAGCGGCCGAGGGGCAATACACCACGGGTTCCCATTGAAATTGCCGGAGGTATTTGACAAATTTTAGCCATCGCTGTACGCCGGCACCCCCGCTTGGAGGCCAGTAATAGGTGATAATCAGGACTTTCTTCATCCCTTTTATGAACTACTTGGCTGCAATTGCTTTTTTGCCTTCAACAAGCACAAGACCTAAGACCAGAATAATGAGCAGGAAAGAACCTGCATACGAGACTTTTTCTCCAACATAATAGGAATTGGGCTCGAACTTAAACTCAAGTTTTTTGCTGCCTGCCGGTAATACCATTCCGCGCAACACATAATTGGTACGGAAATAAGGGTAAACCTTGCCGTCAATATAGGCATTCCAGCCTTTGTCATAATAGATCTCGGAGAAGACAGCCAATTGGTCTGTTTTAGCTGTGTAGCTGTAAACCAGGTGATTGGGCTGATAGCTGTCCAGCTTGATCGTGGCCGTGGAATCGAAGCTTCCGGCTTTATATTTAAGTAACTGGTCTTCAAATCGTTTGTCGACCACTGCTGTTGCCCTCGGGTTGAATTTGTCCAGCGCCACCATCTCAGAATCGGCATTGGCCACCATCTTATATTGAGATACAAACCAGGCATTGCCACAGGCTTGTGGGTTCCGTTGTACATTTTCTTTTCCGTCCTTGTCTTTCATGATGAAATAGCGTGTATTCATCATATTCAGAACTTCCATATTGTTTTTGCTGATCTGGTTTTCGATCAGTTCCTGATAACGTTTGAGCTTGGCACCATGATAACCGCCAATAGATTTGTGATAGTATGAAGTACTGGCATCATTGAAGGTATTGGCAGCCAGGTTGATGACCCTGTAGTCAAGGTCTTTGTCCTGGAGGATTGTTTCGTCAGCAGCTGAAGGCGAAAAAGGATTTTCAACCTGGTGCTTCGCGGCAAAGTCAGAATTTTTCAGATAACGTCTGTCCACCATCCAGAGGTCAACAAGCAGCAACAAGGCCATCCCGGCAAAAACCCAGTTTTTCTTCAGTTTCTCAAACAATAGCGCCCAAACCAGGGCTCCGGCCAAAATGATAAAGACAAAAGATCGGAAGGCATCAGATTGCATCAGGGACTTTCTGTCGCTGATGATGGCTGTCATCAGCCAGTCGGGATAGCCTGACTGGCGCATCTGCTCATCACCACTGGCGGCAAAGCTGAAGAAAGAACCGCCAAACAATGCAAAGAGGAGACACAGACCTGCTGTGATACCCAAGGCATATTTTACCGCATTAAAGGCTTTTTTTCGATCAATCCCATGCTCAGAAATCTGCTGCAACGCTACGATACCAAGCAAAGGGATGCATAATTCGGCAATGACTAAAGTCATGGAAACCGCCCTGAATTTGTTGTATCCAGGGAAATAATCCAGGAAGAAATCGGTAAATCCAGGGAAATTCCTTCCCCAGGCCAACATGATTGAGAGTAAAGAGGCTGCGAATAACCACCATTTCATTGGACCTTTTACAAAGAACATCCCCAGGACAAATAAAAAGATAAAGATAGAACCGATATACACCGGCCCCGAGGTAAATGGCTGATCACCCCAATAGGTCGGCATCTGTTTGATTGCCTGGTCGGCATTGGGTATCCCATTGGACATGAGGGCTTTGTAGGTGTCAGAGTTTTTGGATAATTCACCATAAGAACCACCTCCCTTGAAATCAGGGATTAAAATCGTCATGGATTCTCCCACCCCATAACTCCATGCCGTGGCATAGTCTTTATCCAGACCGCTGGTTTTATTCCCTTTATTGGCGGTGAGCTCACTGGGACCACGTGTCGTATATTTGCTGTATTCATAGGTGTTCCAAAGGTTTCCGAGGTTGGGACCCAGTGCGATGATCCCGGCCACAAGCGCCACGGCGGAAGCTTTGGCGAAATCGCCCATCTTTTTTTGAATGATAGCGGAATACAACTCCGCAATAAAGAAAATCATCACTGCCAGCATCAGGTAATAGGTGATCTGAAGGTGGTTTGCACCAATCTCAAGCGATAGGAACAATGCTGTCAATACGCCACCGGGAAGCAGCTTGCCTTTGTAAGTAAGGATGAGGCCGGCAAGGACAGGGGCCATATATGCCATGGCATGGGCTTTAGAGTTGTGACCCGCTTCCAGGATGATGAAAAAATACGATGAGAAGGAATAGCCGAGGGCTCCTGCCACGGCCAGCCAGGGATTTACGCCAAGGACCATCAGCAGGATGAAAAAGCCTAATGCAGAGAGAAACAGGTAATTAGCAGGCTGAGGTAAGCCAAGCTGAAGCATGTTGTCGAAGTATCGTGTCAGGTTACCATTATATAGGGTAGAAATCTGGAAGGCAGGCATGCCGCCAAACATGGAGTTGGTCCATAAAGGTTCCTGGTGGTTTTGGTTGCGGAAATCAGAGATCTCTTTCGACATCCCCTGGAAATTCCGGATATCCTGTTGCTGGAGTTTTTTGCCTTCGAGCACCGGGCTGAAATAAATGACAGATACAAGTGCAAAAATGATAATTGCTGCCACCCAGGGCAGGAACTTCTTCATAAGTTGGTCCTTCATGATGCTTGATTTTAGAGTGGCGAAGATACTAAATGAGATTTATTTAAACTCAATAAAGTTTTTTGTATTGTACTGGTTGTGGCACCGCATCCCCTGGCCCCCAAACGTATCTTATTTCATCAGATAATTCAAAAAAAAAGAGATGGCCAAAAATGACCATCTCTTTCAAAATAAGTTTATACGTAGCATGGAGAAAAATCCAAGCTGGCAGAAAATAACTATCTTCTTCCGTTATACTCGTCAGATACCGACAGTTTTTTACGCCCTTTTAACCTGCGGGATGCAAGCACCTTACGCCCGTCAGCACTGGACATTCTCTCTCTGAAACCGTGTTTGTTTTTACGTTTGCGATTCGACGGTTGGTATGTTCTCTTGGTCATAACTTAATGGTATTTGAGGGCGGCAAAGATACAACTTATTTCTAAAAACCAAAATATTTCTTTAAAAAAACGAATAAACCCCACCTAAATCCTCCCCGAATCGTGGAGGACCTCCAATCTTTGACAAATCATTGCACTAAAAACAAAACAATTCCCACCAAAACTCATCTAGAAGTACCCTGCCCTCCCCAATCTGGGGAGGGCAGGGTGGGGCTACTTCACCGGAACATTCTTCAACGTCTCCAGCAAATACTCATAGAACTTGCCGACAGTAGCAATATTCACCTTCTCATCCGGAGAGTGGGGGAAGCGGATCGTCGGACCGAATGAAATCATATCCCAATGCGGATAGTTCGTACTTAAAATTCCACACTCAAGACCAGCATGTATGGCTTTGATGTCGGGTGTCCTTCCATATTTATTCTTATAGACTTCAAGCATCGTCTTGAGAATCGCGCTGTCAGGATTGGGTTTCCATCCCGGGTAACTGCCGTCGAGTACCACATCGGCACCAGCCAGGCTAAAGACGCTTTCTACCATATTTCCCAGGTCATCTTTCGCACTGTCAACAGAACTCCGCATCAGGCAGCACACCAGGATGCTTCCCTTGTCGGATTTCACGATTGCCAGGTTGGTTGAAGTCTCCACGAGACCGGGGAGGCTGTCACTCATGCGGATCACGCCGTTCGGACATCCATACACAGCAGCCGTGAGGGCAAGCTGGGTCTTTTTGTCGATCACAGAATCAGCAGCACTGGTCTTTTCTACCTTGAATTTCAGTCCGGGTTCGGTAAGGGAAAGTTCTTTCGAAAAGATAGATTCATATTCTGCGACGCAGCCCTGGATCTTGTCGGCCCTGTCGGCCGGCACAACCACTACGGCGAAGGCTTCGCGCGGGATGGCATTACGAAGACTACCGCCTTCCACAGAAGCAAGCCTCATGCCGTGTTTGGCTTCGGCATGTTTGAGGTATCTGAATAAAAGTTTGTTTGCATTGCCACGGCCGAGGATGATATCGAGGCCGCTGTGACCACCTTTAAGGCCGGTGATGCTCAGTTTAAAAGCCACCCAGCCTGCAGGAACGGCTTCCTCAGTATAATGAAAGGTAGCGTTGGCATTGGTTCCGCCGGCACAGCCGACATACAGCTCTCCTTCGTCTTCAGAATCGAGGTTTAGCAGGATGTCTCCTTTGAGGATGCCGCCTTTCAGGCCGAAGGCTCCGGTCATGCCGGTTTCTTCGTCGATGGTAAACAAGGCTTCTACCGGGCCATGCTGCAGGTCGGTGGCAGCAAGAACGGCCATGGCAGCAGCAACGCCCATGCCGTTGTCGGCGCCCAGCGTCGTGCCTTTGGCTTTAACCCATTCGCCATCGACATAAGCGATGATCGGATCCAGCGCAAAGTCATGCTGGGTGTCGGAGTTTTTTTGAGGGACCATATCGAGATGACCCTGGAGAATGACGCCTTTGCGGTTTTCAAAACCAGGACTGGCAGGTTTGCGGATGATCACGTTGCCGACCTCATCCACGAGGGTCTCCAGGCCGAGGCCCAGGCCAAACTGTTTCATAAATTCGATGACGCGTTCTTCTTTCTTGGAAGGGCGGGGGATGTCGTTTAGTTGTGCGAAGTGACCCCAGATGGCTGAGGGTTGTAGGTTTCGGATCTCACTCATTGGTTTTATTGTTAGGTTTAGTGGTTAATTTATTTTAGGTATTTCTGTTTTTTGGGCTGAAGGTTTCACGTTCCTGTAACGCTAAAAGTCCCCACAAAATTACACAAAGCAAGTTATCAACAATTGTTTATTAATATTTTTCAATTCTTGCTTGCAGGAAGATTTTGAATTGTCGTACTTTAACACGATTTTAAGAGCAGGCCCCTGGCATTGTAGCGATTGCTTAGCGTTATGGGCTTTGTCCGCCTGCTTTTAACGTTATTTAACAAAATGTTAAAAAAGAACCTTGAAAAACTATTTACTTTTGATACATTCTACATATATTTGTCCTAGACTTCACGGGTATTGTGTAACCTGTATGTGCCGGAAGGAGTATAAGAGACAAATTGAAATTTAACCTATTTAAGACTTTATAAAGAATCTATATATAAAACACTGAAAGACAGACATATAAAATATTATTGAACGACATTGCGTATTGATTCTACATTGAAAATCGGATAACATACAAGCTGAGGATTCACCTCAGATTTGTATGCTTGTTTTTTTATGATTTTTTTTGTGAAATCAGTTTTAATGTTATTACTTTGCAAGTTAAACCCCTATATAAGCTCCGTTATATATAATATGGTATCGAAAACTAGAATCAACCTTATGGAAAAATGTAACTCGCCTTCTTATCTTCCTTTGAATCAAAACAAAAACAATAATAAATTAACTAAATCAAATTCAGCTATTATGAAAACAGAAAGCTACCCCAGAAAAGATTATCTGACAAAGCTTCTACCCATGATCTTACTTTTGGTCCTTTTAGGAACAGGGAATTTCACGCGGGTTTTTGGCCAAACAACGGTCACGATTGGAACTGGAACAACACTCCAATCGGGCGGTTCACCAATGTACAACTTTTATTATGGTAACCACGTTCAATTGTTGTACACTGCCGCTGAAATTACAGCTGCAGGCGGGCCTGCTGCTGCGGCTCTGACTTCCCTGGGTTGGAATGTTGGAACAGCCGGATCAATTTGGTTGATGCCAATGACTATCAGTATGGCAAATACCTCCTTGACGGCCTTGACCTCCACCTTTCAATCAACAAGTGGAATGACTGTTGTCTACAGCAACAGTACCTATACGTATAATGCGTCAACTGGATGGCAGATGTTTGAACTTTCTAGTCCTTTTGTTTATTCAGGAGGCAGCATCCTTATCGATGTTTGTATGTTTAATCCTGCTGGATATGCTTCGAGTTATCCCTATACCTATGGCTCAACTACTACAGATATCCAAGATACTTATTTGTACACAGATGTTACATCCCCTTGTCCAACCGTGACAGGTAATACAACTACCACCAAAGCAAATTTGAGATTTGTTTATTGTCCGGTTCCCGGAACCGTTGCTGCTCCTACTAATTTTTATACGACAGCTTATACTTACAGTTCTATAAATTATACCATGACTCCACCTGCAACAGGTAATGTTGTTGTGGTTTCTCGTGAAATTGATGCTGGATTTTCTATACCTTCTGGTGCTCCCGGTGCTGTTGGGTCTCTTTTTTGCGGCGGTACTATTATTTATAAAGGAACCAGTTTCCCTCAAAATTATTCTATCCCGAGTCCTACGCCTTGTACTTCAAAGAAAATTTACCTGAAAGCATGGACTTATAACACGACAAATGAATATTCCTGTTATGGTCCTGTTGTTTCTGTCACTACACCTCTTGTAGCAGGCGCTCCTTCTTCTTTCTCTGCTACCGTGGTTAACCAGACTGGTATTTCTTTGACCGGTGGTCTTGATCCAAGCGATAATCCTGTGGTTTACTTAATGAAAACCACTGCCTTTGTTGCCGGTGATGTTCCTGTGAATGGTACTGCGCCTGTTGTAGGTTCTGTTCTGGCAGGTACCGGTGCTACCGTAGTGTTTACAGGAACTGACATTCCTGTTGTTCTAACATCAGGTTTGGCTGAGCTTACTACTTACTACTTCAAAGCCTATTGCTATAACCCCGTTGGTGGATTTTATTCCTGCTCGGGTGCGCTTACCGCAACGGTAACGACTGGCTGTCTTCCATTGCCTCCCGGATCTTTCACCCTTTCAAAAGTTGGGAATGTGGTGACTCTTGCCGGTACAACCAATGCAAGTGCCGACTCAGTGATTATTTTGTATAACAACAATGGCACCTTTAGTACTCCGTCCGGAGCACCAACTGCAATTGGTAGCTCTTTTGCTGCTGGTACCATATTATATAAGGGCAAAACATTCCCTGTTACCCAAACGATTGTTAACCCGGGTACATATTATTACACGGCCTACAGTTACAAGAAAACAGGCTCTGTTTATAAATATTCCTGTTCTGCTTTAACAGCGACTACTTTTGTGGAAAGTGTTTCGTGTACTTTAACACTCCCTTATCTGAATAGCTTTGAGAGTATCACTGTAGCTGGCGCATTGCCAAGTTGTGTTACTTCAATCCCGACTTCCGCAACAAGTGGTATGTTAAGAACTGCTATTGCTAATACAACATCATATAAAGCCAATACCGGAACTAAATTTGGTTATTATTATTATTGTTGTACCAGTAGTACTGAGGATGTATATTCAACCTATAACTGGTACTTCTTTGGACCTTTTAATTTGAAGAAAGACTCGGCTTATCTGTCAAGTATCATGTACTGGCCATCCAGCGTATCTGCTGCACCTAACAGTTTTCGTGACCTGAATCTGGGTATCGGAACTTCAGCCACCGGTGGCGCCATGACAATATTTGCTAATGTTAAATCTCCAAGCAACGCAACATATAGTAAATTGTATGGAAGTCCTGCAATTCCTGCCGATGGAAACTATTACATTGGCGTAGGGGCTGACATTCTTTATGCTTCACCATATGCTCCAACTTACCTTAGTGTTGATGATTTTAGCGTTGACAGACTAAAAACCGCTTCTACCTGTGTCTCAAGTCCAGTGCCAGCAACGCTTTCAACCGGAGCCAGCCTGTCACAGTCAGTAAGCTGGAATGCAGACCCTTTTACCAGCACTTATGATGTGTATTTTGGACCTACAAATCCACCTTACTATGTTGGTGCATTAACAGGAACTTCATATCAGCCTGTAGGACTTGTTCCTAACCATCAGTATTTCTGGAAAGTTATTCCTAAGAATGCTTTTGGTTCACCTAGTGATTGTCCTGTTTGGAGTTTTACCACAGGTGCAGCTCCTGTACCTGTACCTTATTGTGTTTCTCTAGCTTCCTATACCGGTGATGAGGAAATTTCAAATGTTACCTTGAATACAATTAACAATTCTTCAAATTGTGCTTCAAGTAATCAGCTTTATACAGATTATACTGCAATCTCAACCAACCTCATTAATGGGAACTCTTACCCGATGTCGATCACACAGACAACTTGCGGTGGAACCTATCCCTGGGGTTATGCAGTTTATGTTGATTTAAATCAGGATGGTGTTTTTGATCCAATTACTGAAAGACTTGCTTCTCCCGCTGTATTACCTTCCGGTACGGGAACTGTGAATTTCACAATCACGATACCTTATTATGCAACTGCCGGTCCAACCCGTATGCGCGTTATCGTTTCTGAAAGTTCTAACCCTGCTGGCCCTTGTGCCGCTTATACCTGGGGTGAGACTGAAGATTATACTGTAGTTTTATCCGGTCAGCAAAATGTTGATATGGGTGTGATTACCAATAGCACTCCAGTAACGGGTAACTGCGGTGATGCAAATCGTCCTGTTACAATTCGTTATCAGAATTATGGTACTGCTCCAGCTTCAAGTTATGACCTTAGCTATTCTATTGACAATTTTGTAACTTCTGTTACAGAGCATGTTACCACACCCATTGGCCCTGGACAAATTTTATCATATACCTTCGCTACTGCTATTGCATGGCCACAATCAGGTTCATTGACTGTAAAAGCGAAAACAATCTTAAGCGGTGACCTTGCCGCAGGTAATGATGTGGGTACTTTTGTTATGACATCTCTGAATCCTTGTAAAGATTTGGGTGTAACAACTCTTGTGGCTCCGGTAACTCCGATCCTTTGCGGTACAACAAGCCAGCCTGTTACCATTAAGTACAAAAATTATGGTACTACGACACAGACTAATTATCAGTTGCAATATAGGGTAAGAACAACGGCAACGGGGACACCTACAGTGGCTCCTCTTATTACTGAGACTGTTACAACCCCGATTGCTCCTGGTGCTGAATTAACCTATACTTTTACGACTCCTTTTACAGTTCCGAGTCCGGCTACTTTATCATACACCTTCCGTTACAGAGTTTTTCTTACGGGTGATGCCAATTCAGTCAATGACTCTGTTACCTCAGCTACGATCGCATCTGTTCCTACCACAGGAAACTGGTGTAATGACCTTTCTGCGATCAGCATCAGTACGCCTTCAACACCTTTCCCTTGCGGACCTACAACGTCTTTGGTAACAATGACCTATAAGAATCTCGGTTCTTCAACACAGTCAAATTATAGTATGTCCTATTCTGCTGACGGTGGTGTTACTTATAGCACTGCTGAAGTTGTAACTGGTGTGCCAATTACAAGTGGACAAACTTTGTCTTATACCTTCACAACACCTGTAGCGATGCCTACCAGCGGCACACTGAATATGAGGTCTAAAGTTACCCTCAGTGGTGACCAGAATTCTGCCAATGACGCCATGGCTGCAAACCAGGTCATCACCATTGGACCGCTGTGTAATGACTTGGGTGTTGCCAGTATTGTTAGCCCGACCAACCCAATGCCTTGCGGCGGGGCAACGGTTCCGGTTACAATTACTTATACCAACTTTGGCAGTCTTGCACAAACTGGTTATAAATTGCAATATGCTACCAATAATTTCGTAAGCGGTATCGTTGAAGAAACTGTTGCAGGGACCATTAATGCCGGACAAACCCTTACCTATACTTTTGCTACGCCACTGGCGCTGGCAACAAGTGGGACCTTTACGATTTATGCCAGAACGGTTCTTGCTGTAGATAACGCAACAGCCAATGATGCTACAAGTCTTGCGTGCACCATCACTCCTTGTAAAGATCTGACAATTACTGCCGCAACTTCTGGTACTACAGTTGGTTGTGGTGTTAGTTCTATCCCGGTTTCTGTGTCTTACAAGAACCGGGGTAGTCAATCGCAAACTACGTATAATATGAGGTACAGGGTTCAGGCACCTACCGGAGCCGCTTATGGTCCTTATACTACTGAGCCTGTTATTAATATTATTAATCCAGGTAGTACATTAACTTATGCCTTTGCTACGGCTTTACCTATTACTGTTACTTCCGGTACAATTACTGTTGAATATGAAGTAGTTCTCACTGGTGACCAGGTTGCCGGAAATAATATTGTTACGCAGGTTATTACTGTTAGCCCGATTATTAAAGTGACGGATGCTGACGTTTTACCGGGTCCATACTTCGAGAATTTCAATACACCAAGTCCTACTTTAGTAAATTTTGGTTATACTTCAGCGATCGCAGGTGGTTCTTTTAATTCATGGACCTTGGGTCATCCTGCTAAAGCCTTTATCAATTCAGATGCTACCGGTGGTGCTTTGTCTACCGATAGGGCTTGGGTTACCAGTCTTACAGGTAATTACAACAACAATGAGTTCAGTTATGTTGAAACACCTTGTTTCGATTTGAGCCTCATGTTGAATCCACAGGTTTCTATGGCCATCAAGTATAAAATTGAAAATAAATATGATGGTGTCCTCATGACCTATAGAATTGGAAGTGGTGATAATCTGATCTTAGGTACTTTAAATGAACCTACAAGCTTAACTGTTGGCAGGTGGTTTAATGATACAGTGAAACCTTATGCTTACCCATGTTGGGCTGGTGCTTCTGATGTAAATTACAACAGCAGCGCATACCAGGTTGCCAAACATCCGCTTACAGGTCTTGCTGGTCAGTCTCCTGTTAAAATCAGGGTTTATCTCTTAACAAACGGTACAGTTGCAAAAGAAGGTTTTGCTTTCGATAATTTCAGTATTTATGAGAGCAGCCAGCTTTCAGCTTTCGCTGCCAATTTAAATATTGAAGGTACTGTTGGCGATACTATTAAGTTAAAAGTTAAGGGTGGAATTCCTCCTTATCATTTCACCTGGGTTGCCTTGAATCCTACTACCAGCGTTCCTAACCAGTACCTGAGTTCTTTAAGTGTTCAGCGTCCGGTTGCCACCCCTCCTATGACAACTACTTATAAAGTGAAAGTTTGGGATAGCAATTACGAAGGATCCCCTGCACAAGGTGGTGGTTCTATGATTAATGGTCATCCCGATACGGTTTACACAACAATGACTGTATTTGTATATAGCGCTTTACAGTTCCATGCACTCTACAATACCACAGCATGTGATACTGCAAATACCCAGTTATGGGCTATGGCTACTGGTGGTGTTCCTCCTTACAATTATCATTGGAGCCCTGCATCAGGTCTTAACCTGACGAATATTTACAATCCTATTTGTGATACCAACAAAACCACAACCTATAAGGTTACTGTTACTGATGCTATTAACTTCAAACGTATTGACAGTGTTAAGGTAACCATCGTTCATGGTTTCCCTGTAGCCGATGTCTTCCCAAATCCTGTTACGATTTGTGCTAATGATACGGTGATGCTTACAGCAACTGGTGGTGATACCTATAGCTGGTCAGCCTATCCTGCTGGTAGCTGGATTGGAACCCCGAACTCACCTTCAACCCGCGTTGTTCCTAATGCAAGTGGAGTAAAATTCACCTGCGTTGTTGGTTCAAGATGTGGTATCATGTCAGATTATACCATTGTTAACTGGAATCCGGTACCAACTGCAAGTTGGCAGGCTCCATTACCGCTGTCTTCTGTTTGTATTGATCATGCTCCATTTACACTCACAGGCGGTTTCCCTGCTGGTGGTGTTTATTCTGGTGCTGGCGTTACCAACGGTGTTTTCTATCCTGCCGTTGCCGGTGTTGGAAGTAAAGTAATTACCTATACTGTTACCAACCAATATGGTTGTTTCAAGAGAATTACAACATCAATCACCGTAAATGACCTTCCAAATACGAAGTTTGTTATCTTAAACAGTAATTTCTGTAAAGGAGCGACCTCCCCAAGAACATTGATCGATGGTTTCCCTACGGGTGGTGTTTATAGTGGTCCAAAGGTTCATGGTAATATTTTCTATGCCGATTCAGCTGCTTTGGCAATTGGTAATGGAACCGCTTATCCATACTCATACCTGATCACCTATACTTATACCAGCACAGATGGTTGTACCAAGTCTGCTGTTGATACCATGTTTATCAACAACCTGCCTATCGTTACAACTTTACCAATTCCTTCTGTTTGTGGAAATTCAGCTGCGTTTGATCTCACAGCTTATGGTTCACCTGCTGGTGGTGTTTTCAGTGGCACTGGTGTTTCTTTAGTGGGTGGCGTATATAAATTTAATCCTTCAGCTGTTACTCCAGGTACTGTAACGACCCTTAATTATTGTTATACCAATACTAAAGGTTGTTCTGCTTGCGCCACGACTTCTGTAGGTACTTATTTCTTACCGAATGTTACCTCTGTATGGCCGAGTGATACCGCTACCTGCCCTCGTACCGCTGTTAATCTGACATTAAATTTTGTTGGCACAGCTCCTTGGACAGTTCGTTGGAAACGTAATGATACCTTACAGGCAAATATTGTAACTTCTGTGAATCCTTATATCCTGGTTCTTAATCAGAATATCAATACCGTTTATACATTTGATTCTATTGGCGACGGTCATAGCTGTTACAAAAAACCTCTTGGAAAGAGCATCTATGTTACCATCAATACAGAACCTTCTAAATTCCATGTTGTCCTTAACGACAGTATTCCTCCTTACGGAAAATATTGCCTTGGTACCAATGGTTTGTTTGTTGGTCTCGATGGCGCACAGGTTAATATGACCTATAAACTCTTCAAGAATGGTACGTATACCGGACAGAAATTTATTGGAAACGGTGTTCCTTTCTGGTTCTTAGTTGCACAAAAAGACGGTGTTTATACTGTTAGTGCTACTGATACTTTACTTTATACCAAGTGTTCTGTGATGATGTTAAATTCACAGACCATTGGTACAGATACTTTGAAAGTTAAAGTTTATTCAGAATTTGCTTCTATCTGCAAAGGATACACAAGTTGGGAAAAGGGTGTTATCAGCAATCCATGGATTTCTAATGGATCTAACTTCCTGTATACCTGGACTCCAACACCATTCTCTGCACCAAGAAAAGATTCTATCTTAGAAAGCCCGCTTACAACATCTTATATTAAATTGTATGTTGTTGATGCTTTGGGTTGCTATGGTAGAGATTCTGTTCTTCTTACAGTTAATAACCCACCTACGGTTCTTATTAATAATGGTGCAACAGCTGTTACTATTTGTGCAGGTGCTTCACTTCCATTAACGACTACCGTAACTGAAGATGCTGGTACTACAACAAGCAGCTATCTCTGGAGCCCTGCTACCGGTTTAAGTTGCACCACTTGTGCTTCACCAACCGCAAGCCCAACTTCAAATGTTACCTACCATGTCACTGTAACCAGCAGCAAGGGATGTACTAAGGAAGCCACGATCCAGGTTAATGTGAATCCTTCACCTGCTGTTGTGTTCCCGAATGGCGTTACAACATCCAGTATTTGCGCCAATGGCGTGGGTGGTGTTCAGATTCCTTTGGGATCATCAGGAAGTGGTTCTTATAGCTACCTCTGGTCACCTGCAGCAAGTTTAAGCAGTGCAACTGTACAACAACCTACTGCAACTCCATCTGTAACTACGGTTTACAGTGTTACAATTACTTCTTTAACTGCTCCATATTGCTCCAGTGTAGGTACCTATACTGTGGTTGTTGATCCTTTGATGACAGTAGCCGCTACAGGACCTTCTATTCTTTGTAATGGCAGCACAGCCAACTTAAACGTTAATGTTACCAGCAATGGAACAGCACCGTTTACTTATGCATGGTCTTCTTCAAATCCTTCAGCTACAACATGGCTTACTTCTGCCAATACTCAGGATCCAAGTGTTATTCCTCCTGTACAGGTTTCTGCAACACCACAGTACACTACATTTACTGTTACAGTAACGGATGCTCACGGATGTACTGCAACTGGTTCACTGATCATTGGTACCAGCAGTGTTGCTGTTGCTTATGCGGGTCCGGATCTTACGATTTGTGCTGGTAACAGTGCTGTATTAAACGGTTCAGGCGGACCTACTTATGCTTGGTCATTGGTGAATACAATACCTCCGAATACTCCAATGGGAACTTCTGCAAGTGTTACGGTTACTCCTGTTAATAACGGTATTGCTCCCAAATTATTTACTTATGAACTAAGGACAAATACTTCGGTTTGTGGACCAGCTGTTACGAATGTTGTTGTCACTGTGAATCCTAAGACTACGCTCAGCATCCTTGGTGCCAGTGTTTTCTGTCAGGGAGATGCAACAGCAACTTTCAGAGGTATTGGTTATCCTTCTACGGGTTCTGGTTATTTTGCAGGACCTGGTATCACCAATATTCATCCTGATACTGCTACTTTCGCTCCAACGCTTGTTGGAACCTATAATATTACCTATTACTACCTGAACATGTATGGTTGTACAGATTCATTGAAGAAATCAATCACGGTAAATCCAAAGCCAGTGATTACCTTCAGTCCTGCTTCCTATACTGTTTGTAATAGTGATATCGCATTTACCTTAGCCAATGGTTTACACGATGGTGTTGCTGGTGGTGGTACTTATACCATTGGAGGTGTTGCTGCAACTTTCTTCACACCTACGGATAATCAGCCTGGTGTTTATGTGGTAACCTATACTTATACCAGTGGATCAGGTTGTACCAACAGTGGAACATTTAACATCACTGTTAATGCTTTACCGTCTAAATTCACGTTGACGGCTGATAATAGTGGTCATATCTGTAACTACAGCCCATTGGTAGGTGCTCATATTTACCTGAGCAATACACAGGCTTATCCTACGAAATATGAATTGTTCTTAAACGGTGGTATTCTTGTTGGTACACAATATGGTGCTGCTAACGGAATCCTGGATTTCGGTCCTCAAATCGTTGGAGGTACCTATACCATCAAAGCAACCAATGCAAACGGTTGTACGAAGATGATGAACAATTCCGTCAGCGTTGTTATTGATCAACTGCCGAATGTTTTCTCTGTATCCGGAACTGGTTCTTATTGCCAGGGTGGTGCAGGTGGAAGTGTTACTGTTAGCAATTCAATTTATGGAGTTAACTACGAAATTTACAGGAATGCAGGTTATGTAACTACCTTACCAGGTGTTAATGGCCCGCTTACCTTTAACAATCTTGTAGGTCCAAATACTTCTACCTATACTGTAAGAGCAGTAAATGCTACAACAGGTTGTGCAATATGGATGACCGGTTATGGTCAGTGGATTGAAACACCACTGCCTACGCGTTATGCTTTATCTATTCTTCCTATTGGTAATACTGCTAGCAATTGTCCTGGAACACCTATTACGATTCGTTTGGGTAACCGTGGCCAGGGTGGTGTTGTCTATGAATTATATTTTAATGGAATTGCAACCGGACTCATTAAAAACGGTGGTATTTCTCTGAACTTAGATTGGATTTTATCTAATCCTCAGGCAGGTGTTTATACCGTTGTGGCTAAACGTAATCCTCTTGGATGTACTGTTGGTATGCTTAACAGTGTAACGCTGATTCATTATGAGGCTTATACCTGGTTGAGCAATCCTGCGCATCAGCATATCGCTGAAGGTGGAAATGCCAGCTTCTCTGCTGTTGCTACAGGTAGCCCGGTTGATACCTACAAATGGCAGGTTTCAACTGATAACAGTACCTGGTCAGATGTTACTGACGGCGCTGTATACAGTGGTTCAAATACTGCTAACCTTTACATGGTTAATGTACCTTATTCACTGAATAATACCTTCTACAGGTTAAAGGTTACTGGTCCATGTTCTTATGTTGGTTACAGTGGCGTTGCCAAACTGTATATTGATCCGGTTCTTGTAATTACTTTCGGTGCACCACAGACCCAAAGCGGTCCTGTGCAGAATGCTCAGGGAAATGTGAATGTTTGTGCACTTCCTGAAGTATGGGTACCAGTTTATATTACCAATGCTGACTCTATCGCTGCTATTTCTCTGACCCTGACTTACGACAATTCATTACTGAAGATGTTGTATCCTGGTTTGAATGATGGTTGTGGTGATCCATATGCTCCATTTACAAATTGTTATCCTGCTTTGGCTGGTGGATCCTTAAACGGTTTCACAGCATTGGGAAGCAATAAGTTTGCCTTTACCTGGATGACTTCTGAACCAGCTAATGTGTTCAGTACAGGTCATAACACTGTGAAGCTCTTTGACCTTAGGTTCAATGCTTCACTTGCAGGTGGTGCTTGTTATAACATCAACTTCGTAACCAATGAGCAGGGTGCCTGCGAACTTGCTAAGTTCGACGGGATGCCATTGAATACTACGTTCCTGAACAACCAGATCTGTGTAACCAAATTACCGAAGATCCTGAATGCTGGTGTTGCTAATTATGGCAATGTTTGCGAAAACTCAGATTTACACCTCTTCTGTAATACTGAAACACATCCTGCTGGATTAACATTCCATTGGACTGGACCATTAGGTCTGGATACTGTGATTACAGGTTCACTTTTGGTTATTCCAAACGCTACTCCTGCTAATTCTGGTGTATATCATGTTGTTGCTATCAGCAATGGCGTTGGTTGTACTGATGCTACTTCATTTACTGCAACAGTTCATCCAAAACCAACGGTTATGAATGTAACCGGTGGTGGCCTGGCTTGTGCCGGTAGTGGTGTTGAAGTTGCGCTCTCTGGTTATGAGCAAGGAACAACTTACCAATTATTCGTTACTACAACATCGAATCCTTACCCAACCGCTGTAGCCGCTCCTGAAGGATTAGGTTACCTGAAACCAGATGGTAGCTTCACTTTTGGCCCAATGTGGGTTAGTGGTGATTATACTGTTCTTGCTACTACTCAATATGGTTGCGAGCGTTGGATGAATGGAAGTGCTCATGTACAGATTAATGCTATTCCACTTTGGTTTAACACTATCGGTGGTGGTCACATTTGTGTTGGCGATAATGGCCCAGGCAGAGAAATCAAACTTAGTGGTTCTCAGTATGGTGTTCAGTATTACCTGATCAAAGATGCTTGTTGTTGTGATAACGGCGCTGTTGATACAATGGTTGTTGGTACAGGAAGCCCGATTTCTTTCGGATTCTTCAAGACAGCCGGTTGGTACAGTGTTGTCGCCATGAGAACATATACTGCTATGATCAATGGTCAGCAGCAATCAGTGACTTGCCAGAATATGATGGTTGGTTGTGTGGGTATTCAGTATGATATGCTCCCAACAGCGCACCTCACTGGTGGTGGTACTGTTTGTTTAACCAAATGTCTGAACTTACATCTCGACCTTACAGGTAAAGCACCATTCCAGGTTACTATTGGAAATGATGTTAATGCAACAACATTTGTTGTAACAGCAAATGCTTCTCCTGCTACATTCCAGGTTTGTCCTTCTTCAACAATGACTTACCATATTGTTGGTATTACTGATGCCAATACTTGTTCAAATACAGGTACAGGTACTGCTCTTGTTACTGTTAACCCACTTCCTGTTGTTTTGGCAACTGCTGCTCCTGGTAGCGTTTGTGTTGGTGGTGATGTTACACTTCATAGTACAGTTACCGGCAATGGTCCTTACACTTACGTTTGGACAGGTCCTAATTTCTTTGCTTCTACTGACGCCAATCCTGTTGTTGCTAATGTAACAATGGTAAATGGTGGTACTTATAATCTTACTGTAACTGACGCTAACGGTTGTACGAACACTGCTTCTACTGAATTCACAGTTCATACACTTCCTGTTATCGATGTTGTTGGATCTTCATCATGTATCGGTGGCGAACTCAACCTGAATGCCTATGTTTCCGGTACAGGTAGTTATGGCTTCAGCTGGACTGGCCCGAATGGTTTCACCAGCACTGAGCAGCATAATGTCATCAATCCTGCTACTGCAGCTGATGCCGGTGTTTATTATGTGACGGTTACCAATACAGCTACTGGTTGTGTCAGCACCGGTTCTGCAGAACTTATCGTTCATGCTTTACCTGTTGTCACTTGTGCACAAACGATCCATGTATGTTTAGGTTCTGCATTGAATTTGACTGCCAGTGCCAGCGGAAGCGGCACGATGTCATATTCCTGGACCGGACCTAACAGCTTCACCTCTGGTTTACAAAACCCATCAATTGCTGCGGTTACCAATGCAGCTGCTGGTGATTATGTTGTGAATGTATATGATGGAAATCAGTGCCACAGCACTTGTACCACACATGTAATTGTTGATCCATTACCAACAGCTTGTGAAGTTCGTATTACCCTACCTAACGTTTATTGTTTCGGTTGTATTCCTCCAGTTATCTGGTTGGATTGTAATTCACAAATTGGTGTGACATATACCCTATACCGTAAGGTTACAGGTACTGAGAATTATGTAGCTACATCTATTGTACGGGCTGGCGATGGTGATTCTATCTCCTTCGGTCACTTCGCAGTAGAAGGTACTTATATGGTTCATGCAGTGAATGATGTAACTGGTTGTGCTTCTTGGATGATTGGTAATGTTACCGTGATTCAGCAAGCTCCTCCAACAGCTACTATTCATGACACTACGATCTGTGCTGACCAAATTGCTTCTCTGAGAATTAATCTTACAGGTGATACTCATTGGAAAATTATCATCAGCGACGGTGTTACCAAGGATACTGTAAATACCAATTCTTCTGTATATTACTATGTACCTGGTACAGGTGGACATATCCCAACGCCTACGGTAACGACTACTTACACTGTTGTTCTTGTTTATGACCGTGTATGTTACAATGTTGGCAATGCTGCTACACTTCATATCAACGCGCTGCCAGTTAAATTTGGTCTCGTTGGTGGTGGATACTATTGTAATGGAATCGGTGTTAATGTTGGCCTCAATGGTTCACAAGCCGGTATCACTTACCATCTTGTAAGCAATGACGTTGTCGTAGCTACTGTTGTTGGTACAGGCGGAGCAATCTCCTTCGGTCCTCAGACAACAGGATACTATACAGCTTATGCCGTAAACACAGCAACGGGTTGTGAAAGCAATATGACAGGCAGTGTTAGCATTTTAGCTGATCCAAACCTGTCAGCATTCAATGTTTCCGGTGGTGGTCACTATTGTTTCGGTACTACCGGACCAAGCATCTTCGTTAGCAATACACAAGTTGGTTTAGAGTATAAACTGATCAAGAATAGTATCTTCACAGGTATTAGTATGACAGCGATTACTACCGGCGGTCTAGTATTCAATAATGTTACAGATCCTGGTACTTATAGTGTACTTGCTTTCGATCCTAACTCTAATTGTACCAGGAATGGAACAGGTTCTGCTGTTGTAATTCTTGATCCTTTACCAACCGCTACTATTAGTGGAAATACCTCGATTTGTTATGGTCAGGGTGCTACTTTACATGTAGTTCTTACCGGAACTGCTCCTTGGACTATTGTCATCACTGACAATACCAATACTAAGGTTCACCATATCTATACTTCTACATGGGATACTATTGTAAACCCACTTGCAACAACAACTTATCACATCACAACTGTTTCTGATCATAACTGTCAGAATTCAGGTTCAGGTAGCGTAACAGTTACCGTTGACAGCCCGATCCTTTACTTAGTAACAGGTGGTGGTTCTTATTGTGCTGGTGGTGCTGGTGTTGTTATCGGATTATCCGGTTCACAACTTGGTGTTTCTTATGAATTATTCCGTAACGCTGTTACAACTGGTTTGGTTGTTGCTGGTACAGGTGGCCAATTGAATTTTGGCTCCTTCACACAAGCAGGTACTTACACTGTTGTTGCTACCAAACTTGCTAACAATTGTTCAAGGACCATGAATGGCTCACAGTTAGTCACTGTGAATCCACTTCCTGTTGCTTACCAGGTTAGCGGTGGCGGCGAATGCTGCATCGGTTGTACACACGTTGTCGTTTGTGTTGATAATTCAGATTATGGAATTGTTTACGAACTCTATATCAATGGTGTTGCTTCAGGTAACCTGATCTATGGTAATGGACAGAAGATTTGCTGGCCATATGCTACTGTTGCCGGTATCTATACCATCAAGGGAACCAATGAGCAAACCGGTTGTTGGTCCTGGATGACAGGCTCAGCTACTGTAGTTCTGTGGCCAACAGCTCAGGCTAACATCAGCGGTGGCGGTACTATCTGCGCCGGTGGTTGTTCAACTGTGACTGTTAACTTCACCGTTGGTACTGCTCCATATAGCTTTAGCTTATTGTCAAATGGCGGTTCAGCTGTTGTTTACAACA
>JBAXPV010000017.1:0-85626 GCA_037132075.1 Bacteroidota bacterium
TGACCTCCGGGTTATGAATCCGACGCTCTAACCAACTGAGCTACCTCGCCATTTTGAGGGTGCAAAAATAGGATTTTTTTCTTTTGTAACAATTGATTTTCGAAAAGGAATATGACAAAAAAACGATTAGGCCTGATAACACAAGATCCCTGGCTCGAACCCAGCGAAGCAGATGTCGAAGCCAGGTACGGTCGATACCTCGACAAACTCCACCGCATCACCCATGAATTTGGCAGCCTCCGCGAGTTCAGCACAGGCATGGATTACTTTGGCATTCAGTATGATGCATTCCGCAAAGCCTGGGTCTACCGGGAATGGGCACCTGCCGCAAAGGAGCTTTTCCTGATCGGGGATTTCAACAACTGGAGCCGGACAGAACACCCACTAAAGCGAAATGCCACCGGAACCTGGGAGATCTATCTGGATGAAAAAAATTATAAAAAAATCTTTTCGCACGGGAGTAAGGTGAAAGTCATGGTAGTCTCCGCCGAGGGAACTCATGACAAAATCCCTGCCTATATCCGTCGTGTCGTGCAGGATGATGCCACCAAGAACTTCACCGGCCAGGTCTGGCTCCCCGCTCCTTTCGACTGGCAGGGTGACAATTTTCGCGTAGAACGTACTGAAGACCTGCTGATCTACGAATGTCATGTGGGCATGGCCCAGGAAAAAGAAGGTGTCGGAACTTACCTCGAATTTGCCGGGAAAGTGCTGCCAAGGGTCAAACGACTCGGTTACAATGCCATCCAGCTGATGGCCATCCAGGAACACCCTTATTATGGCTCTTTCGGCTATCATGTATCGAATTTCTTCGCTGCTTCCTCACGTTTCGGCACACCTGAGGAGTTGAAGATCCTGATCCGAAGCGCTCATAAGATGGGAATTGCAGTGATCATGGACCTGGTTCACTCACATACCGTAAAAAATATCCTCGAAGGCCTGAATGAGTTCGATGGCTCCGACGATCAGTATTTTCACCCGGGTGAGCGTGGCCTGCATCCACAATGGGACTCCAAGCTTTTCGACTATGGCAAGCTGGAAGTCCTGCGGTTCCTGCTTTCCAACGTTGCTTTCTGGCTCAACGAGTTTCATTTCGATGGCTTCCGTTTCGATGGCGTGGGATCGATGTTGTATTTTCATCATGGCAATGAGCCTTTTACCAGTCGTGAGAAGTATTTCACCGATGGCGTGGAATGGGATGCCATCACCTATCTTCAACTGGCCAACAAGCTGATTCACACGATCAGACCCGATGCCATTACCATCGCGGAAGATGTGACCGGAATGCCCGGACTTACCTTTCCTGTAGAAGAAGGCGGACTTGGTTTCGATTACCGCCTGGGTATGGGAATCCCGGATTTCTGGATCAAGATCCTCAAAGACCAGAAAGATGAAGACTGGAGCATCGAGGAGATGTGGAATGTCCTGAACGACCGGCTCCCCTACGTCCGCACTGTTGCCTATGCTGAATCCCATGACCAGGCATTGGTTGGCGACAAAACCATCGCTTTCCGCCTGATGGACAAAGAGATGTATTTCCATATGCAGGCTGATGATAAAGACCTTGTGATCGAAAGAGGCATCGCTTTGCATAAGATGATCCGCCTGTTCACGATCCTGAATGGTGGCCAGGCATACCTGACTTTTATGGGCAACGAATTCGGTCATCCCGAATGGATAGACTTCCCGAGGGAAGGCAATGAATGGAGCTATAAACATGCGCGCCGACAATGGTCATTGGTAGAAAACAAAGACCTGAAGTACAAGTTTCTTGAGGCATTCGATGTGGCGATGATCCGCATGGTTAAGGACCACAACCTACTTTCAGGACTTTATGCCAGCAAACTCAACATCGACGAGGGAAACAAGACTATCGTCTTTGAAAAAGAAGGCTTGATCTTTGTTTTTAACTTCCATACCACCAATTCCATCCCCGACTACACCTTCTACATCCCTGAACCCGGGAAATTCAAGCTGATCCTGAATTCTGATGATCCGGCCTTTGGGGGACACGGAAGGATTGATCCCAAGGTGGAGTATCTGTCCGTTTTTGATAAGGAGAAAGATATCAACACTTTGACGATTTACAACATTAACAGGAGTTGTTTGGTGTTTAAGAAGCAGTGAGGCTGAGGGCTGTTAGGCTGAGGGCTGAAGGCTTGTGCCCCCGTTCCTTTGTTCATCCTTCATATATCATCCTTCATCCTTCAATTGAGTTATTGGTATATTGAAAATTGGTATATTTACCTCTCCCCACCCCCCTCATTCTCCTCATCCATCATCCCCTCACCCTCTTTGGTGCCCTTAAAGCTCCCGGGATACATGATCTTCAGGATGGCCAGCTTGTCGATGATTCCTGCCCTACGGTTCTTTAAAACGACGATGGTGGTATGATCCTTGGGTATCCTGAGTAAGAGCGACTGAAAGCCTTCCCACCAGCCTGTATGATAAAGAACCTTGGAGTTGTCGTCCATCTTCATCATTCGCCAACCAAAACCGTAGTTCTTTTTGCCTCCTGCTTTCATGCCACGAGGCTGAAAAGCGTCATCCAGGCTCGCCAGGGAAACAATCTTCCCTGAATACAGCCCCTGATCCCAGCGAAACATGTCGGACGGAGTGGCATAAATACCTTTATCACCAAAAACACCATCAAGAAAGGTAAAAGCGGCCTCGTTCCAGCCCCTGTTGTAGCCTGTGGCGCGCTGAATACTGTCGGCGGGGTGTGGATTCGCAAAGCCACTGTTTTTCATGCCTACGGGGACAAAAATCTCTTTTTTTACAAACTCTGTAAAACACATATGCGAGAGCCTTTCCACGATAGCTGCCAGCACACAATATCCTGTATTGCTGTAATTAAAGCTACGACCAGGGGGGAAATATACCGGTGGCTTCATGCTGCCCATCAGGGTTACGATAAAGCTGTTGGTCACAGGTGTCGCTTTGTCCTTAATGGCTGCATCACCGAAATAGATATAATTTGGTAATCCTGAGCGATGTTCCAACAACAGCTCAATCGTCACTCCAGGATACGGAAAGTCAGGAAAGAACTTCTGAACGGGATCAGAAAGCTTCAGTAGTTTTCTTTCTTTGAGGATAAGAATCGATACTGCCGTGAATTGCTTACTAACAGAAGCCAGCTGGAAAGCAGTAGTCCCGTTAATGGGTGTCTTTTGTCTATAGTTAGCATAGCCGTAAGATTTCTCCATATAGATACTGTCATTTCTTCCCACCAGGAAGGCTCCGTTAAAGATACCGCGGGCATTCTGACTGTCGAAGAAGTTTTCAAGCAGTATGATTGAAGCTTTAGAAATAGGTTTGGTGACGAATTTCTCAGCAGGATGTGGTGTCTTTGTGAGAATTCGCTTTATCTGTGGGCCCTGGCGCAGAAAATAAAGGAGTGCCACGACAAATGCCAATAGTAATAATAAAACCCATAAATACCGCTTCTTCCTGTTAACGATCCGCTTTCTCCGCATCCAAATTAGTTTTTTAATTTTATAGTGAAGCTTTACAGGTTTGCGTTACAAAGATGATTGGCTTCTTTATGCAGAGGAGAATCAGCGAAAATGAATCTTGCAAACTTTCTAGTCCTAGTATAAAAACAAATGATTCGCAAAATTGCGCTTTTTTAAGGTTTTTTTTCGCTTCTTTGTGATATTTTCAAAAATTGAATTAGGTTTGTATGCTAACTAGATGCATCAACCTACCCTATTCTATAACATAAGTGATGGCAAAGAAAAAAATCGTCGTAAATTATGACAATCTCCCACCGGGAGTTCTGACTCAGATTGAAAAACAATATCCTGAAGGCTGGGCGAACCATGTAATCAAGGTCCAGGGCGCAAAAGATAATTTCTTTTATGCAATCGTTGTCGATACAGAAGAGATCAGCTATCTGATCAAAGTCAAGGTAAAAAAAGACCGGAAAGGGATTGATGAGGACGATATCCTGCAAAACTTTGAAGAGATGACAGGTCCGGAACCTAATATTAATGATCAGGAAGAACCTGAAATTAGTCACGAAGACTGAGACTCACCGCGCAGGTGCCGAGGCACCTGGTTTCGCAGAGATTTTGTTTTGTTTATTTGCGTAATCTGCCTGTCTTCTGAAATCTGTGTAATCTGCGTGAAACTCAAAAAAAAAGGCTGTCCCAAACGAGACAGCCTTTTCTTATATAACAAGCTCTTTATGAACTATTTCACATCAACCAGTTCAACATCGAATACAAGCGTTGAATAGGCAGGAATCAAAGACCCGGACCCTCTTTCACCGTAACCGAGTTTCGAGGGGATGATCAGGGTAGCCTTGCCACCTTTGCTCATCTTGGCAATGCCTTCATCCCAACCCGGGATCACCATGCCTTTGCCTAACTCAAAGCTGATGGGCTGTCCACGATCCAAAGAAGAGTCGAACTTGGTTCCATTCAACAAACGACCCGTGTAATGAACGCTCACTGATTTCCCGGCTTCAGCCTTTGCACCAGTCCCTTTTACTTTCTCAACAAAAATCAGCCCTGATGCTAAAGGGGCCGTGCTAATCTTATTTGCTTTTAAGTAGATTTTCATCAGGGAATCTTCCTGTGACCTGGCTGCGTTGGCCTTCTTGGAATCAGCTTCCATCTTTGCCTGCATCTCCTTTTGAAAGGCATCACGTTTCTGGATCTTTTTCATTGTCATATAGACATTAACCATAGAACCAGGCTTAACATAAGGAGGAAGCATCTTACTGCGGAATGACTTCAGGAACAGACTGTCAGCACTAACGGTGAAGCAAATGCTATCTCCAACGCGCATCATGCGGATTCCTTCATAGATATCGCCTTTATAAACTGACTCCAAAACAGGAAAGATATAAGGTGTGGAGCTTTTGCGGCTATCAAAAAAGATAGTATCCTTATTAGTGCCATGGTAAAAAGCAACCATGGTTACCATATCAGTGAGCTCTGGCAGCGGATTGGCCGCATCTCCCTTAGTAATGAATTTATATTTCAAACCAGTGGGGGAAACCATATCCTGGGCAAAGCAAAATGTCGCTCCTGCAAT
Source organism: Bacteroidota bacterium (assembly GCA_037132075.1). GTDB lineage: Bacteria > Bacteroidota > Bacteroidia > Bacteroidales > CAIXZF01 > JBAXPV01. The sequence goes on from JBAXPV010000017.1 coordinate 5,044, forward strand.
AAGCAGCAGCGACATTATTCCAAATATTTTAAATAAACGATTCATGAATAGCTCTTGATTGATTATTTAACATCCAATAACTCAACTTCGAATACGAGTGGTGAGAAAGGAGGAATTGTAGCACCTGCACCACTGGAACCATAACCCAATTTTGAAGGGATAATGATTTTTGCCTTACCACCTTTTTTCATCATGGAGATACCTTCATCCCAACCAGGAATTACTTCATTGTGACCAATGGTAAACTCAAAAGGTTTGTCATGGCTCTTGGAAGCATCAAAAACGGTTCCGTTCAGCAACATGCCCTTATAGTCAACGGTAACTTTCTTCCCCTTTTCTGCCTTTGTACCACTACCCTTTTTAACTTCAACAAAATACAAACCTGATTCTGTTGGTTTTACTTTGATGTTGTTCTTGGCGATATAATCCTGGAGTTCAATCTGCTCTTTACCTTTCATTTCTTCCATGGCTTTCATTTGTTTGTCCATAGCTTCTTTTTGTTGTTTCTCATACTCAGCTTTTTTCATGATACCGAGTAATTTAACATCAAAATGCATATCAGAACCAGGCTTCACAAATGGAGGAAGTTTAGAACGGGCAGTCTTCACGAAGAAAGAGTCAGCCTTAATCACAAAGGTAGCACTATCGCCAGAGCCCATCAGCGCAAGACCTTCATAGATATCACCAGGATATTCTGGTTTTGCCAGAGGAATTTTAAAAGGACTTGGATTGTTACGGCTGTCGAAGATTGTGGAATCCTTACCGCTGGCGGTAACAATCTTATAAACCATTTGCGCGGTAATCACATCACCTTCTACAGGCTTTGCAGAATCTTTCTTGGTATAGAATTTATAACTCAAACCAGAATCTGTTTTTTTGAACCCACCACCAGAACAGGCAATGAACCCAAGGATCACTGCAACTAACAAAAGTTTAAAAATAGACTTCATTTTACTTTTTATAAATTATTGATATTATTTAGTTTATATTCGATCAATTAAATTCTTCATTTAACTTTAACAATTTTTACATCGTACAAAAGTGTGGCTTTTCTGGGCACTTTTATGTCATCTCCTGCCAGCCCAAAAGCGAGGTGCGAAGGTATGATAAATTTTGCTTCGTCACCCTGCTGCAGTAAAAAAATACCCTCCTCCAGTCCGCTGATCTCTGCAGCTTTACCTAATACAAAGCTCTTCAGGCCATCATGCGCTGAAGTATATAAAGTGTCTCCACTGACGAGACGTATCAAGTATTCAATACTGACAAGCTTTCCAGCCAATGCCTGGGGGCCGCTGCCCTTTTTTATGATCCTATAGCGCAAGCCGGTTTTGGTCTTACTCATAGACAGCTGATGCCGAACAATATAATCATCAATAGCGGCATCCTCACTCCGGGTCATGTATTGATTTGCCTTGATCAGAGACTCTTTTAAATTTCGATTGTTTGGCTTTTCGCTTTTATCAGAAGACTTTGAATCACAGGAGTATAGCATGAATGCCAATAGCAGTGAAAGTCCTATTGATGTATTCAATGACCGGATAAACCTGATATGCCGGAGAAATAACTCAATCATAGGAGGAATTAATGATGGCTTGTCCATAGGCAGGAAGTAGCGACTCGAATTTCTTAAGAGTCTCTTCAAAAGGCAAATAAGAGTTGCCACCTGCAGCATTACGATGCCCTCCTCCTTCAAAATTCTCCCTAACAAATTCGTTCACTGAGAAATTTCCTTTGGAACGCGCTGACAATCGTATAAGATTCTCTTTTTCAGTAAATAAGACAGCCATACTTACACCTTCTATTGAAAGTGCATAATTGACAACGCCTTCTGTATCCCCTACCTTATAATGAAAGCGGTTCAAGTCTTCTTTCGACAATGCAATATAAGCTGTCCCATATTCACCAATCACTTTCAGTCGCTCAGAAAGACAATAGCCTAACAGCCTCATCCTGTTCTCAGAATAAGTATCATATACCAGCCTGTGAACTTTCTCTCCGTCAACCCCAATCTTTATCAGCTCTGCCGTAATCCGGTAAACTCTTTCGTAGTTACATGCATAACTGAAAGAGCCGGTGTCGGTGATCAAACCTACATAAATACACTCAGCCATATTCTTAGTAATCAATTCTTTATACCCGATGTCTTCAAGAAACACATAAACCAATTCAGAGGTAGAAGTTACGTCTGTTTTTGAGATCATAAAATCAAACTCAGAAACTGTTGGCGCAATATGATGGTCGATCAAAACCCTCACCGCAGTTGCCGGGGCAAATATTTCCTGCATCTTTTCTGTACGAGCCAGGCAATTATAATCAACACTAAAGATTAGCTCTGCATCGAGGGCTGCCTTCCGACATTCCTCAGGCTTGTGTTTAAAAATTATTGCCTCACTGATTCCAGGTAGCCATGCAAGAAATGAGGGGTAATCATTTGGGACCAACACCTTGACGTCTTTCCCCATTTCGCGAAAGCAGAAAGCCAGGGCCAGCGAGGCACCAAGGGTATCGCCATCTGGGTTACTATGGGCAGTGATAACTACCTTTTGAACGCGTTGAAGCTCTTTCAGGATATCAGGAGTGTGGTTGTATTCTTGCATTATAAATTGGCTCAATTCGTATGTAATTGGCAAAAATAAGAAATCCTCATCAGGATTATTGCTAATTTTGCGCCCTTAATTAAAAACAGAATAAAATGACAGGGAACAAAACCTTAACAATGATCAAACCCGATGCGATGAAATTGGGTCACATGGGAAAAATTATTGACAAATTTATCGAAGGCGGCTTCAACATCAGGGCGCTGAAAATACTCCAACTTAGTCTTCACGAGGCTGAGTTATTTTACATCATCCACAAAGAGCGTCCATTTTATGCAGAACTCGTTAAGTTCATGTCGTCCGGACCTATTGTCGCTGCTGTGTTAGAAAAAGAAAACGCTGTTGAAGAATTCAGGAAATTTATCGGCGCAACCGATCCGGCCAAAGCCGATGCAGGTACAATCAGAAATTTATTCGGAACTGATATTGGAAACAATGCCGTTCATGGATCTGATAGCGACGAAAATGCAACTCAAGAAGCTAGTTTCTTCTTTAATCAACTCGAAAGAGTCTAATTACATTTGTAACAAATCTTAGATCGGGGATCTGTATACAAATGTAATTACAATTGTAAACAATTCATGTTTACTCTGGTGAATATTCTCTAAAAGAACGATCCTTATACATCACCACGATCTTTTCAATTTCTTTCGATGAAGAGGGAGGCAAAACAGCCTCCCTTTTTTCTTGGGCCTGGGGCGCTGCTGGAACGGCCTCAGCAACAGTGATTACAGGCGTTGCAGTCGCAAGCCTTTCTTGCACTGGCGTACTGGCCTGAATTTGGGCACTAAGCTGCACAATCGGGGTCTGAATGGCTTCAGGCTGAAGTTCATCCTCAGCGAAATCTTCTGTTTCTTCCAGCTCAGGGACCACTTCTTCCTTATAAATCGGTTTTAAAGGCCTGGGACGTGATTTGGACACCAATGGGCTTATCGCCCTTTCACTCCTTCCTAAAGCCCTGGAAATGGCCTCAGCCTTAACATCTATACTCTCGTCAATATCACTGAAAAGATTGGATTCCTGGTGCATCGCACCTTTACCAAACAACAGCCAATCCGGGTTGATTTCGGGATAACGCTTTAAAATCCTTTGTACAAATTCGAGACTGGGTTTGTTCCGGCCCGATAATACATGGGAAATGCTCGAGCGCTGCACCCCTATTTCGTCTGCGAATTGCGACGCGTTTATGTTCTTTGTTCTGAGTATTAAGGAGATCCTGTCTGTCATGTTACAATAGTGAATTGTGAATTTCTGTTTACAAAACTGAAAATTGATTACAAATGTCTACAATTTTCGTCATGTTACTTTTGTGAATTATTGTTAACATTTGTGATATTTTGTAATTTACAAAGGTAACAAGACGAATTCAATTCGGTAAACATTAATACAATAAAATTCAGAAAAAGTTACAGAAGGAAAAAAGATTATCCCCTATTCAATGCATCTTGTCTTAAATCAAGTGTGCGAACAGCTGGAACAAAACGGCCGATACCCGTTACAACCACTATGGTCATACACCCGCCAAAAACGACAGAAGGGATGAGCCCCATGATGCGGGCAGCCAGGCCCGATTCGAATGATCCGATTTCATTTGACGACCCGATGAAGATTGAATTCACCGAGGCTACCCTACCCCGCATCTCATCCGGAGTGAAGATTTGTAAAATAGAGCCACGGATGATGACACTGATGTTGTCAAAGACGCCACTCAGTGCCAACAATAAAAAACTCAGCCAGAAATTGGTAGAGAGTGCAAAGAAAATCATACAAAGCCCAAAACCTGCAACACCTGTCAATAATTTTTTACCGGCCATCCTTAGTGGCGGATTATATGCCAGGATAAATGACATGAGCACTGCACCCAGAGCTGGGGCCGCACGCAACAAGCCCAATCCTTCCGGACCGGTCTTTAAAACCTCCGCGGCAAAAACGGGCAGCATCGCTACAGCACCGCCAAAAAGAACCGCTAGCATGTCCAAAGCCATCGCGCCGAGAATCACTTTTTTGTTCATCACAAATTTCAAACCTGCTTTTAAGCTATCCAGGAGGGGTTCAACTTTCGACTTTTTAGGGACTGGGTATTGCTTCAGGTAGAAAAATAAGACAAGGCTAATGGCAGCAAAAACAATTACGAAGCTATAAGCAAAGTTCTGTCCCCAAAAACCATAGACCAGCCCTCCTATCGCCGGCCCGGTGACTGCAGCAATATGCCATACCGTGCTATTCCAGGTCGAAGAATTTACATACAATTCACGAGGGACTATTTGTGCCATCAAGGCAGACTGTGAGGGATAGAAAAATGCACGGGCAAGGCCACTTAGAAAAATTACACCATAAATAATTATCAGGAGATCCTTATTCTTAAAAAGTGTAAGCTCAAGGCTTAACCCAAGAAGTACAAGGGCACAGACAAAATAGAGGCAAGTCGAAACCAGGATGATCTTTTTCCGGGCGAACTTATCGGCCACATGTCCAGCATACAAAGCCATTCCGAGGAAAGGAACCGCTTCTGCCAAACCAATGAGACCTAAAGAAAAAGGATCTTTAGTTAGGGCATACACCTGCCACCCTACGATGACACTCTGCATCTGCAAGGCAAGCGTCAGGAAAAACCGGGCACTGATGAAGAGCCTGAAATCCCTGATTTTGAAAGCGGCATAAGCCTTGTCAGCAAATAGAGCACTCATTATAAGGGCTCAATCCTTTCTGTATAGACCACGCCCCTTTTCTTTAGCTCCTTCAACAGAAAATCTACACACGCAGGAACGTTGCCCAGATATTCAGGGAGAATTACGCCTTTCTCTTTATAAATGCCGCTTGCCAGCATACGAATGGCAGCGGTTGCACTATAACCTGTGGTGCGGGCCATAGAATGAACACCACTTTGCGTGTCATACGTGTCGAGAAGATCATAGGTGATTCTCATTTTAACGCCAACGGCTGGTCCTTCCACAATAATCTTCATCACCGTCAGGTCTTCCTCACCGGGCATGAGTTTCCATGCAGGAAACAACAAATGGCTGGTCACATCAATAGGCCTGATCATTTTGCCTTTTACATTGATCTCGTTATAACTAAAGAAACCTGTTTCCCGGAGGATCTCCATAATAAATATGTGACCGGGATAACGCAAGGTCTTTTCCGCCATATCATAACCTTTTATGGTGTAAGCGAGCGAACGCAAACCATCGCTGTTAAATGCTTCAAGCGTGCCAACTCCTTCAAACTCCATAAATTCAGGTTCTGAAAGTGCTGGTTTTATGACCAGCTTGCCTTCCTGGACGATCCTGGCCGGACGTGTATACTCCTCGATGACATCTATCGGCGAAAATACAGCCTTGTACTCGAAAGGCCTTGTCCTGATGCGTGGCAAACCACCGACATAGATCCGCAGAAGATCCACTTCCTCAACTTTTGAGGCACCATATGCAGAAAGGACATTACTCATCCCTGGTGCAACCCCCATATCCATAATGGCGGTAACCCCCATGTCTTTAGCAAGTTGATCCAATGCCATGGGATCTTCAGGGAAGAAAGCGATATCTACGATGTTTTTCCCCGCTTCAATAACAGCCTTATAGGTCTGGTATCCCATAAAACCGGGTACGGCATCAAGCACCAGGTCATAAGGACTGACTACTTCTTTTACTGTTTCCGGATCTGATAAATCAATACATTGTGTACTGATATTGCCGTAAGAAGCAAGTTTTCCCAGGGCAGAGGCACTAATATCGGCAACAGTGACTTCAAAATTGGGATCTGAAGCAAGGTCAAAGGCCATGGGAGAACCCACCAAACCCGCTCCTAAAACAATGATTTTCATAATAATAAGATTTATTTTTGTAAAGACAGCTCCATCGGATCTACTTCTTTTCTTCCTTGGGCAAGAACAACACCGGCAATAACCAGGGCCATTCCGACAATTTTATTTATGGTGATACTTTCAGACAAAAGGATAAAAGAGAAAACAGCCGTAAAGACAGGGATAAAATTCGAAAATATATTGGCTCGGCTAATTCCAAGGTAACGAATAGAACCTGTGAAAAATATGAATGCAATAGTAGAACCAAAAATGGCAAGGCAAAGTAAGGATGTCGTCAAGGATGTATTCCAAACCACTGCGTTCAGGTGACCGATCTCAAAATAAAGGAAAAAGGGCAAAAACAGTATGGTTCCAATCAGGTTCTGATAAGTCACTATCGTTACAGGATGGTATTTCAGTGTCAATTTTCTGACAGCAACACCATAACCCAGCGCTGAAAAGACAGCAAAGCCAAGTAGCAACACCCCTTTTATGGAAGCGTTAAAACTCAGGTCATTTTTTAGCAGCATTACGATGACCCCGCCAAAAGAAATCAACAAGCCGACGAAGTTGAGAAAACTCAGCTTTTCCTTTAAAAAAAAGTAAGCCATAAAAGGCGTAAAGACCGGGATGGTTGCGATGATCACGGCAGCAATCGTTGATGACACTTCTACAAGCCCAAAACTTTCCCCGATAAAATAACAAAAAGGTGAAAAAAAACCGGAAATCAGGATCAATGGCAAATCCTTACGTTTGATGATGTTCTTGCTGTAAAAAAGCAACCATATGACGAGCAGTAAAGCCGAAGAAATTGTCAACCTGATAAAAATGGTACTAAGTGGACCGAGATACTCGAAGGTGATCTTTGACCACACAAAGGACATACCCCACATGACCATTGCCAGTAATGCCAGGATGTAGGAACGGATGATCTTTGATTTCATTTTTTGGGATTAATCCCTGAGTCCTAATGTTGTTACGATACACTCAAGTCTTTTCCCTAAAGCAACATCAACAGCATCAAATTCAGCGCTGTTGTTTAGTTTTCCTACCACGCCAAAATAAAATTTGATTTTAGGTTCTGTTCCGCTAGGTCGCACTGTGATTTTCGAGCCATCTTCAAGGATGAACTGCAATACATTTGATTTAGGCAGGTTGATGGCTTTCGTATTGTTATTGGTCAGATCTGTTTCAATGCTGGTCTGATAATCTTTCATTTTAACCAAACGGCAACCACAGATCTCAGACTTTGGATTCGACCTGAAGTCTTTCATCATCTGTTCGATTTCCTCAGCCCCAGCCTTTCCTTTGCGGGTTACAGAAATGAGATCTTCTTTATAAAACCCAAATTCAACATAGATATCGAGTAGGAGTTCATAGAGAGATTTCCCTTTACTTTTTGCCCAGGCAGCGGCTTCTGCCATAAAGCAACAGGCAGAAACAGCATCTTTATCCCTGACAAAGTCACCGATTAAAAAGCCATAACTCTCCTCACCGCCGCCAATGAATGTCTTCAGGTTTTCATTCTCGCGAATGACTTCAGCAATAAATTTGAACCCGGTGATGACATCGTAGCTTTCTACCTCATACTTATCGGCAATCGCTTTTAAAAGCTCACTCGTAACAATGGTTTTGACAATATATTCATTCCCCTCCAATAAGTTCAATTCTTTCCATCGAGAAAGCAAGTAATAGATCAAGATGCTTGCTGTTTGGTTCCCATTAAGGAGGATATATTCGCCATTGGTATTTCTTACACCTGCTCCTACCCTGTCGGCATCCGGGTCAGTAGCCAGGATGAGGTCGGCCTGGGTATCTCTGGCAAGATCCATTACCATCGACATGGCAGCTTTCTCTTCAGGGTTTGGAGAATGAATTGTCGGAAAATTCCCGTCAGGGATATCCTGGCTGCTTACCGTGACAACATCTTCAAACCCAAATAGTTTAAGGGCTTTTGGGACCAGTTTAAAACCGGTGCCATGTAGAGAGCTAAATGCAATCTTGAGATTACGGAATGCTTTTATTGATTCATCCTGAAGTGAATAAGAAAATAATTTCTTGAAGTAAGCACTATCAATTTCAGCGCCAATCGGGATAATTTTTTCTGAGTCACCATCAAATTTTACCTCATAAACATCGCGGATGGCTAAAACTTCTTTAATCACATTGGTATCGTGCGGAGCAACCAGCTGGGCACCATCATTCCAATAAACCTTGTAACCATTATATTCCTTTGGGTTATGTGAGGCAGTGATCACGATACCGGAATGGCATTTTAGTTCCCTGACGGCGAAACTCAGTTCTGGCGTTGGTCTCAGGTCATCAAAAAGAAACACAGTAAAGCCATTGGAGGAAAGTACGTTTGCACTGACCTGGGCAAAGAATCGCGAGTTGTTCCGGCTGTCGTGCGCAATTGCGACCCTGATGGCCTCTCCCGGAAATGATTTCCTGATATAATTTGCCAGGCCCTGGGTTGCCATTCCAACTGTATAACGGTTCATCCGGTTCGTACCAACGCCCATGATGCCTCGCAGTCCACCTGTACCAAATTCCAAATCACGATAGAAACACTCAACCAATTCTTCTGGTTGTTTTTCCATCATATATCTAACCTGAGCACGAGTCTCTTCGTCATATCCGCTGGCGAGCCATGTTTTGGCCCTGTTTATAATCAAGCTATCCGGTTCCATCATTTCGAAAATTTAATTTTTATTCATTTCCTGGAGTTTGTTCAGGCAAACCTGCAAACTATCCTGCCAGTCAGGAATTTCTATATTCAATGTTGATTTTATTTTGGATTTGTCGAGCACACTAAAATGTGGCCGGGCAGCAGGCGTAGGATATTCTTTACTCAGAATTGGCCTGACTTTACAAGTCAAACCGCTGAGTTTTACAATTAAATGCGCGAAGTCATACCAGGAAGCGACCCCTTCATTCGAGAAATGGTAAAGTGTTGGTTTATTGGTTTTTAAAAAATGACTGAGATTATTTAACACCATAGCAGCCAGATCTGCAGCATAAGTTGGTGTCCCAATCTGATCAAAAACAATTCCCAGGTTTTCTCTTTCGGAGGCAAGGCGGAGTATCGTTTTCACAAAGTTGTTTCCATAACACGAATAAAGCCATGAGGTTCTGATGATGACAGCATTCTGACAGATCCTCATGATCTCTTCCTCTCCCTGTAATTTTGTAAGTCCGTAGCTTCCAGCAGGTTTTACAGGATCTGTTTCTTTATAAGGTCTATGATTTGTGCCATCGAAAACATAATCAGTAGAAATGTGTATCAATGTTATTTTCTGAGAAGCACTCGCTTTGGCAAGGTTTGCCGCTGCTAGAGCGTTCACTTTGTAGGCAATCTCTGGTTCTGTCTCGGCTTTATCCACGGCAGTATAAGCTGCACAATTAATTACGGCATTAAAATCACCCGCCTTAATATATGATGCGACATCCGTTTCGCTGGTAATATCCAGTTCCTCGATATCAGTAAAAGTCATGGTAATGCCCGGATAATGAGCACTCAAAGCCCTAAATTCACTACCAAGCTGCCCTTTGCTTCCTGTAATCAAGATGTTATTCATGTCTTGCACTTTTAATTTTTTCGTTTAAGGCAACGTCTAGGAGCTTTTGCCTGTCTGATCAATATTCAATAATGATGTATTAACTAAAGTATGCCTACAAAAATAACAATTTTGTAGTGCTGCTTTGAGTATATTATCTTATTGAGAATTAAAAAAAAACATTTAACTTTGTGAACTTAACACGAGCCTAAAATAATCACACAAATATCTATTTAATTTCAAATCCTGTTTTTATGAAATCAAAGTTTACTTTACTTTTCATTTTGCTGGCAGGTGTACTTTGGTCATTAGACCTGGTAGCACAGCCGGCAGCAACTGTAATTTACAAGGCCGATACAATTATCACCTGTCCAGGCCCAACGGTTCACATTTTCGTCCCGATCACTGTGAAAAATGCTGACAGTATTGCTGCGTTTGACCTGGTTCTGAAATGGAATAAATCTGCATTGCATTATGTCGGATCTTCTGGTGTTAATCCTGCCTTAGGAACTGGTGGTTTCTTTGTTCAAAACGGGACTGACAGTACAGGCTGGTTGGCTTCTTTTTTCTCCATGTCAACGGTGAACCTGGGAAACAGCACGATTTGCACCCTCGAATTCGTTTACAAACAAAGTTGGAGTGGATTACTCTGGGATGTTGCAAATTCCAGCTTTACTGACTTCAACCTGGTTACGATGGCTTCCCAACCTGTCAATGGTTTGGTTGCCTTATCAGGGCCGATTGTTACAACACAACCTGTTAGTGTAACAATCCCTTCGAATCAAACAGCTTCTTTCACGATAAGTGGTGCAAATATCACAGCTTACCAATGGCAATCCAGTTTAAATGACACTAACTATACAGACCTGTCTAATGGTGGAACTTTTAGCGGTGTAACAACAGGTAATTTGGCTTTGACTGCAGTACCCACCTCTTTAGATGGAATGTTCTATCGTTGCAAAACAACAGGCCCTTGCGGAATTCAATATAGTGACGGAGCGAAACTCCTTGTGGTTTCATCAACTCCTGTTGTTACGACCATTGGCAATACGAACTTCTGTAATGGAACGGTTGCTATTCCTGTTATTGCCAGTGATTTTACGAATGTGAAGACTTTCAATTTATCGATTAAATACAACAATCCAATGGTGGTTCCTCATACCATGACATTTATTAATCTGATGAATTTAAACCCACTGCTTCCTGCACCTACAAATATCCAGACCTATGGTGACACGAACCTGGTTATTTCTTTTGCCCCAAATACTGCTATCAACATAGGCAATGATACACTTTTCGAACTTCAATTCTCTACCCATCCCGGAGCCTCATCTTTTACCTGGGATCTCAGCAACTGTTATTACCTCACGCCAGCTGGCTCACCTCACTTTGCGAATTTCGTTGATGCCAACCTGACCATCATTCCAATGCCAACCATTCCTATTTCAATCAGTGGTTCTACTACAATTTGTAATGATGGCAGCAGCTACACTTATACCACGCCAGCGAATTCAAATTACACCAGTTATATCTGGGGTTTAGAACCTGCTGATGCAGGGACCATTACCTGGGTAGGTAACACGGCTACTGTAGTTTTTGACCCCACATTCACACAAACAGCAACAGTTACCGTTAAAGGTGCAAACAGCTGCGGTGAAAGCTCACCTAATGGGAAATTCGTGATCGTGCATGCGATAACTCCTGCCATCCTGAATCTCCTTCCAAACGTTTGCTTACATGCTGACCCGCTTACCCTTACTGGTGGCATCCCAACAAATGGCGTTTATTCAGGCCCTGGAGTATATACCGGTACTTTTATCGCTGACAGTGTTGGCATTGGTACTTATATTATACATTATACCTATACCAATTCTTATGGTTGTGTAAGCGCTGACACCACTACAATTAAAGTATTGTCACTACCATCTGTATCTTTCAGTGTTTCTCCAAACGCAGTTTGTTATTATAACCCGGCATTCTTCCTTTCAGGTGGGAACCCTTCAGGAGGAACCTATAGTGGACCTGGCGTAAACTCAGGCAGTGGCATTTTCACTCCTGGTGCTGGTCTTCTTGGTGATCAGAATATTAAATATACAGTCACAGGAACCAATGGTTGTACTGATTATGCCTATTCCAGCTTGCATTGCGACAATTGTATTGGATTTAATGACAATAGCCAACTGAATTTCAACATTCAGCCAAATCCAAACAATGGTTTGTTTGAAGTGAATGTCAACAATCTGAAAGACGATGCTAACTTATCAATCTATAATGACCTTGGACAGGTAGTTTATACAGAGAATTTAAACCCTAAAGCAGGGATAAGCCTCAAAGTTGACCTTAGCAATCAAACAAGGGGAATGTATTTCTTGGTTCTGAATTGCAAAGGAAACATCAAAACGGATAAAGTTATTCTGAAGTAAATCATTTGCTTGTCAAATAAAAAAGAGGGCTCTCATTGAGGGCCCTCTTTTTTATTGCTTGGTGTCAAGGCACCTTATTGCCCTACCCCTGCTCATGAAGGTGAAGGGGGGACAGATTGTTGGGATTTAATCTTTACTTTAAACGTGAAATACTTCCACTGCCGTTCACCCTTTGATCAATTTTTGGATTTCCTACATACCTTATTGATCCACTTCCATTTACATTTGCTTGTAAACTACTGTCAGCAGCAACTGTTGCATCTCCTGAACCAGAGATACTGGCATCAGAATGGAACACATGAAAGTCTTCACCTTTAAAGCTGCCTGAGCCTTCAACTTTAACATGCTGAGTTTTCCCTGTTCCAGAGATCTTTACTTCACCCGAACCTTTGATTCCGCAAAACAATAATGCAGCATCCGCTTTTACAGAAATGAATCCTGAACCATTTACAGCCAGGCCCAATTGATCGCTTGTCAGTGAATTCTTGCTGTGAATTTCTCCGCTACCTTCAACAACAAGCTTGGTGAATACAGGTAATTGAATGTAAATATTGATTCCTTTATTATCACCTATACACTCGGATGACTCAATAATTAAAGTCTCCTCCTTTAAAGTCGTGCTGATAATTTTCTGAATGTTTTCCTGGGCTTCAATACTGAAACTGGGGGTACTCCCCTGCTCAATGATCAAATTGGCAGGCACTTTCAGACGTATCCCGCTAAACGTTCCAGGCTCACGGTTTTCTTTTACCAATTCACCCCTGCCATGTTTGCAGTTGGAAATACAGGAATTGAAAACAATCGCTGTCAGTAAAAAAAGCATTATACCTTGCAAGTGGATCTTTTTCATCATAGTGAATTTTAATCCAAATATAGTATAATTTTATTTTTTTAAGAGTCGCCGCATAGAAACAGAGACACCGCGTTTCGCAAAGTATATAATCTGCGTAACGCTGTGTCTCCGATGCTAGAACTTTTCTATTATTGCTGCGAAGCAGCCCTGATCAGGTTCAGTGCACTTCCGGCCTTGAACCATTCAATCTGGCCAGGGCTGTAGGAGTGATTTAAAACGATATCTTCTGATGATCCATTGGCATGATGTAAGATCCCCTTTAAAGGCAGTCCCGGGGCAAATGTCTTTAAGCCAACAACATCAATGGTGTCATCTTCCATGATCTTGTTATAATCCTCTTTATTGGCAAAAGTCACTGCCAGCATCCCCTGTTTTTTGAGATTGGTCTCATGGATACGTGCAAATGACTTAACCAACACGACTTTCACACCGAGATGACGTGGCTCCATTGCAGCATGTTCGCGTGAGGAGCCCTCTCCATAGTTTTCATCACCCACAACAACAGAACCGATTCCAGCCTTTTTATAAGCCCTGGCAGCGTCGGGAACAGCCTGGTATTCATGGCTGACCACATTCTTAACTTTATTGGTTTCTTCATTGAAAGCATTGACAGCTCCAATGAGCATATTGTTCGAGATATTGTCGAGATGCCCGCGGAAACGAAGCCAAGGGCCTGCCATAGAAATATGGTCGGTGGTACATTTTCCTTTGGCTTTGATCAGAAGTCTAAGTCCGGAATAGTCATCACCTTTCCATGCCTCGAAAGGCGAGATCAGCTGTAGACGCTCAGAGTCAGACTTAACGTTGATCTCAACCTGGGCTGGGTTCTCTGCCGGAGCGATGTAACCCATATCTTCCACGTCGAAGCCATTGGGTGGTAACTCAATCCCTTGTGGGATATCGAGTCTGACCCATTCTCCTTTTTTATTCTCAAGTTTGTCTGTAAGCGGGTTGAAGTCAAGACGACCAGCAATAGCGTATGCTGTCACAATCTCAGGAGAAGCAACAAAACCATGAGTATTGGGGTTGCCATCAGTACGTTTGGCAAAGTTCCTGTTGAAAGAGGTGATGATAGCGTTCTTGCGCTCCGGATCATCAGTTTGTCTTTTCCACTGACCGATACATGGACCACAGGCATTGGCCATGACAACACCGCCGATTTCTTCGAAATTCTGCAACAATCCATCACGCTGGGCCGTGAATCGAATTAGTTCTGAACCAGGGTTGATGACAAACTCGGCATTGACCTTCAAATTCTTTTCCTTTGCCTGGCGTGCCACTGCGGCAGCACGTGTCATGTCTTCGTAGGATGAGTTTGTACATGAGCCAATGAGACCAACCTCCAGTGTAACAGGGTAATTCTTTTCTTTCACGATTTTCACAAACTCGGAAACCGGGTATGCGGCATCCGGGGTGAAGGGACCATTTACATAAGGCTCGAGGCTCGAAAGGTCGATCTCGATTACCTGGTCGAAATATTTCTCAGGTTGCTCATAAACAGCAGCATCTGCTCTCAGGTGTTCCCTTACATTATCGGCCAATGTTGCCACTTCTTTTCGGCCTGTTGCATCCAGGTAGGCTTTCATACGGTCATCATATCCGAAGAGAGAGGTCGTTGCCCCAACTTCAGCGCCCATATTACAAATGGTACCTTTACCTGTTGCACTTAGGTTATCAGCACCTTCACCAAAATATTCAATTATACAACCGGTTCCGCCTTTAACAGTCAGAATACCAGCTACCTTCAGTATGATGTCTTTCGGAGAAGCCCATCCATTGAGTTTTCCTGTGAGCTTTATACCTATCAGTTTTGGCATCTTCAGCTCCCAGGCCATACCGGCCATCACATCAACGGCATCTGCGCCGCCAACACCAATAGCAACCATTCCCATACCGCCGGCATTCACTGTGTGTGAGTCAGTGCCAATCATCATCCCACCAGGAAAAGCATAGTTTTCAATAATGACCTGGTGAATGATACCAGCGCCTGGTTTCCAGAATCCGATACCATATTTGTTAGATACCGCCTGTAAAAAGTCGTAGACTTCCTCATTGATCTTCTTTGCATCGCTTAAATCGGGTTCAGCACCTGTTTTTGCCAGGATGAGGTGATCACAATGGACAGTGCTTGGGACAGCAGTCTTGGCTTTACCTGCCAGCATAAATTGAAGCAAAGCCATCTGTGCAGTAGCATCCTGCATGGCAACACGGTCGGGTGAAAAATTGACATAGTCGACACCACGTTTGTAGTCAACCAGGGCTTCCCCTTCAAACATGTGAGAATATAATACCTTCTCTGTCAGGGTTAGCGGACGACCCAGGCAAAGCCGGGCAGCCTCAATTTTAGCCGGCAATTGGCTATAAGACTTTTTAATAAGTTCAAGATCGAATAACATATGTATAATTTCTGTGTTTAACTTTTTTCTCCTATGAAATAATCTGATTTGTCAGCAAATAGAATATTGAATGACGTCAATGAGCCATAGATGCGGGTGATGTATTGCTGAATGTTAACCTTGTCAAGATCAGACAAATCGCTGGCATTGACTCTTTGTTCCAAAACCCTGAGGCGGTCGCGTGTCATAACGATCTTATGAAAGAATGCGTCGATAGGCATGTCTTTCCCCGAGAGTGTTTTGTCGCCTGGTTCGAAGACGACCCTGCCTCCCTGCCACTTCTTGGCCATGACAGAAGTTTCCTGGATGTCTGTGACTTCACGAAGAAGCTTGAGAAAAACCCTCTCTACTTTTTCATAACTCACCAGGTCTTTTTCTTCATCTCTTAATTCAATGACTTCCAATCCCTGGAAGTTCCTTGAGATCTGCCGGGTGCCCGACTCCATAAAGGTGATCTCATACATATTTGATCTTACCTGGATAACAACGCCTGGTCCAAATTCCGGATGTCTTACCCTCGATCCAATTCCGAATGACTGTTCTTCAACCATATAAATTTAAAATACAAAATTAGCGAATTCAACATAATTTCTTCAGTGTATTGCAGACGGCCTCAACCTGGGGCAATAACAACTCATTCCCTTCATTATTAATGAGATAATCAGCGAGTCTGGCTTTCTTTTCATCATCCCATTGGTGATCCATGCGTTGGAGAATCTGAGCTGCATCAACCTGATCTCTTTTCACCACTCTTTCCAGTCGTTTGACTTTCGGAGCTGTGACCAGGATGATCCTGTCGAAGTACTTATCAAATCCCGATTCAAAGAGAATTGCCGCCTCATGAATTACAAATGAATGGGCATGATGTAAGTTACACCAGCAAGCAAAATCTTCTTTGACCATTGGATGTATCAATGCATTGAGCCATTGAAGTCGGGACAAATCTGAAAATACGATGGCAGCAAGTTTTTTCTTATCAATATGACCTGCCTCATCTAAAATTTCACGCCCGAATTCATCGCTGACTATCCGGGTCACCAAAGGATACAGGTAAAATCGCTTCGCCTCCTCATCAGCGTGATACACGGGAAACCCCATGGTATCAAACAGAGAGGCTACCAGCGATTTCCCGCTACCAATAGAACCAGTGAGCCCGATTTTCCACATGACATGTAATCACCGGTGTACGATAATGGAATCCTTACACCTGTGAAAAAAGGATATTATTTTGTTGTTTCTACAGCAGGTTCCTGACCGGCCATGGCAACAGCAGATTTTTCAATCTTGACGCGGGTATTGTCTGCAATTTCCAATAAAAAGGTAGTGTCCTGAACTTTAACGATCCTTCCGTGCATGCCACCAATGGTTACGACTTTGTCACCTTCTTTGAGGTTTTCGCGAAATTTCTTAGCATCTTTCGTCTTTTTCATCTGAGGACGAATCATAAAGAAATAGAATACAAAAATGATCAGGACCAGGGGAAGAAAGGACATTAGTCCGTTACCCTTGGCACCTGCAGCTCCGCCTTGGGGAGCCATTAATAAAATATAAGCCAGGTTATTCATAAAAAAAATATTAATTAATGTACTATTCAGTTTGGGCCCCTGGGAGAACCATGGCCTTGATTGTTAACACTTTGTTATTAGGAATGGTATTGGTAGTGACCGTAATTGTCTTTTGCTGAAACCCCCTTTTCCCTTCCGTTTTAAAGCTCACGTTGATTATCTTTTCTACACCTGCCTTGATGTCATCTTTGGGATAATCTGTGACTGTGCATCCGCAAGAAGTTGCGACATTGGAGATGACGAGGTCGCGTTTGCCAACATTTTTAAAAACGAAACCATAGCTCACGGTTTCCCCTTCATATACTTTGCCAAAATCGTGCAGGTCAGTTTTAAACTCTATGACAGGAAGATCCCCTCCAGATGCCTTCCCTGAAGCCGTTGCCGGGTTGTCGATAACGCTGGCAGGAATATCTCCCTTACCGCGCCCACTGCATGAAACTGCAGTTAGAACAATAAAAATAAGACAGGCCTTGAGGTATGATTTCATGTATGATTAGGTATGAAAAAGCGTGCAAAGATAGCAAAAGAAGCCTTTTATTCTTTGAGTCCCCTGCCCCGCTTTATAATCTTTTTCTCTTCTTTGAGCTGAATGACAAGCTTATCAAGGATTCCATTGATAAACTGGCTGCTTTTCGGGGTGCTGAAAGATTTAGAGATCTCTATATATTCATCGAGTGTCACCTTTACAGGGATTGAAGGGAACTCCAGTAACTCACAGATCGCCATCTTTATTATTAAGGTATCCATGATTGCAATCCGTTCAAAATCCCAGTTTTTGGCTAAAGGGGTGAACAAGGCTTCGTATTCTGAGCTGTGTAAGATCGTTTTCCGGAAAAGCTCTAGTAAAAACACCAGGTCTTCGTTGTCTACCTCGTTCTGGGTCTTGATCAGCGTAGGAAGCGGAGTACCGGGTTTGCTATCCTCCGTCAGATGGTTGACAACCTTCTGGGCAAGGACAGCTGACAAAGCATAGTCGCCTGCCCAAAAGATGCTTTTATCTTCATAAAAGTCAGCGAGCATTTCAGAACCTGCAATAAATTTCTTGAAGATCTTATGGATAAAGTCGGCCTGGAAAGCATAACTCACATCATCTGAATTCAAATAATTAAGGTATTCTTTGCTGTCCCTGATCGTAAAGAATAACTTTTTGATGATCTCCTGGTCAAGAACCCAGTTGATTTTATACTTTTCATAATATTTCTGGTAATCAAGATTCTCTTCAAGCTTGATCAAAAAAACATTATCAACAAAGCGGCGGTTAGGATTCAGCTCTTCAGGCGTAGGAAGGAACTTACCCATTGCATCTTCCAGTTTTTGTTTGGCTAAGTCGCGGATCTCCGGAATCAAAGAGAGTTGCAGGATAAGAAGTTCATGAAGTTTATCGAGACTGCTGCTTAAGACGCTTTCGCCGAGGCGGAGATCAGTGTTTTCGGTGAGGAAAAACGCATACAAGGACTGTAACGCTTTTATCCTGAGATGTCGCCTGCTGAGCATAAGGGAAGGAACTTTTGGATGAGGGGCAAAAGTAAGCAATTTTGGTGATTTAATGGATATTTGTAAAGCTATAATTGTAGAATGTGCAATGCTAAAAGCAGAATCTTTAAATATTGAATGATTTATGATGTGGCCACGACCGATTCTAAACTGGTATATTGGTCTATTGAAAATTAGTATATAGTTACATTATTTTCATTTGCAGCTATGCGCACTGGCAAGAAACAGAAATCCCTATTCCGCAATTTAAAAAGTGTTAATTTATTTTTGAATAAATCATTTTGAATCATGATTAATCCTAATTTTGTTCCAGGTGTTGATAAACCATGAGGAATGATGGAAGATTTTGATAACAATGGCCGCCGGGAAGAGATCTTCTCCAAAGCTGTAAGAGCCGGAAAACGTACATATTTTTTTGACGTAAAAGCTACCCGCGGCGATGAATTCTACCTGACAATTACTGAAAGCAAGAAACGATTCAGCAATGAAGAAGGTAAGTTTTTCTATGAAAAACATAAGATCTTTCTTTATAAGGAAGACTTTGAAAAATTCAGCCATGGCCTGAAAGACGTTGTCGAGTTCATTGAGACTGGCAAAATACCTGAAGATCACGAAGTTACCGAGGCTTTTAATCGAGAAACAGACATCGACTTCGAGGATTTCACCACAGATAAAGACCAATAATTCAAACCAGGCCTGCTTGAAGCTGTCCTTTGGGGCAAAATTCATTCATTGGTGATTTCTGAATTTCTTGTTAATAAGTGTTTACTAATGGCAGCCGTGAATTTTGTAATTTTCCGGCCTGAAAAATATATAAGAATTTCATGGGTAAGGTAATTGCAATTGCGAATCAGAAGGGAGGTGTTGGTAAGACAACCACCTCTATTAACCTGGCTGCCAGCCTGGCAGTGTTGGAGCATAAGACATTGCTCATTGACGCCGACCCACAGGCCAATGCTACTTCCGGCGTGGGTTTTGATCCCAGGAATATCAAAACGAGCATCTATGAGTGTATCATCGAGGATGTTGACCCAAACAACATCATCCTGCATACACAAACGCCTTTTCTTGACCTGATTCCGGCCCATATCGACCTGGTCGGTGCGGAAATTGAAATCATCAATCTCCCAAACAGGGAGAAGCTGATGCGTAAAGTCATTGCAAAAGTCAAAGACGATTATGAGTTTATCATCATTGACTGCTCTCCATCTTTAGGACTTATCACCGTTAATGCGCTCACGGCTGCAGATTCTGTGATCATTCCCGTTCAATGTGAGTATTTCGCTTTGGAAGGTCTTGGCAAACTATTGAATACGATAAAAATAGTTCAGACCCGTCTGAACCCCAATTTGGATATTGAAGGGATCCTTCTGACTATGTACGACAACCGTTTACGACTGGCCCGTCAGGTGGTGGAAGAAGTGAAGACCCATTTTGAAGAAATTGTTTTCGACACTGTCATCCACAGAAACACGAAACTGGGTGAAGCGCCCAGTTTCGGGGAGACGATCATTATGCATGACATCCAAAGCAAAGGTGCCACAAACCACCTGAACCTGGCACGTGAGATCCTGCAAAAGAACGGGATGACCCGGATGCCGGAAGCAGAAAAACAAATTTTAAGTGACGATGAGCAATAAAAAAAGAGTGCTGGGCCGCGGCCTCGACGCATTACTGGATAGCAGGGAAGATGAAGTGATCAGCCTTGATGCTGATGGGAATAGTATGGTATGGTCGCATGCGAATATTCCTGTGAACAGAATAGTAACGAACCCCTACCAACCTAGAAATGACTTTGAAGCCGAGGCTTTGAATGAACTCGCAATTTCGCTGAAAGAGCAAGGCTTCATCCAACCCATCACTGTCAGGAAGCTTGGCCACGACAAATTCCAGCTAATCTCCGGTGAACGGCGTTACCGTGCAGCGCAGATTGCCGGTTTGACCATGGTTCCGGCTTATATCCGTACAGCCGACGACAACCAGATGCTGGAACTGGCTTTAGTAGAGAACATACAGCGACGCGACCTTAACGGAATAGAAATTGCGATCAGCCTGCAAAGGATGATCGATGAGTTGAATTACACCCAGGAAAACCTGGGCGATAAAATCGGGAAAGGCAGAACGACAATTACCAACTATCTGCGACTGCTGAAATTACCGGCAGAGATCCAGGTTGCCGTGAGAGACGGAAAAATAAGCATGGGACATGCGCGTGCCATCATCAATTTGCCAGATGAAAAGACTCAGTTGGCTTTTTTGTATGAGATTTTGTCTAACAACCTAAATGTCAGAGAGGTAGAGAACCTTGCCCGCACAAAACAGCAGGAAACAAAGCCTGCCAAAACCTTAAAACCGAAAGAGCTTCCCTCCCATTACCAAAGCACTCAGAAATCACTGGAAGCCAAACTATCGGCAAAAGTGGAACTCAAGCGCGACAGTAAAGGAAAAGGCAGTTTAAGAATACTGTTTAAGAACGACTCCGAACTTGACAAACTTCTTGAGACACTTCTTTAATAGAAGATTGAAACCGGAACTCATAATTGTCCGGTTTTTATTCCTGGGGCTGGCCGTTTCCCTGGCCAACGCTTCAGCATTTTCGCAACAAGTCAAACCCGACAATGCGAAGCTATTGTCTGACACCTCAAAAATCAAACCCCATTCAGCTACCCGTGCCGCCATTTATTCGGCTGTGCTTCCCGGATTGGGCCAGACTTATAATAAGAAATACTGGAAAATACCAGTGGTTTATGCAGGTTTTGCTACTTTTGGTTACTTTGTTGTATCCAATAATAAGGAATATACTAAGTTCAAAAATGCATATGAGTATAAAAACGGCGACACAAATCCTGATAAGTTTAATGAATACGTAAACAAATACACAGTTGAGGAACTTCAGTCGGGGCGTGACTTTTACAGAAGAAACAGGGATCTTTCAATCATCCTGACGTCGTTCTGGTATTTTTTAGGAATTGTCGATGCCTCCGTAGATGCTTATATGTTTGATTATAATGTTACTGATGACATCAGTCTGAAAGTGATGCCGAACTTTAACCCTATTTCTGCACAAACACCAGTGCCGGCAGAACTTAAGTTGACTTTTAAACTAGGATCTCACTAATAATTAAAAGAATTGAAAACGGAATCAGCACAAAAATTGAATATCGCACTCCTGGGTTATGGCCGGATGGGTAAGGAAGTCGAAAAAATAGCCATGGAACGCGGACATGATGTTGTCTTGTCATTCGACTCCCAGTCTGACTGGGATACATTTGGGCATCAGCTTAAATTTTGTGACGTAGCTATTGAGTTTAGTGTACCTGCAGTGGTCGTTCAAAACTTGCTCCGCTGCTTCGATGCCGGAGTCCCGGTTGTCACAGGTACAACAGGATGGCAGGATGAACTGGAAACTGTCAAAGCGGCCTGCCTTCACCAGGATGGCAGCTTGTTTTATTCTTCTAATTACAGCATCAGCGTCAACATTTTCTTTGAAATCAACAAAATGCTTGCCAGGCTCATGAATCCTTATCATGAGTACGAAGTTGATATCGAAGAAGTTCACCATCTGAACAAACTGGATTCACCAAGTGGCACCGCTATTGTATTAGCCAGCGAGATCATTCATTTTATGGACCGGAAAGAGAAATGGACCGGTAAAGGGAAAAAGGAAGCCGGGGATCTGGAGATCCATTCTGTGAGGGAAGAGAACATTACCGGGACGCATATTGTCACTTATGACTCCCCTATTGATGCCATTGAAATTAAGCACATTGCAAAGAACCGTAAGGCTTTTGCACTGGGCGCTGTTCAGGCCGCCGAATGGCTTAAAGGGAAAAAAGGTGTTTTCCAGATGAAAGACATGTTAGGACTTAAATAAATTTAAACAATACGAAGCACTCCTTGTCGTTTGCTTCAAAAAAATCTGCCCATGCATATATTTATGATATTTTCCGTGATCTTTTTCCTGCTATCTGTTGCAGGTGTTTATTTGCTTTTTGAAAAAGCCGGGGTTCCCGGATGGAAAGTACTCATCCCATTCTATAATTTCTATATCTGGTTAAAGATCATTGACAAACCAATGTGGTGGTATGTATTTTTGCTGATCCCTTTCCTCAACATTTTTGTCATTTTGTTGATGGTTGTGGAATTGCTGAAGTGCTATCAGAAATATGACCTTCTCGAACAAGCTGTTGGCGCTATCTTTCCATTCATCTACCTGCCTTATCTCGGCATGAAATCTGATGTTAAGTATATTCATCCTTCGAATCGGCCGATGATCAAGAAAACCGTGGTCAGAGAATGGGCTGATGCTATTATTTTCGCGGTAATTGCGGCAACCATCATCCGCACCTTCCTGATAGAGGCCTATACCATCCCGACCTCTTCTATGGAAAAATCACTGCTCGTTGGAGATTTCCTTTTTGTAAGTAAGATCAGCTACGGTCCTAAAGTCCCCAATACACCGATTGCTTTTCCTTTTGCACATCATACGATGCCACTGACTCAGTATGCCAAGTCCTATGTAGAATGGATCAAACTCCCCTACTATCGCTTTCCGGGTTATACCGAGATTAAAAATAATGATGTTGTTGTCTTTAATTATCCAAGCGGCGACACTGTTGTTCTTGAAAGACAAAACGAAGACTATTACCAGATCGTAAGAGATGCTGAATCGGAAATGAAGACATATATGACCGACAATTATGTACCAGGTTCAGGAAGAGCAGCAGTATGGAAGAATTTCTCGGTGGTGGCCAGGCCGGTTGACAAGAGGGAAAATTACATCAAACGTTGTGTTGGCATTTCCGGTGACAAGATTCAGGTAATTGATCACCAGCTATTTGTTAATGACAAGCCAGCCAGCAATCCTGAGCGCATGCAATACAACTATGATGTGATGACAGATGACAACGGTCTGAATCCCAAAGCCATTGAAAAACTTGGCGTGAGTGAAGGCGGCCTGGTGGAAGGCAACAGCCATTTTGTATTTCCTATGACACAGGCGATGTTAGGTCAATTGAAAACCTGGTCAATCATCAAAGAGATCAAAGTGCGTAACCGCGCCAAAGGCGAGGCTTATTCTCCAATTTTCCCGCATGATGAAGTGAATTTCCCCTGGAATGAAGACAATTATGGCCCGGTGACCATCCCGAAAGCAGGCGCTACAGTAAGCCTGAGCATGAAAAATATCGCCTTATACAAGAAGTTGATCGGCACATACGAGAACAACGATTTGAAAATCAAAGACAGTACCATATTTATCAATGGTAAAGCAGCGACTTCTTATACGTTCAAGATGGATTATTTTTGGATGATGGGTGATAACCGGCACAACTCAGCGGATTCGCGGTTTTGGGGTTTTGTGCCTGTAGACCATATTGTCGGGAAAGCTGCTTTTGTCTGGCTTTCGCTTGACAAGAACAGGTCTTTCCCGGCCAACATTCGGTGGAACAAGATGTTCCGATTAATACATTAAAAGAACTTTTTAAAATTTACTTTCAAAAGCATTCTGGTATTCGTACAGTTGAGAGGTTGCATTATACTTCCAAATAACCGTGCAAACTGACAGTTCATTTGTCCATGTTGCATCAATAGGCATGCTGTAAGATGAATCTAACTTTTTACCAGCCAATACGGCACCAGAAGAAATCTTTTCTCCATAGGCCTTATCATTTAAAGCTGACCTCAGTACAAATTTATGTGTGTATGTAGCAGGGTCAGCAGGAGTTGTTTGTGCATAGGCACCTGCATTTGCATCACCAGGAATCTCTGATTCTGTAATAAAAAATGACAGATAATAATCTCCGTCACAATTTTTCATGAATTCAGTAGATGACTTAATAGTAACATTGGCACCGCTACGGGTAGCTTTACAAACAGTACTGACGTCAGGATCACGACCCATCAAAGTAGTCATTTTCCCAGGGAACTGGCCAGGGCTGTTTGGCATTTTCTCATCGCCAACCCAGAAGGCAGGAATACCACCACCTGTTGACCTGCATGAAGTCAGCTGGTTGTAAAGGCTTACGTTATACATTGGATCACCATCAACGTGACAGGCAACTGCAACAACGTCGCCCATGGCATACAAATCATGAACTGCAGGAGCACCCCACTGGCCGCATGGCCCACACCAGGTTGCTGTGTATTCCAGAACAAATCCGTACTGCTTCGGACCTGTTGCAACACATGATCCGTCGTCAATTGTAGCTGACGCATCATAGTTGAGAGAACTCGGATTTTTACAACCTAATTTGTCGACCTGGTTTGTTTCATGTTTTGTACAACCGGCCAAAGCAATCAAGGTGATAAAAAGGATGGACAATTTTTTCATACTTTTTTTGTTAAGGTGAACACCTATTATATTTGTTACAAATATAGTGCTAAAATTGAATGTAATTAGTTTTTTAAACCATTTTTGAAATTACTACTTTTGTGAGGCTGATTCACAACCTTAAAGCCGCTATCTAACTGAAAACCAATAAGAAAAATACCACAACTCCTGCGAAAAGCCGAAGAAAGAAGCCTGAGAATGTTGAAAAAAAGGTGCATAGGCGATTTCCTTGGTCTAAATTCCGCATTTTAGCAGGCTTATTGCTGCTACTTTTATCGGTTTTTTTACTGATTTCTTTTGTATCATATTTGTACGGTTACTTTAGCGGAGGCTGGCAGCAAGATGATATTTTCTCCTACAACAAGATAAGCTTACATCGTATTTTTACCGATTCCACCCTGATCGTCAATAACCTGACGGGGCGTTTAGGTGCTGCTCTTTCTTATGTTTTCCTGAAACGTTGGTTTGGCATTGCTGCCTTTGTGTTTCCATTTCTCTTTTTCATCTTTGGAATCAGGTTGATGTTCAAACGCAGTTGGGTTCCACTGGCAAAATCATTTGAACTTTCGGTTTTATTACTGGTCTTACTTTCATGTGGTTTTTCATTTTTGTTTCGAACTCCTGATTTTCAGATCCTTGGTGGAGTTTTCGGGCACATATGCACTACCTTCCTTGAAGGAGCTTTGGGTGTTTTAGGGACCGGCTTTTTATTGCTATTCCTTTACCTGGCTTTTGGGGTCCTGGTCTTTAATGTTTCGTTTAACTTCCTTCAGCAGAAGAATGAACTAAAGTCTGATGAGATTATCATTACATCACCTGTTCAGAATCCAGCTGCGATCATCCCTGAGCCTGATGGTAGTGATAACATTTTTGAATTTGACCTGAAGAAACGCGCTGAAACCAAACCAGCACCATTAGCAGTCGAGGAAACTGAAGAGCTTTTGGTAAGCGAGGTTATTCCAACAGTATTGGACCCGCTACCTCCCAGAACTTTAGAGAAAAAAGTCCCTGAAGCTATCGCTGATGTACCTTTTGCTGTTAATGAGACTAAGGACGAAGCGGAAGATAATACAGAAGATGAAGAAGGTACGGAGGAGAAAGAAGTTCGAAAAACAAATCTCGATACCCCCTACGATCCTACCCAGGAACTCTCATCCTATAAGTTTCCCCCATTGGAACTTCTGAGCAGCTATGGAAGCGGCGTTGCCAATGTTCGAAAAGAAGAACTGGAAGAAAACAAAAACAAAATCGTCCAGACACTCAACAATTATTCGATCCAGATCGATAAGATCATCGCCACGATCGGGCCTACAGTGACCTTATATGAAATAGTACCTGCCCCCGGAATCAGAATTTCCAAGATAAAAAACCTGGAAGATGATATCGCACTAAGTCTATCAGCTTATGGCATCCGTATCATCGCGCCAATTCCAGGGAAAGGGACAATCGGGATCGAAGTTCCTAACCAAAATCCTGAAGTCGTCTCCATGCGCTCCGTGATGGCTTCAGAGAAATTTCAGTCGACAAAGTTTGAATTGCCAATTGCCTTAGGAAAGACGATCTCTAACGAAACTTATATCGCCGACCTTACCAAAATGCCACATCTCCTGATGGCCGGAGCTACAGGACAGGGAAAATCTGTAGGTTTGAACGCTATCATCACTTCTTTGCTTTACAAGAAACATCCTGCCGAAGTTAAGTTTGTGATGGTTGACCCGAAAAAGGTGGAGCTCTCTCTCTTCAATAAAATCGAAAGACATTATCTGGCCAAACTCCCCGACTTTGAAGAGGCGATCATCACAGATACCCGTAAGGTTGTGAGGGTGCTCAATTCCCTCCTGATCGAGATGGACAACCGTTACAACTTGCTTAAGGATGCCCAGGTAAGGAATATCAAGGAATACAACACCAAATTCATTGCACGAAAGCTGAACCCCAACAACGGGCATCACTTCATGCCCTATATAATCGTGGTTGTTGATGAGTTTGCAGACCTGATCATGACCGCCGGCAAAGAAATTGAGACTCCCCTAACCCGCCTTGCTCAGCTTGCCCGTGCTATTGGGATTCACTTAATCATTGCTACGCAACGGCCTTCTGTCAATATCATTACGGGTACGATCAAGGCAAACTTCCCGGCTCGTGCGGCTTTCAGGGTTATCTCCAAAATCGACTCCAGGACTATTCTCGACACCGGTGGCGCAGACCAGCTAATCGGCCGTGGCGATATGCTTCTGTCGATGGGAAGTGACCTCATTCGCCTGCAATGCGCCTTTATCGACACGCCAGAGATCGACAAAGTAACTGAATTCATCGGTTCTCAGCGAGCCTATCCCAATCCATTCATGCTGCCTGAATATTTTGAAGAAGGGGAAGAAAACGGGAAAGATGTGGATTTGTCGGACCGTGACGACATGTTTGAAGAGGCGGCCCGCTGTATCGTACAGTATCAACAGGGCAGTACTTCCCTCCTGCAGCGAAAATTAAAACTTGGCTACAACAGGGCAGGGAGAATCATGGACCAACTTGAAGCCATGGGTATAGTTGGCCCATTCGAAGGCAGTAAAGCCCGTGAAGTCCGTATTAAGGATATGGAAGCTTTGAAAGAATTATTGAAGAATTATTTTTAAAAAGAACATAATATATGAAACGAATTCCCTTCCTTTTTGTGATGCTCTGTATCTTTAGTTTTACTTATGCTCAGGTCAACGACCCTAAAGCATCCGGAGTACTTGAAGAAGTAATCAGTAAATCAAAAACTTACGACAATATTAAAGCCGAGTTCACCTATAAACTCGAAAACAAAACCAACAAGGTCGCCGACAGTTATAATGGAACTGCCATGATCAAAGGGGAGAAATACAAACTGAGCATCGCAGGCCAGACCGTGATTTTCAATAACAATACCACCTGGACCTACATTAAAAGCGCAAACGAAGTTCAGATCAACTCAGTTGATGACAAAGAAGATGCAGTCACCCCGACCAAAATCTTCAACGGAAGCTACCTCAAGAATTTCAAACCGAAACTCATCAGTGAGGCATCCAAAGAAGGAAAAACAATTGAGACAATTGACCTTACACCCAACAAAGGGAAGTCCTATTTTAAAGTCCGCCTTGAGATTGATAAAGCAAACAAACAAATCACGAGTTTTGCCGTTTATGACAAAAATGGGAGCATCTACACTTATAAAATCAACAAGTTTTCTGTGAATCAGAAGATTGCAGATTCAGAATTTGTTTTCAAGGCAACTGATTACCCAGGTGCTGAGATCAATGACATGCGCTAAACCTTTTCAAAGAGATGTTAACAGGGATTCGGAATATTATCTGGGACTGGAACGGGACCCTGCTGGACGACGTAGATATTTGTGTTGATTCCATCAACATTCTGCTCGAAAAACGCAAGCTCCCACTGATGAATATCGATCGATATAAGGAACTCTTTAGCTTTCCTGTCATAGAGTATTATAAAAATATCGGATTCGACTTCACTGCTGAGGTTTATGATGAGGTCGCCACGGAATTTATGACAGCCTACCTCGACAGGCTTCCTTCTGCGGGGCTTTTCCCTCAGATCCTGCCCCTTTTAGAGGCCTGCCGTCAAGGTGGCTATCAACAGGCAGTTCTGTCGGCCATGGAGCAAGATACTTTAGATTCCTCAATTCAAAGCAAAGGAATCCAGCATTACTTTACCAAAATTGTGGGCATTGACAATCATCATGCCGTGGGTAAACTTGAAAATGCTGAACGAATCTTAAAAGAAATCAATGGAAAAGCCAGTGAGACTTTACTTATCGGCGACACACTTCATGATTTTGAAGTAGCTTCAGCTATCGGATGTCCTTATCTGCTTATTGGAAGCGGGCATCAGTCTCTAAGACGCCTATCAGAACATGGAAGAAGCACGGCAGAAAGCCATGATAGATTGCTAGAATTCTTTGATTGAGTCGTTTCTAATCTGCTCCTGTAAGACTTTATCCTGGATTTCTTCTCTGTATTTGATGCTCTGCATATAATATTCCTTTTTCATAGGCTTACCTTCTTCTGTGAAATACAGCCAGGTTCCTTCTTTTAATCCATCTTTGTAAGGACCTGTAACGCGGATCTTACCTGAAGTATAGAAAAGTTGCATAAGGCCCTGTAACATATCTTTTTCATACTGGCCTTTCATTTTGACCGTACCATCCTCAAAATGTAGTATCCAGGCTCCTTGCCTAAGGTCATCCTTATAATTTTTCTCCTCATTCATATTGCCATTGACATAATAGGTTCGCCATGGGCCATCTTTTTTACCGGCTTTGTATGCTTCCTGTGAAAGCAATTGCTGCGCTTCGTTGTAATAAGTCCAGGTACTGTCTTTGAGCTCATTGACATATTTCCCTTGGGTCATGATCTGCCCGGTTTGGAAATACGTGGTTGTATAGCTAATTTTACCTTTGGAGAAGAAATAGGATTTCGCTTTCAGGGTCCCTTCCGGGAAATAATATTTGAATTCTCCGCTTGGTTTGTCGTCCCTAAAGTTCCCCTCGTATTTAAGCTTGCCTTGCTCATCCATTTTGCGCCATAGTCCTTGTTTTCGTCCCTGGGCATCAGTCTGATTCACTGAAGAAACTGTTTGTGCCTGCAGGCAAAGTGAGGCTATGAAAAGAAAACCAAATAAAATCTGAGCTTTAAACATCATGCATATTCCTAAGAGGGAAATTGAATATTTATTCCATTACTTTTGTGAGGTAAAATTACATTATTTTCTTTCGTGTCAGGTTTCTCTTCAAAACTACTCGAGGATGCGGTCAATGAGTTGAGCCGTCTTCCTGGAATCGGTAAAAAAACTGCTTTGCGTTTGGCACTTCATCTCTTGAAAGAATCTGAGAGTGAAGTTGTTAACCTGGGTAAGTCATTGCTCTCAATGCGTACTGAAATCAAGTACTGCGAAAGCTGTCATAACATTTCGGATACTGATTTATGTACGATTTGTAGTGATCCAAAGCGTGAAGGCCAGACCGTTTGCGTGGTTCAAGACATCCGGGATGTCATTGCCATTGAAAACACACATCAATATAAAGGCTTGTACCACATCCTTGGGGGGGTTATTTCTCCAATGGAAGGAATTAGCCCTGACGACCTGAATATCAAATCATTGACCAGAAAGATTGAATTGGGTATCGTAAAAGAAATCATCATGGCCTTACCGGCAACGATGGAAGGAGATACGACAAATTTCTTTATCTATAAGAAAGTCAAGGACTTTGGGCTGGTGATTTCGACAATTGCCCGTGGTGTTTCTGTCGGGGATGAATTGGAATATGCTGATGAAGTGACGCTAGGTCGTTCTATTCTTAACCGGATGCCGTACCAGGGCGGATTGACATACTAAAAAGGCCTCCGAGATCGTCCTGATCAGGTAATTCCGGGATGATTTCTGGCGGATTTTTTTCATAGATCTCTTCTTCCTCTTCAAATAATTTCAACTGGTTCGGGCTGATATAATATTCATCTTCCGGATTGCTGGCATGTCGCTCTAAAAACTCCCTGACTGCTCTCTTAACAAGGCGTTTCGTACTGGTATTATGAATCTTACAGAACTTGTCGAGTAAACTTTTTTGTTTACTGCTGACCTTGATCTCTATTTTGCGATATCTTATCCTGACGGGTTTCTTCTTCTTTTTTACCGGCATAAAGAGGGATTCATTTTAGATTCAGGAAACCGTTTCTATTTCTTTGATGAACTTTTCTGCAAGCGCTTCAGCACCTTCCTGCGTAGGACTTTCTGTATAAACCCTGATAATCGGTTCTGTGTTGGATTTGCGCAGGTGAACCCATTCATTGTCAAATTCAATTTTCAGTCCATCAACCGTGTTTGTGTTTTTGTCTTTATACCTGGATTCAATCTGCCATAATATATTGTCGACTTTGGTTGTTTCACTTAACCCGATCTTTTTCTTGGCCATGAAATAATCCGGATAAGAGGCACGGATCTGCGTACAAGTCTTTCCTGAATGCGCCATCTTTGTCAACATCAGCGCAATCCCCAGTAAAGCGTCACGGCCATAATGCAAATCTGGCAGAATCACTCCTCCATTGCCTTCTCCGCCGATAACGGCACCTACCATTTTCATCTTCTCCACTACATTTACTTCACCTACAGCAGATGCATAATATTCCTGGTCATAACGTTTGGTAACATCCCTCAAAGCCCGTGTAGAAGAAAGATTCGACACAGTAGGACCCTGCTTATAGCTCAGTATATGATCGGCAACAGCTACCAATGTGTATTCTTCTCCAAACAAGCTCCCATCTTCGCAAACGATTGCCAGGCGGTCTACATCAGGATCTACCACAAAACCAATATCAGAATTACGGTTTGACACAATATGACAGATCATGCTAAGATTCTCCGGCAATGGTTCAGGATTATGGGCAAAATTCCCGTCAGGAACACCATAAAGTGTAAAAACCTGTTCTACACCCAAGGCCTTAAGCAGTATCGGTAAAGCAATTCCTCCCACCGAGTTAATGGTATCGATAACGACAGCAAAGTTTGCGTCCTTAATTGCATTAATATCGACATAAGGTAAGGCAATAATCTTTTGAATATGCTTATCCAGCTGAGTATCATCATTGCTTACAGTACCAATTTCGTTGTGAGATGCAAAATTGATGTCAAGGGTCTCTGCTCTCTTTAATATCTCTTCCCCTTCTTCTGCAGTGATAAATTCGCCCCTGTCGTTTAGAAACTTCAAAGCATTCCAGTCGGCAGGGTTATGACTTGCAGTGATAATGATGCCGCCATTGGCTTTTAAATCAGTGACAGCCATTTCAACAGTCGGGGTGGTTGCCATTCCCAGGTCAACGACATCGGCACCACAGGCAAGAAGGCTGGAGATAACCAGATCCGTGATCATCGGACCGGAAGTACGGGCATCACGACCTATGACTATTTTAAGTTTCTGCTTCTCTGCATTCTGTTGAAGCATAGTAGCATAAGCCGAGACAAAACCTACAACATCAAGCGGACTAAGACTTTCTCCTGGCTTTCCCCCCAGGGTACCGCGAATGCCGGAAATGGATTTAATAAGTGTCATAAGGATGAACATTAAATAGAATACAAAGATGAAGTAATTGATCTAATTACACCAACATTAAGTAACAATCTTTGATCGTAATATTCAAATCACTAAGTCTAAAGGGTAAGAATTTACCAATATACCAATTTTCAATATATCAATATACCAATTGAAGGTACTTTATTTAACATCGAAGCACCCCTTCAATTGGTATATTGGGAAATTGGTATATTCATATTTTATGATTATAATATGAATTCAAAAAATTCATCCTTTGGAATATAAGTTTGTTTACTTTAGCCCCTATATGCATATAATGAATTATGTTTCCATAAAAATTCACAATTTCTCCCTTAGGTGGTGTGGAATGCTTATTCTGTCATGCATTTCAGCTTTTTCTGTCATTGCCCAGAATAAAGCAAACTACAATTTAAATCAATGCTATATCCGTGAGAACAAAGGTCAAAGCACCTCACAAGCTTTGTTCATCGGCCAAACGCCTGCTGGTAATGTCTTCTTTTATAAGGATTCAGTGGTGATTCAGAAGATTAGCTGTAAGAATAACACTGAATCAGTTCTTGCTCCTGACAAGAAGTATCATCAGCAGGAGACCCGCATGCAAAGAGATTGCTTTTCAATTACGAACGAGATCATTAAAATCCCTGGTCACAATAATCTGATGCTGGTCCCATCAGGAGCAGATGGCAGTAAAACAAACTACTTTGTTGGGAATGACCCCTCAATGTGGATTAAAGATTTGCCGAATTATAATGAGCTTGCCTATCATAACCTTTCAACAGGGGAGTCATTCAGAATCACCTGTGATTCTAAAGGAATTCAAATAAACCAGCAAAGTCAGAACAAAGGCAAACAGCTCACAGCTAATTTTTCGACAAATCCGCTGTTGTTGAGCTCAAGTTATGTAGGCGGGACAATTTATGATCAGATTAATGCGATCGACATTGATGAGCTGAAGAACATTTATTTGTGTGGCTTGACGAAAAGCCTTGATTTTCCGCTTAGCAATCCAGCTTATGACACAAGCTTTGCCGGGGCAACCGATGGTGTCGTTTTAAAATTTGATTCTACGGGTAACAACCTGATTTTCTCGACCTACCTCGGTGGATATATGCAGGATGTTTTGCGAAATATTCATGTGAAACCTTTTACGCACGAAGTAATTGTCTCAGGTTATACTGCCTCCCCGAATTATCCAACCACAGCATCATCTTACATGCCGGTTACCGGGGGCTTATCTGATGTTTGCCTAACATGTCTGAACAGCCTGGGAAACTCATTGATTTATTCGACTTATATTGGTGGTTCAAAAGAGGATCTCTTGTTTCATATGATTGTTGACTCTATAGGAAACACTTATTTATCCGGATCCACAGGTGGCAGTTTCCCTGTGACCACCGGGAGTTATCAAACTACTTACGGCGGTGGCCAATATGATCTGTTTCTATGTAAAGTGAATGCTTCTGGCAGTGGACTTATCTTTTCAACTTACATTGGAGGACCAAACCGTGAATATGGCGGCGAACTTACTATCGACAAGACAGGTAACTGCTACCTGGGATGTCTTACAAGCGGATCTTCACCCATTACTCCGGGAGCTTATCGAACCAGCATGTCTACCACGCAGTCTTATTATCTCTGTAAACTTTCACCAAGCGGAAATTCATTGTTGTTCGGAACTTATTGTGGATGGGCGAATGACAGCCCTAGTACCTTGAGCGATTTGGCGGTTGACAGCAATGGCGTATACTGTATCGGACTTGCGGGATCTTCAGGATCTTTTGCAACGACAAGCGGAGTCTTTACCAACAGCCCCTCAATTGGCGGATGGCCAGGCCCCATTGCATTATTTAAAATGAGTACTCAGGGCGACAGTTTGCGCTTTGCTACCGTGATATATTATGGTGGTAGCGGAGGATGGAATTATGAACCCAGTCTTTGTGTCGTCCAGGATAAAATATTCTTTACGTATCTGATCTATACACCAGGTACGAATTGGTCCCCGATACAAGCCACCTTATGCGCTTTCGACAACACCTTTCCCCCTCCTGCCTCCGCAGGTGTGAATTCAAAAACCGCCATTTTCGCTTTGAGTAAAAACGCCGATAAATTACTATACCTCAGCTATTTTGGCGGATCAAAACATAACGCAGTTCCTGCAATGTTGGTAAAAGACGACATTGCCTACCTGGCCGGGTATACTGATTCACAGGATCTGCCTTTGACAAACAACTGTTTTGATTCAATCCCAGTTATCCCCGGCTCTAATTTCTATAAAGGCTTATTTGCCCGGATTAAAATAGAAATCAACCCCAAAGCGATGTTTGATATTCCTACGCATATCTGTACAAACAGCCCGCTTAATTTCCAAAACAATTCACACTGTAGCAATCACTTTTTATGGAAATTCGGGGACGGCGATACTTCGTCCTTGTCCTCCCCAAGCCATACCTATCATACACCCGGAAATTACACGATAATCCTGATCGCCAACAATGACAACAGTTCTGATACCGTGACGAAAACAATAATCGTTCAGTCAATCTTTCAGAATCACCAGGATTCAATTTGTTCTGAAGATTCTATCTTCCTTGCAGGTGCCTATCGTCACCTAGCAGGCATCTATATCGATTCACTTCATACCGCCAATGGCTGCGACAGCATCGTGCAAACAACATTAAGTCTGAACGCTTCACCGGAAAATAATCTGCCCACAGATACTGTCTTTTGCAGTGGGGATGAGTTCCAACTCAATGCAGGAAACCCCGGTTTTACCTACCAATGGAATGATGGCTCCTCAGGGCAAAGTATTTTAATATTCGATTCGGGTACTTATTCACTTACCGTCACTTCTAACAAAGGTTGTAGCAAGTCATCATCAACGAATGTTCAGAAAATACCACTTCCAACATCAAACCTGATCGCAAAAACGACGATTTGCCAGGGGAGCATTATGATTCTGAGCACAGACACCTGTCCCAACTGCCACTATTTGTGGAATAATTCTAGCACAAATCCATCTATTACAATCTCACAATCAGGGATATACATAGTCACTGTTTCCAATGATTATTGCAGTATTTCCGATTCCGCTTTGGTGGAAGATTGTGTCAGCTTGCAAATGCCCAATGTTTTTACACCAAACGGTGATGGCCACAACGATCTCTTTATTCCAGATTTTTTGAATGTCGACAAATTCGAACTTACTGTCTTCAACCGCTGGGGTGAACTTATCATTAAAACAACAGACATCACTAAGGGCTGGGACGGAACCAAACACAACAAAAACTGCCCTGATGGCACTTACTTCTACATGCTTGAATATCAAGGCTTAGGGAATGGGAATATGCCTTTTAAAGCACGGATGCAGGGGACTGTTACTTTGCTGAGATGAATTGACTGGGCGACGAGGCAAATTCTACTAACTACTAACTAACTTCTTCCTCCTCCACCAAATCAGCTTCAACCCTCAGGTTGTCAATGATAAAATTCTGGCGATCAGGTGTGTTTTTGCCCATATAAAAAGACAGGATATCGGAAATAAGCATGTCCTTTTTCATAATGACAGGATCGAGGCGAATGCTTGGCCCGATGAAATGCTTAAACTCGTCCGGAGAAATCTCTCCCAATCCTTTGAATCGGGTAATTTCAGGCTTGGTCCCGAGTTCATTCATAGCGGCTTGCTTCTCTTCAGGGCTATAGCAATAGATCGTCTTTTGCTTGTTTCTGACCCTAAAAAGCGGTGTCTGCAGAATATATACATGCCCGGTTTTAACAAGGTCGGGATAAAACTGAAGAAAAAAGGTCATCAACAAAAGGCGGATATGCATGCCATCGACATCAGCATCTGTTGCAACCACTACGTTGTTGTATCTGAGATTGTCATAATCGTCTTCAATATTCAATGCAGCCTGAAGCAAGTTAAACTCTTCGTTTTCATAAACTACCTTTTTGCTGGCTCCGTATACGTTCATGGGTTTCCCTTTCAGACTGAACACTGCCTGGGTTTGCACATCACGTGATTTGGTGATACTTCCGCTTGCCGAATCACCCTCGGTAATAAAAAGCGTAGATTCAATGGCTCTCTCGTGTTTATCTGTATAGTGAATCTTACAGTCGCGAAGCTTTTTGTTATGCAGGCTGGCTTTTTTGACGCTGTCTTTCGCCAGTTTTTTAATGTTGGCTAGGTCTTTACGCTCTTTCTCCGACTGTAAGATCTTACGATACAAGGCATCAGCTGTGTCAGGGTTAATATGCAGGTAATTGTCAAGGTTTCGCTTGACAATATCCATGATAAAATTCCGAACACTGGGTCCCTCCGGATACATTTGTTGCGAACCAAGTTTTGTCTTGGTCTGCGACTCAAAAACGGGCTCCTGGACCTTGATACTAACAGCAGCAATAATTCCTTCGCGAATGTCGCCGGGCTCGAAGTCTTTTTTATAAAACTCGCGAACTGCTTTTACTATTGCTTCACGAAAAGCTGCCTGGTGCGTTCCGCCCTGTGTGGTATGCTGCCCATTGACAAAGGAGTAATACTCTTCGCCATAACTCTTTTCACTATGGGTAAAGGCGATCTCAAGATCCCCTTCTTTGATGTGGATGATCGGATACAGGATTGGACCATTGATGTTGGTCTCAAGCAGGTCCATCAATCCATTTTTCGAATAATATCTTTGTCCGTTGAAAATGATGCTAAGACCCGGATTCAGGTATGCATAATTCCACAAGAGTTTTTCAATATGTTCGCTTAAAAAATGATAATTCCCAAAAATTTTCTCATCCGGACGGAAAGTGATGAGGGTCCCGGT
Organism: Bacteroidota bacterium; assembly: GCA_037132075.1. Taxonomy (GTDB): domain Bacteria; phylum Bacteroidota; class Bacteroidia; order Bacteroidales; family CAIXZF01; genus JBAXPV01. Next base: position 41,957 of record JBAXPV010000017.1, read on the forward strand.
CTTTAAATCACAGCTTTCTTCTGCAGCCTCGTGTGTCAGGTCTCCTCCTTCAAATTCAACGACTTTTGTTTGATTGTCACGAACCGACTGGACCCTAAAATAAGAAGACAGCGCATTAACGGCCTTGGCTCCTACCCCATTCAATCCCACTACTTTTTTGAATACCTTGGAATCGTATTTCGCACCGGTATTGATACGCGCCACGCAGTCGATCACTTTCCCTAGCGGAATTCCTCGTCCATAGTCACGAACAGTAACGGTCTGCTCTTTAATAGTCACCTCAATGTTCCGTCCGCCTCCCATGGTAAATTCATCGACAGCATTGTCAAGAATCTCTTTCAGAAGGACATAGACCCCGTCATCATGGGAAGCGCCATCGCCCAGCTTTCCAATATACATGCCCGGGCGCATACGGATATGCTCTCTCCAGTCAAGCGACCGGATACTCTCATCGGAATAAACTTCTGACATTCTTATCTCAAATTTAGTGCAAAGATAAGGCCTTCGGCAAAACAGATGCTATCAGGCCCGCCAATGTTCATATCTTTGCATAACACATTCCTGGAAAAACAATCTATGAATAAATGGAAGAAAGCCTTGAAAGCCATTGGGCTCATCCTGAAAAACCCCTGGCTTCTGAACAAAATCCTTGACGACACCATCTGGGAAGATTATGTCATAAAACAATACTCCATCGCCAAAGGATTTCCTGTAATTAAACCTGAACAGCTAGGACTTGCCGATCCTGATACTGTTTACCCCTATGCATTTCTCGACGGAGGCTCCCTCCCAACCGACCTCTCATTACTCAATAGTCTTGCTCAGAAAATTGCTGACTGTTGTTATTTTGAGATAGGCACCTGGCGCGGGGAAAGCGTCGCTAATGTAGCTCGTTTTGCAAAAGATTGCTATACGCTGGACCTTACACCTGAGCAATTAAGGCTGTTAGGCAGGGATGAAGCCTATATCAAAGCCCAGGCTGAGCTATCCAGGCATCTGAAAAATGTGACACATTTGCTGGGTGACACCAAGACCTTTGACTTTTCTAAGTTTCATAAGAATTTTAATTTAATATTTATCGACGGGGACCATCATTATGAAATGGTAAAACATGACACTGAGAAGGTCATCAATCATCTTTATTCAGAAAACACCATCATTGTTTGGCACGATTATGCCATTAACCCGGAGCAGGTCCGCTTTGAAGTGATGGCTGGGATTTTAGATGGCTTGCCCAAGAAAAAATATGAATTATTATATCATGTTGAGCACACCAAATGTGCGATTCTCTTTCCAAAGAATCTTAAGGGAAAAAGCCTGAGCTTCCCAATGGAGATAAAGGATGTCTATGAAGTTCAGCTTAAGAAAAAGGCATTAAGTTCGTAAGGACTTACTTTACATACTATATATATAAGTTTTTCTATGCACCGCATCTCCCAACCCCTTCTCCTTCAGGAAAAGAGGTCGGGAGATGAGACCCAAACAAATCCCTAAAGAAAAAGCTTCTTCACCTCAGCCCTGAAAAAAGCAATATCAGAACCTCTGATCAATAAACTCCTCAGCTTCTCCCCTGTTTGTCTGAAAAATAAAATCATCTGAAAAACAAGCATTACGGTATAGGAAACCGAGGCAGTTACTCCTGCTCCTACCAATCCATAACGTGGAATTAGAATAAACCCTAAACCCGAAGTAAAGACCAATCCGAGCATCGATGCCCACATATTATAAATCGGCTTCCCCAGGCCAGCGAAATAATGGCTGAACATCATTGAAACCGCATTCGACAAAATCCCCACGGCCAGGCACGAAATGACAAGGCGCGTTTCGTTAAAGTCTTTACCGAAAAATGCAAAGAAAGAGTCAGGTATACATAACATACACAACAACATTGCCAGGGTCACGACAAAAGTGAACTTCGCAAGTTGTAATGTAAGATGAGCCGCATAAACCTTGTCGTTGGCGTTGGCGATCCGCGTATATTGTATGGTCGCCACGGATCGTCCCACGATCCAGGTACCTTCCGATAACTGATTTCCGAAATGGAACATCCCGGTAAAGCTTCGTCCAAAGAAAGAGTTGAGAAAATAATAACTCATTCGGTAATTCAGCACTTGTGCGATATAAGCAAGTTGATTCACCAGTCCCAGTTTAAAGATCTGCCGGATCACCTCATCAATTCCAATCTTGTTAAATGACTTCATCAAAGGAATCAGCAATAGGAAAGTAACCAGGAAGATAATGCCATAGGAAAGGTAAAGCGACAAAAGGAAAGAAGAGACTCCCGCCTTTCCCAGCCACAGAAAGAGTATCAAGAGCGCTGAAGCCTGAACTCCATACTGAACAAGGTTAAGGATATTAAAGACTTTGATTCTTTCCTTTCCCAAAAGGATATTCAGATGAACCTGGGAAAAGGAAAACAACAAGGAAAGAATGATCACATCCCAATGGTAAGGTGCCGGAACGAGGTTCACAAAATAAAAAAGGAGGCGAAAAAACAAAGCCACAAGAATAGCCCACACATAACCCGGGATCAACAAATGGACTGCATCAACACGTGAAGACAGGAAAACCATTCCCGAACCTCCGACGATATTATTGACAACCAGGATCAGGGTGATTCCCAGAACGATAAAGCTGGTATCTCCTAAGCCGCTTGCGCCCAGATAATGAGCATTTAAAAAAAGAATAAGAAAACTAAGTAATGCGATAATAAGCCTTGACCCGGTGGTGGCTAATATCTTCCTGAACATCAGGCCTTGTGATTAAGACAAGTATTGTAGAATTCTTTCCAGGCATTCCCGATAATTTCTTCATTAAAAAGCCCCTGGATGTGTTCCTGCATTTTATGGGGCTTATAAACGCTGTAATGCTTGATCATGTCTTCCAGGGCAAACACCAGTGATTCCTCGTCGTCAGTATCGATTACAACGCCACAATCGTTGTTTACAAAGGCCTCAGGTCCACCGCTTTTTGTCACCACTACAGGCTTCCCGCAGGCAAGTGCTTCAGCACTAACCACCGAAAAGGTCTCAACACGACTGTTCACAAGCATAAAATCAATCGACGGCAGCAAGTCTAAAACATATTGATTGGACTGTCGACCATGAAAATTCACTTTATCGGTGAGTTCTAATTTTATAGTGAGATTTTTGAGGCTTTCTTCATCATGACCACCTCCTACAATGTGAAAATCAAAGTCAAAGCCTAAGCTTGTGAGCTCTTTCATTGCGTACAGGCTCCCTGAAATGTTCTTGTTTCTATCAGCCAGGTCAGCCACAGTAAGAATGACGGCCTTTCCATGGGTCTTAGGAGGTTTCGGTATAGGAAAGTTATCGATCACATTAGGAATGACCACTGTGTTCGGATGTATGAGCTCTTGTTTATTCATGGACTCCTGGAGGCGTGCTGACACTACGCCTAAGCCGCTGGATCTCCTTAAACATAAGCGACAGAGATAGCGATATATGAAAGACTTCTGGCTGTATACACCAGAAGCATAACCTGTCCAATGCTCGGTAATCACATAGGGGATTCCATTGAATACCTTTAATAGTAATGCCATTAGTCCTGGTCTTAAAAGCACATGAACATTGACTAATGCAGGTTTCCCATGATCTCTCTTTACTGATTCCCAGGCCAAACGAAAGCCTTTGTAATAGTTTCTGATGTTCTTCAGCTTTCCACCAAAGCCCTTATTTCTTAATTTATGATAATGAACCACATATTCATCGATACCCTGGTTCGATTTAAATGACACCTCTGGTTGCCTCACTTTATAATCAACGCCATCAACATAAATTACGACATTTTGAAAATAAGGCAGACTTGACCTGATATGTTTCTGTGTAAATACACCAAACTGTTCATCATCATCAGATGGATACCAATGCGGAAGGTGAAGTATATATGTATTCTCGGTTGTCAAGTTCTTTTCTTGATTTTAATTAGATTTTGAAGCTTTGAGAGAGAAGACTGATGGCACAATTTTTTCTATCTTGTCGTTGCCCACTCACGATACCATATGGCAAATCCCTTTTAGTCAGCTCATTAACATATAGATTAAACAGATATTCTCTTAAGTTAGGATGTTCTCTTAAAGGATCAGGTTCCCATGGAAGATCGATATTGCAAAGTAAGTAATAATCGTGTGGATTATGTTCAATTTCATTTAAGATCCATGAATCACATCGGCCGAAGGTATGTTCTGACCATATTTTAGTCACAACAGCCTCTGTATCACAGAATAAGAATTTCTCTGCTTTGACACTCGCATTTATCTCATACAGTCGTTGACCCTGTGCAATCAAAAGAATATCGTCATAAATATAAGGTCTTTTCAATTCTGCCAGAAAAACTCTTGCATATTCGCTTGCAAATGTAGTATGAAAATGCATTGAAAGTTGTTCTGCAAGCCAGGATTTCCCAGTTGATTCAGGTCCTGTAATGGCAATTCGTTTTATCATGCAACATTTTCTTTCTTAAGCCGGCGATGCCATTCGACATAACCAGCAATTGCGAGTGCAAAGAAAACAAGATATTGCACAGCAGAAAGCTTTAAATTTTTATTAAAAAATAGAAATATACAGAAAAAATCCCCTATTATCCACAGGATCCAATTTTCAATCTTTTTCACGGCCATCAGGTACATGGCTACAATAAATATTGCCGTGGTAACGGAATCCCAAAAAGGGACTGAACTATCTGTATATTTGATAAGTACAAGATAAATCACCCATGAAAAAACAACAATGAGAAAGACAATGAGAATCCAATATTCTGGTTTGAACCTACTGATTGGAATATGCTCTTTTGTTTGTTTATTTGTCTTTGCCCAAACGATCCATCCATATAGACTCATCAGGAAATAAAACGCATTGATGCCCATGTCGGCATACAGACCAGCATAATAACACAGATAAACATAGAGTAAAACGCTGATAATACCGACTGGGTATACGAGAATATTCTCCTTACGGGCAAACCAGACACTGAGAAGTCCTGTTGCGACAGCTATGGCTTCTATCATCCAAACAAAGAAGTCAGAGAATTAAAAATCCCAATCCATGCTGGGACCACTATTACTATCTGTGGCTTTGTGCTCTTCCTGGATACCACTTTTGTCATGACAATTGCTGTTCCCAGCTTTCTCAGTGGCACTATGTCCGCCATCTTTCTCTTCATGGCCTCGCATCCTTTTCATAAGCATCATTTTAAATTCCCATTCAGCAAGGTAGAGTTTTGCAACCTTTTGGTCAGGAAGTACCGTTTTAAATTTAGTGTGATATTCTTTTTTAAGGTCAAGTAATGCTTGTTCTTTTTGCAATTGACAATCAGCAAGATCTTCTAGTTGTGACTTGGTGAGGCTATCCGCGCGTTCCCACAACTGATTGCATTTACTTTTCCAACTTAAATACAATTCCGTTTTTTTAACCTTATATTCATCATAAACAGGCCAGAAATCGCGTGCTTCTTTTACTGACAGGTCAAGTTTAGTGGTAATAAACGCACTTTGTTCAGCCCGAATCTTTTCATGAAGCACTTTGTCATTCGAACCAGAATGCGTTTGTGCTGACAGACCCGAAAATGCACCTATTAAGAAAAAGAAGCTTAAACAGCTTAAATGTATATTTCGACAGGTAATATTTTTCATAACATTGTCACTTAAAATGTTAAATCAATTGGGTCAACATTCTCATCAATAAGATAATTATAGATGTCATCTTCCGTAACACCTTCTTTTTCTAATGTTGTAATAAACTGGTCAACATTTTGATCGGCTGTTAAATTATCTGTTACGCTATTAATTTGTAGCTCAACCTGTTTCTTTTTATCGGTTTTTCCTGTTGAAGCACTCCTCATTATATTCTCCTGAGAAGCAGGAACAGGCTCAGAAGCACTTGATTCGACCTTCATAGCATCAGATGTTTCCGAAATAAGAGCGCCAGATGATTTCTTATTTTGAGTAATCAGGCTGGCCCTTTTTTCCAATATTTCAGATCGCAAAAATATTGCTAATGAAATAATAATGAGAACGGCTGCTGCAGATGCCACGAGAAAAAGCTGACGGGGAAACGGACGAATCAAAACCTGTTTGGGTTTTTTCGTAATTTGTGTCTGAATTTTTCCTGGCAAAGAATCGAAATAACCGGCAGGCACAGAAAAGGGATTCCCTTTCATTTTCTGCTGAAGCTGAGTAGACATCCCGTCCAATGGCTTGAACGACATATTTTCTTGCTTATTTTCTTCTTTTCTTTTCATGTTGGATGTCAATTGCTTATTGGAGTAATCTAAAATTCAAAAGTTTAATTTTCTGTGAGATATTTTTCAATTTTCTTCACAGCAATATGATATGAGGCTTTTAGGGCTCCTACAGACGTCCCTAAAATAGTACTTAAATCTTCAAACGTAATGTCATTATCAAAATATTTCATATTAAACACAAGTCGTTGTTTACGAGGCAGTTTGAGGATTGCTTTATGGAATCTACGCTCAATTTCATCCCCGGTAAAAGAAGATTCATCTTCCAAATATTCTGTCAATCCATGGTCAACCTGTGATAAAGGAATAAATACCTGACGTTTTTGCTTCTGCTTCAGGTAGGTAATTGTCTCATTTACTGTGATGCGGTAAATCCAGGTATAGAGTTGGGCATCTTGCCTGAATGAACTCAGGTTATGAAATATCTTAACAAAGATATTTTGAACCAGGTCATCTGCATCTTCATGAGCAATAACCATGCGCCTTACATGCCAGTAGATCCGTTGCTGATACTTCAGGACAAGCAGGTTGAAGCCTGAATCCAACCCATTTTCGGATTGAATTAACTGTATGAGTTCTTTGTCACTTGGATCTGCCATATGCAGCTGAGAACATTTAAATTTCCTTGAATTATTTTTCTATCTCTGGTAATAAATCTAATTAAGACCCGGATCTTGAATAGGGAACCTGGTCATGCGTTGCAAATTCACCCTTGTGGTACTTAAAATATCCGGTAATTGCAATCATTGCGGCATTATCAGTAGTAAAAGCAAAGGGTGGAATAAAAACCTTCCATCCTAGCGCTGCGCCAGCTTCTCTTATTGCAATTTGCAAGCCAGAGTTTGCAGAGACACCACCAGCAATGGCAATTTCTTTTATTCCTGTCTGTTTCGAAGCCAGGATGAGTTTTTTCATTAAGGATTGAACTATAGCTGCTTGTATAGAGGCTGCAAGATCCTCTTTGTTTTTCTCAATAAAATAAACGTCCTTTTTAAGCGCATCTCTGACAAAATACAAGAAACTGGTTTTTAACCCACTAAAACTATAGTTTAGGCCAGAGACCTGTCCTTCAGAAAAACTAAAGGCTTTCGGATTCCCGACTTTGGCAAGCTTGTCAATAACAGGTCCGCCAGGATATGGAAGCCCCATGATCTTCGCCGCTTTATCGAAGGCCTCCCCTGCTGCATCATCCAGCGTTTTCCCAAGGATCTCCATATCAAAATGCTCCCTGACCTTGACAATCTGAGTATGCCCACCCGAAACAGTCAGGCAAAGAAAAGGAAAACCAGGAACGTCTTTTTCTTCAGGACCATCTTGCAAATAATGAGAAAGAATATGAGCCTGTAAGTGGTCAACTTCAATTAATGGGATATTTAATCCCATGCTGAAAGCTTTGGCAAAAGAGGTTCCTACCAATAAGGACCCCAGAAGTCCGGGCCCACGGGTAAAAGCAACTGCCTGTAACTGATCTTTCCTTATATTTGCTTTTTTAAGTGCAGCATCCACTACAGGAATGATATTCTGCTGATGAACCCTGGATGCCAGCTCAGGCACCACACCACCAAAGTTACGGTGTATCTCCTGGTTGGCGATGATATTGGCAAGGATTTTGGTATCCCCAATCACGGCAGCAGCAGTATCATCACAAGAGGATTCTATGCCTAATATATAAATCAAGGTCTGAATTAAATGAAGTTTGCAAAGGTACCCAAAATTGCATTACCCAAAAACCCCTGGGCCAGATCTGCTATTATCTTGATTATCATTATCATACTTCTTCCATTTGCTTTTTATGGGGCCTTTCGTTCTGCCCGTGTACAAACCTGGCTTGCCTCAAAAGCAACTTCTTACTTGTCAAAAGAACTTAAAGCGGATATCAGCATAAAGGGGATCGACATCTCCTGGTTTATGAAGATAACCCTCGAAGGACTTTATCTCAGTGATCAAAAAAAAGACACCATTCTATATGTTGGTAAATTGGGAATCCTTCCAAATAGCATTCTTTACCGTCAGCAAATTATTGACATCCACAGATTAATCCTGGAAGATGCTAAAATCAACTTAAAAACAGCGAAAGGGGAACGTAGTTTAAACCTACAGTTTCTGCTTGACTACTTCCAATCAAAAGACACCACAAGCTCAACAGCAGGAAAACCATGGAGTATTCTAGTCCATAATCTTGACCTGCGTTCAGTCAGTTTCAAACTCGACAACGACAATTACCCGCGCTCCGATACCGGAATCGACTTCTCTCACCTTTACCTGAATCCAGTCAATATCTCCCTGCGAAATATCCGGAATGTTGGTGATACCATTGAGCTTGGAATTACCAACATCATTGCCAGGGAAGTTCATGGATTTAACCTCAAAACCTTTAACGCAGAAGCTAAAATAAGTCCAAAGAACATCAACCTGAAAAACCTGGTTATTGAAACAGACCTGTCGGACCTTGCACTCGATTTAAATTTTGACTTTGAAGAATTCAATGATTTCAATGACTTTATTGACAAAATTAACATCAATGCTTCGTTTTTACCTTCCAGAATAAACACCCGCGACATAACCTTCTTTGCTCCGGATATTTGGGGAATGAATGATCAGGTTTTACTTTCAGGCGACGTTACCGGCAAAGTAAATAACATGAAGCTAAAGGACTTTAACCTGGAATATGGCGCAACATCCCGCTTTCATGGGAACCTGAAAATGATTGGCCTACCCTATATTGAAGAAACCTTTATCAACCTTGACATTAAAAAACTATCGACAAGCACTATTGACCTGGAGCAAATAATATTACCTGGCGGTAATAAACTCAGTTTACCAGATCAGCTGAAAACTTTGGGAAAAGTCGAGGTATCAGGCAAATTCACCGGCTTTTATAATGATTTTGTTTCCTATGCGAATTTCCGAACAAGCCTGGGTAAGGTATTTACCGATATTTCACTGAAGAACAACAAAGAACTTAAACGGTTTGAATACCAGGGCACAGTTAAAACAGACAATTTTTATCTGGGAAAACTTCTCGGCATTGAGAGTATCATGAAGAATCTGGACATGAATGCTGAAATCAAAGGGAATGGACTCACGCTTAAAACCCTGGATATCGCGATGACCGGAACTATTGACTCAACTGATTTATTTGGGAAGACATACCGCAAAATAGACATCGCTGGGGCAATAAAAGAAGAAACGTTTACCGGGAGCCTTGAAGTTATTGACCCAGACCTTGACCTTAGTTTTAAAGGCTCTGTTGATTTTAGTGAGAAACACCCCGCTTTTCATTTTCAGTCTGACATCTCCCATGCCAATCTTAATCATATGAACCTGGTCAAATCAGATACCTCTTATGTGATTGCATCCAGTGTGATCGTCAATACGGAAGGCCTGGTTTTAGACAGTATGCAAGGGAAATTGAATATTGACAATTTAAGATTGACAGTAAACCACGATACCTACCAGGTAAAATCATTTATTGTCGACATGATCTCCCGCAAAGGCGACTATAAAGAAGTTTCGATAAAATCGGACTTATTAGACGGGAAACTCACGGGAGTCATCAATTTCCAGAATCTCCAGTCATCTTTTGAAGGACTTACTGGTATCTACCTCCCTTCGGTTTTTTCAAAAAAAACATCAGATCCTGGCACAGTAAAACAAGCATTTGCTTTCTCAGCAGATTTTAGAGACCCGGGTCCGCTTACCAAAGTCTTTTTACCCGGAATTGAAATTGCAAAGAATACTACGATTCAGTGTGAGATAAACAATGAATCACAGCTCGTGAAGCTTGATGTTAAATCCAAATTATTGTCATTTGGAGAGAAATCCGTCAAAGATTTCTACCTGAGAGGCAATACACAATCGGGTATTTTTATTCTTGAAACCGGATGTTCTAAATTCCTGGCCGGAGATGTGTCTTATTTTGACAACCTCAAACTCATGTCGCATGCCAGAAATGACAGCGTAAATTTCAGGTTAAACTGGCAAAACATTGATTCTCTGCATACAAATAATGGAGACCTTGGTGGGACAATTGCTCTAAATTCATTCCCAAAAATAAGGATCAGCCTGAAAGACTCTAAAGGAACAATCAATGATACCTTATGGAAAGTGGAACCCGGCAATTTTGTAGAAATTGACAGCAATTATATTCACGTACAGAGCCTTAGTATCACCAATGGATTTAGTAAGCTGTTATTCAATGGCATTTTGTCTGAGAACCCCCTGGATTTGTTTACTGTGAAAATCAATAACTTTGACGTCTCAAATTTCGATAGGCTCACAGTCTCCACTGGTTTCGATTTCGACGGAATGATTAACGGGGAAGCCCGCATCCTGAATGTTTACCATTCGCCTACTATCATTTCTGACATTACCATAAAGAAGTTAAGCATTAATGGGGATATCCTCGGTGATGCAGTCATTAGTTCAAGTTGGGATTCAAAAGAATCTGCATTGTTCGCTGGCCTTGATGTTATCTATAAAGGTAATATCGGAGAAAACCAACCCATTAAGTTAAAAGGCTATTATTATCCTTTACGAGAGAAAAACAGTCTGGACTTTAGCGCTGACCTGAGTAATTTCCGATTAAAATCGATTCAAAACCTTTTGTCAAGCTTTAGTTCAAAATTGGTTGGGATAGCCTCAGGACATCTGCTTTTGAAAGGGAGTTTTAACGACATAGAACTAAGCGGCAATCTTAAAGTCCAGCGAGGTCAGATGAAAATCGATTACCTGAATACGACCTATTCCTTCAGTCATGAGATTGATTTTCAAAAAGATATGATTTCAGTAGACAAGATGATCGCCTATGACTCTCTTGGGAACCAGGCCATCATCAATGCGAAAATTATGCACCACAACTTTGCTGAATGGAAATTGGACATTGACATTCAGCCAAAGAATTTCCTCGCAATGAATACTCGATTTATCGATAATAACTTGTTTTACGGCAAAGCCTTTGCCAGTGGAAGTGCTACTATTACCGGACCGGTCAGTAACCTCGTATTCGACATTAATGCCAAGATAAGCAAAGGGACTCAGTTTTTTTTACCCCTAAACCTTACGGCAGATGTCGCAGATAAAGATTATATCACCTTCATCAACCATGCTTCTGATAGCATCATGAAAGAGCCTGAGAAACAAATAGACCTCTCAGGACTAACGATGAACTTTAACCTGGATGCTACGCCTGACGGGGAAATCAATTTGTACTTGCCTTATGATATGGGAAATATCAAAGCCAGGGGAGAAGGCCGGCTGAACATGAATGTTGATTCAAAAAGCAATTTTGGGATGTTGGGAGAATACAAAGTAACAGAAGGAGCCTATCTCTTTACCCTGAAAAACCTATTCAGCCGTAATTTCGTGCTAGTGCCTGGCGGAAGGATTATTTTTAACGGAGATGTCTATACTACCAAACTCGACCTGAGAGCCAGATACAAAATGGAAGCTTCCCTTTCTGCCCTTAAACCTGCCGGAGGGAGTACGGATCCTGTTTACAATGAAAAAGTCCCATTGGATATTATTATCGACCTTAAAGGGAATCTGTTTAACCCTGAAATTAACTTTATGCTGTTGCTTAACGAAAATGACCCCCAGATCAACAGAATCGTTTATGGACAGATTGACACTACCAACCAGCAGCAAATGAGTGAGCAGATGATTTTCCTCCTGGTACTGAAGCAATTTAAACCTGTGGAGATCAACAGCAATGTGGAAATCGGGATTTCCGCCGCTGCCTCATCTTATGAGATGCTGGCGAGCCAGATCAGTGGTTGGCTTTCACAAATCAGTAACAAATTCGATATTGGGGTCAATTATAAACCTGGCGACCAGGTAACTACCGATGAATTAACTGTGGCTTTATCAACCAAATTATTCGACGACAGGGTAAAAATTGACGGAAACTTCGGCATGGCTGCAACGAGCAAAACAGCTACGGCTTCCCAAAACGCAAGTAATATCGTGGGGGATGTGAGTGTGGAATACATGATAACTCCTGATGGACGTGTTTATGTCAAAGGATACAACAAATCAAATACAAGTGGTGTATACACCAACCGTGCTCCATACACGCAAGGATTTGGTATCTATTATCGTAGAGAGTTCGATAACTTTATGGAAATCTTTAAACGAAAAGTGAAAAGCGAAAAGTGAAATTGAATTCGCTTAACTGTTTAGTTTTTTACTCATCAATCCAGTTCCAGGTTATGCCCCATTTTCTCCATCTTAGTGCGGAGATAATGAATGTTATGATGATTTGGCTGGATACGAAGCGGGATGTTTTCCACTATTTCAATGCCGTAACCTGCTAAGCCGGCTTTTTTTCTGGGATTGTTAGAAATCAAACGGATCTTGTGAGCGCCTAAATCCCGCAGTATTTGGGCGCCAATACCATAATCGCGTTCATCAGCCTTAAAGCCAAGTTCAATATTGGCTTCAATCGTATCTCTTCCCATTTCCTGGAGGTGGTATGCCTTCAGTTTATTAATCAATCCAATCCCTCTCCCTTCCTGGCTCATGTACAATACCAAACCTTTTCCTTCTTTTTCAACCATCCTCAGCGACTCCTGCAGTTGAGCACCACAGTCGCATTTGCTGGATCCAAAAATATCACCGGTAACACAGGATGAATGAACCCTCACAAGCACTGGCTCGTCCTCAGTCCAGCTTCCTTTGATCAGGGCTATATGCAGCAGTTCTTCATGAAGTTGGCGATAGGCTACCATTCTGAAATTCCCAAAAGTTGTTGGCAGATCGACGCTTTCTTCTTTCTGGATCAGGCTTTCTTTCGACAGTCGGTATTCGATCAGATCTTTGATGGAGACTACTTTTAAGGAGAAGCGGTCAGCAATCTCAAAGAGCTGAGGCAGTCGCGCCATGGTTCCGTCTTCATTCATAATTTCGACCAGGGCACCTACCGGTTTTAAACCGGCAAGCCTGGCAAGGTCGATCGTGGCTTCTGTATGGCCTATGCGACGTAATACACCAGCCTTCTTCGCTTTCAGTGGAAAAATGTGTCCGGGACGACCGAGGTCTTCCGGTTTGGTAGCGTCGTCGGCCAGGGCACGAATCGTCATCGCTCTGTCGCTGGTCGAAATCCCTGTTGTTGCACCCGAACCTAAGAGATCTACAGAGACGGTAAAAGGAGTTTCATGAAGCGAGGTATTGTTAGGCACCATCATATCCAACTGCAGGAATTCGCAACGCTCTTCGGTGATCGGGGCACAGATGAGGCCCCTGCCATGCGTCGCCATAAAATTGACGATTTCCGGGGTGATTGTCTCCGCAGCTGTCACGAAATCACCCTCATTTTCGCGATCTTCATCATCAACAACAATGATGACCTTTCCGGAACGTATATCTTCTAAAGCTTCAGCGATAGTATTTAGTCGACGAGTCATTGTCAGGCATTAAAATTATTGCGCAAAGGTACAAAGAAAGCGCACAGAATTTCTTTAAAAATGTGGACCTTTGAGCAGATTTACCCAAACACAATGCATCCTTTAAAAATATCCGCTATATCATACCTGAATACCGTTCCTTTTGTTTATGGAATCCAGAATTATCCCGGATTTTCTGATTATGAAATTGAATTTGATGTACCTTCAAGTTGCGCTGAAAAGCTGATTCACAACAAAACGGATGTCGGCATCGTTCCCGTAGCCACCATACCCTTCATCCCCGATGCCCAGATCATCACACCTTACTGTATAGGTGCACTAAAAGCAGTTGAGACGGTGGTATTGGCCTCAAGAAAACCTTTAAGTGATATCCGGATTGTCTATCTCGACACCGACTCCAGAACCTCTGTTCTCTTATTGAAAGTGCTTGCAAAACATCACTGGAAGTTGAATTTTGAGTTCCTGCCACTCGGAAAGAAACAATGGGCTGAGTTTGAAAACCATGAAGCTGCAGTACTTATCGGCGATAAAACCTTTGGGCTAAAAAATCATTTTGCCCTGATCACAGATCTTGCAACACAATGGTATCAATTTATAAATTTGCCGTTTGTCTTCGCTTGTTGGGTTGCGAATAAAAAACTGCCTGAGCCTGTATTACAGCAATTTAGTAACGCACTTTCTTTCGGATTGAAGCATGTTGACGAAGCGGTAAAAAGTGTGGATGTTTCCCGCTACCCTGGTGTGAATATTCATCGCTATCTCACTAAAACGATATCCTATACGCTGGATGAAGAAAAACGGCAAGGGATGCGCTTATTCCTGGAGATGAGTAAAGACATTCGTTAATCAAATGTGTTGGTGCAAGTTTGTTAATTCGTTAATTAATCATTACTTAACGAACATTAGCACACTAGCAAATCAGCAAATTATTTCTTAGCAGGATAGCCTCTCTTCGTGGCCATTTCTTCCATCCGTTTCTGCCAGGTAGATTTCGTTACCGGTTTTTTCTTGTTTGCCTGGATCTGAGCATGAATTTTATCTTCATTCACAAAGCTTCGGAATGCCCACATTTGGACAAAAGTAATGACATTGGCGAGCAAATAATAATAACTCAGACCAGAAGAATAACTGTTTAAGAATCCCAGGAACATGATGGGCATAAGATACATCATCGTCTTCATGCCAGGCATCTGAGGTGTGCTAGATCCCATCATATCATTGTTGATCTTGGTGTAAATGATGGTAGAAATGGTCATCAGCAAGGTGAACAAACTCACGTGGTCTCCATAAAACGGGATGGTAAAACTCAGGTTCAGGATAGAGTCATAGGAAGATAGGTCAGTAGCCCACAGGAATGGCTGCTGCCGAAGCTCAATAGAGGCCGGAAAAAAACGAAACATCGCGATCAGGATCGGCAACTGCAATAACATAGGGATACATCCTGCCATAGGGTTTATGCCCGCTCGCTTGTAAAGATCCATCGTAGCCTGTTGCTTCTTTAATGAATCTTCTTTCTTAGGAAACTTGGCTGTAATCTCTTCAATTTCAGGCTTCAGCACACGCATCCTTGCTGAAGAAATATAGGTTTTATAGGCAATCGGGAACAGAACGATCTTCAATAATATAGTGAGTACCAGGATGATAATTCCATAATTCCAGTTAAAGCCACTGAGGAAGTCAAAGGTTGGAATCACCGCGAATTTGTTGATCCAGGCAAGTAGGAAGAAACTCCAGCCCAAAGGAATCTGCCTTTCCAGATCAAGATCATATTTTCGATAAACCTTATATTTATTAGGGCCAAAATAAATCGACATTGCGAATTCAGAATTACTCTGGTTGAAGTTCAAGGGAAGTGTCATGGAAGCCTTCATGGTCTTCAAATACCTGTCTCCTACCCTTTCTTTACTCGTGGCAATCATGGCATTGTTAAACGACTCTTTGGCTATCAACACACTGGCAAAGAATTGTTGTTTAAAAGAAACCCATTTGACCCTGGTTTTCAGTTCTTTTTCTTCGTCTTTGGTCTCGGTGATAAAATTCACCTCATTTTGGAAATACTTATAATATATGGTACTGACATTTCTTTCGTTCTGGAGGCTTTTTTCCTGTTGTCTCAGGTTTGCATTCCAATCGAGGGTGATATAATCGGTATTGCTGTTCAGAATTTGTTGCATACCATTGACAGCGATGGCAAAACCAGTCATATAATCATTGCCTTTCAATGTGTAGGCATATTCGATAAATTTAGAACGGTCATAAGTGGAATCGCCGGCATTGGGGAAGAGGCGCATCCTGATCCGTACAGAATCCTTACCCGTAACGCGGACACTCTTGCTTGTCAATGGCTTACCTTCATTGTCGAGTGCTTCAAAATGAAGATCCCGGGTATTGAGCACCCTATTGTTTGAGAAAAAGCTAAAGCTCATCAGCGCAGTATCGGTTTCAAACAAAACAAGTGCTTGCTGGTCGAAGGTTTTAAACTGTTTCAACTCCACCGACTTGATACTGCCACCATGCGTTGAGATGGTCATTTTGACCAGATCACTCTCGAGGATGACATTTTCTTCTTTGTATTTCGAAGATAGTGCAAATGCGCCAAACTTATCTTTATTGACAGTTGCTGTGACACTATCCTGTCTCTTGATCTCGGATGTGGGCTGGGCCCCTGTTTGGGTGGCCGCCGCTGCTGCCGCTGCGGTTTTCACCGCTTCATTATTGATCTTCTCCACCAGCGCGATAGAATCCTGCTTCTTGCGTGTAGCAGCAAGTTCTTCCTTGCTTGGAGTCATCCAAAAGCTATAGCCAATAAGGATGAGAAAAATAATTACAAGTCCATAAATGGAGTTTCTATCCATAGTTTTAAAAAATCAGAAAATGGGTGCAAAGGTAATGCTTATTTCTTCTTGCTTGTTGCCGTTTTGGTTTTGGCAGGGCTTTTCTTTGTAACGCTCGGTACAATAGTATTCATGAAATCGCGGGCGGCCTTGATAAAGCTGACAAACAACGGATGCGGATTTGCCACGGTACTTTTATACTCTGGGTGAAATTGAACGCCAATAAACCATGGATGACCTTCCAGCTCCATGATCTCAACCAGGTTATCCTGGCGGTTGATCCCGACGGCATGCATACCGGCCTCTTCATACAAATCGAGGTATTTGTTGTTAAACTCATAGCGGTGACGGTGGCGTTCGGTAACGTTCTGTGTTTGATAGATCTCCTGTAAAGTGGATCCTTCTTTCAGCGTACATGGATAAGCGCCCAGGCGCATGGTTCCGCCTTTTCCACTGACTTTTTTCTGGGCTTCCATGATGTCAATGACAGGGTATTTTGTACGTGGGTTCATTTCTTTGGAGTGTGCGCCTTCGAGACCCAGGACATTGCGTCCGAACTCTACGACAGCACATTGCATGCCGAGACATACACCAAAGAATGGAACTTTATGTTCACGACAGAATTTGATAGCCAGGATCTTACCTTCAATACCACGCTCGCCGAAACCAGGGGCCACCAGGATGCCATGAAGGCCCGACAACAATGACTCAACATTATCCTCCAGCACATCTTCCGAATGAATCAGCTTGAGGTTAACCTTGCACAAGTTTACGGTACCCGCGTGAATAAAAGACTCATTGATAGACTTATAGGCATCTTTTAGCTCGACATATTTCCCGACAAGACCAATATTAACCTCACAAACCGGGTGTTGCAGGCGATACAGAAAATCTTTCCAGTCGGCCAGCTCAGGCTCCTTTGCGTTAGTGATCCCAACTTTCCGAAGGATCTCACTATCGAGTTTCTCTTCTTGCATCAATACCGGGACCTCATAAATGGTGCTGGCATCGATAGACTCGATGACACTACTGGGTTCTATATTACAAAACAGTGCAATTTTTTCCCTGAGGCTTTCGGTCAGGTGTTTTTCGGTACGACAAACGATGATATCTGGCTGAACGCCCTGTTCCAGCATATTTTTTACTGAATGCTGAGTTGGCTTGGATTTCAATTCGCCGGCAGCAGCAAGATAAGGAACCAGGGTGAGGTGAACCACCAGGCAATTCTTGCCGAGTTCCCACTTAAGTTGCCTAACGGCCTCAATATAGGGAAGCGACTCAATGTCACCAACTGTACCACCAATTTCAGTGATTACAAAGTCAAATCGTCCATCGTTGCCAAGCAACTTTACACGATATTTTATTTCATCAGTGATGTGAGGAATTACCTGGACTGTTTCGCCCAGGAAATCACCCCTGCGTTCTTTGTTGATCACACTCTGGTAAATCCTGCCTGTAGTGATGTTGTTGGCCTGTGAAGTAGGAACGTTGGAAAAACGCTCATAGTGACCCAAATCCAGGTCTGTCTCAGCGCCATCTTCAGTCACAAAACACTCCCCGTGTTCATAGGGATTCAAAGTTCCCGGGTCCACATTGATATAAGGATCCAGTTTTTGATTTGTCACGGTAAACCCCCTGGCCTGCATCAATTTCGCGATTGAAGCGGAGATGATACCCTTGCCAAGAGAGGATGTCACTCCTCCTGTTACGAAAATATATTTTGTGCCTTCCACTGTTGTTCACAAGGCCATATAGCCCTGAATATTAAGATTAATAATACCGATAACTCTTCACCTCTGAGAGGTGTTTTGCCAGGCGTAATACCTGGCAGGAATATCCAAATTCATTATCATACCAGGCATAAAGCACAACGTTTTTACGATCTTCCGAAACCAGGGTCGCGGGAGAGTCATAAATACAAGCGCAACTGTCGCCGATACAATCTGTTGAAACAAGCTCTGTTGAGGTTGAGAAACGGATCTGTTCTATCAGGTTGCCTTTTAAACTGGCTACTCTGAGGATCTCATTGACTTCTTCTTTGGTTACATCACGGGCGACATTCAGGCTAAGGATTGCAAGGGAAACGTTCGGGGTAGGTACCCTGACAGAATTCGCCGTGAGCTTCCCTTTCAAACCCGGGATTGCCTTTACCGCTGCAGTCGCTGCACCTGTTTCTGTGATGACCATGTTTAATGGTGCAGAACGACCACGTCTTGAGTTTTTGTGATAGTTATCAAGAAGGTTCTGGTCATTGGTATAGCTATGAATGGTCTCAATATGTCCCCTGACAACACCCAGTTCCCGTTCAATCACACTCAGGATAGGAACTACGGCATTGGTGGTACAGGATGCTGCCGAGAAAATTTGTTCTTTAGCAGGATCGAGGCTACAAGTTTCCTGGTTTACACCGTAAACGATGTTGGGAATATCACCCTTGCCAGGAGCTGTAAGCAATACACGCTGAACGCCTTTGGCTTTGAGATGCCTGGACAAGCCTGCACGGTCACGGGCGGCACCGGTATTGTCAATGAGCAAGGCATCTTTAATGCCGTATGCCTCATAGTCAATTTCTTCGGGATTGGTAGCAGAAATAAGATGAACAATATGCCCATTGATATAAAAAATACTTTTCTCAGGGTCTTCAATGGCAATGCCATCAAAGGGACCATGAACTGAGTCTTTGCGAAAAAGAGAAGCACGTTTGCGGACATCATCCGGCTTGTTGGAACGGGTGACGATAGCACGTAAGCGCAGTTGTGATCCGTTGCCGGCCTGGTAAACCAACTCCCGGGCGAGTATCCTTCCAATACGACCAAAGCCATAAAGGATGACATCAGTATAATGACTGCTTCTGGGTTTCACGCCAATGATATGACTCAGCTTTGAAGCAACAAATTGTTTGGGATCATTTTCAAAACGTTCCTGTTCATCCTGCCATTCTGCATTCAAACGGCCGATATCGATACGGGCAGGTGCAATGTCCAGTTCAAGCATAGCCTTGGCGATAATTAAGGAATCCTGCACCAGGAGTGGCTTCTTGATGATATTATTGGCATAGGAATGTTTGTGCAAAACGGAACTTGAACCTCTGTCAAGAAGTTGCCTCCTGAACAAAATAAGTTCTATGGCTTTGTCGTACCATAACTTACTCACAACATCAATTAACTCATTTGCAGCTTTAGCATCTTCCATCCAGGACTTCAATGTATCCTCAAATGAATTCGGAGAATCTGTAATTAGAATGGGCTTGTAATTGTCCATATACCAGAATTTTAACTAATTATGAATTTGAATTTTAACTTTCTAATTGCATCCAAAGCTAGAAGAAAATTCTGGATTGTGCAAATACAAAAATGACAGAAATGCAATGTCAGATATCAGATGTTTTCATACATCGGATATCTGACATTTTACATCTGAATCTAATAAATTATTGCCCCAAATATGCTTTCAACAAACGGCTGCGTGACGTATGTTTCAGTCTACGAATCGCCTTTTCCTTTATTTGCCGAACGCGTTCACGGGTCAGGTCGAATTTGGCCCCGATCTCCTCAAGGGTAAGACCATGTGTCATGCCAATCCCATAATAGAGGTTGATCACATCCCGTTCTTTCTCGGTAAGCGTTGAAAGTGAGCGTTGAATCTCACGCGCCAGGCTTTCTCTAATAAGGCCATTGTCGGTATTCGGTGTGTCGTCATTGACAAAAAGGTCGATGAACTTAGTATCCTCATCAGGAGAAATCGGCGCATCCATGGAAATGAAACGAGTCGAAATCTTCATGGCAGAGATGATCTTATCTTCTGGAATATCTAATGCCTCAGCCAACTCATCAGATGAGGGCGGACGCTCATAGCGTTGCTCCAGACGAGATGATTCTTTGGAGATTTTATTCAAAGAGCCAACCTGGTTCAGGGGCAAACGAACGATACGTGACTGCTCAGCCAGGGCTTGTAAAATAGACTGACGAATCCACCAAACGGCATAAGAGATAAACTTAAATCCACGGGTTTCATCAAAACGCTTGGCAGCTTTGATCAGGCCAAGGTTTCCTTCATTAATAAGGTCAGGAAGACTAAGCCCCTGGTTCTGATATTGTTTAGCAACGGAAACAACGAAACGAAGGTTTGCTTTAGTCAGCTTCTCAAGTGCGATCTGGTCGCCTCCTTTGATACGACGAGCCAACTCAACTTCCTGGTCGGCTGTGATCAATTCCTCCTTGCCAATCTCCTGAAGATATTTATCCAGGGAAGCGGTTTCCCTGTTGGTAATCGATTTTGTGATTTTTAATTGCCTCATCTTTTCTTCCTCTCAAATCTTAACTTGCTGATAATCAATTATACTGATAATATAGGCGTAATCCACGAAATTAACCAAAAATCAATATGATTGTTCATGGTCTCTGCCTTTTTTATTAACAGTCTGCTGAAACTCTGACAACTCCAATATAACAAAGTTTAATCCGCTTTGTTTGATATTTTCATTCTTTTAGAACAATAGTATACCATCCCCGCAACCTGTTCGGATAAATTCCTTCAACCAACACACCTCCCTTTTTGTTAGTAAGTGCTTTTTTCAGGTCATCCTGATTCCTGATCAGCTGCCTGTCGACCCCGGTAATGATAAAATTATTCCCCACACCGGCAGTTTTCAATAAACCTGTCCGCAAATTGGTCACTTTTAAACCGATATTGGCGCCCAGCCATTGTTTCTCTGCAGGGCTAAGTTCCTTAAAGTCAGCACCAAGTTCTCCAACAAGATCCCTGTCAACTTTTTTAACGATAGCAAGCGTACCTTCTTTATTCTTCAGTACAACCATCGCCGACATTTCCTTTCCGTCCCTGAGATACGTGACATCCAGCTTCTCCCCTGGCCTGTGTTGTCCTACAACTTCAAGAAACTCAGAAACTGAGTTCACTGGTGTTTTGTTCAAAGAAATAATGACATCTCCCTTGGCAAGGCCCGCTTCTTTTGCACCGCCATTGTCGGTAAGGCCATTTAAATAAACGCCACGGATCTCGTCAAGTTTGTTATCCCTGGCAAATTCATCGGTGACCTCCACGGGATTAATCCCCAGGTAAGCTCTTTGAACTTCTCCAAATTGAACAAGATCTTCCACAACTTTTTTTACGATATTCGATGGGATGGCAAAAGAATAACCTGTATAAGAACCTGTATTTGAAGCAATGGCAGCATTAATTCCTATAAGGTCGCCGGAAGTATTGACTAAAGCGCCTCCGCTGTTACCCGGGTTTACCACGGCATCCGTTTGCAAAAATGATTCTATGGCTCCCTGGCTCCCGAGGATGTTGATGTTACGCGCTTTTGCACTGATGATCCCTGCAGTAACTGTCGATGTAAGGTTAAAAGGATTTCCCACCGCCAACACCCACTCTCCGATCCTGACACTATCGGAATTGCCAAAACTGACAAAAGGCAGCTTCGACTCTTTGATGCGAATCAGGGCGATATCGGTTGTCGGGTCAGAACCTACAACCTCTGCCTGGTAGGTCCTTTTGTCATTCAGGGTGACTTCCACAAGATCGGCATCCTCTACAACGTGGTTGTTGGTTACAATATATCCATCGGCAGTAAGAATGACACCGGAACCAGTTGCCTGGTATGGTCTGTCACTTCCACCATTGAAGAAATTCTGAAAAAATGAATCGTAATAATTGTTCTTTTGCTGATACGAGGTTTTAATGTGAACGACTGCATGAACCGATTTGGCTGCTGCGTCCACAAAATCTGGCCCATTTACTGCGTCACTGCTGCGATACGATGCCTTTTCAAAGCTAATACCCCTGGGCGCTGCTGATGTAAAGTGTGATTGTTTGTTCTCAAATGCCCTGGAAGCAGCCAATGCAAGGATACCGCCAAGGAAAGAAACCGCCAATAAACTAAAAAGCTTTTTCATAAATGACACATTTAGATGGTTTGTCATAATTTTTACGAATTTTGTAGGCTCTAAACAAGAATTGTGCCTGAGCGATTAAATTTTTATCTGGTAGCTTTCGAAACGAATAGTTTAGTTGCCCAGTATAAGGATCATCGTTAATTAATGTTAATACAATAAGCACCCTTACATGCCTTCACCCAGAATAAAGTCCGCTTACCTCCTGCTTGGAATCATCCTCGGGATCGTCATTGGCGGCAGCGTACTGTGGTGGCAAAGAAATATTTATTCCATCGACTGGATCTCTTTTGGAAAAGTAAAACAGCTTGTCAATGAAATTTTTGACAAACCAGATGACTTTTTGGCACACATTAAAACAAGAATCATCAGCGGTGGTAGAGAAAAGATAAGAAAAAATGCGGAAAATCCGCTTGACAGCACTGCCATGCCATTTGCTGATTCACTTCCACTGAACGACAGCATCTATGCCTATTATAATGCCCAGGCCCTGGATTATTATATTGACTATAAAGGCTTAAATGACACCATGCTGATACCCAGTGGACAGCATCGGTCAGTCTTTCATGAGGACAGCCTGAGGACTATAGACAGTATTCACAATACAATTTTCAAGAAAGAGTCAGAAACTGTAAAACGTGACGTGATCCTCGCCTTCAGGCAGATGAAAATCATCGGCTTAAGCGACAGCGTTGTCAACACCTCTGCTTACCTTGATTCCTTGCTTACCGACGACAGAAGTGCAAAACATTTACGCTCCACTCAAATCAGGGTTGAATTCTGGAAATCCCCAATCAATTACAAAGGTTATCGGCTGACAAAAGAAAAGCTTGTCACATTTGGAATTACTGATTATGAGGCCGTTACCTTAGAAATACATCAACAAAATCTCTACCTGAAGAATAAAAACATCTTTTATTTGTTAAAGCCTTATGACAACTTCACGCCATTGATTCCTGTAAAAAAGATAGAAAAGGCTATTCCTGGCAAAAAATAATGGATATTCACATTTATAAATACCACGGAACCGGCAACGATTTTATCCTGATTGACGACAGGGAAGTTACCTTCGACGCCGACACTTCGAGGGTTAAGTTCCTTTGTGACCGACATTTTGGCATCGGAGCTGATGGACTGATGCTCCTTCAGAAGGCAGAGGGCTATGACTTCCGCATGGTTTATTATAACTCAGACGGCAAAGAAAGCAGCATGTGCGGCAATGGCGGCAGGTGTATCACGGCTTTTGCCCATAAACTTGGCCTGCTTTCTTCAGACCATGCTTCTTTTATTGCGACTGACGGTCCTCATGAATCCTTAATACTGTCAAGCCAGCCTGGCAATTTCACCGTCAGGCTTAAAATGAAGGAGGTGAATTCCATTGAATTCAAAGGTGAATATACATTTTTAAAT
The DNA here is from genome assembly GCA_037132075.1 of Bacteroidota bacterium. Taxonomy (GTDB): domain Bacteria; phylum Bacteroidota; class Bacteroidia; order Bacteroidales; family CAIXZF01; genus JBAXPV01. The sequence goes on from JBAXPV010000017.1 coordinate 65,774, forward strand.
ACCGGCTCACCGCATTATGTGAGGGAAACCCAAGGGCTGGACACGATGGATTTGGTTCAGGAAGCCCGCAAAATTCGTTACAGTGACACCTTTGCGCCGGGTGGTACCAATGTCAATTTTATTGAATTTCATGACAATATCATCCATATCCGAACCTATGAGCGCGGTGTGGAAGATGAGACTTTGTCGTGCGGAACAGGAGTCACCGCAGCGGCTTTGTATGCAGCGTCTGTGCAGCCGGATATTTTTATATCACCGGTGGTCGTGAGGGCAATCGGAGGAATTTTAAGAGTCCATTTTCAAAAAGATGGAAACAGATTTCATGACGTGTGGCTCGAAGGACCCGCCGCTTTTGTGTTTGAATCTAATTTTGACCTGAGCCTATGAAAGGAACACTGGTTTTTTTGAGAGCATTGGAGCCTGAAGACATTGACACCCTGTACAATTGGGAGAATGACACCTCTTTGTGGCCGGTCAGCAATACCCTAAGCCCATTCTCACGTTTTACACTTGAGCAATATGTCATGAATGCCGGCCAGGACATTTTTGCCACAAAACAACTCCGACTGATGATCGTTGAGCAACATTCCGGTGAAACTGTCGGGACGGTCGATCTATTTGATTTTGAGCCTTCTCACCACAGAGCAGGGATTGGGATTATGATCAAATCGGATAACCGACGACAGGGGCTGGCTGGCGATGCGCTCAAGCTGATGCTCGACTATTCCTTCAACACCCTGGACCTGCACCAGTTGTATTGCAATATCAGTCCGAATAATGAAGCAAGCCTTCAATTGTTCAAAAAACAAGGCTTTGAAATAGTAGGGTTGAAAAAACAATGGCTGAAGCGGCCATCCGGATGGGAAGATGAGTACCTTCTTCAAAAGATTCACAAATAATCAAGAATTTATCGTGACCAAAAAGAAAACTCAAAAAAAATCTTCCTTAAAAAAAATCTTCAGCATTTTCATTGTGTTACTAATCCTGGCTGCTGCCGGACTTGGTATATTCTACTATTACGTTTTCGGGCCGAATACGACAAGTCCAACTGAAGGCTTTTACCTCTATATCCCAACGGGAGCACCTTTCAGCCAGGTTATGGATTCGTTGGAAAAGAACCATATCCTTAAAAACGCTGCCTCATTTAGCCGGCTTGCAGAACGCAAAGGCTATACCATGAAAGTGAAATCCGGGCGTTACCTGATCACCAATAACATGAGCAACAATTCCTTGGTGAATATGCTCAGGGCCGGGAAGCAATCGCCAGTTAACCTTACCTTTAACAGCATCCGAACCATAACACAATTGGCGGGACGACTGTCAACAACAATAGAAACCGACTCACTTAGTCTTCTCAAATACCTTAAAGATCCTGAGAATTCAAGAAAGTATGGCTTCACACCCCAGACAGTACTGCTGATGTTCATTCCCAATACTTACGAAGTATACTGGAATACTGCTCCTTCGAAGCTTTTTGAAAGGATGAACCAGGAATACCGGCGCTTTTGGAATAGTGAACGAAGGAAACTATCAGAAAACATTGGGTTGACAGCCATCCAGGTGGGTGTACTGGCCTCCATTGTTGAGATGGAGACCAACAAAGCCGATGAAAAGCCCGTCGTGGCTGGCGTTTACATGAACAGGATTCAGCGGGGTATCGCTTTACAAGCCGACCCTACAGTGATTTTTGCTTTGGGTGATTTCAGTATCAAACGTGTTTTGCAGAAAGACCTGGAGTTCAACTCACCGTATAATACCTACAAGCACCAGGGCCTGCCGCCCGGTCCTATCGCCATGCCCTCGGTTTCTTCCCTGGAATCAGTATTGAATTATAAACGTCACAACTACCTTTTTTTCTGTGCAAAACCTGATTTGTCAGGCTATCATAGCTTTGCGCCTACCCTGGCTAAGCATATGGCTAATGCCCGGGCATACCAAAATGCTTTGGATAAAATGAATATCAAACACTAAGCTACCTGATGCAATATAGAACCCATATCCTTGTAAACTTGCTAATTGCCGTCTTTCTCACCATCCAGCTGACTTCATGTATTGACAAAAAAGAAGCCTCGCGCGAGCTTATCACAGAAGGCATCAAAGAGATGGAAAAAGGGCAAAGCCAGGCCGCGAAGACCTTCTTTGACGAAGCCATTCGCAAGGACCCGACCAATCCAATCGCATATTATTACCGTGGCTCTATGTCGTACGATATCAACTCCAAGAGCCCACAAGCCGCTTTGGATGACCTGACGATGGCGATCAAGCTTGATTCTGCGTATGCTGATGCTTACGCCACTCGGGCCCAGATCAAATTCTATATGAATGACAAAGACGGAGCTTGCAAAGACTGGCGCATCGCGGAAAAGCTGGGAAAGCCGAATATGAGCGATAAGACGAGGTATTGCCCGTGAAAGGAAGGATGAAGGATGAAGGATGAAGGATGAAGGGAAGTTTTAAGGATTGAAGTTTTGGCATAAGTACCTGAAAAGCATCACCTTAATTCTACTTCTCCTTTAACTTGGTACTTCTTGCTTTTTATATCTTACTTCAAAAAAGCCCTTAGCCAAACAGCCTTCAGCCTCTTTTATATCCCGCCATCCTTCGACTCCGCTCAGGATGATTTAACTACACGTTGAACCGGATGTGAATGATATCCCCATCCTCCATGATATAATTCTTCCCTTCAATCATCAGTTTACCATGCTCGCGGCAAATATGCTCCGAACCGTAGTGGATAAAGTCATTATAATGCATGACTTCGGCGCGGATAAATCCTCTTTCAAGATCGCTGTGAATGACACCGGCAGCCTGGGGTGCAGCACTTCCGGCGTGAATCGTCCAGGCGCGGATCTCTTTGGGCCCGGCGGTGAAAAAAGTACGCAGGTTGAGTAAATGATAGGCAGCCCGAATGAGTTTGTTGACGCCAGGTTCAGAGAGTCCAAGCTCTCCAAGAAAGGCCAGGCGGTCTTCTTCCGAATCCAGTTCTGCGATATCGGCTTCCATACCGGCAGCGATGACGAGGATTTCGTTCTCCTCCCCTTTTAGCGCCTCTTTTACGGCATCAACATAGTGATTGCCTGTCACTGCGGAGTTTTCATCGACATTACAGACATAAATGACAGGCTTCATTGTCAACAGACATAGGTCAGCCACATGTCTGCGGTCGTCAATGTCGACGGGAGCAGTGAGGGCACTTTGAAAAGTCTCCAGGTGATCTTTATATACCTGAAGCACGTCATAGGTTTTTCTTGCATCCTTGTCCCCTACTTTCACTGCTTTTTCAACCTTGGCCATCTTGCGTTCCACGGTGTCAAGGTCGGCAATTTGTAACTCGAGGTCAACGATTTCGCGATCGCGAACCGGGTTAACCGTCGTTTCAACGTGAGGCAGGTTCTCGTCATCAAAACAACGAAGGACGTGAATGAGGGCATCGGTATTCCGGATATCACCCAGGAACTTATTGCCAATTCCTTCTCCCTGGCTTGCACCCTTGGCCAATCCGGGGATATCAAGAATTTCAACTGTTGTGGGTATGATCTTGATGGTTTTGATGAATTTGTCGATCTCAAAAAGCCTGGGATCCGGCACATTCACCATACCGATATTGCTTTTGTTGGTGCTGTATGCATACTTGGTAGCCTGGGCCTTGGTATTCGACATACAATTAAAGAGCGTGGTCTTGCCTGAGTTTGTAAGACCTATGATTCCACATTTAAGTGCCATAAAGGAGTTTGATTATAAGGATAAAATAAACGATAATATAGTATGAAATATTTAATACGTGTTTCTCTAAAATCTGGTGCAAAGGTACACTAAGTGCGTGTAGTTTTAGGATAATATTGCCTTTAAAAATGACGCTATATAAAATGAAGACACTTGTACTTCTATTGGGCCTGGCACTTTTATGTAAATTGCTTGAGGCCCAGTCAGCGAATGACGTTCTGAACTTGTTGATTGACAATAAAATCATATCTGCTGCCCAAGCTGAATCCTTGCGTGCTGATGCAGCCATCAAACAAAAGCAGACTGATGCCGGAAAGAAATGGTTTGGGATCAATAGCGGCAGGCCACTTACGTTGAATGGCTATGTGCAGATCCGCTGTTTGCAAAATCCTTGATTATCTGACAATTTGATTATATAGCGGAAAGCTGTCGAAACTAAGCTGCGGACTGTGTGCTCAGCACCAATAACCCTGGAATACAATGGCATTGCTGTGGTAAGAGCCAGAATCGGTAAGAGCATCAGCTATCATGAGAATATTTTCTACATTAGCCTCCCCTATCCAAAGCGCTATGTATAAACGATTATTCTCTTTCAGAATCATTATTGTATTCCTGATCCTGTCATTTCTTCCCAAAGTTTCCCGCGAATGTACCAACCTCATCGTCACCAAAGGTGCCAGCGCCACAGGTTCTACGATGATCACCTATGCCGCTGATTCTCACATCCGTTATGGATATTTGTTTTTCTATCCCGGTGGTTGTCATAGCGATAGCGCGATGCTCGACATCTATCATTATGAAAACGGGAAATCCCTGGGACGGATCAAAGAAGCGCCCCTTACCTATACGGTGGTTGGTTTTATGAATGACCACCAGGTCGCTATCGGGGAGACAACATTTGGCGGATTAGATTCCCTGGCTTCCCAGCCTGGTTCCTTCCTGGATTACGGCTCTATCATGAAAATCGCCCTTCAAAGAGGGAAGACTGCGCGTGAAGCCATTCGCGTGATAGCTGAGTTGGTAGCAGAATATGGCTATGGCTCGGGTGGAGAGTCTTTCTCTATCAGCGACCCCAACGAAGCCTGGATCATGGAGATCATTGGCAAGGGGAAATATGAGAAGGGTGCTGTTTGGGTAGCGCGAAGGATTCCGGATGGTTATGTCAGCGGTCATGCCAACCAGGCCCGGATCACCTACTTTCCATGGTATGCATCAAATAACTGGACAGACTTAAAGCAGGATTGTTATTATTCACCTGACGTCATCAGCTTCGCTAAAAAACATAAGTTTTATAAAGGATATGATGAAGACTTCAGCTTCTCAGACGTTTACAATCCCCTGAATTTCGGTGGTGCCCGTTTTTGTGATGCAAGGGTATGGTCGTTTTTCAGGAAAGTCAATCATGAAGTTAAAGAAAATGCTTTTTTCACAGAATATGCTGAAGGGAAGATCCATAGGAGTAAAACGATGGTAGATGGCTGTTTGAATCCCAATGGGTTTGCCTCCAATCGCCTACCCCTTTGGGTTAAAGCCGATCACAAAATCAGCAGGTTAGAACTGATGCAGGCGATGCGGGATCATTATGAAGGGACGCCACTCGACATGCGGAATGACCTGGGAGCTGGTCCTTTCAAAAACCCCTATCGATGGAGGCCCATGGAATATAAGGTGGACAGCGTTATGTACTGCCAGGAGCGCGCTATAGCAACCCAGCAAACAGGATATTGCTTTGTTGCCGAATCCAGGAGCTGGCTGCCGGATCCGATCGGAGGGATCTTCTGGTTTGGTGTTGACGACACGGATGGTGCCGTTTATGCGCCAATGTATTGTGGCATAACATCCGTGCCTGAAGCCTATGCGCAAGGAATCGGAAGCATGATCAGCTGGAATGACAAATCAGCCTTCTGGACGTTCAATATGGTTAACAATTGGGCGTATTCCCGTTACAATGTCATTCATCCTGAGATAGAAAAATACCAGGATGAGTATCACAACAAGCTTTTCAAAGCAAGCAAAGACGCAGATTCTATTGCCATGGTGGCTTTAAAACAAAACGCTGTCGAAGTAACAGAAGCCATCACCGACTTTTCAGTCAAAACGGCAAACCAATTACAACAGGATTGGTTGAGCTTCTTTCATTATTTATTCATGAAATATATGGACGGCAACATCAAGCAAAGCAAGGACAGGGCCTTGCTTGACAATGGTAATGGCAAAAACATCCCGCCCAAACCTTCGCAACCGGGCTATGGTCGGGATTGGGAGCGGAAAATGTCAGAAAATACGGGGGAAAGGTTTATTGTACGTTAGTAGGTAGTTAGTAGTTAGTTTGGGGTACACCTTTAATCTAAAAATAAGTTTGCTGGATATTTTTTAAAAAAAATCTGAAGAATTCTGAAGAACTCCACTAACTACCTAACTACTAACTAAAGAAAAACAACTAACATCCGCAACCACAACCCGTTTCCTTCCCAACCATCTCCCCTTCACGTTTACCGGAAGCAGAGGTTTTGCAACAATCTTCGTCAGAAATTTCTGGACCGCCACAACAGGCGTTATCTTCAGGGGTTTGGACTATTTCAATCTGGGCTACTTCAACAATCTTTTGGTCGGTATTTGAATGATGATGACCGCCACATCCGCATGAATGATTCATATAATGAGTTTTTTATAAGTTTTCTGATTAAATAACCAGAATTTCCTTCTTTTGTTCAAAAAACTCATAAATAAACTATTAACTTTCTGTGAATCTTGGTTGATTTCAATTGGGACTTCAAAGCAAAATTTGACTGAGTTTGAAGTACATCTTTATGTTTTAAATACAAAACAATATTTATTATCTTCGCAATCCATCTCTTGCAAGCTTTACCAGGAAGTTGAATCCCTTACTAGAACCAATAAAAAAAACATAGATGATGAAAAAATTCTTACTGTATTTAGGTCTCGGAGCCATGGTAACTTTAAGTGCCTGCTACCCCCAAGGCCCTCAATATGTTGAAGATATGGACGTCGTAATGAGTAATTATGACAACCAATTCAGCTTTGGGAGCAAGACGACATTTTGGCTGCCAGATAAAGTTGCCAACGTCACCGGCGAGCCGAACTCGGGGAATATCGGTTATTTAAATGCTTCTTATTCGAAGACAATTCTTGACCGGATCAGGCAAAACATGACCAGCCGCGGTTATACCGTCACCAATGACACTAATGCAGCTGACCTCAGAATCTATCCTGCTGTGCTTTCAGTCGACTTTACCACATATTTTGATTACTGGTATGGTTACTGGGGATATGGTGATGGCTATGGATGGTATTATCCTCCGTATTATTCCTCTTATACCTTCACCGTTGGGACTTTAATGATGAATATGATCGATTCAAAAAATGCAAATCCGGATGGTTCTCATGATATGGTTTGGTTTGGTGCCATCAATGGCTTGACAGGGACCAGTTATGCCACCACAATGGCCAGCCGTATCAACAATGGAATCGACAGGGCATTCACGCAATCACCCTACATCAAAAAGACCAAATAAAATCAGAAAACCATGAAAAAAATATTTTTTATTCCCTTGATGATTCTGATGCTGAGTGCCAAAATTGGATATAGTCAGTCAGAAAATTTTAGCTTGTTTTATACCATGGGTTTCCCAACAGGAAAACTTTCCGATCACATACAGGATGTTAGTTTTCGCGGGATGGGCTTCGATATGCGCTTCTTTAAAAATGACAATATAGCCTTAGGCTTTGGCATGACGTGGAATACTTTCTACCATGAGCTTCCCTATGATACCTATTCAAATGGGACACTCAGTGTGAGCGGAAAACAATACCGTTATTACAATTCTATTCCTGTACATATCTATGGTAGTTATTATTTGGGATTTCATGAAGCCCCGATCCGTCCCTTTGTTAGTGTCGGTGTTGGAACCGCATGGAATGAGAAACGGACAGAAATGGGCATTTTCATGGTCCAGGATAAAGGCTGGCAGTTCAGCATCCAGCCTGAAATTGGCGTCCTGATCAAAGCATCCGATTACAATAGTCTGATGATCAGTGCCAAATATAATACACCCTTTAAATCAGTCAATTTAGATGCGAATCCTTATCTCACCCTCAATGTAGGTCTGTCGTTCGGAATGTAATTTTTTAAAAATTAAAAAAAATAGGGCGCTCAGATCGAGACGCCCTATTTTTATACCCTGAAAACAGGTTCAGGATTTGTAGAAATAGTTTTTAAAAGTGGTCGCATTTACTTGTTCGGTAAAGGAATCCATTCCTTTAGCGACCATCTTGTCAATCAAAGGATTGGGCGGGAAAGGGGTGATTAATTCAAAAATGTCTCCTGATTCCATCTGATCAGCCATCTCTAAGGCATTGGATAAGGGATGTTTTCCCTGTGCAATCATTTCACGGGCATCGAGTGAGCTAATGATGTGTTCAAAATCCCACCAAATTGGCGCGCCTTCTGGTTTGTTCTCTTCCATTGTTTCTTTTGTTTTATGATTTATTTTTTCTCGTATGATAAAAGTCTCTGTTCACCCTGTAAGGCTCGTAAAGGTGTAAGGTCCTGGGAAAACTCAAGGGTTCCGAGGTAAGACCCGTCTTTGTCGCGCAAGGCATGATAAGTGATGTACAGAAATTTTCCGTGCATCTCGATCCAGAATGGGGCTGCAGTTTCTTTACCGCTTTTAAAGTCACTGAGTATCTGTTCTACAATATGAACGCTGCCCGGAGGGTGACAAAGTCGTACGTCACGACCCAGGATTGCCCGGTTTCGGGGAAAGATACGATCGGGCCCCATAGAAAAGAACCTGACCTTGTCATCTTTATCAACGAAAGTGATGTCGATAGGCATGCTATTGAATACGGATGTCAATTCAGCGATGTTGAAATTTCCACTGGGTAATTGTATCATGCCCGGGTCAGAAACAGGCATCTCGGCATCATCGATACCTTCAGGCTTCCATTCCACAGTCGGATCATAAAGACAATAACCAAACTCAATGGTTTGCGAATAGATCTGGTACCATTCAATATCGTTTAACCTGTCCATGCACATGGGAAGCAGAATTTCCTCCTCCTTCATGATCATGTCCTCAACAGCTTTCACAGAGGGTTCCAGCTGTTCAATCCGGATCGACCCGAAAGCCTTTCCAGTTTCTAATTTCCCACCGGTAAAGACAGCTAGAGCTGTTTTTAAAAAGCCACGGGTCTCGTCATGTTTTCCCCACATCACCGTCGGTGGACCTGTTATCCCATATTTCTCAAGGAAGGGAAATAAAAGGTATTCTTTTCGCTTGTAATGCTTGTCGACATCTGCCAGGTTGTTGAATTGCTGATGAAGCTGGTTGATCAGGGCGCCTGATCCATCCTGTGAATCAACTTCCATTAATTGAAAGAGGTCCCGGATTTTTACAATGACGAAACCTAACTCCCGGTTCTCCATTTTAAAGGTATCAACAGGATGCCCGGCAGGAATGCCTTTTGCCTGGCTCTGGTCGATATGACCTTCAAGGACAGCAGAATGAATATCGCACAATTTCAAAACTTCCTCCGTTGGCAGTCCTTCGCTAATCAGCTCCTGTTCAACTTCTACGACCTCATCATAAGGAATCTTTTGTAACAGCTGGGTCAACCTTGCTTTCACCATGTCGGGAGCTTCACCGGCATGAAGCTGTAAGATCATATGCTTTAAAAGCTCTTTTCTTTGTTGTGAATTGTTGATTAGTTCACTCATAATGCAAATTCTTTTATTAAGTTGATTTTTAGGGTATTATATTTTTTTTGATTGTGAATTTCTTAACAATATGCACTTTGCATTAAAGTATTTCAGTGCTTAATTAACATGAATAGGATAGAAATGTTCATTTTGCCCCACCAAAATTGGAACCTTGGGTGGGGCAGCCTCTAAATTTTCGTATTTTTATACCCCAAAAACACACTTCAATGAAACATCTGAAGTCATTATTAATCATCGTACTTTTCCTGCCCTTGTCGTTGTTCGCCCAGGGATGGCAATTATTCAACACAGGATTTAATTATATACTTACTGACATCAGCTTTCCCGGAAATCAGAGTCAGATCGGGTATGCAGTCGGAGAAAGTTCAACTTACAACGGGACTGGTATCATCTTGAAGACTACGAACGGAGGTGACACCTGGACACAACTTAGCACTGGGAGCATTCCCGGACTTGAGACTTGTTGCTTTTTGGACGTTAATACCGGTTTTGTTGGAGGATGGCAAAACTACTATGCAAAAACTACTGATGGAGGGTTGACATGGACAACTTCTGTGGTCAATTCATCGATCTGGTACATCCATGTGATCCGATTTTATGATGCCCTTCATGGGATGGTTTGTGCTCCGGGTTACAGCAACTATATTACTTCCGATGGCGGATTGAGCTGGTCAGCAGTGACGCTTAATACCAATGTGGAAGGTCTTGATTATGCCAGCAGTACTATAGTTTATGCTGCAGGATCCGATCTTAAAATTGCGAAATCTACGGATGGTGGGAACACCTGGACGATGATCGTTTCGGGAGGAGCCGGTAGTTATTACCTTGGCGTTGACTTTATAAACCCAAATTATGGCATTGTTAGCGGGGAAAATGGTTCAACCCGAACAACCACCGATGGGGGGAGTACCTGGACGATAAGCACGGCAGGCCCTGGCGGAGACCTCTTACATGCAGTTCATGTGTATAGTACTGACAGTGCGCTGGTTGCAGGAACACCGGAAGCGGTTCATAAAACGATCAATAGTGGAGTCAGCTGGACTACGGAATATCCAAGCGCAGGTAATTTTGCTTTGTACAAAATTGCCGTTGCTGCAGATAATACGCAGTTTATCTGTGGTTCCCAGGGGAAGATCCTGCGAAAAAAATCTAATTTGCAAGCAAGTTTTACGGCTTCTCAGCAAAATGCCTGTATTGTTGCATCTATTTTCTTTACAGCAACGAATGCGTTGGCAACTTCATGGCAGTGGAGCTTTCCTGGAGGATCACCCAGTACCTCAAATCTTCAGAATCCAGTACCGATAACCTATTCTACTCCTGGCTATTATGACGTTCAGCTGATTGTAAGCAATGGCATCATTACTGACACACTGCTGATGCCAAACTATTTACACATTTTACTTCCTGCAACACCATCTATTTCAGGAAGTAACGTTGCAGGTGAGTTCAATCCTAATACCTATTCCACAACGAATAATCCTGGCAACACCTACACATGGGTCGTCACTGGCGGAAGTATTACAAGTGGGGCGAATACCAATCAAATTACAGTTCAGTGGGGCGCGGCCGGTCCGGGGACGATTGACTTAACAGAAACTAATGCTGGCTGTATTTCCTATGCTTCGCTCTCAGTTACGATTACTCAAAATATCGGGATACAGGAAAATCCTGGAATGCAATGCAGTATCTTTCCAAATCCTAGCAGCGGCATTTATGTTATCAATGCGAACAGACCACTAAAGCGTTTGCAGCTATGCGATATGAACGGAAAGACAATCAATACAATCGATCTGAAAAGCAGCACTCATGAGAAAATTGATATCAGCCAGCTAAAATCAGGCTCATACTTGCTGATCATTGAAGATATAGCTGGCGGCAGGAACACAATAACGATAAAGAAAATTGATTAAATCCTTTCGTGTTTCATAAAAAGAGCATTACCTGCTTTTATTTTCGTCACTTACTTTAACTTGAAGAATTGCAGTAATTGCGGAAGCCAGCATTAGTTTCATTTTGGGTTCAAGCCTACTATCAATCCACACATAACGCTTGTCGAGCCCTGATATGCCCCCGCCATGCAGCTGCATAGCGCAAATCGACTGATCTTTTTCGAAAAATTCAAATCCGTCAGCAGGGATCAGACTGGCCTTTTCTCCTGGTTTATCAGAAGTCGATGGGAAGATCATGATCTTACGGGTTCCATTGGTAAGAAAAGCTGTATAACTTTCATCAACTCTGGTGCCTGTAGTTTCATCCATAAACAATGCCCAAGTCTCTGTTGTGTCTCTGTTTATCGTGATAAAGGCCGAGAAATTGTTCTTTTGCTGTAATGTTTCTTCTACCCCAATAAAAAAAACAGGCAGCATTACTGTATACTCTGCTGACTTGGTATCCAGACGCCTGCTGGCATGAACCCAGGAAGAATCCGAGCCATTGTTCCCGAGAACAAACATAAACTTCTCTGTCGCCTTGCTAGAGCTTTGATTCCCGAAAAAAGAATGTTTAATTGTTGTCGTTGCCCAGCCCATTTTACTGGATACTACTGAATAATCCCCAAAACGGATTTTATAGATTTTCCCAAACCACTGTGCCCCGACTTTAATGTTGATTTTTTCAGAATTGGCCTCAAGACCCGGGCTGATGAGGATGTTTTTTTGGGCGGATGCCTGAGTTATCGTGATGAATAGGAAACCGGCAAGAAGTGATTTTATTGAACAGTGTATCATGTGATATCTTTTATGTGCAGGTTATTTAGCTGCAAGAGCCAATTTGATTGCGGCCTCTGTTAAAGGCTCCATAACATGATATCCGGCTTTGTTTGGATGAACACCATCGTCTGAATATGCTGAATTCATTCCTTTTCGGAGATCAGTCATAGCAGAGAAATAATCGAGATAGACAAAACCATGCTGATTTGCGTATTTTTTAATCATGCCATTCAAAGTAAAGACCTTCTCGGCGGGTTTTAAACCGGGTCTCCAGGGAAAGTCATAAGCAGGCAGAACCGATGACATAACGATTTTAATTCCATTAGCAGCGGCAATTTCTGCCATTGAAGTGAGGTTATCCATAATCATTTCTAAGGTGGAAGGACCTGTATTTCCGGCAATGTCGTTGATGCCAGCGAGAATGACGACAACCGCAGGTTTGAGTGCCACAACATCAGCCCTGAAGCGAACCAGCATCTGTGGTGTGGTTTGTCCGCTGATTCCCCGGTTGATATAAGGTTTATCTTTAAAAAAGCCAGGGGAAAATTCCTGCCAATACTGAGTGATGGAATTTCCCATGAAAACGATCCTTTTCTCCCCTGCTGCAGGCAATCCAAGTTTTGCGTTTTCTTCTTTGAAACGTGCCAGGTTGGCCCAATCCTGATCTTGTGCAAATCCATCTACCGCCATTGTCAAAATCAGCATGATGAACATAATTCTTTTCATTTTTTCTCTATCTAATCTTTTCTCAACAAAGTTACATAACCTTTAAACTCCCGCGTGCTGCCTTTCAAGTCTTTAACCCTGATATAATAAACATAAACGCCTACCGGAGCAATGACTCCACCATTTACGCTGCCATTCCATCCAATTTCGGGTTTTGTACTGCTGAAAAGTTCCTGCCCCCAACGGCTATAGATGACCATCTCGTAAGCATCCGGATTCAGATACTTACCAGTCGGGCCAAAAACGTCGTTAAGATTATCCCCGTCAGGCGTAAAAGCATTGGGAACATAAACCGTCATTTCACCATCGACGGAGAGTACTTCTGTGACACTGCTGTCGCAGCCGTTTTGGTCCATGATATAAAGCGTCACATGATAATCACCGGTATCGGCAAAGGTGTAATTGGGATTACAATTCCCCGGATACCAACCTGTATTGTCACCAAAATTCCAATTACAAACAAAATTGCCAGGGGATACACTGTTGTTATAAAACTGTACTGTCGAACTCAGAATGCTCACAGGCTTTGGGTCATAGGAAAAAGAAGGCACTGGCTTGTGTAAAACCGTAATCGAGCCAGGATGCTGAATCGTGTCACTGCAACCTTTTTCGGAAACTACGATCAGCGAAGGATCAAACACACCATAGGCATTGTAGTTCATGATCTGGTTTCCCGGCGGACTGGTGGCCGGAATCCCATAATCAAAGTTCCAAATCAGGTGATCTATAGTCCCGCTTGAAAGGTCAGTAAACGTGACTTTGTCAGGTATTCCACAATAGGTGGCTGGGTCGGCAGAAAATGCGGCTACCGGAATGGGCCACACATGAACGATTCGTTGGGCCGTATCACGGCAATTGTGATCAGACACAAGGCTTAATGTTACTAAGTAGGCCCCGGGAGAATTATAATGAACCGGAGACGGGTTCTGCTGAATAGAAATTCCACCCGGAATCCCAAAATTCCATAAATTACTATACGCACCAGTTGCAATACTACTTTGGTTGACCAGGTGAATATCCTTACCGAGGCAAGCGCTGTCTGAAGCAATTTTGGCAATTGGTGTAGCGAAAATTGTAAATTGGTGAATTGCAGTATCTGAGAATTGTATGCTATTGGCCTGGAATTTCACGATGAGCATCACGGTATAAGTCCCTGTAGCGCTATAAATCACTGTAACCGGACTGGCATGTGAAGGTGGCGCAAACCCACCAAAATCCCAGATCCTGTCAACAAAAGTCGCACTGCCACCCAGGTTTGTCGTGTCGGTGAACGTGATTGGAATATTGGTACAGGGCAAGGTATCTGAAATCGTGAAACCTGCACTACCACAAGGCATATGGATTACCAGTATAGAATCTGTCTTATTGCAATTATCCGAATTCGTAACTGTTAGCTTCACCCAATAGCTGCCACCGGATGGTGGATAGACATGACTCGGATTGGCCGTTGTAACATTCGGCGCACCATCACCAAAATTCCAATTAAATGTAGTAATTGTGCCCGAACCCGCAGTGCTTAAATTTGTAAAATGCGTAGCATCAAAGCAATAAGTAGTATCATAGGTAAAAGATGGCAGGGGAAGCGGAAAAACTTCAATCATATGTCCAATGCTGTCAGTACATCCATGAACACTCGTTGTGGTAAGTTGAACATAATAACTCCCGGTCAAAGGAAAGTTATGCGTGGTATTCCCGAGAGAAGTGCCATTTGGGGAATTGTCACCAAACTTCCATGACCAGAGCCCGTGCTGCATATTCACTGGCTGAACAACTTGCGGGATAAAGGTTGAAGGACTACCCAAACACGACGCCTGGTATGTGAAGTCGATGGCAAAGGCTGGATTGACAAAGACACTATGGGTGACAGAGACCTGGCATCCCCGCCTGCTAACAGTCAGCGTAACCGGATAGTTTTGATTGACAGGATTGAAGATATAAGATGGATTTTGCAATGACGAGCTGTTTCCACTGGTAAAATTCCATGTCCAGTTTGAAATAGTACCGCTATTGGGATTAGAAAGGTCAGTGAAATGAATCATTCCGGCATTGAAACCTGATGTGCAGGTATCATGCCAGCTAAAAGCTGCAATAGGTAATGAATCCACTGCGATGAGTTTTGTGATCCCGTTCTGGCAGTTTTTACTGTCTTTTACGATAAGCTTTACCGGGTTAAAGCCCTGAACTGGAAGCACAAAGGCAGGATTCTGTACTGTAGAGACATTGGGAATACCGTTATACCATTTCCAGGAAGTAATGGGACCATTTGCTGAGGTGGACAGGTCAGTAAAGTGTGTCGGGGATCCAATACAAGCGATGTCGGAAGTAAAATTTACTACCGGCAAAGGATGAATAGTCAGTGTATCAGTGATCAAACTGCTGCAATACGCATCTGTCACAGTCAGCTGGACATGAAACGGACCAGGAGCGCTGGCAGGAAACTGGTGTTTTGGATTTTGAATACTGCTGTAATTGCCAGGAGGATTATGATCAAAATACCAGTTCCAGGTTTGAATGGAGCCATTGGGGACGGTGGAAGTTCCCTGGAATTGGATGGTATCATTCAAACAAGTAGGGGAATTAACACCAATAGCAGGTTTGGGTAAGGGCCTAACCAAGAGTGATTTGGTTAAGGTATCCTTACAGCCATGAATATTTTCAACGAATAAATTAATCGTATAGTTTTGAGTAAGACTGTATGAATGACTCACCAGTGGTCCAACGGAAGCGATTGTTGCATCACCGAATGACCAGGAATAACTGATATTCGATCCAAAATTCGCCAGTGAAGCAGATGCATCAAAACTAACTGCTGTATTTACACAGGCATTGGCAGCAGGCTGAATAAGAAAACTTGCAGTGGGGGCAGGATAAACAAGCAGGGTCTTGGATGCCGAGGAAGAACAACCAGCTTGAGTCGTAACCACTAATTTAATAGAATGATTACCTGTCACACTAAATAAATGATGCATGTTTGCAGTGTTTCCAGCCCCTACTCCATCTGCTGTCCAGTTCCAGGAAGTCAGATTTGCTGCACTCACAGAGGTGTCATTAAAAGAAATCAAGGTCCCCTGGCAATCATTGCTCATGGTAAAACCAGCTTTGGGGCTTGGATTTATTGTGATAAGGCTGGAAAATGTACTGCTGCAGAAGTTGTTATCTGTAACAGTCAAAGTAATAGCATAGGTTCCGGCATGTGAAAAGAGATGATACGGTGAACTCAGGCTCGACGAATCTAAAATTCCAGTTGTTGGGTCACCAAAACTCCAATCCCATTGAGCGATGCTGCCACCTGCAGATGTAGATCCATCCATAAAATGAACAGTATCTACCGTACAATGTACTCCTGCAGGTGGCATAGGGGTGTTGAAATGTGCAAGCGGCCCGACCGGGGGGAATACCGGCACCGTCTTGCTGACTTGATTCGTACAACCATAATTACTGGTAACATCCAATGTGGCAATATAATTCCCATTAAGGGGATAGGTATAGCAAGGATCAGGTAAAAAAGAAGTATCAGGGGCGATGCTGTTACCAAAAGTCCAGAAATACACTGATGGCTGTGAATTAAACCAGTTCGTATGATCAGTGAAACAAACCAGTCTGTTTTCACAAGGCGGATGAACCAGGTTAAAGCTGAAATCAGCAGCCGGCTTGGGATAGACAGCAACAGCAGATACGTATTTATTGGTACAATGATGAGAATCGGTCACATTTAGCTCAACATTATAAGTCCCGGATGCAGGATAAGTATACGGTAAAGGGTTCTGCAGCGTCGATTGATTCCCATTGTAACCCATATGCCATAGCCACGTAAAGACACCTGAAGATCCTGGAGATGAGGCAATCCCATTAAAACTCACAGCGCTACCTTCACATAAGGGTGTGACATAGGTAAATTGAACGCTGGGAAGCGGATTTACCATGATATCTCTGAGTATTGTCTTAGTACATCCACTTGAAGTTGTAATGGTAAGTGATACATGTTGTATCCCGGCCGAATAAAAAACCAAAGACGGATTCTTTAGCGTGGAGATGATACTATTCCCGAAATCCCAATACCAATTAGTCACTGTAGAACCAGAAGCATACGAAAGATCATGGAAATGAATCAGCTGCCCAACACAGGTATCGATATTGGTGATGCTGAAATCAGCAACAGCACCGGTCGGGATAAAAACTGACTGCGTCAGTGTATTTTCACATCCTTTTGAGTTGACAACTGAAAGAGAAACATTATAAAAATTCTGTGCGGTATAAGCATGAGAAGAATTCTGTACTGTCGAAGTATTGGGGAGATTAGAAGGATCGCCGAAATTCCAGTTCCAGGAAGTCAAAGGAAAACCTGCCCCACTTGAGTTGTCGAAGAAGTAAACAGGATTGTCAGTGCAATACGCTACTGAATAAAAGTCAGGGTTTGGCAAGGCATGGACATAAACAGGAATCGTCTTACTGCCTTTACATTGAGCGTTATCTGTAACACTTAGCTTTACAGGATATACGCCTGAAAAATTAAATAAATGTACCGGGTTCTGGCTTCCACTATTTTGTGTGTCACCAAAATCCCAGGCCCAGGAGCTTATGGGGCTATTTGCTGAAGTAGAAAGATCGTGAAAAAAGCTCTGCTTGCCTAGGCAAGTATCTGTTGCACTGAAGTTTGCCACTGGAGAAGCCGGGATACTTATCAGACTTAGGGTCGAAGATTTGCATCCATTACTGGTAACTACTGACAGCATGACTGTATAATTTCCAGTCGAAATATAGGTATGTTGAGGATTCTGTAAAGTCGACACACTATCGGTAAAGCTCTGTGGATCTCCAAAAGTCCAGTACCATTGAGTTGTGGTTCCAACTAATGGGTTTGTCAGGTTCGTAAATTGAACAGGATTGCCTAAACACAAGGTCGTATGTGAAAACGAGACAATTGGTAAAGGAAGTACGGTCACACTTTTCTTGATGGTATCAGGACAAGAGAACTCATCCTTGACAACAAGACTTACCACATAAGTTCCAGGGCTTGCATAGTGATGTTTCGGATTTTTCTGGATGGAGACATTGTTTGTTGCTGAAGAAGCTTCTCCAAAGTTCCATACATACGAAAGACTATTGGCATTTACAGGAGTTGAGATATTTGCGAACGCTGTTGAATCTCCAAAGCAAGCCAGGTTAAAAGTGAAGTTGGCGATCGGACTTGGCCTGACCAGGATGATATGACTAGCAGTATCAACGCATCCATTGCCTGCATTCGATTGTACACCCAAAGTAACGCTATAGGAATTTGCCTGCAGATATAAATGAGAAGGATTTTGCAGGATTGATAAGTTATCATTCCCCGAAGCTATGTCTCCAAAATCCCAGGTTCTTGTGATAATATTTCCATTGGCCGTAGTCGATATATCAATAAAGTGGACACTATCCTGCTGACAATTATTAACCGGTAGTGTGGAGAAATCAGCAAGTGGTAGTGGCAGTATTTTGATCGTCTTCAAAAGTGAATACGGACAATGATTCACATCAAATGCGGTTAGCGTAATTATATAATTACCTGCCGTTGTGAAGGCGTGTAATGGATTAGCAACAGTTGCAGAACTTGATGGGACTGTGCCGAAATCCCATAACCAGGTGCTTGGTGCTATCTGAGTTAGATCCTGAAAATGAACACTCCCTCCAATACAAGCCGTGTCGTAGGTAAAACTGACTTGCAATGGCGGATCAATGACAAGCTGTTTGACTATTGTGTCCGAACACTTATTCCCGTTAAAAACAACGAGTCTCACTTGATAAGTCCCTGGCCCTGGATAGGTATGCTGTATGGCGGGATTATTCGTCGTTTGCGGCGCCCCCCCGCTTTGCCAGGTCCATTCTAATGTATTCCCTGTACTTGTGAGTAACTGTGACGTGCTCAGAAAATCAACTACATTTCCCTGGCAATGAACCTGGTAGCTAAAAGAGGCTGTTGGTAAAGGATTGACAATTACGTTACTGTCAAAAGCCATGTCCTGGCAGCCATGTTCATCAATTCCGACAAGAATCGCCGTATAGGTTCCCGGATTAACATAGTGATGAACCGGGTTTACAGCTAAAGAAGAATTCCCGTCACCAAAGTACCAATACTGTAATGCCAGGTTATCCCCTGCCGGCGTTAAGGCTTTTCCATTAAAATGAGTTAAAGAACCCAGACAAACGGTATCTGTTGAAATTCCCAGGCTAAAAGGCAGACTTACTGTTACATTCTTATGAATACTGTCACTGCATCCCCTGGCACTGATAACAGTTAGTCCTACGTTATAACTTGTATTGGTCTGAAGGAAAGAATGAAGTGGGTCAGCAAGCAATGAGCCATAACCATCGCTAAAATTCCATTGATAATGTGCTATCGGCGATCCATTCGCCACAGACAAGTTCCAAAACCTTATCATTCCTGCCACGCAGATACTATCATGATAATTAAAAGACGGAATTGGTAAAGAATCCACAGGAACAAGCACTGAGACAGAATCCTTACATGCCAGTGAATTCTGGACGATCAGCTTAACTGGGATTAACCCGGCATGATTAATTATTGGAGTTATCGTTGACTGATAAGGAAAACTACTGCCGTTAACATACCAGCTTCCTGGTGGGTTACTATTCAGAGAAAGATCTTTTAGGGTAGTTTTGTTCCCAAAACAGGCCGTATCATAACTAATAATCGCCTTTGGAATCGGCAAAACCTGTACTGCATGACTCAGGAGATCAGAAGAACATTGATTGGCATCTGTCACCATCATTGAAATGCTATACGTGCCGGGACTATTGTATTGATGCTGGATAATCCCTGTCGGGTAATTGTACGTCTGGGCCGGACCATCACCCCAGATAACAAGCGCTTTCACCAAAGTGCTGTGCAGGACAGAAGACATATTATTCAGGACAACTAAGTTTCCGAGGCAAATCGGTGCAGGCTGAGAAAAAAC
>JBAXPV010000018.1:0-82625 GCA_037132075.1 Bacteroidota bacterium
GAATGTTGTGCACTCTTATTTGCCGATTTCTGTGCAGTGTTATTTTCTGGTTACAGACAAATCGCTTACGTTGGGCAAAGATACTTAACATCGCCGGCCTTGTTGCCATGATTATAGGCGCAATAGATCCACTGGAAGGTTCCGTTGTGATTTTAGCTGGTAGCTTATTGGCATTAATTAGTGCCATGATTGTACACAGCAAACATCTGAGGCTTATACTCTGGGCATTCAGCCTGTTGGTGGTAGGTGTTGCCACCCTCTTTGGATTATCCGCAGTGGGTGGCATCGGTGGAGATACCGGTCGGCCAATGTGGCTTATGGTCGTATTTATTCCTTACCCGGTGGGCTGGGTGATGGGCTTGACTGCTACGATTAAAAGGTTGAAGGAACAAAAGACCCATCAACATCCCCCGTACACAGAACCTTCAGATTCAAAGTAGTTGTCACAGGGTTGGAAATTGTTATTGTGTTTGTTTCAATTTGCCAGTCACCAACGTTAAAACTGCTAATCACGCCAACAAATCGTCTCATTGCAATGAGGGGGTCAAGCGAATTGATTGTGCCTGAGTTGTTTACGTCAGCTGTTTTTTTGTTAAGTCCTGACAAAGGAGCTATTCCTACAAACGACTTTGATATCAGCAATGCATCAGCAGAGTTGACACCACCCCAGGCTTTGGTAATTACACAAGCAATGGTATATGTACCGTTGGAGACATTTGCGAATGAATATTGTCCTGCTATATTTGTAGTTGCAGTATTAACCACAACCCCGTTTTGGATAAGCTGAACTGTTGAGTTCGTTATTGGCGTATTGACATTGTTCTTATAGGAGATTGTCCCTTGAATGCTAGCACTTGGAACAGTCACTGTAATCAAACCGGAGGCTGTTGTAGTAAGTGCACCTGAAGTTGCTTTGATATTTGCGGTTCCTCCAAGTGTTCCGGTGAAAATTGCACTTTTAGCGTCTGAAGCAGGTACAAGGTTTCCTGCAGCAATACTGCCGCTGATGTTCTCCAACGACCAGGCAGTGGCGGCAACGTTCGCGACAAAATTGTTTAAGGCATCCCTTGTAATGGAGTACCCGGTAATAGAAGATCCTGAAATGACTGTTTGGGCAGGAAGAATACTGCCGCTGCCGTTTGCCGCCGTCTCAACATTAACTTTTGCAGCATTTCCCGCTGTAACGTTGATCAAGCCTGAAGGTGTTGCTGGCAGGGCTAAGGAAGTTGCCGTGAAATCTGCTGCACCTATGATATGGCCAGTGAATGTCGCGCTTTTATAGTCAGCAGCGGCCACAAGGTCACCAGCAACAACTCCGCCTGTAATATTTTCCAGTGTCCATGTTGTTGCAGCTACATTGGCAATAAAATTGTTATAGGTATCCCTTGTAATGGCATATGCTGTAAGTGATACGCCTGAAGCAAGCGTCTGCGCCGAAACAAGGGATCCTGTGCCATCAGTGGCTGTCTCAACCCTAACTTTGTTGGCTGTTCCGGCAATGATAGTGATCAGTCCGGAGGATATCGGAGTGAGTGACCCTGACGTTGCTTTAATGTTTGTTGTCCCAATGATATGCGCAGTAAAAGAGGCACTCTTACTATCAGCTGATGGTGAAAGATCTCCAACAGAAACGCCATCGGTAATATTTTCGAGAGTCCAGCTTGAAGCTGCAACGTTTGCAACAAAGTTGTTTGACGCATCTCTTGAAATTGCAAATACTGTTATTGAAGAACCTGATGCAAGCGATTGCGCTGGAACCACTGATCCTGTTCCATTGCCCGCCGTCTCAACTTTAATAATAGTAGGGGTTCCTGCTGTAACCGTGATTTGCCCTGATGGTGTCGCAGTCAGCGCTCCGGACGTGGCTTTAAAGGCTGCAAAACCACTGACATGTCCTGTGAAAGTAGCACTCTTATTATCTGCCGATGCAACGAGGTCCGAAGCCACAATACCTCCTGCGGTACTAACCAGTGTCCATGAGGTGGCAGCTACGTTGGCAACAAAGTTGTTTGATGCATCTCGTGTGATCGCATAGCCTGTAATGGACGAGCCTGACGCAATCGATTGTAAAGGAACTACAGCCCCGCTTCCGTTAGCGGCCGTTTCAACCCTGACTTTGTTGGCAGTGCCGGCAACAACCGTTACAACTCCTGAAGTTGTAGGGGTCAATGCCGCGGATGTTGCTTTAATAAGGGTCGCACCAATAACATGTGCCGTAAATGTGGCGCTCTTACCATCTGAAGCAACACTAAGGTCACCGGAAACGACACCTCCAGAAGCGTTTTGCAGAATCCAGGATGCGGAAGTATTGGAAATAAAGGCGTTCGAAGCATCTCTGCTGATCGCATATACTGTAAGTGGTGTTCCTGAAGAAAGCGTTTGAGCAGGAACTACTGTCCCCGAGCCATCTGCTGCTGTTTCAACTACAATCTTTGTGGGAGTGGGTCCTCCACCTCCTCCGCCTAATACTGTGAAACTACCGATCATTCCCAAACCAACATGGGGAGTACATACATAATTATAAACCCCCGCAACTGTAGGTGTGTATTCGAAGAAAGTACTGCCACTGTAAATAAATTCATCCCAGGGAGCCGCACCAGCAGGAATTACCCCTGAGGTCGTTGTATGGAACCCATCCACCCATTCCCATCTGATCACATCACCCAGGGCCACATTCGGAATTGAGGATGGGGTGAAGCTAAAGCTTGCAACCTGTATGGTATGTGTTACAGCAAAGCTTGTATTTGTTGAACCCAAAAGGCCAATAAAAACAAGAAACATTAATATTCTGGTAACTTTTTTCATAATTATAGCGATTAAAAACTGACATAATGCGGTTAATAATAGCTAAACAACAAAAGAAATAAATTGTTTAGAACAATTCTGAATAAGATTTAAATTATTCTCCGATAGAAACAGAAGTCATTGTCAGAGAGCCCATAACAGCCTTGTCATTGAAAATATTTACCTTTTCGTTCGCTTGCTTCAGCGCCAGGCAATAAAGCAAGGGTAAATAATGCTCGGGGCTTGGAACGGCGAGGGACATGAATTTCCAAAGTTTTTCATAATGGATCAGTGATGCATGGTCGTTTTTCTGAATCAGCTCTTTCACTTTGTTGTCAGCTTCCAGGGCCCAGTCATATCCATTATTCTGATTTCTCCAGTCAATCATGCCCAGGTTGTGAACGATATTGCCACTGCCAATGATGAGTACACCCTTGTTTCTAAGAACAGCAAGCTCTTTGGCAAGTTCGTAATGATATTGGGCATCCCTGGAATAATCGAGGCTTAATTGCACCACAGGTACATTGGCTTTTGGATAGAGATGGGTTAATACACTCCAGCATCCATGGTCGAGGCCCCATTGCTGATCCAGGCCAACAACTGTCTTTTTAACCGAATTTTTTGCCTCCGAAGCGACTTCGACACTTCCGGGAGCAGGATATTCTACATCGAACAGTTTCTGGGGAAATCCGCTGAAGTCGTGAATTGTTTTGGGATTCGTCATTCCTGTTACGAATGTCCCTTTGGTTTCCCAATGTGCTGATATACATAAAATTGCCTTTGGTAAGGGGATCCTTTTGCCCAATCTCTGGAAATTTAAAGTAAATTCATTGGTTTCCAGTGCATTCATGGGACTGCCATGGCCCAGGAAAAGTACAGGCATTGTTTCTGAAGTATTCATAGCTAAAGAGAAAGGGAAAATATTTTCGATTTGCGAAGCCATTCCGGCCAGGGGAAGGATTGCTAAAGTACTTAAAAAGTTTCGGCGTTTCATCGGTCAGAAAACAATTACACACCGAATTTGGGAGATTGTTTTTTTGTGAAAAGTGGAAAACGAAAAATGAAAGTCCAATATTTCACTTTTCGTTTTTCACTTTTCACTATAGAATCGTTACTCCGTATTCGCAAGCTATTACATGTTAGTATGCAAGTCCGGTTAACAAACTATTCCTTGTCAGTAAATTATTCCGCGTCACCAAACTCTTCCGAATCAACATAGGATAGGTCCTTGCTGCCGAATAGAGAAATGATTTTGCCGGTTAATAATCCACCAAGGATGGCAATGCTGATCGTGATTGCAATTCCCATCAACTGACCGCCGGCACTGATACCAGCAACCAAAGGAATCGCTGCCAGTCCGCCAAAAATGCCGGGCAATCCATGAAGGTTAGAGACACCACAAGTGTCGATTGCTTTGAGGAAGTTCTGTTGTTTGCTCTGTAACCAGGCGAAGCCGACTGTTGAGATCGCACCAGCCAAAACGCCAATGACCACTGCCATTCCATGTGTGGCATGATCACAGGTTGCCCCGATTGCTACTCCTCCTGCCAGGGCAGCATTGGCAATATCAGCGATGTTAATCTTTCCCCTGATTTGTTTAGAAAGTAAATAAGTAATAATGGTGGATCCACAAAGAGCAAGGATAACGTTCACCACGGTGAAGGAAACCAGTTCCGCCGGGACAAGCGCCGCACAAAAGCTTGGCCAGAAAATCCAGAGGACCATACTTCCGATCATTGAATACCTGTCACTGGTCGCATCAGCTTCCATCGGAGTTACAAGGTCTTTCTTTTGCGAAAGTGTAACTGCGGCAGCAACACCAAACAAAGCGCCAAATGTATGGATGATAACAGATCCGCCAGTATCAGCAATAGCGCCGGGCATGAGTCCGATGCCATTCTCAAGAATGATCCATTCATTGATCATATAAAATGGGATAAATAATAATCCCAGAATAATATATTGGTGCATTTTAATCCGACCCAGTAAGGCTCCGGCTGCAATCAGCAGACTGGCTGCGCCAAATTCAGAAAGAATCAGCTTTTCAATATCTCCTTTTGACCGGGCAAGAGGTTCTATTTCAGTAAAAAAGAAATACATTGGAATCGCGACACTTACCAAAAGGAAGGTAGCTGTTAAGGCAGAACGGCCGTATTTTTTCAAAAACACCATCAGGAAGCCAAACCCAACCAAAAGCATTGCCATGATATGAATGGCACGGTCGTATTGCTGGGCTTCTTCCAAAGCAGGGTATTTGCCAAACTCAGGACCTACAGCGAAAAGCTTGCTGACAGGGATAAAAAGGAAAAACAGGATGAAAATAAATAAGTAAGTTGGGGTAGTTTTTTTCATAGTCATGGTAGTTTTAAAACTATTTAAGGCATTTAGTTCACTCAGATAAAAACATAAGTGCTCTAAATGCCTTAGAAGTAGTTGTTTTATTTTAATTATTTCTTTACAACTGGTTTAATCTTCACATTCTTGGCCTCTTCCATAGTGACGAATTGGCCAGCGTTTCCGAAATTGTTGAGCACGTAATTAATAGAAGCTACAGCATCTTCAACCGTAGTGAGCTGTGCAGGCATTTCGTTTTTATATACTTTCCCATTAACTGTCATGTCGAAATGTGAACCATTGAGGGTTTGCTCAACAGCGCGGATCTTATCAGCAAGGAGGTAATCAGCCTTCGAGAGTGGTGGGTACATGTTTTCGAGGCCCATTGCATTCTTTTGATGACAAGCGAAGCATTTGGTGTCGAAAATTTCTTTTCCCCTTGGCATCATTGCCTGCACATCAGCAGGGAGTTTTGAATAATCAGGACCGGCAGGAGCAGCCTTAGCTGTATCCGCAGCAGCAGCGGCAACTTTTTGTTCTCCGCTTCCACCGCAGGAAGACAGACTGAGTGTTGCCCCAAAAGCAGCAACAACGAAAAGTAGGAATAATTTTCTCATAGTTTTTAGATTTAAGTGATGATAGAATTCGTGTTTTAAGGGTTCAAAGTTAGCTGTTATTTTGAAAACAGACAAGCTCTTTAAAATATTAGCCTTAAGGTTGCTGGCAGCATTTGGGTTTTATAGGGTGTTCTTTATCGAAAGCCGGACTTACATAGGGTATGCCAAGGTTCATCCCCCTGACGATGAATAAAAGTCCGATTACAAGGATAAAAACTGGTAACAAGCGGCTCATCTTTTTGCGAAACTTCAGGCTGATGATATTGCCGATAACAGGGATAAAAAACATCATAGGAAAGGTGCCCAGGCCAAAAACGATCATAAAAATAAAGCCATTCCATGGGCTATGAGAGACCACAGCTCCAGCGAGGCCTATGTATACCAAGCCGCAGGGCAAGAGGCCGTTGAGCAGGCCAATAGCCAGCAGAGAGCGATAAGTGCGTATGCCAAAGAGTCTGGCAAACACTAATTTAATGCTCCCAAGCATTTTTGCAGTCATTTTCTCTAAAGAAAGTCTTTTGAAAAAAATGGGGAAGATCACCGAGAGAACCATAAGCGAGCCTAAGGTGATGGATACCCATTGTTGAATTCCACCCAGGAAAAATCCTCTGCCTAGTATCCCGAACACTACGCCCATCATTCCATAGGTGAGAATTCGTCCGGAATTATACAAGAAGCTACTTATAAGTCGTGTGTTTCGATCACCTTCCTTTAATGGAAGCGCCAATGCCAGTGGTCCACACATCCCAAGGCAATGAAAACTACCCATTAGCCCAATGATGAATGCTTCAAGATAATTCATCCACTAAGGTATTTGGATGTTTTCCTCTTGATAATAGACCGTTTTGTCCAGGGTCCAGGCTAATTTTATGACATATCTCCCTTTGGCAAACTTTGCTGCAGGGATCAGGAGGTTTTGGGCAGTATCAGGTGTTACCAGGATACTGAAATCGAGTTTGCTGTCGGAAGGCCTATAAACATGGATGTTTCCCGAAATTGTTTTGTTTTTAATCAAAGCAGGGAAATGGACCCAAACACCGCTTGTGTTTTGCCGGAAGCTTATCTTTTCTTTCAGGTTCTCCGTATTCGTTTTTTGCGTGATGACATCCTGATATTTTAGCTCTTTGGCATAATAGTTATCTTCCACCAGGCTGAAATCCTGGCGTTGACTCCAAACCAGGAAAATCCCTGTCAGAATGAAAAAAAGTACGATAAAGCTGAATATTCCGTGTCCCCAGTGAAAACGCATCTTAGTTAGAGTTTGGCCCGACAAAGGTAGCTTTCGTGCGGTCAACTTCTTTGCCTTCTGAATAAATACTGATGATTATAGTCAGCTTTTCCTGGCTGAGTTGTTTCTTGTCAAGGATAACGAAGAATGCAGACTCTCCGATGGACTCCTCTTTGATGGTTAGTTTTTCTCCTATAAGTTTGATTTCGCCTTTGGGAGATACAAGCCGAAGTTCAATCGGGATGTTCTTTCGGGTTTTATTCACCAGTTTGATATCATAGAGGTTGCTGATCTTCTCATTTCCCAGGTCCTGGTATAGCATGCAGGGAGTCCTGAGAACCGTGGCTTCAATAGAATGGCGCGCGCTTAGGGAATAAGTAAAGGCACTTACAAGGATCAGCAATACAGCAGAATAGGCTATGGTTCTGGATTTAAATTTAAGGGCAGTCCCATCCGCAATCGTTTTTTCTGAAGCATAACGGATCAGGCCGGGTTTAAAACCGTTACGTTTCATCGTGTCATTGCAGATGTCGATACAGCAGGCACAGTTGATGCATTCAAGCTGCGTCCCGTTGCGAATGTCGATACCTGTTGGACAAACCTGGACACAAGCTTTGCAATCGATGCAATCACCCATTCCTGATGATTTTCTATCCTCATTACGGCTTAGATGTGCCCGTGTTTCCCCTCTTTTATAATCATAAGAAATCACGATGGTGTTACGGTCGAGAAGCACGCCCTGTAAACGGCCATACGGACAAACGATGGAACAGACTTGTTCTCTGAACCAGGAGAAGATAAAGTAAAAAATAAAGGAGAAAATAAGCATAGCAGTGAACCCGGCAACGTG
This sequence comes from Bacteroidota bacterium, assembly GCA_037132075.1. GTDB lineage: Bacteria > Bacteroidota > Bacteroidia > Bacteroidales > CAIXZF01 > JBAXPV01. Next base: position 7,814 of record JBAXPV010000018.1, read on the forward strand.
ATTGGCCGGTGAGTCACTGATCAGGTGTTTCCAGTTTTCTGATCCGATAACATAAATAAGGAAGACATTGCCAATGATAAAAGAGATCACATAAAACACGAGGTGTTTCAGCCCTTTTTTAAAAATCTTTTCTGCATTCCAGTCTTTTTCAGCAAGTTTCTTTTGTTCTGCAGGGCTGCCTTCAATCCAGTATTCGATTCTCCGAAAGATCAGTTCCATAAAAACCGTCTGCGGGCAAGCCCATCCACAGAAAAGACGACCATAGGTTACTGTAAACACGATGATAAATACAATCAGCGCAATCATCGCCAGGAAGAAGAGATGGAAGTCCTGGGGCCAAAACTGAACACCAAAGATCACGAACTTCCGTTCCAGGAAATTTAGCAGCAGGAGCTCCTGTCCATTTACCTTAAGAAAAGGAGCAATAAAAAAGAAAGCTATCAGGACAAACCCGACGACATTGCGGGCTGTGGTAAGCTTTCCGAAAGGTTTCCGGGCATAGACCCAGAGTCGTTTTCCACTAACATCAATAGTAGCAAGCCGGTCACGAAATTCATCGTCCGGCTTGCTATCTGTAGTATGAGTATTCATTGTTTAGTTTATTTGCAGAGTTCTCCCTGAGGTGCTTTTGGGTTCGGAGGGTTCGTCCCCCTGAGGCTGAGGATATAACTGGCAACTTGTTTGATCTGATCAGCGCTTAGTTGTGCTTTCCAGGAAATCATCCCTTTTTCAGGGACTCCATTTGTAATCGTAGTGTACACCTTTTTTATACCGCATCCGTGGATCCAGTAGTCATCGGTGAGGTTTGGCCCTACAACTCCTTGTCCTTGTGCCAGGTGGCAAACCACGCAGTTCTTGGCAAAGATCTCCTTTCCGGCGGTCATGCTGGCCGGGTCTGTCAAAGCGACCAGGCTTGCAGTGTCAAGTGCATTGGCTCCGGGAGCATTCTTATAAAGATCAGCTGCTGCTTTCATCTCATTCTTATACTCCTGGTCTTGCAAAGGAGCTTTTAAGAAGTGATAGTTAACAATATAAGCGACTGCAAAGACAATTGTGATATAAAACAACCACAACCACCACTTTGGCAGCTTGTTATCTAACTCCTTGATGTTGTCATATTCATGACCGGAAATGATGGTGTCACCGGTCAATTCATCTTTTTCTATGGGGTGGTTTTCGTGAACGTCCATGATTTATTTTTTTAATTCGTTTTCCTGAAATGATTGGATATGATCTTCTTCCACAAATGGCAATCGGCTGAATGAGTCTGCTTCTTCTTTCGGGATTTTCATCGTATGAAGAAAAATCACCGTAAAAAACGCCAGGAACACCAGCAATGCCAGGATAGAGTATATTTCAACTCCTTGTATGGAAGAAAGAATTTGCCTGAGCATAGCGCCTATTTGTTTGGAGTAACAGAAGCGGTGGCTGGCTTGGTGATGTCGGTGCCGAGGCGTTGCACGTATGCAATCAGCGCAATCACTTCCTTATTGGCCGGGGTATTGATACCGGCAGCTTTCAGGTCATCTGCGATCATCTGGGCCTGTTTCATCAGGTCATCATTTGCTTTGAGGTCATATCCAGCGGGATAAGGCACACCCAAAGTTTGCATCACCCTGATTTTCTTGGGTGTCGAGCTGATGTCGAGGTCGTTGGCAAGTAACCATTTGAACGATGGCATGATAGACTGCTCATTAAGTTTCTGAGGGCTCTCAAAATGCCTGTAATGCCATGAATTTGGTTTGTACTGACGACCGGTTTTGACACCTTCACGGGCAAGATCAGGCCCGTTACGTTTTGAGCCAAACTGGAATGGATGGTCATAGACGAATTCACCTGCTTTTGAATATTCGCCATAACGCTCTGTTTCAGACCGGAAAGGCCGGATCATCTGGGAATGACAGGTATAACAACCTTCACGAACATAGATGTCACGCCCCTGGAGTTCCAATGGCGTATAAGGCTGAACGCTGGCGATAGTTGGGATGTTGCTCTTGATGAGGTACATAGGGATGATTTCCAATGCCCCGCCAATTAAAACGACAAGCAGTGATAAGACCATAAACTGAACGGGTTTGCGCTCAAGCCATCTGTGTTTGCTTTCGCCGGCAAGCCTGCTGCCCGCAATGGCTGATAATGCAGGTGCAGAAGCAGCTTCATCAGCTACCAATTTTCCTGATTTTACAGTTTTCGCAATATTAAAGATCCCGATGATAACACCAAGGATGTAAAGACTGCCACCAATGGCACGGCCTGCATACATCGGCATGATCTGGGTTACAGTTTCCAGGAAGTTGGGATAGCGTAAAACTCCTTCAGGTGTGAACTCTTTCCACATCAGGAACTGAGTAACAGCACCCCAATATAAAGGAACTGCATAGAAAATGATGCCCAGTGTACCAATCCAAAAATGGGTATTGGCAAGTTTCTTAGAATATAATTTCGTGCCAAAAATCACAGGAATCAGCCAATACAACATTCCAAAGGTTAAGAATCCATTCCAGCCAAGTGCGCCAATATGAGCATGGGCAACGGTCCAGTCGGTGAAATGGGAAATGGCATTGACTGACTTAAGTGACATCAATGGACCTTCAAAAGTGGACATGCCATAAGCAGTGACAGCCACGACCATGAATTTCAGAACCGGCTCCTCACGAACGCGGTCCCAGGCACCCCTGAGCGTTAACAGTCCATTGACCATACCGCCCCAGGAAGGAGCAATCAGCATAATTGAAAATACAGTTCCAAGTGATTGGGCCCAGTCGGGCAAAGAAGAGTTTAACAAATGATGTGGCCCTGCCCAGATATACAAGAAGATCAACGCCCAGAAGTGAATGATGGAAAGACGGTAAGAGAAAACAGGGCGGTTAGCCGCTTTGGGAAGGAAGTAATACATCAAGCCCAGATATGGGGTAGTAAGGAAGAATGCAACAGCATTATGGCCATACCACCACTGAACCAGGGCATCCTGGACACCGGCATAAATAGGATAGCTTTTCAGTAAATCAACAGGAATTGCCAGTGAATTGACAATGTGCAAGATAGCAACAGTAACGAAAGTAGCAATGTAAAACCAAATAGCTACATAAATATGGCTTACCCTTCTTTTCAGAATCGTGCCAAACATATTCCAGCCAAAAATAACCCAGATTCCAGCAACAAGGATGTCAATAGGCCATTCCAGTTCAGCATATTCCTTGCCTGTAGTCACGCCAAAAGCGAAGGACAATGCTGCTAAGACAATGATCAGCTGCCAACCCCAAAAGTGGATTTTGCTGAGGACATCGCTGAACATCCGGGCTTTCGTCAGTCGTTGCAGTGAATAATAAACCCCTGTATAGATACCATTGCCTACAAAGGCAAAGATTACAGCATTGGTGTGGATCGGCCGGATCCGCCCAAAGGTGGTGTAAGGGATATTGAATGTAAGTCCCGGCCAGAGAAACTGCAAGGCTACATATAAGCCTACTAGCATCCCGATCAGTCCCCAGAACAATGTCGCAAAGGCAAAGTTCTTGACAATCCTGTTGTCATAGTAAAATGTCTGGTTCTCCATATATTATATTTTGTTTGTTTGGGTTGTTGATTTCGGGGAAACGGCGGAAATATCCGTTTCGTCAATGGCCGCAGGCTTTTCATCATCAAAAAGTATCCTGACTGCTGGGCCGTAGTCATCATCGTATTGACCTGAGCGAACAGACCAGATAAAGGCGATCAGGAAGCCAATCGCAACGGCAACACTGAACCCAATTAAAACGAGAACTACACTCATATTTGAATTTAAAAAATCAAAAATGAGAATATTCCGGTAGTTATCTACCTAAATATGCCGTTATTTTATTCACAATAAGTAATTTGAAAAGATTCTAAATAGTGTTGATGCGTAAGTGTCATATGATCAGATGTTTGTGAGTAAATGCTCACTTGGAGGCGAATGAGCATATTCCAACTGACGCCAGTTTGGGATTCGTTTTTGTATTTTATTGTTTTTGGACAAGATTGTTAAATGTTTTGTAAGTTTGACATGAAATATCATTATAACATAGGCATATTACATGGTACTTGAGAGTGTAAATACAGCTGAAATTGTTGAGTTACTGAGCTATTTTCCTGTTGTTGGTTTAAATGGCTACAGAACTTTATAAAAACTTATGTAGAAAGAGATATCCCTTTGCTTGGTCTCAAAGCTGATCCGATCATCCTGGAAAAGTTCATCAGGATGATGGCAGTTTCACAGGGTAATTTATTGAGTGCTGAGAATTTTTCCCGATCATTAGCATTAAATTCTGCGACGATAAGTAAATACCTCAACTTTTTAGAGCAGGCTTTTTTATTGTATCGGTTAAAGCCATTTACGAAAAATCTGAGAAAAAGACTTGTAAAGTCACCTAAAAATGTATAAAATAATTTTCTTTTCATTCCGGGCGACGATGATTATCAATTAAACGAAAAGATACGCGTCGCCGGCTTAAATCGATTTATTCTTACAATCCTTCCAAAGTTGATATCGAAATAATCTAGCCATAGATTTTTGACACTCACTTCACTTATGCTGCATTCACTTCCATCCCAGAACGCTGAGCCAGAATCCTCGTCGATATTGTCACAAATGCCACCACCGTAACCGAACTCAATGGCATCAGAATCGCAGCAATTAAAGGAGTCATCAAGCCCATACAGGCAATAGTGACTCCTGTAATATTGTATGCCAAAGAGACAAACAGACTTGCCTTGACGATGCGCATGCTGGTACGGGTGAAATTTAAAAAGTCTGATAGCTGGTGGAATTTTTTGGAATCCAATATGGCATCACAGGCAGGGGAGAAGTGATAGACATTGTCAGCGATGGTAATTCCGGCATTGCTTTCCAGCAAAGCACCGGCATCATTGAGCCCGTCGCCTACCATAAGTACTCTGTTTCCTGCCGCTTTCAGATTACGGATATAGTGTAGCTTGTCATGAGGACTTTGGTTGAATTTGAGTTGCCCGGGTGTCCCGAAAATCGGCAGCAGTGCTTCAGCTTCTGAGTCATTATCCCCCGACAACAAGTGAAGTTCGTTCTCTTGTCCAAGGGATTGCATCACAGCTCTCATCCCTTCGCGGTATTTGTTTTTCAGGAGGATAAAGCCCAGGTCATAACCGTCAATGTTTACAAAAACTTTACTTCCCGATACAAGAGGTTTTGCATCTGCGGTGCCTGTAAAAACTGCAGATCCCAGCTTCAGCTGTCTTCCTCTGATCTCGCCTTCAATTCCCAGGGATATCCGTTCCTGGAAATTGCCGACCTCTTCTGTTTCTTTATCGCTTAATGAATTGTAAATCGCAGTGCTGGAAGGATGTGTCGACTGTTTCACCAGGGAACGGATCAAGCCAAGCTCCGCTGCCTGGGCATTTAAAAAGCTGAAGTCGAGTTCAAATTTGTCGTTTTGTGTTAGTGTGCCGGTTTTGTCGAATACGATGACATGGGTCTTGGCGAGGGTTTCGACCACATCTGTTTTCTTGAGGTAGAAGCCATTTCGTCCGAAAATCCTCATGGTGCTTCCGAATGCGAAGGGTAGTGTAAGGGCCAGGGCACATGGACAAGCGACGATGAGTATGGAGGTAAATACATTCAGTGCTTGTGAAGGATCCAGGTAAAGCCAGGTGCTGCCAGCCCCAATGGCGATGATGACCACGGCAAGGGTGAAGTTCCGGCTTATCTTTTGGATGTAAGTGTCGAGATGTCCTACGTTGCTGGGTTTCGCGGTATCCTGGTTCCAGAGTTCGGTGAGATAACTTTGGGAAACTTCTTTTTCGATGATGAGCTCAATGGCAGTACCCATCTGCTTTCCACCTGCAAAAACCCGTTCCCCGCTTTCCTTGTGGATCGGTGAAGATTCTCCGCTTACGAAGCTATAGTCAATATTCCCGTCACCCTTTACCAGGATCGCATCGGCAGGAATCAGCTCCCTGTTTCTGACAAGGATTCGCATCCCGGCTTTTACATTACTGATGGAGACCAATCTTTCGCTGCCGTCTTCCTCAATGACACTGGCCGAGATCGGGAAATAGGACTGGTAATCCCGTTCAAATGACAATGCGCTGTATGATTTGCTTTGGTACCAGCGGCCGATCAGCAGGAAAAAGATCAGTCCTGCCAATGAATCCATAAACCCTGACCCCACACCCGTGATGATGTCAAATGCTGAGCGACCGAATAAAGCGAGGATTCCCAAGGCTATCGGGACATCGATGCTGATCTGTCTCTTGCGTAAGCCTTTCCATGCCGAGATGAGATAGTCGGAACCGGAATAAAAAGCTACAGGCAAGGCAAAGAGGAGGTTCAGCCAGCGGAGGTTCTCTCGTATCATGTTCTCCACACTGTCGTCAACTGAAAGATATTCCGGGAAACTAAAAAGCATGATATTCCCAAAGCAAAAACCGGCGATTCCTAATTTTATGTAAATGGAGTGGTTTGCCTGACGGGCGTTTTTCTCCTGCAGGCTGCCCATATTGAGTTGCGGGATGTAATGCACAGAAGCCAGCAATTCCACGACTTTTCGCAGACTGATTTCTTCCTCCCTGAAGGTGATGGTGATTTCTTTACGGGTAAAATTCACAGTCGACTGTATGATCCCTTTTTCAAAACGATGCAGGTTCTCTAAAAGCCAGATACAACTGCTACAGTGGATCGCCGGGATAAAAAGTCTTACTTTACTGATGCCTCCATCGGAGAATTCCAGCAACTTTTTGCGAATGTCATCAAGTTCAAGAAAGGCATAACGCTTTCCCAATTCCGACTCTTTTACTTTGATCCCTGGATGATCCTGTAAATTATAGTATTCACAAGAGGGACTCTGGCTTAAAATCTCGTAAACGGTTGTGCAGCCACTACAACAAAAGTTCTTTTCGTCGAACAGAATTGGCTGCGGGTTACAGTCTTCACCGCAATGGTAACAGGGAATGAGGGGATTCTTTTGCATAATCTGAAGCACAAAGATAGAATGAAACTATAATGTTTTGCACTGAAATGATGCTAAGTTTTTCCTATGCTGAGCCGTTTCCATTTTCTTTTGTCTCGCAAATTAGAACTTCAAAGTATACAGTTTCTTAATAAACTGAACATAAAACAGAAAATCCTATCTTTGCGCCCCATGACGAACACACAAAAAACCCTGAAAACGGCTGTCACAGTATCAGGCACCGGTTTGCACACTGCAAACGTGGTAAACCTCACTTTCAAGCCGGCTCCGGCCAATTATGGTTACGTTTACAAACGAATTGACCTGGAAGGTCAACCGGAAATTAAAGTTGATGTTGATAATGTAATCGACACTTCCCGGGGAACTACCCTGGAAAAAAACGGTGCCCGCGTTGCCACCATTGAGCATCCATTAGCGGCCCTGGTCGGGCTTGGCATCGACAATTGCATCCTGGAAATGGATGGCATGGAGACACCAATCATGGATGGCAGCGCCAAGCCTTTCGTTGATGCAATCCTAATGGCTGGCATCGAAGATCTAGGCTGTCCCCGTAATTGGCTCGAGCTAAAAGCTCCTGTCACTTATACTGACCACGAACGCAAAGTAGAGCTCATCGCCTTACCAGCCGATGATTTCAGGTTGTCTGTAATGATTGATTTTGAGACTTCAGTGCTCGATACGCAGAATGCAGTGCTTGAATCTATTGATGATTTTAAAGACAATATCTCCCAGTGCCGCACCTTCGTTTTTTTACATGAGCTTGAGTTCCTGATGAACAACAACCTCATCCAGGGCGGAGACCTTAGCAATGCCATTGTCTTTGTAAATCGTATTGTGAAACAGGATGAACTCGACCGCCTGGCTGATGTTTTGGGAAGACCCAGTGTACAAGTCACTAATAATGGTATCCTGAACAACCTGGAACTTCATTTTCAGAATGAGCCTGCCCGTCATAAGTTGCTTGACATTATCGGTGATCTTTCTTTGATCGGACAGCCTCTGAAGGCGCATATCATCGCCCGTCGCCCGGGTCATGCTGCCAATGTGAAGTTGTCGAAAGCCATCCGGGATCATGTTGCCAAAGAAGCCAAGATTGTTAAGGCTCCTGTATATGATATTAACAAAGCCCCTATTTTTGATGTCAATGACGTAAAACGCTTTTTGCCGCACCGCCCTCCATTTCTCCTGGTCGATAAAATCATAGACATCTCAGATCATCATGTAATTGGTGTGAAGAATGTGACCATCAACGAGGGCTTTTTTATCGGTCATTTCCCCAATGAGCCTGTCATGCCCGGCGTATTGATCGTCGAGGCTATGGCCCAAACCGGTGGAATTCTTGTATTGAGTACTGTTCCTGATCCCGGGAATTATGCCACCTATTTTCTTAAGATAACGGATGTGAAGTTTCGACATAAAGTTGTTCCGGGTGATACCCTCGTTTTAAAACTGGAGCTGATCTCCCCAATCAGACGTGGCATTTGCCACATGAGAGGCACTGCCTATGTCGGCGATAAAGTTGTGACTGAGGCAGAGTTGCTGGCACAGATTGCCAAAATTACCAATTAAAAATCCTTGAGCATGAATCAACCTTTAGCATATGTTCACCCACAGGCCAAAGTCGCGAAAAATGTCGTGATTGAACCTTTTGTCAATATCGAAGGCAATGTGGAAATCGGCGAAGGAACCTGGATCGGTTCCAATGTCACCATCATGGAAGGAGCCCGTATCGGCAAGAATTGCCGCATCTTTCCTGGGGCCGTAATTTCAGCAGTCCCCCAGGATCTGAAATACCAGGGCGAAGACTCTATCGTGAAAATCGGAGATGGCACCACAATCCGTGAGTTCGTTACCATCAACCGCGGGACTAAAGCAAGCATGGAAACCGTGGTTGGCAGCAACTGCCTGCTGATGGCTTACGTGCACATCGCCCATGACTGTATTATAGGAAATAACGTGATCATGGCGAATTGCGCCACCATGGCCGGCCATATCAGGGTGGATGATTATGCCATCATCGGGGGATTGGTTGCAGTGCATCAGTTTGTCAACATCGGTTGTCATTCAATGATTTCAGGCGGGTCCCTGGTTCGTAAAGATGTGCCCCCTTACACCAAGGGTGCCCGCGAACCGCTGTCTTATGTTGGGGTGAATTCTATCGGTTTACGCCGCCGGGGTTTTACCAGCGAACAAATCAACCAGATCCAGGATATCTACCGTCTTATTTACCTGAAAGGACTGAATACCAGTAGGGCCGTGGCTTATATTGAAGCAGAAATCCATGCCACACCTGAACGTGATGAGATCCTTTCCTTTATCAATGCCTCTCAAAGAGGCATTATGAAAGGCTATACCGGGAAACAGCCTGTTAAGGAAAAATCAGAATTAGAGTAGATCGCCTTGCCTTCCGGCAGCGATGAATTCTGTTTCCATGCAGATCACCCTCAGCAACATCGGAAAGAAGTACAATCAGGACTGGATCTTCCGCAATATTAATGCTGGTTTTACAGCAGGGGAGGCCTATGCGATCCTGGGATCGAATGGTTCCGGTAAATCTACTTTGTTACAGATCATCAGTGGTCGGGTGACACAGTCCTCAGGACTTAGGGCTTATTCCATTGCTGGCGTTGAGGTCTCAGAGGAGGATGTTTTTCGTCATCTTACGTTCGCCACGCCATACCAGGAACTGATTGAAGAATATACAGTGCAGGAGATGTTGAAGTTGCATCAGAAGTTAAAGCCATTGTTTTCGGGGATTGGAGAAAAGGAATTCCTCGACTTGCTCGCATTTCAGCGGATCAAAGACAAGCCAATACGGTATTTCTCATCCGGTATGAAACAAAGGGTGAAGCTCGCCTTCGCGATCCTGAGTGATGTCCCGCTGGTGTTGCTTGATGAGCCATGTTCAAATCTCGATCAACAGGGTATTGCGTGGTATCATGCCTTGGTGGAGAAATATCATGAAAACAGGCTCTTTATCGTATGCTCCAATCATGTGCAGGAAGAGATTGCCTTCTGTACACTAAAGCTGAATGTAAATGATTATAAGTAAATGCGTCTCTTTTTAAGCGATTTCTTTTGGGAATAAGGGTATTGTGAATATAAAATCACTCCCTTTTCCGACTTCACTTTCAACCCAGATTTCACCGCCGTTTTGTTCAACAAATTCTTTGCAGATTAATAAGCCAAAGCCTGTCCCACGTTCGTTTGCAGTGCCCGCCGTTGTTTGGATTTGAGAGATTTCGAAAAGTTGCTTCATCCTCTCGGCTTTGATCCCTACACCATTGTCAGAGACTGTAATAGTTATATAGGTGCTGTCTTTTTTTGCATAAATATTAATCAAACCCTTGTTGTTGGCGTATTTTACAGCATTTGAAATCAAATTACGTAAAACTGTATTAATCATATCGACATCGGCATAAATATTAAATTCTGTTTCTTTGTCAAAATTGACCGTTATCTCCTTATTGACTGCACCTTGAATAAGAGTTTCAACAACATCACTGCAGATTTCAGTAAAATTATAGCTTTTTGGATCAAATGATATCTTACCGGATTGTGCTCTTATCCACAATAAAAGGTCTTCCAATAATTTAAGGGTCATTGTCGCTGAATGATTGATGTTTTTTGCAATTCTTTCAATGAATTCATAATCAAATTCATGAAGATTGATTACCAATAAGTCTGATAATCCAATCAGTGAATTGAAGGGACTTCTTAAATCATGGGCAAGAATTGTTATGAGCTTGTCCTTGTCGAGATTGACTTTTGTTAATACTTTGTTTTGCTGATTTATAATTAATTCGGTTTCTGCTTTAACTGCATTTAATTCTTTTTGAAGTACAAGTGCCATGTTGGTCGTTACTAAGTCTTCCTTTACTTTTTTGCGTTCAGTAATATCTGTTACATTGAGCCTGCAATATTTCCTGTTTTTAGACATAATGCCCTCAATAAATACGTCTTTTAGCAAATTTTCTTCCGTTTGGATTACTACCTCGCAACGTCCTTTGGTATGACTTTTCAATAACTTCTGAAAAAAGAGATTAAAAATGGAGCGCGTATTTAGCGAGACAAAAAAAGCAAATCGACTGTTAACCAGGGGTAAAAGATCTTTGCTTAGTAATTGTGCTGCGCTAAGATTCAATTCAATAATGTTGCCGTCCATTGAAAGTGTAAAGTAAGCAGACGGTGCAAAATCATAAAGTTCTTTATATTTCTCTTTTGCTAGTTTTTCCTGCTCATTAGCCAAAACAAGGTTAGCGTTTTGCATCTCAAGTTCGATCTGATGAACCTGCAATTCATGCAAAAGCTTCAATGTTTCGGTTTCAGAAAACGAGATTTGTTTTTCTTTCTTTAATAAACCTAGCTGTTTTTCTGCATTCTGACGGAGTGTTTTGCTTTTCATTTCTTCAAGATGTTCATAGTAATCAGGTAAATTAATGCTGAAAAGAGGAAGATATCGCTGTCTTACGACTCGTCTAAAGGTACATGAATTGTTCATATTTATCAATACTAAAGAAATTATATATCTCCCTATGATGAGATAATGATCCTATTTGTGAATTTAAGTCATTTGCTGTACCTTTGCAGCCCTTTTAAAAGAACAAAATTTTATGGCTACTACAGCAGATTTCAGGAATGGTCTATGCCTCGAGTTTAATGGTGATTTATTTACCATCACTGACTTTCAACACGTGAAACCCGGTAAGGGTGGGGCTTTTGTCCGCACAAAACTAAAGAACCTCCGTACAGGCAAGGTCATTGACAATACCTTCAACGCTGGTGTTAAAATTGATGTTGCCCGCGTGGAACGTCGCCAATACCAGTTTCTTTATACCGACGACAATGGGTATAACTTCATGAACAATGAGACTTTTGAGCAGGTGTCACTGGAGGAAAATTTGATCAACGCACCAAAGTTCCTCAAAGAAGGACAGGAGATTGACATTACTTTTCACGCAGATACTGAAACAGTACTTTATGCTGAGCTTCCTGCTTTTGTGGTACTTCAGATCACTTATTGCGAGCCTGGCGTTAGGGGCGATACCGCTACAAATGCAGGCAAACCCGCAACACTTGAAACAGGAGCTATCGTGAAAGTGCCACTATTCGTCGAGACTGGCGAATATATCAAAGTGGATACCCGTACAGGAGATTACTCAGAACGCGCAAAAGTTTAGTTATGAAATTTCCCCAAGCACTGATCCTTGAAGAGGTTGCCAGGCTCTTTGATGTTCGTTTTGTTGGTGATCCCAGGCAGGCGATTACCGGAATCAATGAAATTCACATGGTAGAACATGGTGACATCACCTTCGTCGACCATCCGAAATATTACGACAAAGTGCTTCGCTCTGCAGCTACAACGATCATTCTCAACAAAGATGTGGATTGTCCGGAAGGAAAAGCCCTCATCTTTGCAGAAGACCCTTTTTCTGTATATGTGGGTCTCGTCAAGCGCTATCGCGGTTTTGAGTCGGCCTATGAAATGGTAAACGACAGCGCCCTGATTGGCGAAGGAACGATAATCCAGCCTGGCGCTTTTGTAGGCAATCATGTGACCATCGGCAAAAACTGCCTGATTCATGCGAATGCCAGCATCTATGACCATAGTGTGATTGGTGACAATGTCATCATCCATTCAGGGAGTGTTATTGGTGCGGATGCCTTTTATTACAAACGTCGTCCTGACTTCTACGACAAGCTTGAAAATTGTGGACGCGTGGTCCTGAGCAATAATGTCGAGGTTGGGGCCTTATGCACCATCGACAAGGGCGTTTCCGGGGATACTTTCATCGGGGAAGGCACTAAATTTGACAATCATGTGCAGGTAGGACATGATACGGTAATTGGCAGGAACTGTCTGATCGGATGTGCTTCAATTATTGCTGGCGTCACCCGTTTAGAAGATGACGTCATTCTCTGGGGACGCGTTTCAGTTCAAAAGGACCTGGTAATAGGCAAAGGTGCTGTTGTGTTGGCACATTCGGGTGTCGATAAGTCTTTGGAAGGCGGTAAGACATATTATGGAGCTCCTGTGCAGGAAGTGCGCAAAGCGTGGCGTGAAATGGCCTATACACGCCGACTTGATGAAGTATTTCACAAGCTGGGACTATAAAGCAGACCAACATTCAATTCTTCTCAGCTTGCAATAACAATTTCCGGAAAGCAAAAAAAAGGTGAAAGGTAGCGTTCCCCCCGGATCACCACGCAATCACCTTTTAGAGCAATGGATAAGGTCCAATTGCTTTTTTCTTGCAAACGAATAATAATCCGTTTTAATGCAATGATATTGGAATAATAAATTACTCCAATTATAATTCAATCAATCGATTGATAAACAAATGTCTACAATAATAATTCCACTTTTTTAAGGAAAGTCCCCCCGGACCCTCCTGTATAAAATATCAGACTTTCGTCAATATTTCAATTGCAAATATAATACAGAAATTAAAATAAGCAAATTTTATTTATTATTTTTTATAAAATTCATTTCGTCTGAAGCAGTGCACCATGTGATCATCTACCATCCCTGCAGCTTGCATAAATGCATAGCATATCGTGGATCCTACGAATTTTAAACCACGTTTTACCAGATCTTTGCTCATCGCATCACTTTCTTGTGATTTTGTTGGTATCTGCGAAAGTTCAGTCCAGTGGTTCACCAGCGTTACTCCACCGGTAAACTGCCAGATGTATTTATCGAAACTCCCAAATTCCTTTTGGATCTCCAGGAAAAGCCTGGCGTTGGAAACCGTGGCCCTGATCTTTGCCTGGTTCCGAATAATCCCTGCGTCTTGCATCAGCTCTTGAATGCGGCTTTCGTCGAATTTTACGATCTTTTCAGCATCGAAACCGGCGAAGGCTGTGCGAAAGTTTTCTCTTTTATGGAGTACCGTTTTCCAGCTTAATCCTGCCTGGAAAGCATCAAGTACCATGTACTCGAATAGTTTCCTGTCGTCGTGCAAAGGCAAGCCCCATTCAGTGTCATGATATTCAATCATGAGCGGATCGTTGGAAGGCCACGAACAGCTTTGCCTTTTTTCTGTCATTTCAGGTCTTTTTGACCTGTAACTTCGTAGCCAGCGTCAACAATGGCTGCCGTCAAAACTTTAACATTGGTTTTGGTGCTGTCGAACTTTACCTTGGCTTTTCCCTCTTTGAAAGAAGCAGTACATTCAGTAACCCCTGCAACTTGCGTAAGACTGGTTTGGACAGTATTCTCGCAACCCTCGCAGGTCATCCCTTTCACGCTTAATTCCATGGTTTTAACAGTTGATACTTTGACAGCTGCTGCAGGAACCGTTTTGTTTGTTGAGTTGGTACAGGAAACAAAAAGGCTTCCAATAAAAAGGATTGTAAATAGTTTTTTCATTTGATTTTTTTTAGTGGTTTCGTGGTGAGACTTAAACTACTGCATCTATCCACAACAATATCATTACATAAAGGTAGAAAAAATTGAGTTTCATAAACCCAAAGCCATAGTTTGGTTTTTTTTCGAGAGGCTTTAGCAAATTAACAAAACTCAGCACTACCACTACGGCGCCAGTCACGAGCGCAAGGCCGACCCAGAAATTTGTGATCACACCGAAAAATGCAAGGAATAATGCCATCACTGCTGCCCAGAAGATCCAGATAAAACTGAGCCTTTGGATCTGTCCTTGCGTAAAGATACTGTTAAGTGTCGGAAGTCCGCCCTGTGCGTAATCATCACCCAATTTTAATAACAACAGCCAAAAATGCGGGATTTGCCCGATAAAGAAAAACGCTGCCAGCATCCATACCCGATGGTCACCCAGATGACCGCCTGCACATACCCACCCGATCACCGGAGGCAAGGCACCCACTACCGAACCTGGGACCGCGGCAAAGGCTGTCTTCCTTTTTAGAGGCGTATACACGAGGTTGTACCATAAAATCGTCAGGATGCCGAGGGATAATGCCAGCCAGCCTGAGGTTATCAGGAGAATTAAGTTGCCAATTACGAAGTAACATATAATGATAATTACAGCAAGGCTCAAACTCATCCTTCCAGAGACAAGGGGTCTGTTGGCTGTTCGTTTCATTTTTGCATCAAGGGATCGTTCCTGTACCTGGTTCAGGGCCATTGCGCCGCAACCCAGCATTAGCACGGCGAAAAATGGAAAAAGGAAACCCGGGTTCAGGCTTCCTTTTTCAATAACATATCCTGTTGCTGCACTCAGGGCAATGGGAAGGGCGATTCTTACTTTGCCCAATTCCAGCGACAGCGAGACGATCTTCAGTGGATTATTTGGCATTCAGACTTTTAATGAAATCTGCGATGTCTTTGATGCCTTTTTCGTCAATCTGGCCTTTATAGGACACCATCATGTTAGGCTGAAAGCCTTTTACAACATCGGCATTGGGTTCCAGTAAAGATCTTTTGATATAATCATCATCAACTTTAACAGTCCTTTCTTTACCATCAGTAAGGACAGTAGCATCTTCGCCATAGATTCCTTTAAAGGATGGTCCGACGATTTTTGTTCCATCCAGCGAATGACAAGCCAGGCAACCTTTTTGCTCATAGAGCTGCCTGCCGATGGCGCCGGGTTTCGCCGCTTCTTCAGCACTTAGCTTCTTGGGGCCACTGGCATACCAGGCCTTAAAAGTCGCTTCATCCACCACTTTCACTTCAGCATTCATATAAGAATGTCGTAAGCCGCAATATTCGGTGCAAAAAAGGTTGTAGGATCCTTCTTTTGTCGCTATGAACCAAACGAAGTTATCCCTGCCGGGAATGGCATCCTGTTTTATTCTGAAAGCAGGAATAAAGATACTGTGGTTGATGTCAACAGCATGTAGGTTGAGCCTGACAGCTTTCCCTTTTGGCACTAGCAATACATTGTTGTTCAGGCCATTTGGATAGTCAAATGAAAAGCTCCACATTCGGGCTGTGACAGTGATCGTCATCGAATCAGCCGGGGGATGTCGCACTGGGATCCAGGCTTTCCATCCATACCAGAACATCATTAATGCGAGTAGTGTTGGGATTACGGTCCAAACGATCTCCAGGGTATTGCTACCATGGATTTCTGTAGGGACAGGGTTTCTTTTTTCGTCGTACCGCCATACGAAATATAGCATTACAGCAGTAATGGCTAAGAGGAAGACGGCAGAGATACCGAAAATCAGCAGAAAGACATTGTCAACGCCGGTCGAGAGATTTGATGCACCTTCAAACATATCTTAACGGAATAAATAATCAAAAAAGGTGAAAATGATAACCATGAAAAATACGACAAGTACCACGGTTACCATGAACCGGTATATCTTCTGGTCGAATTTGAGATGCATAAAATAAAGCAGCACCAGGGTCGCTTTTATTGATGCGATAAGCATGGCAGTTGTCACGCTGAGTGCGCCGAGATTGACATTGGTAACTGCTACCGTTACAAAGGTCAGCACAAGTAGGATGGCAAGTATCCAGACATAGGTCGAATACGGAGTTATATGTTGTTTTTCTTCACTCATAGGTCAATTGGATTAATGGATGAGGTAAAACAGGGGAAACAGGAAAATCCAGATCAGGTCGATCAGGTGCCAGTAAAGCGCTCCGTTTTCAAGAAACGCATATTTGTCGGGCCGAACTCTTCCTTTTTTTATGTAAACAGCAACCCATACTAATACGGTTAGTCCTACGATGATATGTAAGGCATGCAAACCTGTCATCAGGAAGTAAAGGCTAAAGAATAGCGTATCACCGGCCCCCAATGCCTGTACGAATTTTGAACTGGGATATAAGCCGTGCTCAAATTTCACATTCCATTCGAAGTATTTGTTCACCAGGAAGACAATTCCAAGGATCACCGTGATGGCTATCAGTCTCAAAACCAGTTTTGTATTTCCCTTTTGTATCGCAGTCACCGACATTGCAATGGTCATACTGCTAACCAGTAGGATGACTGTATTGATGGTTCCGATGACATCATTAAGCTCTTCCCCGGCAAGGTGGAATGCTGTTTGATGCATATAACGATAGATAGAGTATACGATGAAGAGTCCTCCAAACAATAGGATTTCAGTAAAGATGAACAGCCACATCCCGAGTTTGGATGCCTGGTCATCGCGATGGACATGAGTGTGTGCGTTAGATTCCATGTCGGTCCTATATTAAGCCTTATGGCTGTTAGTTTCAGTGAAGTCAGGAATGACGTCGAAATTCTCCAGTGGAGGCGGAGAAGGGATAGTCCATTCCAAAGATTTGCTTCCCCAGGGGTTGTCGCCAGCCGAAGGTCCTTTTCGGGCACCCCTGATGAGGTTGGTAATGATGATGGCAAGGCCGATAGCCAACACCCAGCTTCCGATAGTGGAAGCAACGTTGAGGTTGGTAAACTGGGGAAGATAATCGTAGTAGCGCCTGGGCATTCCTTGCATTCCGAGAATAAACATTGGGAAATACA
The DNA here is from genome assembly GCA_037132075.1 of Bacteroidota bacterium. Taxonomy (GTDB): domain Bacteria; phylum Bacteroidota; class Bacteroidia; order Bacteroidales; family CAIXZF01; genus JBAXPV01. Next base: position 25,197 of record JBAXPV010000018.1, read on the forward strand.
ACATATTAAATCCGACAAAGAAAACAGCAAAGCCAATGTTAGCCCATCTGTGGTTGTACATCCTGCCATACATCTTGGGTAGCCAATAATGCATCGCAGCAAAGAATGCAGTACCCATTCCACCGAAGATGATATAATGGAAATGTGCTACAACAAATGCTGTATTATGGACATGTACGTCGGTAGCAAGTGAACCAAGGATGAGTCCGGTGAATCCTCCGATCATAAACAGGAACATAAAGCCAAGCGCCCAGATCAGCGGGGGTTGTAAGCTGATAGAGCCTTTATACAAGGTAGCGACCCAGTTAAAGACTTTAATAGCAGAAGGGATGGCTACAAAGAAAGTCATCAGGGAGAAAATAAACTGAGCGGTTGTGCTCATCCCCGAAGTAAACATATGGTGTGCCCAAACGAAATAACCGACGATGGCAATAGCCATGGTCGAGACCACGATGGCGTTGTATCCGAAGATCGCTTTACGGGCAAAAGTCGGGATGACTTCTGATATCACACCCATAGCGGGTAAAATCATGATATACACTGCCGGATGCGAATAGATCCAGAAAAGATGCTGATAGAGTACAGGGTCTCCTCCCAGCGCCGGGTCAAAGAAACCGATACCGAGTAGCCTTTCAGCAATGATCATCAGCAGCGTGATCCCTACGATTGGTGTGGCAAAGAGCTGGATCCAGCCTGTACCATAGATAGCCCAGGCAAACAAAGGCATCTTCATCCATTCCATACCTGGCGCACGAAGCCTGTGAACAGTCACGATGAAATTCAAACCTGTAAGGATGGAGGAGAACCCAAGCAGGAATGCGCCCATAACCATAGGAAGCATATTGGTCGTTGTCTTAAAACTGTAAGGAGCATAGAAGGTCCAACCGGTATCAGGAGGGCCGCCAGCTGTAAAAAGGGAAATCAACACAACGAAAATTCCCGTCATGAAGAGATACCACGAAAACAGGTTCAGCTTTGGGAAAGAGACGTCTTTCGCCCCGATAATAATGGGTAAAAAGAAATTCCCAAAGATTGCCGGGAGACCAGGAATGACAATGACAAAGATCATGATGACGCCATGTAAGGTAAAAAAGCTGTTATAGGTCTGTGGTCCCATGATGGTTCTGCCGGGAGCGATAAGTTCCAGGCGGATTCCCAATCCCAGCAATACCCCGACAATAAAAAATGCCAGGATTACATACATATACATCAGACCTATTCGCTTGTGGTCTGTCGTGAGAAGCCAGGCGCCCAGGCCTTTCCGGCCTCCTTTCTCCTCAAAGAAATTTAATTGGGATGATGCTGTATCAGTCATTAGCGATCCTCTTTTATTTGTGATTATACTTGTTTTCTCTTTGGTTTAAAAACCAGAACCAGGAAGAAAATCAATCCTAAGAAAAGAATGAGTGTTCCTGAGATCTTGGTAACATTTAATACATATTGTCTGCCTTGTGGGTCATAGCTGTAACAAAACTGTAATACAGCATTGATCGTTGGGCCGGCCATGCCTTTGGAGGCTTCAGCAAGAGCGAGTTTTACTTCAAATGGCTGGAAATAAGTCCCGTAAAAATAACGGGTAAGTTTCCCTTCAGGGCTGAAGATGATAATGCAGCCGGGATGAACAAAATCTTGTCCGGTTACTTTAAAACGAAAGCCAACTGCTTTAGTAAGTCTTTGTATATCAATACTGTCTGCTGTGAAGAATTTCCAGCCATTGGGGTCGATCGGGACCTTCATCAAGTTGAGATAGTTCTTCTTTTTCTTTACCGCAACTTCTGTTGATTCACTATGGTCGAAACTTACGGTCAACACCTGGTAATCTTTGCCGATCACCATGCCCTTGCCCATTTTTTGGATGGCTTCGCTGAGGCTGTTCATCACCGGGCTGCAAATGCCGGGGCAGCGGTAATAGACCAGGTTTAAAATGGTAGGTTTGTTAAATTGTGCTGCAAAATTTACTGTATCACCTTTCTCATTGATGACAAGGATATCTTTGGGCATCATGGCATTCAGATGCTCCTCCAGTCCAACTTCCGGTGTATTCTGACCTGTAGAAGTGGTATAAGTCTTCTGGGCGATCACCGCGCTGGTGAAGCAAATAGCCAGAAATAACAGACTTGACTTTCTCATGTTGTTGCCCTTAAGCATTTTGTGGTTTGAGTCTATTGTTCAACTTTGTGATAGAGGCTTTCTTCGATGTAAGGATGATTCCTTGGAATGATATTAGCTTTAGTGAGTCCGTAACCAACTACCAGGGCAAACAATCCGGCAAAGCCGATGAAGCTTCCGATTTCAACAAATCCCAATGTTGGACCGGCAGTGCCCGGGAAAATCATCGTATATAAATCGATCCAGAATCCGATCAAAAGGAGGATGCAGACATATTTGACCACTTGAATGTTACGGTCCATTTTCCGGGACAACAATACACTAAAAGGGATCAGCCAGTTCACCACGATGTTGACATAAAAAATAGTAAGGAATCCGCCCCGCCATTGGTGTGCGTAATAGGCTGTTTCTTCAGGGATGTTGCCATACCAGATCAGCATAAACTGTGAAAACCAGAAATAACCCCATATGATAGAGAGCATGAAGAGATAACGGGAGAAGTCGAGCAGGTGACTGTCGTTGAGTTCTGGGAAGTAACCCTGTTTGTTCAGAAGAATCACAATGAGGATTAACATGGCGACACCGTGATAAAAAGCATTCACAAAGCCTTTGAGTGCGAAAATGTTACTGAACCAATGGACATCAAGTGACATAATCCAGTCGAAAGTAGTAAAGCTGAAGCTAAGACCGATGATGAAAATGAAAATCTTTGAAAGCTGTTCCATTTTGTTAAATCCGTTCAGTCCGCCTTCCAGGTCTTCTTTCAGGCTTGCTTTTCGGAGCAGGTTTGACATCAGGATCCAAAGGCCAAAAAATACGAACATGCGGATCACAAAGAAAGGTAGGTTGAGATACGGGGCTTTGTGTGCAATCACAGGATCACTTACCACAGCTTCAGGACGTGACCATTCATAAAGATGATGCATACCCAGAAGCATCACCAATGCAAAAAGAGCGGCGACAGGGAAATAATAACTCATGGCTTCAGGTACGCGGCGGAACATGGCCGACCAACCCGATTGAGTGATATACTGGAGCGACAAAAAGAAGGCCCCTCCGATACTTAAACTCAGGAAATAATAATTGTTCAGCAGGAGGTTAGCCCAGGCTTCTTTGGCATTGGTCATAAAACCAAGTGCCAGGGCAATAATCCCAATCAATACCATAGCCCCGGCAATGATCTTGAACCTTTGACTTAAAGTAAATGTTTTGTCCATAACAGGCCTGTTTTGGGGTTAAGGTTTCTTTTGGAGTTCATGTTGCACATAAAGCACTACTTTCCAGCGATCATCGGGTTTGATTTGAGCGCCATGAGGCCCCATTACGTTGTATCCGTTTGTGATAACATGGTAGATCTCACCGGCAGGCAGTCCCATTACTCTTTCGGAATGAAAGTCAGCAGGTTTAACCGGGAAACGCCCACTGGTGAATAGGTAACCATCGCCATTGCCCTGGTCTCCATGGCAGTTTTTGCAAAAGACGGTGAAAAGATTTTTCCCTTGTTCCAGGGTTTTTGCATTGATCTGATAAGGGTTTTTCAGTTCTAATCCTGCCTGAGTTCTTCCTTCAGGGGTATTGGGATACGGATAAGGGACCATTTCCCTCGAGACTGTTCCGGCAACAGGTGCCTGTTCTGTCTTCCCATCCTTGTAATTAGGGTTTGGGCTATAAGTCTCGTATGCTAGGCTATGCGCCATGTCAGGGAAGTACTCATAACCTTTGTCGTTCCGGCTGCGGTCGCATGAGGTCATCCCCAGCCCCGACACAATAAAGCCGGTCGCTATGAAAAGGGCCTTGTAAGCCGGTTTGATTCGTAATATTGTCATCTCACTAATGATTATTCTGTATGAATAAATATTATATAGCTTCTTGTTCAATAACTTCAGTAGCACCATGGGTGCTGAGAATGGTTTTTAAGCCCGCTAAGTCTTTTACATCTGCCTTGTCCAATACAAGCACAAACTGGTCATCGGTCGATCTGAGAATTGGCTGTCGGGCCGTTTTTCCGGGATAGATCCTTGCTTTGATCGAAAAGGTGAACAGGCTGAGGATTGTAATAGATAAAATCGTCAAAATTACCGTCACAACAATAAATGAAGGGAATGCCCTCGTCGGCTTTCCTCCGTAATTGATTGGCCAGTCGCTCACTGAAGTCCAGAATATAAACGCCAGAATTGCAAAAACAGCCAGCAATCCATAAAAGAAAGCAGTCAGGATGAATGATGATTCTCTCTCAAGAATTTCAAAGATGTGATGACTAGGGTAAGGAGTGTAGGTGTCCTTCATCGGGACTTTCTTTTCCTTGAGCTCCTCCATGGCAGCAACTAAGCTGCCTTCATCACCAAAGATTCCAATGATATCTGTCTTTTCCATAGCAGCCGGATTATTGGTGTTTGTTGTTTTTATCACTGAGTTTCAATACCATCTTCACTTCGTGAATGGCGATCATCGGGATAAACTTAAAGAACAGGAGTACACCGGTTGCAAAAATGCCGAGTGTTCCGATATAAATACCAACTTCAACCCATGACGGAGAATAGGTCGTCCACGCTGATGGAAGATAATCTTTCGACAGAGAAGTAACGATGATGTTAAAACGCTCATACCACATACCCACATTGATAAATAGTGAGATGATGAGGGCTGCCGTGAGATTCTTCCTGACTTTTTTAAACCAGAAGAGTTGGGGAATGATGGCATTACAAACGACCATTGCCCAGAATTGGAAGGTATAATCCCCGGTAATTCTATTGTGGAAAAAGGTAAACATCTCATAAGGATTCCCTGAATACCAGGCGACGAAAACCTCAGTAGCATAAGCAGTACCCATGATCAAAGAGACGAATATCAGAATCTTCGCAATAGCATTGAGGTGAGAATCAGTGATATAGTCGTCAAGTTTGTAGAATTTACGTATCGTAATCATCAGCGTCATTACCATGGCAAAACCTGAAAAGATAGCTCCCACAACGAAATAAGGTGGAAACAATGTCGCATGCCACCCTGGAATCACTGAAGAGGCAAAGTCAGTTGATACAATGGAGTGAACCGAAACAACCAGCACAGCAGCAATACCACCCAGCACGAAGCTGAGTTTCTCATAACGAAGCCATTCCATGGAAGAGCCAGTCCAGCCAAAGGCCAGGAATCCGTAAACGGCTTTTTTTACTTTAGATGTGGTTTTGTCACGGATCGTGGCAAAGTCTGGCACCATGCCAAAATACCAAAAGGACGCTGAAATCAGCAGGTATGAGCTAATCGCGATGAAGTCCCAGAACAAAGGGGAGTTGAAGTTCACCCACAGCGGGCCACGGGAATTTGGATAGGGAAGCACGAAGAAGAAATTCCACGGACGCCCCATGTGAACGATTGGGTATATCCCCGCACAGATTACAGCAAAGACAGTCATGGCTTCAGCTGCACGGTTTATAGATGTTCTCCATTTCTGCCTCAGAATTAACAGGAAGATTGAAAATGCGGTGCCGGCATGCCCGATCCCGATCCACCATACGAAGTTAATGATCTCCCATCCCCAGGCTACTGACGTGTTAACATTCCAGGTTCCGATACCATATCTGACAGTGACGTACATGGCGTAAAGTCCCCATGCCATTGACAGAAGACTGATGGCTAAGGCGGCTTTCCACCAATTCGGGGCTTTGTTGTCGATGGGCGCGACGACGTCCTTACTGATAAGGCCGTAAGTTTTATCGCCATAAATCAACGGACCCCTGATCTCAGTTTTATACATGTCCTAATAATTATATATTGACGTTTATGCTTTTTCTTGTTTTACTTCATTCTCCAGATTCCTGATCCTGGTCATATAACTGACACCCGGTAAGGTGTGAAGGTCTTCCAGGAGGTTGTAATTCCGCGGATCTTTCAATGCCTTGGAAATGTCACTGTTTGGGTCATTACGATCACCAAAGACCAAAGCCTTTGGCGGGCAACTCTGTACACAGGCTGTCATCACTTCTCCGTCTTTTACCGGGCGCCCGTCCAGCTTAGCTGTTTGTTTCTTTTCTTGTATCCTTTGGATACAGAAAGAACATTTCTCCACGACTCCTCTTTCTCTGACAACCACATCTGGGTTAAGAACCATCTTGCCAAGTTCGTTCTCAGTACCGTAAGGGAATTCCTTATTGTCGGCATAGCGGAACCAGTTAAAACGTCTTACCTTATAGGGACAGTTGTTGATACAATATTTCGTGCCGATACAGCGGTTGTATGCCATCTGGTTCAGCCCCTCAGTGCTGTGTGTCGTTGCAGAAACCGGGCAGACATTTTCGCAGGGAGCGTTGTCGCAATGCTGACACATGACGGGCTGAAAAGCTACACTAGGATCTTCAGCTTCTCCAACGTAATAACGGTCGATACGAATCCAGTGCATGTCGCGCTTTTTGCGTACTTCTTCTTTTCCGATAACCGGGATGTTGTTTTCTGCCTGGCATGCAATCAAACAGGCACTGCAACCGGTACAGGTATTCAGGTCGACCATCAGGCCCCAGTGGTGAATAGGATATTCAATGTCAGGGTATAAAGAGACTTTGTTTTTCATGAACTCTTCATGGAGCTCATTGCCTGCGCCTGCATTGACTTTCCACTCATTCAGCGTCGTTTCCCTGATAAGAGGTCTGCCTTCCATGCTTTGATGTTCCTGGCTTTTGGCAAAGTTGTGCTTGCCTGCTGTTTTGCCAAGTTTGGCATTGATATTATAATATTGTAAAGTGCCTTCCTTCATGGTAGCCAGGCTGAATGCATTTGCGCCCACGCCATTGGCTACAGGGCCAAGTTCTGTATGGCCATAACCAAGAGCAATGGCGACAACACCATAAGCCTGTCCGGGTTGAAGAAGGACAGGAAGTTCAATTTTGTCATTGATTTTCACGATATCACCTTCAGCTAAAGTCATTTCGGCTGCCATTTTTGGTGATAGTGCTACGTAATTGTCCCATGTGACCTTTGAAACCGGGTCGGGGAGTTCCTGTAGCCATGGATTGTTGCCCAACTGGCCGTTTCCAATTGCCACCGACTGGTAAAGGAAGATCTCAGTACCAGAAACGCTGGATCCGATATTGTCGAAAGCACTGCTAATAGAGGCAAGGCTGAGGGCAGGGCTTGTTTCTACGGCATATTCAAATACACCACCTTGAAGAGACTTATTCCAGAATGAAGTAAAACTGGCTGTATCTGTCTGTAGGTGAAAATAGTTCTTCTCCCAGTATTTTTGAATGTAAGTATGATAATCATCGGCACTCCCCATCCATTTTAGCAGGCTGTCCTGGAAGTCACGGGTATCGAAAAGTTTATTGATGGCGGGCTGTGCCAGAGACAATGAACCTTTGCGTGGTTCTGCGTCGTTCCATGACTCAAGGTAATTACTTCCCGGGCATACAAATTGTGAAAGTTTTGCGGTCTCATCCCAGGCAGAAGCAAAGCTCAGGCTGAGTTTTGCTTTTTTCAGGCCTTCGGCAAATTTACTTGCTTCCGGAAAATCATAAACAGGATTGACATTATAACACAATAAAGCATCGATTTTGCCCACTGCGAGGTCATTGGCCAGGGCGATCACCGGCTCATCAATTCCTTTGAGCGTCTGCATTGGCCTGTTGAGGTCAAGTGTCGTTCCGTAGTTACCCAGGAGATAATTGATTCCATTGGCAATCATTTGTGTTTTGACGTCATTGCTGCCACAGATCACGATTGATTTTCCTCTGGCAGACCAAAGCCTCGAAGCAATTTCTTTTATATCGACAGATGAAGGAGGTACATTAAAGACAGGGTTTCCTGCAAGCCTTGCAATCTCGTTGTAAAGATTCGCCAATATTATTTTTTCTTGTGAGGGCTTGATCGAAAAACGGTGATCAGCGCTGCTGCCCGTCAAGGTCATCGTGCTCTCAAACTGATAATGTTTGGACATTTTCAGTTTGCTGGCAGAAACACGACGAGTCGCAGCATATTGTCTCGAAAATTCAACTGGCGACAACCAGGTACCCAGGAAGTCGGCATTTACGCCAACGATGACCTCTGCAGATTCAAAGTTCATTGCAGGGATTGCCTGGCGTCCAAAATTTAGTTGGTTGGCCTGGAGCATAGCCGACGAAGAAACCGCATCATACATGATGTGGCTGGTCCCGGGAAATTTAAGCTGGAATTCTTTGATTAGCTCCAGTGTAGATGGACTGATGATGCTTGAAGTGAGTAAAGCAATCTTGCCTTTGGCAGCGGAAATAGAATTGAGTTGTGCGAAAATCTCTGCGTCAAGTTCTGCCCAGCTGGTGGCTGTGTTCTTCTTTTGTGGCCCTTTGATACGGCCACCTTCATCATATAGATTAAACACTGAGGCCTGTACACGGGCCGTTGTTCCACCTTTGCTGATCGGGGAGAGGTCGTTCCCTTCAATCTTGATAGGACGGCCATCTCTTACTTTTACAAGGATACTGTTGTATTCAGTCCCGTCATAATAAGTTGATGCATAGTAATTTGCGGTTCCGGGTGTGATGTCTTCCGGTTTAATAAGGTATGGGATTGCTTTATTAACAGGATTTTTACAGCTTGATAGAACTGCAGCTGTGGCAAAGCCAAAACCGACAAATTTCAAAAAATCGCGGCGGGAAGGGTGCATATTATTGCCTTCATTTTCCAGGAAGTCAATCATTTCCTGTTTTGCCGGGAGTTCAGAGAGCGTGGCCAGTTTTACGGCTCCTTCTTCCTGAAGTGATTCTTCTATAGTTTTCCAATATTTCTTCATGAACAATGATTTGAAAGAAAGAATAATCTGATCGTGTTGAGGGTCATGATTTTTTTTAGTAATGACATTTCATACAATCGAGGCCTCCGATGGTTTCGGCGGTAACCGCTTTCACCTGGCCTGATTTCACCAGATCATTAAGTTTAGTTGCATTTTTGTAATAAGGATTGTCCATCTGGACTTTGGTCTGACGGTGGCAATTCACACACCACCCCATACTCAGGTCGTTTTCCTGTTTCATGATGTTCATCGTTTCAACGGCACCATGACAAGTAGCACAGGCGATTTTCCCGGCTCCCACATGTTGTGCATGGCTGAAAAAGACATGATCCTGAAGCTTGTGAATCCGTACCCACTCGATAGGTGTGTTGTTGGCAATTGCATCTTTAATCTTCTGAATCTCAAACTTTCCGGAGTTTCTGCCATTCAATACCGCGTTGTGACAATTAAGGCAAAGATTTGCAGAAGGAATCACAGCAGATTTTCCTGTTGAGGCACCGCTGTGGCAATACTGACAGTCAATTTTATTGTCGCCGGCATGAACCTTATGTGAGAATTTGATAGGTTGATCCGGGGCATAACCAGGGGTCCGACTCAGGGCTTTGGCTTCAGTATAGGCTAGTTGCGAATGAAATCCCAAACCGGCAATCAATACAATATAATGAATAGCACGGTATTTAAATCGTCTGGTGAAGATCAAATCGACCAGGGCCAAAGCCATCAAGATCCCAACCAGGAAAAAGAGAATCAGCTTAATAGGAAATGCCTTCAAGGGAGCCAGGCCGTGCATTTCCAGGTTGTTGAAATAGGCTCTGAGGTTGTTAATTTCTCCATCAGTGACCTTGATCCCTTTGTGGGCATCAGTCATCTTCTGAGAAACTGGCGTTTCAAAGACAGTTTTAACTTCAGAATTTCTCTTCCGCTTGAACCAAAGGGCCAGGTCGGTGGCGGATGGACTCCAGTTAATCGTATCGGTGATGGCTGTATAATGACAGCCGGCACAGTTAAACGTGCCGGATTCATAGGGTGTCAGACCGTAAAAAAGACGTTCACCCATCAAAATTTCATGGGTCATTTCTTTATCTGCCTTGTGTACTGGCGCATGATCGGTCCCGATCGGGTTGGCGAAAGCCGCGCCTGTAAAGGAAAACAGGAGGCTTAGGGCCAAAGAAGCTATGAAAAACAAGGGTTTCCCCGTTTTTCGGAATCCTAGATAACTCATATCCAGATGGGTAAAGTTGTTATGTCGATAAAAATAGTATATCACTCAGTTTCTTGGCTAAGATAAATACAAATTTTTTTTTAATCCCAAGCTAATTTGGTAGCTAAATGCTTAAATACACTATTTGTAATTGGTCTAAATAGAGCGCACTTGCCATATGACTGTGAATGTCAACGTATTGGGTGATTAGAAGTATTCTAAATAAGGTTTTTTTTGGCTTTCCTGCTATTAGGAAAAGATGCATGTGGTTTTTTTAAGCAGGTTACATCAGCAACCGGCAATATGCTCACATTATTAATGAGCAAATTGTTTCGTGTTGTTGTGTGGGGTGTGTGGTCGTGTGCCCGTGTGCGCGTAGCTACCAAGAACCACCTGCGCCGCCGCCGCCAAAGCCACCGCCGCCGAAGCCACCGAAACCGCCGCCGCCGCCGCCGCCAAAGCCGCCACCGCCGCCACCACCAAAGCCTCCTCCGCCACGACCACCCAGGGAGCTGGCAAGGAATAATGCTGTCCAGAATGGCAGGCCTTTTCCGATAGAATGTTGGTTGTTTCCGCCTGAACGGAATAAAAACATGATGAGCAATAAGACAAGGATTGGAACAACAATGCCCCAGGAAGGAGCTTTCTTGCTTTTTTTGTTGTAGGCACTTGCAGGATATTCCCCTCTTGCCAGCGATTCAATCACTGCCACGGCTGCTCTTATGCCTCCGATATAGTCACCGCTTTGGAAATGGGGAATCATCTCATTTTCAACAATTCTCTTTGATGTGGCATCTGGCACGACAGCCTCAAGGCCATAACCTGTGGCGATGAATGCCTTGCCACGATCATTCCCTTGCTTAGGCTTAACCAGGATCACGATACCATTATTAAATCCTTTTTGGCCGACTCCCCATTTTTGGCCGACTTCAAAGGCATATTGGGCAGGATCATTGCCTCCAAGATCGGCAACAGTGAGAACCACAATCTGTGTGGTTGTGGAGTCATTGAATGCGACAAGCTCTTGTTCAAGCCTGGCAACATCAGCTGGGTCGAGGATGCCAGCCATGTCATTGACCAGCTTGGGTGGGCTTGGCCTTGGTGGGATATCCTGTGGAAAAACGGATAAGGAACCCAATAAAATCCCTAAAAGTAAAAATGATCTAATTATTCCGCGCATCACCATAAATTTAATATCCAAAATCAAAACCCAAATTTCACCATCACAATCAGGAGGGTGTACTGTTAGAGACGCAAAATCGTGCGTCTCTAACGGGAAAATACACCAATGTTATTTTTTTATTTCCCAAACGAAATGTCATCAGACAATTCATTCACATCTCCCTGGTAATAGGGGAAATGTTGTTTCAGCTGTTCCCCTGCTTTGTGTATTGCATTGCACAGACCTTTCGTAAAGTCAGCCTGCCTGAAGTCGGTAAGCATATCATGTTTAATTTCGTCCCAGAAATTCGCTCCGACTTTTTCATTGATGCCAACATCTCCAATAATAGCGAACTTGCGATTGTTGACAGCCAGGTATATGAGAACCCCGTTTCTGTCCCTGGTTTTTTGCATCTTAAGCTGTTTAAATACATAGGCAGCTCTTTCCATGACTTCACCCGGACATGTTTTTTCAATGTGAACGCGAATTTCTCCGGAAGTATCCAATTCGCTGAGTTGGATGACTTGTTTGATCTCCTCCTGCTCAGGATTGCTAAAGAAATCTTTTACACTTGTCATAATCAGAATTTTACCTGTGGAGCCTTCTCGCTGCCTGCAGCAGCTTCGAAATATGCCTTTTTCTCGAAACCGAACATGCCTGCGAAAATATTCTTCGGAAAAGAACGGATATAGGTGTTATAACTCATAGCCACCTCGTTGAATTTCTGACGTTCAACAGTGATTCTGTTTTCAGTGCCTTCCAATTGTGCCTGAAGCTCCAGGAAATTCTGGTTGGCTTTCAGCTCAGGATATTTTTCAACGACAACCATCAAACGACCCAGGGCAGCACCCACGTTATTCTGGGCGCTCTGGAATTGTTGTAATGAAGCAGCATCCAGTTTCTCCGGGCTGACATTTATTTTAGTAGCATTGGCACGAGCCTGTATTACAGCCTCTAAAGTGGATTTCTCAAAAGTAGCATAGCCTTTCACCGTTTCTACAAGGTTGGGGATAAGATCCGCACGACGCTGGTAAACATTCTGAACCTGCGCCCAGGCAGTATTAACACCTTCCTGGCGGCTAACCATTCCGTTATAAGAACTGATGGCCGGTACTACAGTGAACAATAAAATGAGAACAATAACTCCAATAACAATAAGGGTATTTTTCATAGTTTCTTTTTTTATGTGGTGTAAATGTCGGAATTAATTTTGTTTAATAAGGATTTAATGAGCTTGAATACAATCTCTCTAAATCATAATTTTTTATAATAATTCAAGGCTTCTTTTTACAAATTTCGTCAAATCCTCGCCCTTGAGGAGATGTTGTGTCAGCAATGCCAGGTCAGTCAGTTGTTTTGCAAGTATTGCCTTTTCTTCAGCATCTTCTGTATGCAGGACTTTCTGTATTGCTTTGTGGTTGGTGTTAATTACAAGATTGTATTGATCAGGCATGTCACGCATATAGGCATAACCTCCGCCCATGGCCGACATTTCTTTCATGCGGCGCATAAACTCAGGCTGGGTAATGGTAATTGGCTGATTATCTGCAGGTAGCGCCTCAAAAAGAATGGTAAACTTTTGTTTGTCGATAGCCTCTTCGAACAATGGCTTTACTGCACTTTCTTCCTCCGGGCTTAAGGCGGCACCGCTGAGTTCATCTTTGTTGATCAATTTTTCAATTGACTCAGCATCAATGCGTTTGAATGATGACTTTTCGAATTTTGATTCGAGGCTATTGATAAAATGGTTGTCGAGCTGACCGTCCATCAAGAGTACATCATATCCTTTCTCTTCACAGGCCTCCAGGAAAGTGTGCTGGCTTTCAGGGTCATGGGTATATAGGTAGACAAGATTTCCGTCTTTATCGGTTTGGTTGACTTTGATTTTCTCTTTGTATTCCTCAAAAGTGGCATATTCATTTTTAGAATTCTTGAACAGGCAGAATTTCTCAGCTCTTTCGAAAAACTTCTCTTCCGTTATCATTCCATATTCAATGAAAACGCGGATGTCGTCCCATTTTTTCTCAAATTCTTCTCTTTTGTTTTTAAAGATCTCTTCGAGTTTGTCGGCTACTTTTTTCGTGATATGAGAAGAGATTTTCTTCACATTTGAATCACTTTGCAGGAAGGATCTCGAAACGTTCAATGGGATATCGGGTGAGTCGATGACACCATGTAATAGTGTTAGGAAGTCGGGGACGATACCTTCAACTGAATCAGTTACAAAGACCTGGTTGCAATACAATTGAATCTTATTCCGTTGAAGCTCAATGTTTTTCTTGACTCGGGGAAAATACAATATCCCGGTGAGATTGAAGGGATAATCCACATTAAGGTGAATATGGAATAAAGGATCTTCAAAAGAAGTAGGGTAGAGGGTATGATAGAATTTGTCGTATTCTTCATCGGTAAGTTCAGAAGGTTTTTGTTTCCATAGTGGTTGAACCTCATTGATGATGCGGGGAACTTCTGTCTCTATTTCTTTGGGTTCCCCTTTTTCATCAACTTCGCCTTCCACTGTGGTCCAATGTTTTTTCATGCCGAACTGAATAGGGACAGGCAGAAAACGACAGTATTTATTCAGTAGTTCTAAAATGCGGCTGTCTTCCAGGAATTCCTCAGAATCTTCAGCGATGTGCAGAACGACATCCGTGCCTCTGTCTTTATGGTCTGCTTCACTGAGCTCGTAATCCGGACTTCCATCACAAGTCCAGGAAACAGCTTTGGTCCCCGGTCCTTTTTTATAAGTTTTTGTGAAGATCTCAACCTGAGACGACACCATGAAAGCGCTATAAAAACCAAGGCCAAAATGACCGATAATGGCATGAGTCTCGGCATCTGTCTTTCCTTTGAATTTCGTCACGAAGTCTTCTGCACTTGAAAATGCAATCTGGTTGATGTATTTCTCAACTTCTTCGGAAGTCATCCCGATTCCTTTGTCTCTGATCGTAAGTGTCTTATCCGTTTTGTTCAACAGAATTTCTATGGTAAGATCTCCAAGTTCACCTTTGACTTCACCCATGGAAGAAAGGGCTTTTAATTTCTGTGTTGCATCTACTGCATTGGATATCAGTTCTCTTAAAAATATTTCGTGATCCGAATACAGGAATTTCTTGATGATTGGAAAGATATTCTCTGTTTGTACGTTTATTTTACCTTTTTGCATAGTTTGAAAGTTTTACGTCACGACCAATCTCAAACCTTGTGCCAGCTTTTGGACCTGACAAACTGGCGGGCGAGGGGAATTTGGTTATTAGGCTGATAGCTCTCAGCCCGGCAGCCTTCAGCCTCCATGAAAAAAAATTGTTATTTAAATCACAAGTTATATGTAATTTACTGAATATTTTATAGTTTTACCAAATTGTGAATTGTCTTTGTCGTGAGATTAACTAACTGAATATCAATATTATATAAATGACTCCTGAAAAAATTTCCATGATTAACGGGCAGCTTCAAGTGCCCGATTGTCCAATTCTCCCTTTTATTGAAGGAGATGGCACTGGTGCTGACATCTGGGCAGCCTCTGTGAGGGTGTTTGATGCTGCTGTAGAAAAGGCTTATAAAGGCAAAAGAAAAGTTTCCTGGCTTGAGGTTTTGGCTGGAGAAAAAGCGTTTAATAAAACCGGCAGCTGGTTACCCGAAGAGACCCTGACCGCTTTCCGCGAGCATATTGTCGGGATTAAAGGTCCGCTCACGACGCCTGTTGGTGGTGGAATCCGCTCGTTGAATGTTGCTTTACGTCAGCAACTCGATCTCTATGTCTGCCTGCGACCTGTCCGTTATTTCGAAGGGGTTCCTTCTCCGGTAAAACATCCCGAATGGGTCGATATGCATATCTTCCGTGAGAATACAGAAGATATCTATGCCGGGATCGAATTCATGGACGGTACCGCTGAAAATGCCAAGCTTAAAAAATTCCTTATTGAGGAAATGAATGTGACCAAAATTCGTTTTCCTGAGTCCTCTTCGCTGGGGATCAAACCAGTTTCTAAAGAAGGAACTGAGAGACTTGTCAGGGCAGCCATCGAATTCGCCTTACGTAAGAAACTACCTTCTGTGACGATCGTTCACAAAGGCAATATCATGAAATTTACAGAAGGCGCCTTTAAAAATTGGGCATATGCACTGGCTGAGCGCGAATTTGGAGATCAGACTTATTCATGGGCTCAATATGACAAACTTGTAGAGAAAGAAGGAAAAGCTATTGCTGATAATGTTCTTGCAGAGGCAGAAGCCAACGGAAAACTCATCATCAAAGATGTGATTGCAGATGCCTTTCTTCAGCAAATCTTAACCCGTCCGAAAGAATATTCTGTGATTGCCACCTTAAACCTTAACGGGGATTATATCTCAGATGCTTTGGCTGCTATGGTGGGTGGAATTGGGATTGCGCCGGGAGCGAATGTCAACTATCAAAATGGATATGCCATTTTCGAGGCAACCCATGGTACTGCTCCGAAATACGCAGGCCTCGACCAGGTAAATCCAGGTTCTGTGATCCTTTCAGGGGCTCTTATGTTTGAATACATGGGCTGGCAGGAAGTGGCCGACATGATCTACCAAGGTGTGGAAATGAGTATTCAGCAAAAGACAGTCACTTACGACTTTCATCGTTTGATGGAAGGAGCGACCAAGTTAAAATGTTCTGAATTTGGTACGGCTGTTATCAACAATATTATATCTTTATAGCCTGATTGGCAAATGATTGTTATTATTAATTCATCGCAACGAACAAAACGAAACATATTAAATCTGCACAATGAACAGGATTAAGGACAAACTTTACGACAAGATTGAGGCCTGGCGCCCGAGGACTAATAAATTAATGAAAGAATATGGCGATGTCATAGTAGATGAGGTGACTGTTGGTCAGCTCATCGGTGGCATGCGGGGCATTAAGAGCCTGATTACAGACATCTCTTATCTTGACCCCTTCGAAGGGATTCGCTATCGTGGCTTCACGCTGCCTGAGGTATTTGAAAAACTTCCGAAGCCAAAAGATGGCGAAATGCCTTATGTGGAAGGGTTGTTTTACCTTCTGCTCCTGGGTGAGATTCCCGGTGACAAGGACATTGAAGAAATCCGGGATGAATTCAGCAAGCGCAGGATACTTCCCCGCTATGTCTATGAAGTTGTTGATGCATTCCCATGCTGCAGTCATCCAATGACCATTTTCTCTTCTGCCATCATGGCGATGCAGCGGGAGTCGTTCTTTGCCAAGAAATACCGTGGCGGAATCAGCAAATTTGAATATTGGGATCCAACTTATGAAGATGCGCTTAATTTACTCGCGAAACTTCCTGAACTGGCAACCTATATCTATGCCAAATTATACCGTGACGGAAAGCGGATTCAGTCAAATCCTGATCTCGACTTTGGTGGAAACTTTGCGCATATGATGGGCATTGGCAAGCCTTATGATGATGTTTCCCGTTTGCATTTCATCATCCATGCCGATCATGAAGCAGGAAACGTAAGTGCCCATGCCGGTCACCTCATTGGCAGTTCTTTATCAGATATCTATCTTTCTATCTCAGGGATGATCAACGGACTTGCCGGTCCATTGCATGGTTTGGCTAACCAGGAGGTTTTGCGTTGGTTGCTTGAACTTCAGGATAAGATGGATGGTAAAAATCCAAGTGAAGAGGAATTGCGCCAATTTGTCTGGGATACACTCAATGCCGGACAGGTTATCCCCGGTTATGGTCATGCTGTTTTGCGTAAAACCGACCCCAGGTATTCATTGCAACGCGAATTCAGTCAGAAATATATGTCAGAAGATCCGCTCTGGCAATATGTTGACAAACTGTATAAAGTTGTTCCACCAGTGCTCATTGAACAAGGTAAAGCCAAGAACCCATGGCCAAACGTGGATGCACAAAGTGGTGTTATTCAATGGCATTACGGTGTTCGTGAATATGACTTTTACACTGTGCTTTTCGGTATTGGCAGGGCGATCGGTATCTGTACCAACCTTATCTGGGACAGGGCTTTGTTGTACTCCCTTGAAAGACCGAAATCCATTACCACTGAGATGTTGGAGGCTATTGCCTTTAACCCCAAAGCCAAACGTAGTAAAAAGATTGTTAGCGACTAATCGCAGCGATTTTACCAGGAATTATAATGAATACGGGCCGGGTCAATACGATCCGGCCTTTCTTTTGTCTCGTCAGGGTAACCGATGGCGATGATGGTAAGCGGTATGGCAAAAGAAGGAAGCCTTAGTGTTCTGGCAACATTCGCCATGCGGTCTTCACGGGGATAGCAGCCGATCCAAACGCTACCCAGTCCCAGGTTATAAGCTTCGAGCATGATGTTGTGTCCCGCCATGCTACAATCCTGGATCCAGAACCCTTCGCGGGTGACGCGCTCCATGTCTGCACAAACGATGATCGCAGCCTGGGCTGTTTTTAATGCTGAGGTATAGGGGCCCGATAAGATAAGCTCATCCAGAACATCACGCTTATCGACGATTACGAATTGCCAGGGCTGCTGGTTGCCGGCCGATGGCGCGAACATGGCAGCTCCAACCAGGAGATCCAGCTGCTCCTTTTCTATTTGTTGAGACGTATATTTCCGGATGCTGCGGCGGTCGAAGACAGGATTTTTCATGGGATTTGTTTTTCCAAAGGTAATCGGATCGGAATTAAGCTGATTTTTATCATTGGTTATTTGCATTTAAATAATAACTAAATTAGAAGATGAAATTTATTATGTCACCTAAAACCTATTTTTTTATGAAAAAAATTATCTCAGCAGTAGTTTTTGCGATGATCGTATTTGGGTTTAGCATGAGTTATGCTCAGCTAAGCAAAGGAAATTGGATCCTTGGCGTTTCATCAGATCTAAGTGCATCCATTTCAACAAGTAAAGTGAATGGAACAAAGTCTGGAAGCTCCAAAAGTTTCTACATGTCTCCAAAGGCCGCATATTTTTTCATGGACAAGCTGGCGGGTGGATTGGTTTTGAATTTAAACACTTATTCCGGCAAGTATTCAGATGACAGTAAAGATAAATCGATAGGATTCTCAGCAGGGCCATGGTTTCGATATTATTTGCCATGCAGCTATATGAGTTTTAAACCGTTTGCTCAGCTTGAAGGCGTATACGGTATGTCAAAATCGACTTATAAACCGGCGACAGCTAGTGAGTCGAAATACAATTATACAGATATGAGCTTTGATGTTCTGGTAGGGGCTTCTTGTTTCTTTAACCAGCATGTTGCCTTGGATGCAAGTCTGGGCTATTCAAATTTTCGGGAAAAAGAGAAAAGCAGTGGCGACAAATATGCCGGAAGTGGATTTCAATTTGAAATTGGCTTGTCTGTTTTCCTGGGACAGAAATAGATATTTGACTCGTGTGCGGGTGTGCCTTTGTGCCCTTCTGCTCGTCACAAAATGATAAATCATTTTGTAATGATAGAAACGGTCTAAATTGCAGATTGTCTTCTTGTTTTCAGCGATTTCGGGTAATTTTGCATGAGAAAATTTACTATCTGAATTCTTACTCATATGAGCATGCAAAAGCAATTGTTGTTAGGCGACGAAGCCATCGCCCAGGCGGCCATCGATGCCGGTCTTTCCGCCATCTACGCCTACCCCGGCACTCCCTCTACCGAAATATGTGAATATATCCTTCAATCCAAAGAAGTTAAGGAGAAAACCGTAATAGCTTCCTGGGTTTCCAACGAGAAAACGGCGATGGAAGCAGCCTTAGGCGTTTCCTATACAGGAAAGCGTGCAATGACTGCCATGAAACATGTCGGACTGAACGTTGCTGCTGATCCCTTTATGAATTCTGCCATCACAGGCGCTAATGGTGGCCTTATCATTGTCGCTGCTGATGATCCAAGCATGCATTCCTCTCAAAATGAACAGGATTCCAGAGTCTACGGAAAGTTTGCGCTGATTCCTATCCTCGAGCCTTCGAACCAGCAGGAAGCTTATGACATGACCCGTTTTGGTTATGACTTTTCTGAGAAATACAAGATCCCGGTGATGATCCGTGTGACGACGCGACTGGCTCATTCTCGTTCGGGTGTGGCTCGTGCAGCAAGTCGGAATCAGAATGAACTTCATTTTCCGGCAAATCCCCGTCAGTTTATCCTGTTGCCTGCCAATGCCCGCCGTCAGTATAAAGACTTGTTAAATCATATCCCGGCTTTTGAAAAGGAAGCCAATAAATCACCATTCAATGCCTATATTGATGGTCCGGATAAAAAACTGGGTGTCATCGCATGTGGCATTGCCTATAATTACCTGCGGGAGAATTACCCTGACGGTGTCGTTCCTCATCCTGTCGTGAAGATTGGGCATTACCCGAGTCCAAAAGCAATGATCCGCAAGCTCTATGCTGAATGTGATGAGGTGCTCGTCCTTGAAGATGGCTATCCCATGATCGAAGAGCTACTGAAAGGTCTTATCTCCGGTGGTAAAAAAGTCCATGGTCGTCTCGATGGCAGCCTGCCCCGTGATGGTGAGCTGAACCCAAACCTGGTTGCACTTGCGCTGGGTCTGGCAGATACTCCTGACAGAGCGATTCCCCAGGTCGTTGTAGGACGTCCCCCTTCGCTTTGCGGTGGTTGTCCTCATATCTATTCTTACAATGCACTAAATGAAGCACTGAATATCTATGCCAAGGGCAGGGTGTTCTCCGATATCGGATGTTATACCCTCGGCGCACTGGAGCCTTTCGATGCGATCAATACCTGTGTCGACATGGGTGCATCGATCACCATGGCAAAAGGTGCTGCGGATGTGGGTTTAAGACCTGCCGTTGCCGTGATTGGTGATTCTACCTTTACCCATTCCGGGATGACCGGCTTGCTGGATTGTATCAAGGATGGCTCGCATGTCACCATCATGATCCTCGACAATGCTACTACGGCCATGACAGGTGGTCAGCCTTCTGCTGCATTTGGCCGTATTGAAGATATCTGCAAAGGACTGGGTGTGAAAGAAGAACATATCATCGTTTTAAATCCTTCGCCGAAACATCACGAAGAGAACCTGGCACTGATGAAAACGGAACTTGATTATCCGGGCGTTTCTGTGATCATTCCCCGCAGGGAGTGTATCCAGACTGCCATTAAGACGAAAAAAGCAGAGATTAAAGTGAAAAAGGCTGAGGCGATCTAATCCGTATTTGTATGAAAAAAGATATTATTCTGGCAGGTGTAGGTGGACAAGGGATTCTTTCCATCGCTGCAACGATTGGTACTGCTGCCGTGAAACTCGGCATGTACCTCAAACAAGCTGAAGTCCATGGGATGAGTCAAAGAGGCGGAGATGTTTATTCAAACCTCAGGATCTCTGACAAAGAGATCTTTTCTGATCTCATCGCCAAAGGCAGTGCTGATATGATCATCTCGGTGGAGCCGATGGAATCCTTACGATACCTGCCACTTTTGGCATCTGATGGCTGGATCATCACGAACACCAAGCCTTACGTCAATATCAAAAATTACCCGGATTTGGATAAAGTGCTGGCAGAGATCGAAGCCATAAAAAATCACATTGCCATCGATGCAGAGACCATCGCGCGGAACCTGGGTACCTCAAAAGCTGCCAATATGGTTATGCTTGGCGCATCTTCGCCGTTTTTGGGTATTTCATACCATGAGCTGGAAGAGGCAATCAAAGCGATCTTTGCCCGGAAAGGGGCGGAGATCATCAACCTGAACCTGGATGCTTTACGCGCGGGTCGGGAATTTGCGGATGCACATATGAACTAAGATCGTGTGCACGATTGCCCGTCTGCTCGTGCGAACGTGGCGTTAAAACGTTCATCCTGTTAAAACGAAACGCGCACCTGCGCACCCGTTCATAAGCGCACTCGTGCACCGTTTCCCATTTTTAATGGTTATCAAGCCCATGTATCATATGCACCAGATGCTTCAATGAGGGGGCGATCTCGCTGAAATATTCTTTTACTGCATTCACGCTGCCAGGCAGACAGAAAACAAGACTCTCAGACATGGTTCCGGCGATCGCTCTGCTTACCAATGCATTGGGTTTGTTCTGGCCATATTTCCATCGGATATGATCCATGATTCCTGGTATCTCTTTGTCAATCAATGGCCTGATGACATCGGGTGTGATGTCGCGAGGACCGATGCCTGTGCCTCCTGTTGTAAAGATGAAGTCAAATCCTTCTGACTCTCCCATGATACAGAGGTTGGTCAGCAGCTCAGGATCATCCGGGATCACATGGGTTTCTATTTTGTGGTGCCAGTGTTGCGTATCAAAGTAGGCGGTCAGTTCTTTTACGAGTGTCGGACCGCTTTTGTCCTCATACTCACCCCTGGATGCCCTGTCGCTTAAGGTAATGACCAAGGCACGGTAAAGCTTTGGCTTATATTGTAGTTTATCTCCGGCTTTTAGCGTTCCACCTTGAATCACCTTGCAAAAGATTCCTTCTTTCGGCATCACACAATTACCCACTTCACGATAGATGGCACAGTTGTCGCCATGGCATTTTTTGCCGATCTGGGTGACTTCCAGGATGATGTCTCCACAGACAAAGAGGTCGAAAGGTGAGGTATGATACAATGCCATTCCTTTTGTCGTCAGGTTTTCAGCAAATTCTCCAGGCACGATTTCCATGGCTGCATCCAGGCTGAATTTGGCAATACTCTCAGTACCCAACAGACTCACCTGGCGGTGCCAGTCACCGGCGTGGGCATCTCCTCTGACACCCCGCTCATCCAGGATGATCTCCGGAACGGGCGATTTTATTACACCTTTTTTCTCTGAGATGTTAACCGATAGTATCTCTATTTCTTGTTCGCTCGGGATATTCATAAGTCTTCTTTTGTCTTTTCTGTTAATGTGATGTTACTGATTGTCATGTTTTTGTCGACGGCCTTACACATGTCATAGACTGTCAGCAGGGCAACACTGACTGCTGCGAGTGCTTCCATCTCTACGCCTGTTTGGCCGGCACAGCGAACAAGGCTTTTTACGTCAATGCCGCTGTCGGAAATATTACATCTGACTTCGATTTTATTCAGCAGCAGCGGATGGCAGAGTGGAATCAAAGCCGAGGTCTGCTTGGCTGCCTGTATTCCGGCAATTTCTGCTACGGTGAGCACATCACCTTTCTTCATCTGGTTGTCGCGGATGAGGTTCAGGGTTTCCGGTGAAAGGCCGATAGAGCCGGAGGCACAAGCCTTGCGGTTTTGGATGGGTTTTTCGCTGACATCCACCATTCGGGCTTTCCCTTGGTCGTCGGTATGGCTGAGTTCTTTCATGATTTTATCCTCCAATATTAAAAAAGTGACCAGAGCAATTCCGGGTTCCTTTTTCAGGTTTTAATCCTATGGCTTGCCGGATGGCTTCTTCAGTGCCCAGGGTCTTTACATCGAATTCCATGTCGTTGAACAGACAGGGTTTGAATTTCCCATTGGCTGTCAACCTGAGACGGTTACAGCTGCTGCAGTTGCCACCATCTCCGCCTTTGACCGTAGTAAAATACCCATTTTCGAGGTCCATCTGGTGGATGTAACGGATTTGAAGGTCATGAGCAGCACAATATGCTGTCACAGATCGTGCATCTTCTTCCTCGATAGATCCCTGGATAACACAGTTGATCTTGATAGGGCTGAGTCCTGCCGCACGGGCAGCCGCAATGCCTTTGAAAACATCTTGTACATCCCCACCTCTAGTGATTTTGCGGTAGGAATCTGGATCTATGGTGTCGAGGCTGACATTCACACGCATCAGTCCGGCTTCTTTTAAAGATACAGCCATTTTGTCGAGGAGGATTCCATTGGTTGTGAGGGCAAGATCTTCAATTCCGGGGATCGAGGCGATCATACGGACAAGATCTGTCACTCCTTTTCTTACCAGGGGTTCGCCTCCGGTGAGTCTTACTTTTGTGATGCCATATTGAACCGCAGTCCTGACAATTTCATGAATTGCCTCAAAGCTGAGGATCTCATCATGAGAGATTTGCCTGATGCCTTCTTCTGGCATGCAATAGACACAGCGGAGATTACAGCGGTCGGTGATGGAAATTCGTAAGTAGTTGATATTGCGTTTATAAGAATCTAACATCCGCCTGTTCTCCCTTTTTTAATTCAAACTGGCCAATCGGGATGATGAGCATTCCGTTGGCTTCTATATAGGCATGGATATGTGCAGACCCATGGTATTCAAGGGGAATTGCTTCCCCATTATCAGCAATATTTACTGGCACCAGCGACATCCTGTTTGCTTTCCGCCTGCTGTAATCTGTTCCCAGGGTTAATTTTGCTGTGACAGCCTTATATTCATGGCCCATTAACCTATAGATCAGTGGCTTTGCAAGCATTTCAAACTGGACAAAAGACGAAACGGGATTACCTGGCAGTCCAAAACAATAACAGTTGCTGGTTTTGGCAAAGAGCGTAGGGCTTCCCGGCATCACTGAAATTTTATTGAAAAGTATTTCAAAGCCGGCTTTTTGAAGCATGGGAGGTACGAGATCATAATCACCCATCGAAACACCGCCACTGAGGAGGATGAGGTCATTTTCGGCCATGGCTTTTTGAATAAGAGCCAGCAGGCCATTTTCTTCATCCGGGGCGATTCCATAATACTGTACTTCGCATCCCAATTCTTTCGCCTGGCTTATCATCTGGGAGGCGTTGCTGTTGCGGATCTGAGAGGTAGCAGGCAGTATTTCCGGTTCAACCAATTCATCACCGGTTGACAAGATACCTGCTTTAACCTGCCTGCTGACAAGGGGCATCGTATGTCCGACAGAGGCAAGCACTGCGATGTGAGCGGCTTTGATCAAGGTGCCTTTTTTAAGGACAAGCTGGCCTTTTTTGACATCTTCGGCTTGATAACATATGTTATTTGCGGTCTCTTTGGCAACAAAAATGACTTTCCCGTCTGTAGTCAACTGAGTTTCCTCCACTTTGATTACACAGTCTGCTCCATTTGGAAGCATGCTTCCTGTCATGATCCTGGAGCATTGTCCCTGCTTAACACTCAAGGTGGGTTCCTGTCCTGCTGGAATAGTCTCCAGAATGAACAAGGGTCCTGGTAAATCCACTCTCTTACAGGCAAACCCGTCCATAGCGCTTTTGTCAAAGGGAGGCATATTTATGTCAGAAAAGATATCTTCAGCCAGAATCCGCCGTGCTGACTGCAAAAACGGCAGTTGTTCAGCCGAAAGTACCTTTCCAGCCTTGCTTACGATGGTTAAGGCTTCTTCAAAAGAGATCATGATGAGGTTTTGGTAGAATGTGCTTTCTGAAAGTAACGGTAGATCTCGTATTGAGAGCGGGTGAGCTTCTTTGCTCCCGTCTTTCTGTAGGTATTCGGAGGGTCAATGCTGAGCCATCGGGCTTTGGTATTGTCTTTCAGCTGAATGTTAACGATATTCCAAAGTTCTTGCTGTATTTCTTTACTATAAATAGGGATACTAACCTCGATCCTGTTGTCTAAGTTTCTCACCATCCAGTCTGCAGAACTGATAAAATATTTAGGATCACCTCCATTGGCGAAAATCATCAGTCTTGAGTGTTCAAGAAAGCGGTCGATGACGCCGAAAATCTCCAGGTTGCTGCCTTCTTCATATTTTTTCTGAACCAACACACAAACGCCCCGGATGATCAGTTTTATCTTAACTCCTGCATGTGCTGCGATTTCAATCTGGCTTATTATTTTCTCATCAACCAGGTTATTCAGTTTAATAATTGCCCAGGCTTCTTTTCCTTCTTTGACATTTTTTATTTCTTTTTTTAGTAGCTGCATGAAGTGGTCGCGCATCCCAAAAGGCGAAACAACCAGGTGTTTGAATCGTTGTAATTTGTAGTTTGTCTCAAACAGCTCAAAGATTTTAAGAACTTCATGGGTGAGCCTGGGATCGGCAGTCAAAAGGCTGTCGTCAGCATAAACTTTGGCCGTATTTTCATTGAAGTTGCCTGTGGAAAGGTTTGCATAATAGACGTTCTGGTTGTCTTCTTTCCTGCGTATGAGCATCAGCTTGCTATGCACTTTAAATCCGGGGATTCCCCTGATGATCCTGACGCCTTCATCTTGCAACATCTCGGTATATTGAATATTGGCTTCTTCGTCGAAGCGTGCTTGTAATTCGATAAATACCGTGACTGTCTTTCCGTTCCTGGCTGCGTTGATCAAGGCGTTGATCACTTTTGAGTTTCTTGCCACACGATAGAGTGTCATGCGGATTGAACGCACATTCGGGTCGATGGAGGCTTCACGCAATAAGTCGATGACATAATGAAACGACTGGTAAGGGAAATGCAGCATCACGTCTTTTTTTCGGATCACAGAAAAAAGACTGTTCACCGTTTCGAGCTCAGCGTGAGGCAGGCGAGCCATGGGTTTATACTCGAGTGTGGGACTTCCGAGGTTTGGGAAGTTCATAAAATCTTTGAAGTTATGATATCTGCCAGCTGCATGAATTGTGCCCCGGGCAGAGACATTGAGTTTTTTCGTGACCGTCTTCATCAGGAGGTCAGGCATCTCTTTGTCGTAGATAAAACGTACCGTTTCGCCGACAGTCCTTTTTTTCAGACTTTCAGAGATGACTTCCAGGAAGCTCTTTGAGATGTCGTTGTCGAGGTCAAGTTCGGCATCCCTGGAGAATTTAAAAGTGAAAGCCTCGATTCGGTCATAGTCGAACATCGGGAATACTTCGGTCAGGCTATAGCGAATGACGTCATCGAGCAGGATGATATACTTATTTCCACGATAAGCCGGGAGAATGATAAATCGGGGTGTTGCCCGGGTCGGGATATCGATGACAGCGAATTTGTCTTTTAAGATCTGGCCATTTTTATACATTACCACTGCCAGGTAAATTGCCTGGTCCTGCAAAAGGAAGGAAGGCGAATGGCTGAACATGATCGGGTAGAGGTTGGGCCGAACCTGTTGCCGGAAATATTGTTTGACAAATGAGCCTTGTCTTTCGGTGAGGTCTTGCTCATTAAGAATAAAGATCTTTTCTTTTTCGAGTTCTTTGACGAGATCCTGGAAGATTGACTGGAATTTGTCTTGTTGGATGGCATCAACTTCAGATACTTGTTTAAAAATCTTTTGCGGGTTATAATTCAGCTCCTCGTGGTTTTTGCTATGCAGGCTGATCATTCGTTTCAGGGTAGCCATCCTGACCCTGAAAAACTCATCAAGGTTGTTAGAGAAAATTCCAAGGAATTTGATTCTGTCGATCAGGGGGACAGTACAGTCTTCTGCTTCCTGAAGCACCCTGCTGTTAAAGTGCATCCAGCTGATCTCACGGTTAATTAACTTGGAGTTCTTTGGCATGATGGGCTAATTTAGCATCTTAGGGGATATGACAAAAGCGATTTCTCTTTTGCATTTTCGGATTTCCTGCCAGTTCTCAGTTTCAAAATGGATGCTGACAACGCAACTTGTCGGCATCCATTCCAGCATTTCTTCAAGGAAGCGGTTTGCCAGGTTGGTGAAGGTGGGGTTATGACCAACGATCATGAGAGATTCGATAGCATCAGATGTTTCGAAGACAAAATCCAGGATATCATCCGAGTCACCACTATAGATTTTTACTTCCTGTTCGATCTTTGTGGCGGGGTATCCCAGGCCGTCTGCCAGGAGCATTGCTGTTGCGAGTGCCCTGGCAGCAGGGGAAGAGATGATAAGGTCGGGGCTGACATTGTGTTGTTTAAGGAATTCAACGACTCTCTCAGTGCGTTTGATCCCTTTGCCTAAGAGTTTTCTGTCTTCGTCCTTCTGGCCAGGTTGGCTCCAGTCGGATTTTGCATGTCGTACCAGGTATAAACGTTTCATAGTGCAAATCTAAGAAATTCAAGCTTGCCTCTTCAGTGAAATTCAGCATTTCATGTTCAATAACAGGAATCTTTCGGATATTTGCGAGGGGAGATGAACCGTTAATTAATTTTTATGATCAGAAATGTTTTTGGATTGCTTTTTATAATTGTATTTCTTTTGGGAATGACTGCTTCTAAGCATGTATTCGCCCAGCAGTTACCCGGTTTTGAATCTGTCAGGTTTGAGACTGAAAAGATAAATGCGCAGCCAGGGATGTTTCATGCAGCCTGGGGACTTGCCGTGATTGAAGCAGAAACGGGGAAGATCGTGTTTCAATACAACTCGCAACTAGCCCTTGTCCCTGCATCCACGCTCAAGCTGATGACGACATATCCTGCCTGGCTCACGCTGGGCCCCTCTTTTCAGTTTTCCACCTACTTGCAAATCGACGGCAAAGTGACAGACAGCACGCTGAAAGGGAGTGTCTATATCAAAGGTGACGGCGATCCCTGCCTGGGCACGACCCGTATTCCGGCCTGTGAACCGAATGTCTTGCTCTATCACTGGATGAATACGATTAATAAGCTTGGCATTAAGAAGATAGAAGGGGCAGTGATTGCAGATGCAGCGGTGTTTACCGATGAGCTCATCCCCGGGGAATGGCTTTGGAATGATATAGGGAATTATTACGGTGCCGGTGCCAGTGGCCTGAATTTTCACGAAAACAGCCTGGATTTCTTTTTTCAGCCAGGGGAAAAAGAAGGGATGCCGGCGAAACTGAAAAAGATGGATCCGCTGCTGCACGAACTGGTGATTGACAACCAGGTGACGACGGGCAAAAAGGGATCGGGAGACCAGGTGATCATCTATGGATCACCCTATTCAGCAAACAGGATGTTGCGAGGGACGGTGCCACTTGGGGAGAAAGATTTTATCGTCAGCGGATGTTTCCCTGATCCGCCACTCGCTACCGCGGAAATATTCTCACAATACCTGAAGACGAATGATATCGTTGTGATCCATGATCCTACAACAACAAGTCTCTTAAACAAAAATGGAACCAGGGTCTCACAGAACCGGACAAACCTTGATACTGTTCATTCTCCAAAGATGATTGAATTGATACAGTGGATCCATCACAAAAGCATCAACTGCTTCGCTGAGGCATTGGTAAAGAAGCTGGGTCAGACGCAGAAACAGCAAGGCAGTACCCAGGCAGGTCTCGATTTTATCAAGGATTTCTGGAAGGAAAAGGGTTTGGATTTCAGGGGAATTACCATGGTCGACGGAAGTGGACTATCGCCTTTAAACAGGATTTCAGCAATACAGATGGCAAAGGTGATGTCGATCATTGCCAACGATAAGAATGCTGCTGACTTTATCCAAACCCTCAGCCTGGGGGGGAAGAGTGGTGATCTCAAAGGCATTCTTACCGATGGCCCGGCTTCAGGAAAGCTCAGGGGGAAAAGCGGGTTTATGAAAAATGTACGTTCTTACAGTGGTATTGTCAGGAATAAGGCAGGAAAGAACCTTGTTTTTGCTGTCATGGTGAACAATTTTGACGGGGATTCTGCCGCGCTCAGGAAGATGCTGGAAAGCCTCATGCAGGGTATCGCCGCTTCGGGGGAATAATTTCTCCGGATGGATCTTCGCGTAAGAAAATTCTCTAACTTAGACACGCTAAAATTGAAACTTATGCTACTAACAAAAACTGAAACAATGGACTCTATTGATTGGAAAAATCTCCCTTTTGGCTATTTTAAAACGGATTATAATATTCGCTGTTATTTTCGCGATCGCCAATGGGGTTCGCTTGAAGTAAGTGACTCTGAGGTTATTACGATGCATATGGCGGCGACCACCTTGCATTATGGACAAGAAGCTTTTGAAGGCCTGAAAGCGTTCATGGGTGTAGATGGCTTGGTTCGTATTTTTCGTATCGAAGAAAATGCAAAGCGGCTTCGCAGTTCTGCTGCCGGGGTGATGATGAAAGAAGTTCCTGATGAACTCTTTATTGAAGCTGTTTTGAAAGCAGTGAAACTGAACAGTAGATTTATTCCGCCTTATGGAACCGGAGCTTCATTGTATATTCGTCCGCTTTTATGTGGTACGGGTGCGCAAGTTGGCGTGAAGCCTGCAAAAGAATATTTGTTCATGGTTTTTGTTGGTCCGGTTGGACCATATTTCAAAGAAGGATTCAAGCCAGTCGCCATGCAGATTGCCCGTGACTACGACCGTGCAGCTCCGCTGGGAACAGGTCCTTATAAAGTTGGCGGTAATTATGCAGCTAGTTTGCGTGCAAGTGAGCGTGCCCATTGTGAAGGATATGCTTCTGTTCTCTTCCTCGATGCTCTCGAAAAGAAATTTATCGACGAGGCTGGCCCTGCCAACTTCTTTGGAATTAAAGGGAATACCTATGTTACCCCTTTGTCATCTTCAATCCTCGCCTCTATCACCAATAAAAGCCTGATGACCCTGGCAGAGGAGATGGGAATGAAAGTGGAACGCAGGCATATCTATGTTGAAGAGCTTGCAGAATTCGAAGAAGTCGGTGCCTGTGGTACTGCTGCTGTGATTACACCGATTCGGAAGATCGTAGACAGGGATTCAGGCCAGACTTTTGAATATTGCCTTGATGGCAACGCAGGGCCGATATCCACCAAACTTTATAACGGACTTCGTGCCATCCAGCATGGCGAAGTACCGGATATTCATGGATGGAATACGGTTGTGGAGATTTAAAATTATTATGTCTGGTTGACCAGTCGCTTTGTCTCACCGTGCCACCACAAATTTCACCTCGATTAATATATATTATTTATGTACATTTACTATTCAACGTTACCAAAAGTAACGTTGAAATGAAATTTACTTTATAAAGTTATTATGAGAAGTAACATTAAGACATATGGCAAACTCTTGCAATTTGGCATAATCCCCATCAATCAATGCTTTTTTCTTATTTCTTGACCAACCTTTGATTTGTTTTTCCCAAGAAATTGCTTGTTTTGGGTCAGGAAACACTTCATTGAAAACAAGTTTTACAGGTCGTCTGGAATAAGTATAGCATGTTCTCTCATATCCGGTTTCGTGCTCAGTCAGCCTTCTTTCAAGGTTATTTGTGACTCCGGTATAAAAAGAATAATCAGCGCATTCAAGAATATATACAAACATCATATTGAAATATCCTGATCAAAGATAATATTTTCGATATATTTCGGCTCAATGTTACCTATAGTAACGTTAAGCAACTCCGTCACCCTGAGCGGAGTCGAAGGGCTGTTCCCAAATCTGAGTTACGGGTATTAT
The DNA here is from genome assembly GCA_037132075.1 of Bacteroidota bacterium. Taxonomy (GTDB): domain Bacteria; phylum Bacteroidota; class Bacteroidia; order Bacteroidales; family CAIXZF01; genus JBAXPV01. The sequence continues at coordinate 55,496 of JBAXPV010000018.1, forward strand.
TATGTCCTTATAATTCTGATATTCATTTTGTTAGTTATCCAACAGTCCTCCTTCGACTACGCTCAGGATGACGTGAGATTCTCAATGTAATTTAGCATTACATTGAGAATAAATTTGAAAGTTAAAGGATTTAGATATCAAGTTTTTTGATATTTTTAGCCATAGAAACAAGAAATTTCAATATTCCATGGACGATCATTATTTTAAATATTATGGAAGGAATAATTATGGAAACAATCTTCGATATGTTACTGAAAATGACAACAATTAATTAGCTGATTCCTTTATCAATAAGCATTTCAGAGGGATAACTAAACGCCTATACCTAAATATTAAAATCATTGTTTGTAAAATTTTCATTGATGCCTATATTAAGGCCAAGTCGAAAATTTGGAGGATGAGGCAATTCATTCCCGATGGTTAATTTGTTAAATCCATATTTCTCAACATTGCAGGATAAACCAGGACTATCCGGTGAATGAATGATATGTAAATAGGGAATTGCTGCACCAGTCCCTACATATATTTTCCCATCAGGAGCTAGTTGCTAAAAACAGTGCTTTTTTGTCAAACTATCCAGTAATGCCTTACTCCCCTGGATTAGGTAAGCCTGGGTCCTTTCTTGTCTATCTGAATTTTGAAAATTTCCGGCTGAACTGTTTTGCGTCGAATCAAGTAAACTTGTCATAACCTGGCTATTTGTGGCCAGAGAATTATCATTCAAAAGTTTGTTGAACAAACTTCTTGTAGTCGAACAACCCCGCCGTAGGCGGAAGGTAGATACCTCCCACATATGGCGGGACGGAATTTGGGTCCAGGGCTTACCCTGGGTTTTATACCTGTGATTCGAATAGCTTTGACAACACTTGTTAAGTTCCATAAGGCCCAGGAATGAGGCGCATTACCCAGCCCTTATTTCCCGTTAATCAAATAAGCATAAATCAACTTCCGTTGTTCATTGTCGATTTTTGCTTTGGGTTGCATCTTGTCAAGAATTTTCACCCATTGTTCGGCATTGTATCTGTTCGGTTTTTTCAACCCATGGCATTTATGACAGCTGTTTTTGTAAAGCTGCATGCCCACAGTCAGTGGGCCAATATCCACTGTCGGATCTTTTACCGTGGTTTTTGACGGGACATAGAGTCCGGGTGAGCAGGCATAAATTACCATGATGGCAAGGCTGGCCATGAACAAGCTAATCTTTTTCATAGGAGAATTTTTAAAGTCCTTTTTTCTTCAACAAGAGATCCATTTCAGATGCGATCTCCCCGGCAGCTTTGCCAGCCGCTACAGCAAAATCCTGAGCGCCTGAAGCAAAGATAATATTCCGTGAAGAATTTACAAGCAAGCCACATTGCTTATTCATTCCATATTTCGCGACTTCTTCGAGACTTCCTCCCTGGGCTCCGACACCCGGGATCAATAAAAAATGATCCGGAACAATTGCCCTAACTTCGGTGAGTTTCTCCGCTTGTGTGGCTCCTACTACATACATCATGTTGTCGGCACTTCCCCAACTGCTGGATTTACGCAATACCTCTTCAAATAATCTGCCAAGTGGCTCACCTTCAGGTGTATATATTGGATTTAACTGAAAGTCAAACGCGCCTTTGTTGGAAGTAAGTGCCAGTAAAATGACCCATTTACCATCCATCTTCATGAAAGGCGTCACAGAATCTTCTCCCATATAGGGTGCGACAGTTACGCTGTCGAAACTCAGCACATCAAGAAAGGCTTTGGCATATTGTTCAGAAGTATTCCCGATATCCCCTCTTTTCGCATCAGCGATGGTAAAGACTTCTTTTCTGAAGGCAGCAAGGTAATTCATTGTCTTTTCCAGGCTTTGCCAGCCTTTCAGTCCGCGACTCTCATAAAATGCCAGGTTTGGTTTGTAGGCTATAGTAAAAGGCAAAGTAGCATCAATGATGGCACGGTTAAACTCAAAGACAGGGTCTTCGGAATCGAGTAAATGAGCGGGGATTTTGCTGATGTCAGAATCAAGTCCGACACAAAGAAAGGAGCGTTTTGCCCTGATAAGCTGAACAAGTTCAGGTCTTGTCATGATGATATTTTTTATGCTTCTACAGCTGTTTTTAACAATTCTGCGTTTTCTGCCATCTGCAAGGCATCAATAAGTTGCTGAACATCACCGTCCATTACCGTGGGAAGGTTGTATAAGGTAAGGTTGATGCGGTGGTCTGTCACACGGCTTTGCGGATAGTTATAGGTTCTGATCTTTGCGGAACGGTCTCCTGTAGAAACCATCGTTTTCCTTTTGGATGACATCTCGTCGAGATATTTCCCGTATTCAAGCTCAAAGATCCTCGTTCTTAAAACCTTCATCGCTTGTTCGTAGTTCTTGATCTGTGATTTCTGATCCTGGCATGAAGCCACGATACCAGTAGGTACGTGCGTCAGGCGGATGGCAGAATAAGTTGTATTGACCGACTGTCCACCGGGTCCGGAAGAACAGAATGTCTCTTTTTTAATGTCATTGGGTTTGATATCGACATCGAATTCGTCGGCTTCAGGCAATACCACGACAGAAGCGGCTGAGGTGTGAATCCGCCCCTGGGTCTCAGTGGAAGGAACGCGTTGTACCCTGTGAACCCCTGATTCATACTTCAGCTGGCCATAGGCGCCGTCACCAATCACTTCCAGGATGACTTCCTTGTATCCGCCAACGGTGCCTTCAGCAACGCCTACGAGTTCGACTTTCCAACCACGAGTCTCACAGTAACGGGTATACATACGGTAAAGGTCACCGGCGAAAAGACTGGCCTCATCGCCACCAGTACCTGCTCGGACTTCGAGGACAGCATTCTTTGAGTCTTGTGGATCCTGTGGAATCAGCAGAAAACGGATTTTCTCTTCCAGCGTTTCTTTTTCGGTACTCAACAAAGTGATTTCTTCCTTGGCCATGTCTTTCATTTCCTCGTCCTTCTCGGTATACAACATCTCTTTGGCAGAGTCGAGGTTCTGAAGCATGAGTTTGTAACGGTTAAAGGCGTCGATGATGGGCTGAAGGTCTTTGTAGTCCTTGCTCAAGCGGATATAACGTTTCATGTCAGACATGATCTCCGGTTCGTTGATCATCCTGCCAATTTCCTCCCATCTCTGGTGGATAACATGTAATTTATCTAATAGGTCAACCATAAAATAAGCTTATTTTCGGGGGTGCAAAGGTAGTGAAAATCTAAACGCCTTTGCTGTACTCAAATACACCATTTTCTGTCTTCAAGGTCAGCATCGCCTGTTCAGCAGATTCACAGTAACCGATGATTTGTGCATTTACGCCAAAACCTTCAGAGATCCGGATGAGATAAGCAGCGACCTCAGGTTTCACATAGATTTCCATACGGTGTCCCATATTAAAAACCTGGTACATCTCTTTCCAGTCAGTGCCACTTTGTTTTTGTATCATCTGGAAAAGGGGAGGAGTCGGAAAAAGAGAATCTTTTACAATATGTAAGGTGTCGACAAAATGCAAAACTTTGGTTTGGCCGCCACCGCTACAATGAACCATGCCATGGATTTCGGAACGGTAATTATCCAGGATCTTCTTTATTATGGGTGCATACGTGCGTGTTGGAGAAAGGACCAGGGTACCTGCATCGACACCAGGGACTTCTGAAGCTGATGTTAAAGAAAGTGCTCCTGAATACACCAGGGAATCAGGCACTGAGGGATCAAAAGATTCAGGATATTTCTCTGCATAAGGATGAAAGAAGACATCATGTCGCGCTGAGGTAAGGCCATTGCTTCCCATGCCTCCATTGTAGTTTTGCTCGTAAATAGCCTTGCCATAGGAGGCCAGTCCTACGATAACATCTCCAGCCTGAATGTTGGCATTGTTGATGACATCACTCCTTTTCATTCTGCAACTTACTGTGGAATCCACGATCAAAGTACGCACCAGGTCTCCGACATCGGCAGTTTCTCCACCTGTTGAATAAATTTCAATGCCATATTCCCTGAGGCTTGCCAGGAACTCTTCTGTCCCTTCAATAATTGCAGTGATGACTTTTCCGGGCACCAGGTTCTTGTTTCTTCCGATGGTAGAGGAAAGAAGGATAGGACCAGTGGCGCCAACGCAGAGCAGGTCGTCGAGGTTCATCACGATCGCATCCTGGGCAATGCCTTTCCAGACCCCCAGCTCATCAGTTTCTTTCCAATAAAGATAGGCCAGAGAGGATTTCGTGCCGGCCCCATCGGCATGCATGATGTTACACCAATCAGGGTCTCCTCCCAGGATGTCAGGTATTATTTTACAAAAAGCCTTGGGAAATAATCCTTTGTCGATTTTCCGGATGGCAGCATGCACATCTTCTTTTGAAGATGAAACCCCTCTTAAATTATAACGACTTTGTTCTGGCATCTTAGGTAAATAGAAAAAGCATCCCAAAAGGAATGCTTTTTCGTTATTTTTTATTCAAGATTATTCAAAGACAACACGACTCTTTTCCTTCTCAATACGCCATTTACCAATCTTATTGAAGATTGGATCACCTAGTTTGATACTTGGTTTCTGGTCTTTGGCTACCACAACCTCAATATTTGTAATGGTATTGTCGCCAATACGCATTGTCTTGATATTGATTTTAGCTTTGTCGGCTACACTACCTTCGCTGAGTGCTTTTGATGCATCACCTACAAAGTCAGGTTTGCTGATGAAGCCTTTGGTCAGGAGGTTGAAGGCAAATTCAGGAGAGACGGTTACTTCGGTTGCTTTTTTGTCATAGTCGAAATTGGCTGAATAACCATTGACGATGATAGTTGCTTCAAAAGCATCTCCTTCAAGAGGATTGAAGCCTAAGATGTTTTCTTTGGGATTCGTAACAACTTCGATCTTTCCTTTTGCCAGAGTGTCGATGACCGCTTTGGGGACGAAATTCATGCTGAGGATGCGGAATTCTGTACGGCGATTCAGCTGATGCGCTGCTTCCTGGTGAGGTTTTCCGCTAAGTGTTGCGATATAGTCATCAGTAATGACGGTCCCTGATGGGAACAAGAATCCGTCACGGTTTACATCTTTGGCCAGGACGCGGGGTACACGTTCTCCATAACCGCTAGCGGTAAGCCTGTCTGGGTCTATTCCTCTGGAAATGAGGTAGCTGACAACGCTCTGGGCACGTTTCAATGACAGGGTGTCATTTTTGACATCCGTATCACGGGTATCAGTATGGGCACCAAGTTCGATTGTCATCGTTGGGTTGGCTTCCAGGATAGTGATCAGGCCTTGCAGTGAGTCCTGGTACTGTGGTTTGAGATCCCATTTGGCCAGGTCATAGAGGATTTCAGGAAGGACGATAGGTTTCACAGGGATAGGCGACAATACGAAATCGATCTGAAAGTCTTTGCTTTGCTCGAGGCCTACAGTGGTTTCTCTTCCTTTGTCGGAGAAATAACCTTCTTTTGAGACAGTCAGTTCATATGATGTTGTAGGTAGCACCTGGGTCTTGTCGAATGCATAACCACCTCTTTTGTCAGTTTTTGTCTCGATAGAAGTTCCATCAGAACCAACCATTTTCACTGTTGCACCAGGGATATATTGCAAAGTTCTGTCATCTTTAACCACACCCTGGATTGTGAAAAGGAGCGGGATCTTGAGGAAAGAATAAATGTCATCACCACCTTTGCCGCTTTTGAGTTTACGGTTAGAGGCGAAATAGCCTTTTTCTTCCAGTACACCAGGGAAGAAAGTGACGGCAAAGTCATCTGCGGCGGAGTTCACAGGAGACTTCATGTTCTCAGGTGAAGACCATTTCTCGCCAACTTTTACAGTTTTGAAAATATCCATACCTCCCATGCCGGGCAGGTAGTTAGAGGCAAAATACAAAAGGGAGTCGAACCTAAGGTAAGGGAACATTTCGTCACCAGGGGTGTTGATGGTTGTTCCAAGATTCTTAGGCAAGTCAAAGTTCTTGTTTTTCTTGGCGCGTGTGGCGACCCAGATGTCTTTTCCACCTTGTCCGCCTTCCATGTCGGAGGCGAAATAGATCGTGAGTTCATCTTTGCTGACGGCGGGATGGCCATAGATTTTGGTGCTGTCGGTGCCTAATTTTACATGTTCAGGTGGGCTCCAGATCTTGCCACGTCTTTCGGTGCGATAAATGGCACAGGTCAGTACTTTCTTTTTCTCAGAGGAACAGCGGGTAAAATAAAGGGTATTAAATTTATTTGAATAACAGCTTGCTCCTTCATTTCCGTCGGTGTTGATAACATTCTGGTCATCAAGCAGGACCGGCGTTGACCAATCGCCTTTTGAGCTCATTGTAGAAACATACAGGTCGGAGAAAGCCTGGCCTGTCCAGTCATCTACAGAACCGCCGGTTGAGTTCTCGCGAGAGGATGTAAAAACCATTGTCTTGCCTTTCTCTTCGGCAAAACTAGGCGCAAAGTCGTCTTCTTTGGAGTTAATGGTTTTCCAGGCGTTTAATTCTTTATGAGCTTCGTCGCTGGGATTTACAGCATAACGGGTTGGGTTGTCTTTCCAGGTTTGCGCCATTTGGCATGATTCAATGCCGATCTTACCTCTCGGGTCATTTGGTGCCAGGTCGGCATAACGTTTGTATTGAATGATCGCATCTTCGTAACGCTCGTTGATTTTCTGGGCATCGGCGTAATACATGATAACGATAGGGTTGATCTTCTGATAGTTTGCTTTGTCGAGCCTTTTGTACTGTTGCTCAGCCTTTTTCCAGTTATTGGTCAGACGGTAGGATTCAGCGATTTGGAAAAGGATACGATTCTTCTCAATTCTGTTCTTCTTTACCTTGGAATATGCTTTCTCATATTTCTCGATGGCGAGGTTGAACATTTTATCCTCAAAAGCCTGATCGGCCTCCTGGGTAAAGGTTTTCTTTTGCTGTGCATGCGCCTGGAACGTCATTACTAAGCTAAGCACAATAAAGGGTAGAAGCGTCCTGAGTATTTTCATGTTAAGATTGTTTCGGCTAAAAGCTTGCTAAAATAAGGAAAATTTTTGGAGAGGCAAAAATTAATACATATATATGTACGCAAAGATTCAAAATCGTTAATTAGCTGGCTGCAGGGAACTTGTCGGTGACGGTGTTTCTTGAGCTAACTTCTGTGGGTGGCGGAATTTCGTAAGTATCGGATTGACGAAATACTTCTGCCTGGTTTCTGCCTGAAAATTCAGATGGGATATCCCTTTGTATGCTGCTAACTAATTGATTGGCTTCGTTTTGGAACCCAGTTCCAGACTCGGTAAGTTGCGAGGTGAGCTTGGTAGCTTCTGCTAAAACACCTGATTTAATCCCTTCGACTTCGCGTTTTACCTGGTCGGCACCGTCTCTTAAATCACGGGTCAGATCTGAAGTGGTTTTTTTTAGATCATTCATGATTTTACCCATCTGCCGGGCAACTTCCGGTATTTTTTTAGGGCCGAATAAGAGAAAAATCGCCAAAAATACCAGCAACATACTCCCTATGCTGAATTCAAAAAATAATGGAATTATCGTTATGGAGGCTGTCATCAGCACAAAGGTAGGAATTACCGTAATATGAAGTCATTCTCTGAGAAATAAAAAAAGGAGGATGCTCAAATTTGAGACATCCTCCTTTAAATAATTTCATTAAAAAACTATTTCTTCAGTTCTTTTTCTTTTTTACGGGCACTTACCTTTTGCCTCCACATAATGAGGTCATAGGCAACTGGCGTTGCATTGAATACTGAAGAGTAAGTTCCAACCAACAAGCCGATAAACAATACGAAGTTCATACCACGGATAATCTCACCTCCGAAGATGAGCATCGCCAGGATAACCACAAGTACGGTTCCTGAAGTGTTAATGGTACGTCCAAGCGTATGGTTGATTGCGTCGTTGATGTTCGTTCTCATATCGCGTTTCGGATACAAGCCTGTATATTCACGGATCCTGTCGAAGATGATAACCGTATCGTTGACAGAGAAACCAATGATAGTCAGAATCGCTGCGATCATTGACTGGTCAACTTCGAGGGTGAAAGGGACAAGGCCATGGAATACGCCATATAATGAAAGCGCAATAAGGGAGTCGTGGAACAGCGAAGAAACACCGCCCAATCCCCACTGCCATTTCTTGAATCGAATAGCTACATAAAGGAAGATGATCAAAAGAGCAACAAGCACAGCAATAACAGCCGAACGCTTGATGTCCTTAGCGATGGTTGGTCCTACCTTTTGTGAACTCAGCTTCCCAAGTGTTTTGCCTTCTTTGGAAGAGACAAATTCGTTGTAAGTGATTTGGTCTTTATAATACATTTTAACCCCGGTTAATACCATATGGTCGATGATAGAATCTGTTTTAGGATCGTTATTATCGATGAGGTATTTGGTGGTGATACGAACCTGATTGTCAGGGCCGAATGTTTTTACTTCAGGCTCTTCATTAAAGACTGTACGTAATGTGGCACGCACTTCGTTGGTTTTTACTGGCTGGTCGAAACGAACGATATAAGAACGTCCTCCGGCAAAGTCAACTCCTTGTACAAATCCTCTGATAGCAGTAATCGATAGTCCGACAATGATAACTGCGATAGAAACAAAATAAAGTTTTCTGCGAATGCCGACAAAGTCGATATGCACATTGGTGAACCATTTCTCATTCCATTTATGCCATACCTTGATGTTGACATTTCTGTCGAGCATGCCTTCAAAAATCAAACGGGTGATGAAGATTGATGTAAAGAGGGAAGCTGTAAGACCGATGACAAGGGTGGTGGCAAAACCCTGGATAGGGCCAGAACCGAATACATACAACACAATACCTGTGAGGATGGTCGTGATCTTACTGTCGATAATAGCAGAATAAGCGTGTTTATAACCGTCGGCCAATGCGAGCCGTAGCCCCTTGCCCGCTCGAATCTCTTCTTTGATACGTTCATAGATCACGACGTTGGAGTCGACGTCCATACCGAAGGTAAGCACGATACCTGCGATACCGGGCAGTGTCAGAACAGCGCCCAGGGAAGCGAGAATACCCAGCAGGAAGAAAACGTTGATCATCAAGGCAAAGTTGGCGACCCAGCCTGCTGTATTGTAATACAATCCCATGTATAAAAGAACCAGGACAAAAGACAGAATAAATGAAATCATACCTGCACTGATCGCTTCTTTTCCGAGTGATGGTCCTACGACATCTTCCTGCACGATACGTGCGGGAGCGGGTAACTTACCTGCCTTGAGGATATTGGCAAGGTCCTTTGCTTCTTCAATAGAGAAGTTTCCACTGATAGAAGAACGGCCATTTGGAATTTCTTCGTTAACGCGTGGGAATGAATATACATAATGGTCGAGGACGATTGCTACTGATTTGCCAACGTTTTCGCTGGTCAGACGAGCCCAGCTGCGGCCACCTTCAGTATTCATATTCATGGTGATCTCCACCTGGCCGGTTTGGCTATAATCCTGACGAGCGTCAACGATTACGTCACCATTCATAGGTGCAGAACCATCTCTGGAAGTGACCCTGAGGGCGATCAGCTGAAGGATGTCTGGTTGATCTTTACTAGGTTTTACTGTCCAGGCGAGTTTTAAATTTCTTGGAAACACATTGGCCGTAGCTTTGATCATCTGATTAACCCTGGCAGTGTCTTTGATCGCAGAGAAACCTACAAGCGGACCTGATCCCGGGTAATACTGACCTTGCTCATTACGTGTAAGGTTAAGGGTGAGGTAAGCATAAAGCGGGTTCTTTTTGGCAAATTCGTCAAAACTTTCCTGCTTTTTGTCTTTGCCTTTACCAGCGACTTTACTGGTGTCTTTTACTTTATCCAATAAGGAAGCCGTGGTGTCTTTTTTAACTTCTTTCGCTTTTGCAGCCTCTTTTGTTTTTGCAGTTTCAGCAGTTTTAGCAACATCTGTAGTTTTTATTGCAGTGATTGCTTTGGATGAGTCTGCTTTTGCGGCGTCAATGGTAGTGCTGTCGGTTGGCATCATGATCTCGCCACCGGGGCCAACCATTGAAATTAAGCGTTTGTTGGCTTCAGTGAAATAGTTGGTGATGTCTTTGAATTCATAGGTTTCCCAGAATTCCAGGTTTGCCGTTCCCTGAAGCAGTTTCCTGACGCGCTCAGGCTCTTTGATACCCGGGAGCTCGATGAGGATCCTGCCGGATGTGGCCAGGCGCTGAATGTTAGGCTGGGTTACGCCAAAACGGTCGATACGGGTACGGAGGATGTTGAAAGTACGGTCAATGGCACTTTCTGTCTCATCTCTGAGTACTTTAATCACCTCATCATCAGTTGATTTAGGTGTTACCCTTTCGCGAAGTTCCATGGTGGAGAAGACTGCTGCCAAACGGGCATTCGGGTCAACTTCCTTGAAAGTCTCAGCAAACAAGGTCACATAATCTTTCTGACTTGTTTTGAATTTCTGGTTGGTGAGGTTAATCGCTTTAACAAAAGTAGGATTGGTGCTATTGTCGCTCAGTGCTTTGATAATATCAACAACACTGATTTCCATAGTTACGTTCATCCCCCCTTTAAGGTCAAGACCGAGGTTGATTTCACGCTCTTTACAATCTTTGTAAGTATATTTCCTTACAAGGATATTGTAAACCACCTGACTTGACATGGAATCGAGAAAATAACGCTCTCTCCCTTTTACGATAGAGTCGAGGATCATTGTTTCCTTTAACTGATTACCTGCTGCGAGGCGTTTTGCTGTAGAAATAGCAAACTCATTCTTCGCGTAGGCAACTGCCTTGTTCTCTACGTGTCTTGTAAAGAACGTAAAGGATAACTGGAAACCACAAACTAACGCAAACGCAATCGCAAAAAATCTAATAGCACCCTTATTCTGCATACAATTTATTATTAAAGACTTACCTTTTTTTTCGAGGGTGCAAATATAGAAAAAACCTTTCTAACTTAGCAAAATGAAACACTTTTTATTTGTCAGCGTCTTTCAACAATCTCTAAAATGCCTGCTTCCAGTGCTTTTGCTGTCGTTTTTTATTGCTCCTGCCCAGGTTTTTAACGATTATGGTTTTGAAAGACAGAACATTGTTCCGGTCCATGACATCAACAATGTGCTTCTTCTCTATCCATGGGCTGGTGGACTCAACTCATGCCAGTTTTCCAGTATCGACCTGAACCAGGACGGCAAAGAGGATCTCTTTGTATTTGACAAAATGGGCAACCGCATCATCACTTTTCTCAATAATGGCACTACCACCCAGCCATATTATACATTCGACTGGACCTGGGCTGCCAAGTTTCCTGTGATGACTGATTGGGTAAGACTCGTTGATTATAACTGCGATGGTAAAAAAGATATTTTTTGTTATGGCTACGGTGGAATAACTGTTTACAAAAACACCTCTACTTCGACTGGCGGCCTTAGTTTTCAGTGGATAAGCAATCAAATTCTTTCCTACCAGTTCGGTGGTTATTCGAATATCTATACAGCCAGTGTCGACTATCCCGCCGTTGCCGACATGGATGGTGACGGTGACCTCGACGTCATGACATTCTGGATCTTAGGCGGGTATATCAATTTTCACAAAAACCTGTCGATGGAGAAATATGGTGTTTGCGACAGCCTTGATTACCAGATGACGGCATTTTGCTGGGGGAATGTTAAAGAGAATGATTCAAACAATGTCATTTCAACCAATGTAGCATGCCCGTTTAAACTATGCAGCGGCCCGGTAGAACCTCCAATCGTGGATCCTGATGCCGTGGAACATACAGGTTCAACGCTTACAGCCTTCGATTTCAACAACGACAGTGTTCAGGATGTGCTTGTCGGGGACGTCACCTATCCAGGCATCATAGGAATGATCAATACAGGTACAAAGACTGTTGGTCATATAGGAAGCACAATACAGCAATATCCGGCTGGTACCAGACCCATTGATTTAAGTTCTTTTCCCTGTACCGATTACCTGGATGTGGACAACGACGGAAAAAAAGACCTGATTGTCTCCCCCTTTGAATCCGGTACCAATATGGCAGAAAACCTAAGGAGCGTCTGGCTCTATAAAAATACCGGAACTACGCAGTCGCCTGTATTTAATTTTGTGAAGAGAAACTTCCTTCAGGACGAAATGATAGAAGTCGGAAGCAGTGCCATGCCTTTGCTTTATGACGTCGACCAGGATGGCCTGACCGATTTGCTTATTGGCAGCGAAGGGCAGTTCGATACTTCCTTTATCCAGGCAGGGTTTCTGCATACCGACTTTCATTCACAGCTCTATTATTATAAAAACACGGGAACAGCTACTGATCCGGCATTTACCCTTGTTGACACCAATTATGCAGGTGTTAAAGCCCTGAATATTTTATACACCTTCCCCACTATGGGCGATATCGATGGCGATGGGGATCCTGACCTGTTCATTGGTAAAAAAGACGGGCACCTGGTGTTTTTTAAGAACCATGCCGGCCCTGGCAATCCGCCTGCCTATGATGCGCCTGTAATCGACTATATGGGAATCGATGTTGGCGACAATAGTGCTCCGCAACTATTTGACATAGATCATGATAACCTTCTTGACCTGTTGATCGGTAACCGGAAAGGGAATGTCGTGTATTATCGTAATATCGGTTCGGCCACAAACCCGGTCTTTAGTCATATTACTGATACCCTGGGTAGTGTCAATGTTGTGAATCCCAATGTCTCCAACTATGGTTTTACAAAACCCTGTTTTTTTCGTACACCTGCCAATGAAACAAGGCTTTTTGCGGGATCCATTGGAAATGGAATTAATTACTATAAAAATATTGACGGAAACCTGGCCGGGCAATTTACGCTGGTTGCAAAGAATTACCTTAGCTTGCAGGATGGTCAGGATAATGCTCCGGCCATGGCCAATCTCGATGGTGATACCTATCCGGATCTATTACTTGGCAATGGATGCGGGGGAGTGGCTTATTATAAGGGGGCGATGCCAGGCCCTACTGCCATCGTGGATCCTGGTGATAAATGGAATACGACTTTCACTATTTATCCCAATCCGGGAAGAGATTTGTTTTCAATCCAATGGGATAGCCCGGCATTCAAAGGTTTGCTTAATGTGAGTGTGACTGATCTTTCAGGACGTATCATGCTTATCAAACCTTCCTTTGATCCCAATGCAGAAAAATTGGACTTAAGCGGTTGGGAATCAGGCTTGTATTTTGTGAGTTGTCGTGATAACAGGCAGTCAGGCAATAGCCTTCCCGTTCAGACCAGGAAATTAGTGATGATTCAATAGATTGTTTCCCACTATTAGGCGCATTACATAGCTTTTTGTTCAACTAATGATTTGGTTTGATAAACCTTATCTATGTTATTTCCTTTTCCTTAGTGTTAGTTTGAGCAAACACTTTTTGTAATCGATCATCGCCTTCCCTTTCACCAGGATGTCGCCTCCCAAAACGCCTTCAATGGCAGGCAAGCCGATTTTCATATAGGTTTCATTCACAGGGGCCATGTCGATCATCACGGCAGTATAATTTTTAAGGATTGCACCGCCAAGATTCAGTTCTGTCAGGGTGACCACCTGGCTTTCAAGCGTATTGGTGCCGATGCCGGTAGAAAGTTGTTCGTTTTGTTTGATGCTTTTGGGGTCAAACTGTATCAATTCCTGGAGTCGGTTTGAGTCAAATACGGTACGCGAGGCTCCCGTGTCGATCAGCATGTTAATGGGATGTCCATGAACCGTTGCCGTGCACATCAGGTGAAAGCCATCCTCTTCCACTTTGAGCAAACGGATTGGAATTTGATAAACCATAAATTGTATGATTAGAAATTGGGTTTGATCGCGTAGCGTTGGTAAAACTGGTCAATTTGTTCTACGGCTTCTTCTGCACTGTCAACTACCGTGAATATTTTAAGATCATTTTCATTAATGAATCCTTCGGCGCAGAGTTGTTCATTAAGCCATATTACGAGGGGTTCCCAGAATTTCTGCCCGACAAGGACGATTGGGAATTGCACCATTTTATGTGTCTGGATCAGGGTGACGGCTTCGAACATCTCATCCATCGTCCCAAAACCACCGGGCATCACGATGTAGCCCTGGCTGTATTTCATGAACATCACCTTACGTACGAAGAAATAATCGAAATTGATGAGTTTGTCGGGATCGATAAAAGGGTTGGGGTTTTGCTCGTAGGGCAAGTCAATATTGAGTCCAACAGATTTCCCCCCTGAAAAATGAGCGCCTTTGTTGGCAGCTTCCATGATACCGGGGCCACCGCCTGAGATAATCCCAAAACCTTTGGCAGTCAGCAGATATGCGATCTTCTCTGCCATCTTATAATAATTCCCGCCAGGTTTCGTACGCGCTGACCCGAAGATTGTCACACAGGGACCGATCCTGGCCAGTTTTTCAAAACCTTCGACAAGTTCCGACATAATCTTAAAAACAGCCCAGGAATCAGTTGCTACGATTTCTGTCCAGTCTTTGGGAATGAATGCCTGCCGGATCATCTCTTCACTGCTAAGCCCTTCCTTTTCGCTATGCATGATGTTGTGTATTTAATTAAAGACCAAGTTCTTGCTTCAAATAATAACCAGTGAAACTGGATTCTTCCATGGCTACTTCTTCAGGTGTTCCTGTTGCTATGATCCTGCCACCGCGTTCTCCGCCTTCCGGGCCCAGGTCAATCAGGTGATCGGCCACTTTGATCACATCCAGGTTGTGTTCGATTACCAGGATGGAATTGCCTTTGTCGACCAGGCGGTTTAAGACTTGTAACAATACCCTGACATCTTCAAAATGCAAACCGGTTGTAGGCTCGTCCAGGATATAAATTGTGTTTCCTGTATCTTTCTTTGACAGTTCGGCAGCAAGCTTCACGCGCTGGGCCTCACCGCCACTTAATGTAGTAGATTGCTGACCCAGAGTGATATAATCGAGACCCACTTCATGCAAGGTCCTTAACTTGATTTGTATTGATGGGATGTTTTCGAAGAAATCGACACTATGTTCTATAGTCATGTCGAGTACGTCACTGATAGATTTGCCCTTGTATCGGACTTCCAGAGTCTCCCTGTTGTATCGTTTTCCGCCACATGCCTCACAAGGGACATGGACATCGGGGAGGAAGTTCATGCCAATGATCCGAATCCCGGCACCACTGCAGGCTTCACATCTTCCTCCTTTTACGTTGAAGGAAAAACGACCGGGAAGATATCCGCGAACTCTTGCTTCCGGCACCATGGCAAATAACTTCCTGATCTCATCGAATACCCCGGTATAGGTAGCAGGGTTCGAGCGGGGTGTCCGGCCAATAGGGGATTGGTCGATTTCAATGACTTTATCTACCAGTTTTATGCCTTCAACCTTGTCGTAAAAGAGTGGTTTTTTGTCGGATTTGTAAAAATACTGGCTTAAAATCGGATACAAAGTTTCATTGATCAGCGTAGATTTTCCGCTGCCGCTGACCCCGGTGATACATACCAAAACGCCAAGTGGGATTTCCAGGTCGACAGATTTTAAATTGTTTCCTGATGCACCTTGCAGCTTGATTGTGCCACCATTGCCTTTTCTTCGAAAAGCGGGAACGGCGATTTCCAGTTCTCCGCCCAAATATTTGCAGGTAATGGAATCCATTGATTTCAGTGCTTCAGGTTTCCCTGCTGCGACAATCTTTCCGCCATGTTCGCCGGCTCCCGGGCCAATGTCGACGACATAATCCGCCGATAGGATCATCTCTTTGTCATGCTCCACCACGATTACAGAGTTTCCGATATCACGAAGCTCTATCAGCGCCTGGATCAGACGAAGGTTGTCGCGCTGATGAAGCCCAATGCTGGGCTCATCGAGAATGTATAACACACCCTGAAGTTGTGAGCCTATCTGTGTAGCCAGCCGGATGCGTTGTGACTCCCCGCCGGAAAGGCTGGATGCCGGACGACTCAGAGAGACATAATCCAACCCGACTTCCAAAAGGAATCGGATACGGGTCTTGATCTCCTGGAGGATTTCGTGGGCAATGATCTTTTTACGATCGTCGAGCTGAGGCTCCAGGTTTTCCATCCAGTCGAGAAGGTTGACAGGATCGAGGCGCGACAACTGTGCAATATTCTTATCGAGGATCCTGAAATGCAGTGATTCTTTCTTGAGACGGTCGCCTTTGCATTCGGGACAGTCGATGCGGTCCATGAAGCTACTGAGCCATTTTTGAATGCCTTTGGGTGCATTCTCTGAATTCTGACTGATGATAAAATTGACGATCCCTTCAAAACTCATGGAATAATGCGTCGTCACTCCGAGTGTGTCGTTCCTGATTTTTAACATCTCATCAGAACCATATAAAATGGTGTTGATGGCATCTTCAGAAAACTCTCCGATCTCAGTGTCGAGCGTGAAGCCATGTTTTTGTCCGATTGCTTCCAGTTGCCTGAATATCCAAGTGTTACGGTACTCGCCTAAAGGAAGGAGTCCGCCTTTACGGATCGTTTTTTTTCTGTCTGGGATGATCTTTTCCAGGTCGACCTGGGCAATGCTGCCTAGCCCGTTACACTTAGGGCACGATCCATAAGGAGAGTTAAATGAGAAAGTGTTGGGTTCCGGCTCTTCGTAGGAGATGCCGCTTGTAGGACACATCAGGTGACGGCTGAAGTGTCTTGCTTCAGTGCCGTTGGCCTCCATCACCATAAGCATTCCTTTGCCTTGTTTCATGGCCAGTTGCAGGGATTCCGTCAGTCGGCGTTTGCTGTCGTCTTTTACGGTAATGCGGTCGACGACGATTTCAATGTCATGGATTTTATAGCGGTCAAGTTGAAGTCCGAAAGAGATGTCGCGAATTTCCCCATCGATCCTTACTTTGGTAAATCCCTGCTTACGAATTTGTTCAAACAGTTCCCTGTAATGACCTTTCCGGCCCTTGACGGCAGGAGAGAGGATGAGTATTGTTTTCTTTTTATAATTGTCAGTGATTAGCCCTAGCAAATCCTCATCCGAGTACCGGATCATCTTCTCCTGGGTGTTGTAGGAATAGGCATCTGCGATCCGGGCATACAAGAGGCGGATGAAGTCATAGATCTCTGTAATCGTCCCGACAGTAGACCTTGGGTTACGGTTTACCGATTTTTGTTCAATAGAAATCACAGGACTCAATCCGTGTATTTTGTCGACATCGGGTCGTTCGAGGCTGCCAAGAAACTGCCTGGCATAGGCTGAAAAGGTCTCAATATAACGACGCTGGCCTTCAGCATAAATCGTGTCAAAAGCAAGGGATGATTTCCCACTTCCGCTCAGGCCTGTGATAACTACAAGCTGATTCCGTGGAATCACAAGATCGATATTCTTTAAGTTATGTGCCCTGGCTCCATAGATCTCGATACTGTTTCCGGCAGAAGTGCCAGCGATGAGCTTTTCTTCACGAATACTGTCAATGCCCAATTCTGTGTCATCCATATCTCTCATCAGGCTTGTCAAATTGTGTCGATCTCCCGAACTCCGAACAATTCTTTATTTTGCAACAATTTCGAATAATAGATGTCTTCTTTTTCTGGTAAGGAAATGGTATAAGTCTTATGTGTTTTGTTGGAGAGGGTGTTTTTGCGAAGCCACGGGTTAAATTCTTTAAGAATTTTGTAGTTTAGTCCCTGGTTTTTTGCAAAGGCACTCAAGTTAGTAATTGGGGTGTCAATCTTAAGTTCCTTGACAGGGATGTTGGGATACAGGTCTTTAGCCCTGTAAATAAAGCCATATTTTCTGGGATTGTTAAAAATCTCTTTCATTGCCAGTATCCTGAAAAGATAACGGGATGTCTCTGGGTTGAAAGCTGCTTCATAAAAGTTATTTGCTCCTTGCAGGCTCAGGGTTTTGCTGATGTTATCAGGACCTGCATTATATGCAGCTGCTGCCAGGGTCCAGCTTGAGAATTTTGTATGAGCTTCTTTCAGATAATTACATGCTGCAATCGTACTCTTTTCAATGTTATAACGTTCATCAACTTCATCGTTGATCTCCATGCCATAATGTAGTCCGGTTTCTTTAATAAATTGCCAGTGGCCGGAAGCGCCTGCCGGAGAAACAACAGGCAGGAGGTTACTTTCGATCAGGGCCAGATATTTCATGTCATCAGGAACTTTATTCATCAGAAGATAGGGCTCAATTTGAGGAAAATAACGGTTCGCCCGTTTCAAAGCCAATAGCGTAGCTGATTGCCAGTATGTGTTTGTAATCAGTTCACGGTCAAGTGCTTCTTTTACCCAATAGACATCAAGAGGTACTTCTTCTCCACAAAATGTCATCTTTCTGGGAACTTCTAGGGCAAAAGACTTTGTCCCGTTTTTTATTAAAGATGCATATTCATGGTCAGTAACACCTATCTGCCAATGCCAGGAAATTAGGAGTCCGCTTCCACAGATAAGCGCGACACTGATCAGAATAACAACATACCATTTCTTCATATCTGAGGCCTTCAAAATTGGCCACAAAGGTAAGTATTTAATAGGAGAAAATTTCCTGCATTGGAAAGGACGTTATATGAATGATGAGCGTGCTTTACAGCTGAAAGGGACTGTCGAAATTGTTCAGTAAGCCTGCCTGCAAATCTTTTTCTGCAAGTATCGTATTGGCAATCGGCCAGTTAATCCCGATATCCGGGTCATTGAATAATAGGCTGGCTTCAGAATTCTTATCGTAGTAGTTGGTACACTTATAACTAAATATGGTGTTTTCTTCCAAACTTTGAAAACCATGGGCAAAACCAGCAGGGATCCAGAACATCAGTTTGTTCTCAGCACTAAGTTCAATAGCCGACCATTGACCGTAGGTTGGTGAGTTCTTTCGTAAGTCAACTGCGACATCATAAACAGAACCCATGACCACCTTTACCAGCTTTCCCTGGGAAAAAGGAGGCAGCTGGAAATGGAGGCCACGCACGACACCTTTCGAAGACAAAGACTCATTGTCCTGGACAAAGACCTCTGTAAAACCCATGTTGGCCAGCGTTTTCGCGTTGTACGACTCGTAAAAATATCCCCTTGCGTCTTTATAAACGGCAGGTTTTAAGATCAAAGGGCCTTCGATGTCAACTTTTATTATTTCCATGATTACAGATGTATTACTTCTCCATAAGCAGCGGCAACCGCTTCCATGATTGCTTCGCTCATGGTAGGGTGGGGATGTACTGCGTTGATGATCTCATGCCCGGTTGTCTCCAGTTTGCGTGCGACCACGGCTTCTGCGATCAGTTCCGTGACATTTTCCCCGATCAGGTGTGCACCGAGCCATTCACCGTATTTCGCATCGAAGATCACTTTCACAAAACCGTCGGAAGCTCCGGCTGCCTTGGCTTTGCCGGATGCGGAAAACGGGAATTTTCCGACTTTGATGTCATAGCCTGCATCCCTGGCTGCCTTTTCTGTCATGCCGACGGATGCGATCTCAGGATGCGTATAGGTACATCCGGGGATATTGCCATAATCAAGTGGTTCCGCATGAAGACCTGCAATTTTCTCAACACAGATAATCCCTTCATGAGAAGCTACGTGGGCCAGGGCTGGTCCGCGAACAATGTCACCGATTGCATAATATCCTGTTGTGGAAGTATTGTAAAATTCATCCACGATAACTTTGCCACCTTCAACTTTGATGCCGCATTCTTCCAGGCCGAGTCCTTCAACATTGGTGGCAATGCCAACAGCAGATAAAACGATCTCTGCCTCAACGAATTCCTCACCCTTTTTTGTTTTGATTTTTACCTTACAGAGCTTGCCTTTGGTGTCAACTTCTTCTACTGAGGCGCTGGTATATACTTTCATGCCGCTTTTCTTGAAGGAGCGTTCCAGTTGCTTCGACACTTCTTCATCTTCAACAGGGACCAGGTTGGGCATAAACTCGACCAGTGTAACCTCTGTTCCGATGGTATGGTAGAAGTAAGCGAATTCAGAACCGATGGCACCTGAGCCGACTACGACCATGCTTTTTGGCTGTTTGGGCAATGTCATGGCTTCGCGGTATCCGATTATTTTCTTGCCATCCTGTTTCAGGTTCGGCAGCTCGCGGCTACGGGCACCGGTAGCGAGGATGATATGCTCGGTGGGGTAGTCAGTGGTTTTGCCATCGGCACCTGTAACGGAAACAATGTTGCCGGGTTTTACTTTGGCAGTTCCCTGAATCGTTGTGATTTTATTTTTGTTGAAGAGGAACGTGATGCCTTTGCTCATGGCTTCAGCAACACCGCGGCTCCGTTTCACCATGGCTTCAAAGTCAGCAGTGACTTCCCCTTTAAGGCTGATGCCATAGTCGGCTGCATGGTTCATATATTCAAATACAGAGGCGCTTTTAAGTAAGGCTTTGGTCGGGATGCAGCCCCAGTTCAGGCAGACGCCGCCCAGTTCGGCTTTTTCAACAACAGCAACTTTCAGGCCCAGTTGTGAAGCCCTGATTGCAGCAACATAGCCTCCGGGGCCGCTGCCAATGACGATTAGGTTATATTCCATGTTAGTAAAATTATTCTATTTGAGGGGCAAAGGTAATAAAGGTTTGGCACTCTGCAATTACTCGGCGACTTGGCGCCCAGTCGTCTACCTCGGTCTGAAGACAAACTTCTTCTCCAGCCCGCCATGGCTGTTTTTTAAGGAAATTACCAGCACCTGGGGTTGTAATTGAAGATAAAGCTGATGTTCCATGTTTCCCTTAAGTTTTTCCTCATGGAGAATTCTGCCCAGGACATCGTAGATAAACAACTCAGTATCTTCACTAACAAGGCTAAGGTCAATTACAATTCCATCGCTGTTCGCGTAAATTCCGGCAGGAATCTCATTGCTGGCAGGATTACTGATAGTGCTGAAATGCAAAACAAAACGTGATACATCGTCACTGTTTTCACCTTTAAATCGGTATTGAGCGCTTTGGTTTAGTTTCTGGAAATAGTTGTATTTGCGGTCTTCGAGGTAAACATTTTCAAAATCAGCAGGATTGAAATTGGCTGTTATGGTAAATTCTCCGTTGTTGCCGGGTTTAAACATCACCGGGACTCGAGGGTTTTTTAAACAATTTGTCAAGTGAAGAACTGATAAGTTTTCGCCATCGTAAGGGAGGTAAAGGCTTGGAGCTGAGGCAACATAACTGAACAGTTTCGGGGCGCCAGCTTCATTGGAGTCTGCTCCGAAATTCAGGATGACCTCATCGAACCCTTTGCCTGATAACGAATTTACAACTAGCTTAAACTTTAAAGCCTCGCCTGCAGTGCCTTTCAGCCAGTTACTAGCTCCGGTGCTCGATCTTACGCTATTGTCCATTCCTAAGATGCCTGCACTTCCTGCTTTCACAAAGAAAGCCTGCATGGGGGCGATGTATCGGGTAACATAATTTGAACCCACACCGCCGGCGTCTGCAGAGTTGTATACGCCATAATTGTTGGCACTGCTATTCCATATCCAGGCATCATTTCCGCCTGCAGTAATTGACAGTGCTGTTCTCGTCCACCCGCTGCCTGCATACCAGTCAATAGAGGAAGGGTATGGATTGCCAACGAGGTTGAATCCTTTGTAAGTTGCATTTGGTCCGCCAAAGGTTAGCGGAATATTGAACAGGTCATTGTTGAGGTTGCCGGTAAATGTCTTTGTCTGTGCGGCAAGTTGTAACGAATAGAGATACCCGCAACCCGGTTTGAAATAGCTTTCAGGATGGTAGGTAGGCCAGTTTGGGGTGATCCCTAAGTTGGTGTTCAGCTGAAAAACCCAGCAACTAGCTGCCTCATCCCAGGTGTATAAGTCATAGCCGGTGCCATTTCCATAGGTTCCGGAAGGCGTCCAGGTCCCAGGCCCGGTTCCGGTGCTGATAACTTGCGCTGCAACAGGGCTCGACAAAAAGTGCCAGTCCTCAGCGCTTCCGCTGATGTATCGGTCGACAGTTGCCGGGACATTATTCGTGGAATGAAGCAGAGATCCTGTTCCGGCTGAACTGGAATTCAGCTTTAGGCCAGAATTTCCGTTGCTGTTGGTTAATACACCCGTAACATGAAGCGCTTTAGCTTCAGCAATAGTAAGTGTTGCACCACTATTGATGGTAATATCTCTGCAAATTGCCGTTGTGATGTCGACAGTAGGATAATGTGATACCCCGGAAGGTATCAACGCGTCTGTTGAAGAAGTGGGTACGCCGCCGCACCAGTTGTTTGGCTCACTCCAGTCGGTACTGACAACGCCGATCCATCTGCCTGATGGATAGAGGCTTGCCGTAACCAGCAGCCTGGATATGCTTTCGCAGAAGCTCTGGGTTTGAGAGGCGTAATAAGTAGATCCATTGGTGATGACAGTCGATCCGGGGAGGAGTAATCCTCCGGAAGATGCTGTGTACCATTGAATTGCCGTACCTGAAGCTGTCAGGTCTGCCAGCGTTGAGCCTGTACAAACTGACTGGGCTGCTGAACCTGTCGGGGCCGCCGGGGTAGGAGCCACCGGCCAGGTAACGATGGTGGAGGGGCCGATGTCACTACAGCCGTAACTGCCGCCTGAACGACGAACCCTGATCAGAACATTGACACTTGCCCCCGTAAGGCTTATTGTATTTCCTGAAGTATAGGCTGACCAGTTTCCTCCATTGTCGATGCTGAACTCATTAAGGTCAGCGGCGCTGTAAGAACCACCTGATCCTGCATGAATGGTGGCGTTGGGACTGGAATTGCCGATACAGACGGTAGTCCCATTGGAGGGTGTTGGCGTTGTTAGCGTGGGCAAGCTGCTAGCTGAGCCTATTGGCCAATAGCTTATAGTACTCCAGCTGGAACCGGTACAACCGAAGTTTCCTCCGGTTCTTCTGGCTCGTACAATGATCGTGTCAGTGGCACCAGAGGTGTTAATACTCGCTCCACTGGCATATGTGTTAAAAGTACCCAAGGCACCGGCAGTGCTAATCTCATATTCATCAGCAGCCCCGGCCGAGCCTCCTGATCCTGCTGTTATCGTGGCATTTACGCCGGAATAACCTGCGCATATGGCTCGTCCGTTTGGTGGGGTAGCTGTATTTAAGGCTGGATAGGTAGTTGAGGAAGAAACCGGCCAGGTCACGATGGTTGTCGGACCGCTTGCATTGCATCCATAGCTGCCTCCTGAGCGGCTGACCCTGATGAGCACGTTAGACGTAGCCCCGGTAGTATTGATTTGATTCGCTGGTGTATAGGTAAGCCAATTGCTTCCATTGTCAAGACTGTATTCGTATAAATCGCTTGCTCCTGTTGATCCACCACTCCCTGGCGTAATAGTTGCGCCTGGGCCGGTGTATCCGGCACAGATCGTGGTTCCTCCAGCTGGAGAGGCCACATTTAATACGGGATTTTGTGTCGGGGAACCCAAGGTCCAACTGCAAATGGTCGTCCAGGATGTATTCGAACAGCCAAAGCTTCCGGAAGTCCTCATCGACTGAACGAGGATATTGCCTGTGGCAGCGGAGGTATTGATTGTAGCTCCATTGGTGTAGGATGCCCAGGAAGTGCCGCCGTCGAGGCTATAGCGGTAGGCATCTGCAGCCCCGGATGAACCTCCTGAGCCAGCAGCACCACTTACAGTCCCGGTGTTAAATCCAGCACATAGGGTAGTGCCATCTGCCGGACTTGCTGTGCTTAATGCCGGACCCACTGGGCTAGTTGATATAGGCCATGTGGCAATCGTTGTGGTTCCGCTGCCGCTACAGCCATAACTTCCCGCTGAACGACTAACCCGGATCATGACATCGCTAAGTGCTCCGGCGGTGTTTATCGCAGTGCCGGCGGTGTATGTTGCCCAGCTTCCTCCATTGTCGATGCTGTATTCATATAAATCTGCGGTACCTGAAGAACCACCCGAACCTGCAGTGATAGTGGCACTGGGGCCATTGTAGCCTGCACAGATGGAAGTTCCGCTTGCAGGACTTGCAACATTGAGTGCCGGAGATACAACTGATGTCCCGATAGTCCAGGTCGATAAGGTAGTCCAGGATGTTGTGGTACAGGCGAGGCTTCCTCCTGTGCGCCGAGCCTGAACAATGACGCTGCCGCTTGCGGTGGCAGTGTTGATGGCAGTTCCGTTGGTATATGAGGCATACGAGCTTCCCCCGTTAATACTGAGCTGGTATTCGTCAGCAGCACCAGATGAGCCGCCAGAGCCGGCAATCCCGGTGACTGCGCCTGAGTTATAGCCCTGGCAGATCGTACTGCCATTGGTCGGGCTGGCGCCGCCGAGGGTAGGCGCAAGTGGCGTGGCTGCGACGGTAACCAATTGCGTACCTGTAGATAAAGAGGTAACAAACCCGCAAACATTGCTGCTGGGAGCGGATAAAACCGCGAAATAATAAAATGTGCCTGCGGTTCCAGTTGATGGAGAATAAGTAAAGGCGACAGTTCCGGATGTTCCCGTGCTGGCCCCAGTTGTTTGCGCAAGCTGTGTGGCACCCGCTATGGTTGTAGAATTTGTCGTATTGTAATACCAGCTAACTGTAACTGTCGTGGCGAGTGGTGTGCCATTGCCAGTAGTACAGGTGTTAAATGTAGCAGAAAGATTGGTTGGGGATCCGTCATTTTTACAATAGGTATTGGCCCCGGTGAAAGCATTGTTGGTGCTAATGTTGTAAATTTTAGAACGTTGTCCCATCACAAAATAATTGGTCCCGCTGCTGGCAATCGAGCCAATGTCATTGGATCCGTTGATTGCGTTTCCGCTGCCACTACCACCGAGAGCTGAATAGGACAAAGAGGCGTCATTGGTACTTCTTCCGATATTATCCAGGGGGCTCACTGCCGTTTGGCGGTTAAGATCAACGGTTGCACCACTGAAAGTCCCGGATATCATCGTTAGCAGCCAGTATTCAGAGCTGCTTAATGCGCTCAGGCTTGTGCCATCTGCTGTCCCGGTCGGTGCTGAGGCAAAGGCCTCCACTTGCACAACAGGGGAGGTGCCGGATACGGTGTTTAAGTTAAAAGGAAAATAGGTGCTGCTGCTGCTCCCTTTTCCTAAGGGAAAAATATAAGAAGAACCGGAAGCCAATGACCATTTCATGGGGCCGCTGACGTAAGAAGTGCCTGATGCGGTGGTGATTGCGGCTGAAGAAGTATTGGTCAGGCTTAAAATATTGGTGGCGCTGGTGGAAAGAACTCCGCTTGAAAGACTTAATGAGCCATCAACAGATTCGGGATTTGTCAGATTTATTCCCCCATTGGTATTGGCAATAGTAAGATTGTGGAATGTCGTTGCAGCACTGCCGCCGATACTTTGAGCGTTTCCTCCGTTAAAATTTACCGTGCTTGAGCCAGCCGTAAATGTTCCTGTATTCGTCCAATTACCAGAGATGTTGTAGGTTCCGTCACCGGCCGAGGTCCCGGCATTGCTATGATTTCCTGTTAATGTAACAGTGCCGCTGTTCGTGATCGTCCCACTCGTATTTTCAATATCTACAGCATTTAACACAGTCCCGCTTGAAATGGACATTGCGGCTCCTGCATTTGAGATGACCTGGGCTTGCAATGTTTGGCAATAAAATGAAAATAATACTAAAGAAAGACTCGTGATCAACCTAATTAAAGGCCTGGTCAGTCGTTTCTTCCCTTGTGTTATCTGTGTTAATAAAGCGCTCATTCTTTTATGTAATGCTTTTCTAATCTAATAGTTTAAATATATTCCTCGATAATGTTTAATTTCCAAAAACATGATAAGCCCAGGCTGAGCTGGATGAGCTATTACTCATATTTATTTGTAAGTATGTCGCAGTGGTTGTAACATTATAACTATTTGTACTTCCGCAAATGGTTCCAGCTGCTGCATTTGCCGGGCTAACAACCACAAAAGGAGCATTGGTATATGTTGCTGGGAAGGTAACCCTGACATATGTATGAGCTGTTGTAGAGGAAGTTACAATTCCTGCAATGTCATTTGAATTGGTAGTAAGTGTTGGGACTCCTGCTCCGCTTTCTGAAGCAGTAACAGCACTCCCGTTTTGTTGAGTTTTTAGCTTTCCATAGAGGACAATCATACCTGTTCCGGATTTTATTGTAGTTGAGCCAGTTGAAGCTCCATCACCGATTGTGATTGTCTTGGCCCCGGTTCCACCAATCCCAATATTGATTGCTTGAGCTCCGGTCGAGGAACCTAATGTGATTGCCCCCGTTCCTGCAACATCACCAATAATAATGCTACCGGCAGTATGTGGATCAAGCGTGATAGCGCCAGTACCATTTCCCCCTTCAATAAGTGTTGTATTGGCAAGATTTTGGTTAGAGCCTATGGTAATAGCAGTAACACCGGCGGTATTCAAAGCAGAACCGATATTGATCGTGTTGTTAGCTGCGTTAGCACCTGCTCCAATATTTATCGTTTGCGCGGAAGTATTAATGCCGTTGGCAATGGAAACCACACTGCCGGCAACACCATTTGCGATATTCACCGTGGAAGCTCCGGCTCCGGTTCCCAGATTCAATGTTTGAGCGGCCGAAGAGGATCCTAGTGTAATGGCGCCACTTTGAGCAGTGCCTCCGATAATTATTGTTCCGGTAGTAGTTGAAGCGCCAATGGTATAAGTTGATCCGGCAACACCGTCAAGATTATAATTACCGGTTCCTACTCTTTCTGTCAAGGATGATGCACCATTTGAACTTCCAAGACTTACTAATTTAGCACCAGCACCGCTCCCTAAATTTACGGTGGTGTTGGATGCATCTGCACTGATAGAGATAGCAGTTGTCCCGCTTAATGTGATACCTCCTGTAAATGTATGTAAGCCAGACCAAGTGGGGATAATCGACTGGCTCAAAGCAGGGGCTCCATCGCTCCTTATGGCTGAAGTCGCCGTTCCATTAACAGCAGTTAACCCAATAGTTGCACTTGGGTTTGCTACTCCTGCAGCATAATCAGTTCCAGCGGTGGCAATAGATGGAATACCTGTCCCTGTTGTATTTTTTAAGATACCTGTTGCAAGCGCTGCCATCGAAGTCCCGTTGATTTTGCCAACAGTTGTCGCTGCTTGCGTTCCGGATACATCACCAGACAGAGAACCAGTGAAACCGGCAGCAGTGCCTGTCGTATTTTGGTTTAAGGTTGGAAAATCTCCTGCCACGGCAATTGAAGGAACACCCGTTGTTGTTGTATTTTTTAAGATACCTGTGGCAAGCGCTGCCATCGAAGTCCCGTTAATTTTGCCAACAGTTGTAGCTGCTTGCGTTCCGGATACATCACCAGACAGAGAACCAGTGAAACCGGCAGCAG
>JBAXPV010000019.1:0-81393 GCA_037132075.1 Bacteroidota bacterium
TCTGGACCGTGACTGACGGCAGCGGCAATACCGCCATGGCATCTCAAATTGTTACAGTTACTGATAATGTAAATCCAACAATCACAGCCCCGGCCAGTGTTTCAGCCTTTACCAATACCGCTTGTACTGCAACCGGCGTTGCCCTTGGAACTCCTGTCACTGCTGACAATTGTTCTGTAGCCAGTGTGACCAACAATGCTCCTTCAGCATTCGCTCTTGGAAATACCACAGTAATCTGGACCGTGACTGACGGCAGCGGCAATACCGCCATGGCATCTCAAATTGTTACCGTTACAGATAACGTAAATCCAACAATCACCGCTCCTGCAAACCTGAATGCAAACACCAATGCCGGCTGTACCGCAATCAATGTAGCTCTAGGAACACCTGTTACAGCCGATAATTGTACTGTAGCCAGCGTGACCAACAATGCGCCTTCAATTTTTCCAAAAGGAAATACTACTGTAACCTGGACCGTGACTGACGGAAGCGGCAATACCGCGATGGCATCTCAAATTGTTACAGTTTCTGATAACGTAAACCCATTAATCACAGCGCCTGCAAATGTATCTATCAGCATCAATTCTGGTTGTACTGCAAGCAATGTTGTTCTTGGAACACCCGTAACTTCTGATAACTGCACAGTGGCAAGTGTCTCTAAGAATTCTCCGACTATTTACTATTCCGGAGTTACTACCGTAATCTGGACTGTAACCGATGGCAGCGGCAATACTGCAACTGCAGCACAATTGGTGTCGGTCATTGAGAATAAGAAACCAACAATCAATGCGCCATCAAGCATTACTGTAAATACAAACTCAGCTTGTACAGCAACCAATGTAGTCCTCGGAACTCCTGTTACTAACGACAATTGTTCAGTTGCCAGCGTGACCAACAATGCTCCTTTAGCATTCCCCAAAGGAAACACGACCGTAATCTGGACAGTAACCGATGCCAGTGGCAATACCGCTACAGCAAAACAAACCGTAAAAGTTATTGATAATGTACCTCCTGTTGCTATTGGAAAAAATGTAACTGTTAACCTTGTAAACGGTACAGCAAGCTTGTTACCACAAGATGTTGATAACGGTTCCTATGACAATTGCGGAATTGCTTCTTATTCATTATCCAAGACTTCTTTTAATTGTAGTAATATTGGCCCATATACTGTGAAGTTGACAGTTGAAGATAATTCAGAAAATACAGCATATTGCTATGTGACTGTCACAGTTGCAGGCCCTGTTACTTCCTGTAATATCACTGCTGTTTCAACGACTGGAGCCTTTACCGGCGATGTCCCATCTAAAATCTTTCTTGGATATGGTCCTCAGTCTGTGATTCTCAACGCTTCAGTTAGCGGCGGTACAGGATTTACATATTCATGGAGTGGCCCTTCCGGCTTAAGCTCAACGACAGATGCTAGTCCTGTATTCACACCTGTTTCTGCCGGTAATTACCAATTTACGCTCACGGCAACAAATAGCAACGGATGTAGTGCAAGCGCATCAATTACGATTCGTGTTGTTGACATCCGGGTTCCTGGTTTTATTGGAAGCAAAGTATATTTGTGTCATACAACTACCGGGACTTCAAGCACCAACCAGAAAATAGCCGTTGCATTGAGTGATGTCCCAACACACATTCCTGGTCATAGTGGAGATCATCTGGGTTCATGCGAGGAAAATGATGATGATAATAGCGGTGAGAACCATGGGGATAAATCAAGTCTTATTGGACAATTGGTTGTAGCCCCAAATGCTGCTTTCGAAACCTTGGTATTCCCAAATCCATTTACTAATGAGATTTCGCTGACCATTGAGAGTGCGAATACAGATGCGGCTACGATCACTATCTTCGACCTCACAGGAAAAATTGCCGGAAAGATTGAGAATGCCTCTTCTAATGTTCCTGTCATGTTCGGCAATGACTTACCAAACGGTATCTATATTGTAAACGTAAGACAAGGAGATACTTTCCAGAAGGTTAAGATTGTGAAGACCAGATAAATAAAGGAATAAAAATACAATATACCCCAAGCCCCCCGCGGGTATATAGGCTGCCTCAATTTTCCGAGGCAGCCTTTTTTTTGATATATCTGTAAATCGTAGCCCTGCTGATTCCCAATATTTGAGCAACAAGCATGATGTTGTCATTATTTTTTTGCATATGATAATTGACGATTTTCAAGATATAATTGTCAAGTGTTGTCTCTTCTTCAAGGAAATCCTGGAATTCATCAGTAGGCATGAAGGTTATGGCGTCGGGGCCAATTTTAATCTGATCACTTAAAATTATGGCTAATTCAATAACAGCCCTGAGTTCCCTGACGTTACCCGGAAATGGATATTTCAGAAGTTTTTTCAGGGCTTCTTCAGAAAATAAGACTTTTTTCCGTTCGTTTTCCTTACAAAATGAATCAGCAAAGTGTTTTGCCAGCATAATGATGTCGTTGCCTCTTTCTCTCAGCGGGGCTAATTGGATCTGTAGTCCCATCAGGCGGTAAAACAGGTCTGATCTGAAGTTCCCCGCTTTAACCTCTTTTGCCAGGTTTTTATGGGTGGCTGAGATCACCCTGACGTCGATCTTGATGGTTTCATTGCCTCCCAGGCGTTTAATTTCTCTCTCCTGCAAAACCCTTAACAATTTGGTTTGCATGTTCAGGTCCATTTCGGCAATTTCATCCAGGAATATTGTCCCTTTTTGGGCTTCTTCAAATAGCCCGATTTTTCGGGTATAAGCCCCGGTAAAGGCGCCCTTTTCGTACCCAAAGAGCTCACTTTCAATTAAATCGTTAGGTATTGCACTGACATTGATTGCAATGAAAGGATTTTTTTTTCTGTCAGAATGATAATGAATGGCTTTTGCCACCAATTCTTTTCCGGTTCCGGTTTCCCCGTTAATAGTAACGGTAATTTGTGAGCTTGCAGCCTTTTCAAGCAATTTGAAAGTTTCCCTGATTCCCGGGCTATTTCCGACGATGATGTCAGAGAAATCGTATTTCTTCCCGATTTCTTCCTTTAGTTTTTCGTTCTCAACTCTCAGTTTCAGATTTTCCTGCAACAACCGGATTGAGTTCCATAAAGCATCACGGGTCCCTTCGTCTTTGACAAGATAATCATGGGCCCCTACTTTGATGAGTTCGATTGCCGTAGAGATGTCTTTCTGCCCCGAGATGATGATCACAGAGATTTCCGGATTGTGTTTCCGGATTTTCTGTAGAAGGTCTTTCCCGTTCATATCCGGGAGGGAGTAGTCGACGGTGACAATGGAGGGTTTCTTGTAGAGGTTACTCAGGCATTCTTTCCCTGTTACAAAGAGCTCGACTTCATAATCAGGGTTTAACGAAAGATGGTATTTCAGCAAATCGCCGTACCAGGGATCGTCTTCAACAATGAAAATCTTTAGTCCGTCCATAATGAAAATTGTCCGTAAAACTAGTTCAGCGAAAATAGAATATTATTCTGAATACAGGACTTACAAAATGATCCTAAATACCTCATTTTAAGATCCAGATATGGATGTATCTCAATATTTTATTATTTAAGTTGATTCTAAATAGTTGCTAACTCTCAGATTAATAAATTTATAGGCAAAATATTTAGCATTTCTGTTCAGGAAATGGGCTCAATTATAGATTCTTTTTTCAGAATTTTCGTGAAAAGTACCGAATTTCAGGCGCTGATTCAAAAGTATAACAAATGAGGTACGCAGAGACTGGTTTTAATTTAGAAATTGATCTGAGCCGTGGAAGCATTGAGCGGGTTGCTACAGATCCGGTCGATACAGAGCTTTACCTGGGAGGCTTAGGGACAAATGCCAAGATAATGTGGGACAGGGTTCCGCCTGAGGTTGACGCATTTTCGCCTGAAAATCTCCTGATTTTTGCCAGTGGACTTCTCTGTGGCACACCTGCCCCGGGTTGTAACCGCACTATTGTCACGACGATTTCTCCGCAGACCAAACTCATGGCTTTCTCTATGATGGGTGGCTTTTGGGCTCCGGAGCTGAAATATGCTGGTTATGATAAAGTGATCCTCAGGGGTAAATCTCCGGAATTGGTTTACTTGTGGATTAACAATGACAAGGTTGAAATACGTGATGCCGCTCATCTGAAGGGTAAGGGCGCGGTTGAAACTGCGGAAATCCTCCGGAAAGAGTTAAATGAGCCCAAGGCCCAGGTGGCAGCCATCGGCCTTGCCGGGGAAAACAGGGTTTTTTACGCCTCTATCGAACAGGGCAGGTCGAGTGCCAGCAGGGGTGGAATTGGTGCGGTAATGGGCGATAAAGGTGTGAAGGCAATCGTTGTTCGCGGCACCAAGGATATTAATATCGACAAACCTGCTGAATATCTGGATCTCTGTAATGAAGTGCTTGAGTTCATAAAATGGCGTGAGAATAATCCAATTCAGGGGGTAATCCCAATATTGGCGGTGCTAGGTTCACCACAGGAGATGGCGATCCATGACGAGAAGTGGCATACTGAAAATTTTATGTGGGGAAATTCCCGTACCCGGAGAAAAGGTTTTTGGACTGAAGAAGTTGACAAGGCATGGCTGGAGACCATGAATACGGCTCGAACGAGGCTTATCAGCTGTTATAACTGCCCGATGAAATGTGCAGCGACGATTTCCATGCCAGGACTGCCGACTTATATGATGAAATGTTTTTCAAAACTGACGTATACGATGGCGGCCTTCTCCGACCTGGATTTTGGTCTTAGAATTGCGCAGCGAGCCACGGAATATGGCGTCGACGGCTATTCTGCCCCACAGGTAATGGCATTTGCACTCGAGCTTTTAGAAAATGGCATTTTAACTGATGAGGATTTCCCTGGAATGCCAGCAGATAATGATGGCCGGTTTTACTGGCTGCTCGACCGTATCGTCAGGCGTGAAGGTATAGGTGATATTCTGGCAGATGGTACGCATTGGGCGGCAAAGAAAATTGGAAATGGCGCCGATGCTTATGCTCATAACAACATCAAGAAACAAGAGCAACTCCCGCTGAAACTGTCCATGCTGAATCCTATCTATTTCCTTATGTATGCCACGGGTGAAAAGATAAGTATCACCCAGATTGAAGGCCAGTTTCCTCAGGCCCCTTTCCCAACTATTGAGGAACGGCAAGAGTTTGTTAAAGATTGGTTCCAGGCCCCTGACGAAAGGTTCAAACAGATTGTGCTGGACTGGGAGCCCCGCGGTGAGAAGTCCAATCCTTATTACCCTACGGTAGATATGTGTTGCGATATTGTCGACTGGCAGGAGCGCATGCACTATATCGATGATGCCCTGGGGATGTGCGCCGGCTTGTCATCATTTCATATGAAGCCGCCCTATCACATACACAATTTGCCCAAATTCATCACCTTAGGCGCTGGTATTGAGATGGATGAAGAAAAGATTTCTTTGGCAGCCAAGAGATACCGGACGCTTGTCAGGGCAATTAATATAAGAAGAGGAATGCGGCGAAAAGACGAGAAACCGCCGGAAGATCATTGGAAGAAACGATTCCCGGAACTCGAGGAAGAGCTCCTGGATACCTATTATAAATTCAAAGGCTGGAATCAACAGGGGATTCCGACGATGGAATCATTGCATGACCTGGGCCTGGATTATGTTGGTGATGACTTCCAGCAGCGGAAAATATATTCAGATTCTGATAATATGCTTTCAAAAGAAACTCTTGCAGTAATAGAGACAAGTAAAGTGGAGGACGCAAGCCATGAAGGTTGAAAAGGGGAAAAAGACGATTAAAACGATAAGGATCAATGTCGACAAATGTAACGGCTGCCGGGCATGTGAAGTGATTTGTTCGTCCTTTCATGCATCTCCGAAATACAGCAGCAATAATCCTTCGCGCTCCCGGATCCGTGTGATTCATGACCCGATTGCCGACATTTATGTGCCTGTTTATGCTGGAGAATATGCGGTGGCCGAATGTGCAGGCAGGGATAAATATACGATCAATGGGAAAGATTATGATGAATGTGCTTTCTGCCGGGCTTCTTGTCCTTCCAGGGACCTTTTCAAAGAGCCGGACTCGGGTCTTCCGTTAAAATGTGATATGTGTGAAAGTGATCCCCCACTGGATATGCCTTTGTGTGTAAAGTGGTGTATCAATGATGCCCTCATCTATGAAGAAAGAGAAGTGGAGACCGCAGAAGAAGAGAAGCCGGAGGAGTTGGAGACTGGCATGGAGTCCTTAGCTAACAAATACGGATTGGAAAAGATGATGGATATCATTGCCCGCATGAATGCTGCAAAGAAGTGATAATAATTTCAGCTCACAGAAATAGACTGTTATGATAAGGGAGAAAATAGCTGACTATAAAGAAATCGTTGATATCATTAAGGAGAAGGGTGGAGACTCTTTCAAATTTTGTTATCAGTGCGGTAAATGCGATGTTGTTTGTCCATGGAATCGAGTGCGGACTTTTAGCATGCGCAAATTGGTCAGGGAGGCGACATTCGGGATGTCTGAGATCGAAGGTGAAGACATCTGGCGTTGTACTACTTGTGGCAAATGCTCCAAAGCATGCCCCCGGGATGTAAAACAAGTAGAATCCGGGATTTCTTTACGCAAGATTGCTACTGAATATGGGATGTATCCAGCTTCCGTTAGCCCGATTCGTTCTGTCCGTTCTGGTCTTCAGGGGGAAGGAAATCCCTTTGCTGAATCACGGAGTAAACGTGGAGACTGGGCTGAAGGGCTTGGCGTGAAGCCATTCGACGGGAAAATGGAGATTTTGTATTTTTCAGGATGCTATCTCAGCTTTGATCCCAGATTAAAAAAGGTGGCAATTGCCACAGCGAAAATCCTGAACAAAGCAGGTGTCAATTATGGGATACTCGGTTCTAAGGAAAATTGTTGTGGAGAGAGCATCCGCAAAACAGGCGATGAGGAATTATTCAGACAACTGGCAAAAGAAAATATTAAAGCATTCATCGATAATGGTGTGAAGCGGATCCTCGTTTC
This sequence comes from Bacteroidota bacterium, assembly GCA_037132075.1. GTDB lineage: Bacteria > Bacteroidota > Bacteroidia > Bacteroidales > CAIXZF01 > JBAXPV01. The sequence goes on from JBAXPV010000019.1 coordinate 6,976, forward strand.
TTCCCCACACTGCTACCATACGTTCAAAAACGAGTATCCTGAATTTATGGTGCATTTTGAAATAGTTCATATGACACAGTTTTTGTCGGAACTAATTGATTCGGGAAGGCTTGTGCTTACGAAAGAGTATGAGAAAAAAGTCACCTATCATGACCCTTGTTACCTGGGTCGCCACAATGGAATCTATGATGAACCACGGAATATTTTAAAGAAAATACCAGCATTAGAATTGCTGGAAATGGCGGATTCCAGGGAAGACAGCCTTTGTTGCGGCGGTGGTGGTGGCCGGATCTGGATGGATACGCCAAAAGGAGAAAGATTTTCTGATCTCAGACTCGACCAGGCTGTTGAAACCGGGGCCAAAGTCCTCGTCACATCCTGCCCGTATTGTATCGCCAATTTTGAAGATAGTTTGTTGTCGAGAAAAAATAGTGAAGAGCTCGAGATCAAAGACATAACAGAAATTATTCAGGAAGCAATATCCTGAGTCATTAACCTGATAAACTGCACAGAAGTGAAGAAAGATTCAGTTGAGGAACAAATTATTAAATTAGCTGCAGACGACAATTTTGGAGATGTTGTTGTTGTGGGTGGCGGGATCAGCGGCATCCAGGCGGCATTGGACCTGGCGACCACGGGATACAAAGTCTTTCTGGTTGATAAAGCCCCTACTATTGGCGGGAAGATGTCTCAGCTCGACAAAACCTTCCCAACGAATGATTGCTCCATGTGTATCGAATCTCCAAAGTTTATCGAGTGTGACAGGCATCCCAACATTGAAATCCTGACTTATACCGAAGTTGTCAATGTAGAAGGAACGGCAGGAGACTTTACGGTTACGCTGAACAAAAAACCCAGGTATATCATTGAGGACAAATGCACAGGTTGTACTGTTTGTGCTGAATATTGCCCTGTCCCGATCCCCGATCCTTTTAACCAGGAATTGTCGAATAACAAAGCGATTCATATTTTCTTCTCCCAGGCAGTTCCGCTTGTCCCATATATTGATGAAGCCTGTCATTTTCTGAAAGATCAAAAATGTTCTATCTGTGTAAGTGTATGTAAGAATAACGCCATTGATTTACATCAGAAGGCTGAGAAAAGGATTGTAAAAGTGGGGGCGATTGTTTTGGCTCCAGGCTATGACGTATTTCATCCTGAAGTTCGGGGAGATTATGGCTATGGGAAATATCAGAATGTAGTTACCAGCCTTGATTTCGAACGTTTGTTGTGTGCAACCGGACCACATACGGGTGAGATTTTGCGTCCCTCTGACCACAAACACCCTAAAAAAATTGCGTGGATCCATTGCGTGGGATCCAGGCAGACAATGCCAGGCGGACACAGCTATTGTTCTTCTGTTTGTTGTACTTATATTCAGAAACAAGTCATCCTTGCCAAAGATCATGATGCGGATATGCAAGCAATGATTTTTCATAACGACATACGGTCCTATGGCAAGGAATTCGAACGATTTTACCAGAGGGCTGAGAATCTTCCCGGGGTCACATTTATCAGGAGTTATGTGACTGTTGGAAAAGAAATTCCAGGTTCAAAAAATGTCACGATCAGGTATGCTACCAATGATGAAGGTGTTAAAGAAGAAGAATTTGATCTTGTTGTATTGGGTGTAGGATTGGTGCCCCCGGCAAATGTTGAGCATTTTGCTGATATTTTTGGGATTGAACTAAATGCACATCAGTTTTGTAACGTCAAGGCAACATCGCCGATTCATACTTCGAGGCCTGGAATATTCATTAGTGGTGCATTCCAGGGACCCTTGGATATTCCAGAATCTGTTATTGGAGCCAGCGGGGCAAATGCTGTCGTGGGAGAGCTTTTGCATAGCAGGAGGGGCAAGCTTTCAAAGGAAAGAATATACCCTGAAGAAAGGGATGTTTCTGACGAGGAATTAAGGGTTGGCGTATTCGCTTGTCATTGTGGTGCCAATATCGGCCGTGTCGTCGATATCCCTGGCTTGGTCGACTATTCCAGGACTTTGGATAATGTAGTTCATGCTGAGGAAGGCCTTTTTATCTGTTCAACCGATGCTGCCCAGCAAATCTCAAATACCATCAGGGAGAAAAAGCTGAACAGGGTCATCGTTGCCGCCTGTACACCCAAGACCCATGAACCTTTGTTCAGGGATACGCTGCGGGAAGGCGGCATCAACCAGTATTTTTTCGATATGGCCAATATCCGTGAGCATTGCTCCTGGGTCCATTCAAAACAAAAGGAAGAAGCCTCACAGAAAGCCAAAGATATCGTTCGTATGTCAGTTGCCCGGGTTGCTCATTTGGAGCCCTTGCAGGAATTTGACCTTCCGGTGAATAAGACTGCGCTTGTCGTAGGTGGAGGCCTTGCCGGCATGACGAGTGCGCTGAGCATTGCCAAGCAGGGATTTGAGGTCCATCTCATTGAAAAAGAAGTGAACCTTGGCGGAATGGCTCTTAGGATCCCGACTACACTGGAGGGTATGGATGTCAGGGAATATCTGCGTGACCTGATTCGCCAGGTCTATCAACATCCTTTAGTGTATGTGTCCCATAGTGCGAAGATCACCGATGTTTCAGGCTATGTAGGTAACTTCGTCACTACGGTTCAGTCGGAGGGAAGAACAAAAACGATTAAACATGGTGCTGCCATCCTGGCGACAGGTGCAGTTGAATACAGACCTACGGAATATCTTTATGGGCAGGATGACAGGGTGATGACATCCGCTGAGTTGGGAGAGAGACTGGCGCTTCATGATCAAAAGATCACAGAAGCAGGAAGCCTGGTGATGATACAGTGCGTTGGGTGCCGCCAGGAAGACAGAAACTACTGCAGCCGTGTCTGCTGTAGTCATTCCATCAAGAATGCCTTGAAGCTTAAAAAGGTCAATCCAGGGATAGATATCTATATTCTGTTCAGAGACATAAGAACCTATGGCTATAGTGAAGATTATTACAGGGAAGCCTCTGATAATAATGTAAAATTCATCCGCTATGAACCGGAATTTAGCCCCCTGGTAGAAATAGTGAAAGAGGGAGCTTCAGAAACATTACGGATTAGCGTACCAGATCCTATTTTGGGTAAATTGCTGGTTATTGAACCCGATTTCATTTCCCTGGCGGCTGCCGTTATCGCTTCAGAAGGCAGTTATGAAGCTTCGCGTTTATTTAAAGTTGCCATGAACCAGGATGGGTTCTTTCAGGAAGCTCATGTGAAATTAAGGCCGGTTGACTTTACTGCAGAAGGGGTTTATCTGTGTGGAACAGCTCATTACCCAAAGCATATAACAGAGGTGATCAGCCAGGCATATGGCGCCGCCGGAAGAGCAATTTCGCTACTCTCCCAGGATACGGTAACGGCCTCAGGTTCTGTTTGCGAGGTGAACGACAAGGCTTGTGTTTCTTGTGGTGCATGCATATCGGTCTGCACCTATGGCGCGATATCTTTTGGCGATACAAATACAGCCGTGGTAAATTCAGTGCTATGTAAAGGAGATGGTTTGTGTAATGTGGTTTGCCCTACTTCCGCAATTTCGCTGAAACACTATACCGATGAAGAGTTGCTGAATCAGATAGATGCAGCAATCGATTGGAAATAAATTGATTTAGAAAAGCTACTTAGAAAACAAGATAGAAATAATGAGTATAGACCATAGTTTTCAACCTAAAATAATCGGCATCATTTGTAATTGGTGTTGTTATGGCGGTGCTGACCTTTGTGGCGTTTCACGCTTTCAATACCCTCCACATATCCGCTTGATCAGGGTGATGTGTTCGGCGCGGGTTGATATGCTCCATGTTTTGAGGGCATTCTCAAATGGACAAGATGCTGTGTTTATCGGGGGCTGCCATCTTTGTGATTGCCATTATGTTACCAATGGAAATTTCAATGCATTTGGGATGGTCCAGGTGTTTAGAAAAATACTAACGCTCATCGGAATTTCGCCTGAACGTCTAAGGATTGAATGGGTTTCAGCCGGGGAAGGCATCCGTTTTGCCAATTTTATGAATGATTATAGTGTAGCGCTTACAAAATTGGGACCTCTCGGCAAAGCTGAAGGCATCGATGCAAAAACCCTGGCTTTGAAATTAGATGCAGTATATAAGCTCATTCCATATATCAAATTGGTGCTGACGCAGAAGTTTCATGTTCCCCAAAGAACCGAAGAAGCCTACCATAACTTTTTTAACAGTGTTGAATTCGACAGATTGTTTGACGAGTTAATTGCGCAAAAACTTGCCACAAGTCTGATTACCTGTCTCCTTCAGGAAAAGCCTCAATCTACCGGCGAAATTGCGGATTCCTTGGGGTTAAGTCCATCAGAAGTGGCAAAATATATGAATGGCTCAACGAAGCAGGGATTGGTGAGATATGATGTAAACAACAAATGTTATGAACTGGCGTAAGATTTCAAATCCCCAATATGCCGTCAACCTATTGGACTTTGGGATGTGGACTTTAATTTAAATATATGAACACAGAGAGAATCGACCAGATAATCGATAGATATAAGGGTGAAGCAAGTTCCCTCATCCAGGTTTTACTTGAGATTCAAAGCGAAAATCGTTGGCTCCCTAAGCTTGCGCTTGAAAGGGTCAGTGAGAAATTGCAGATTCCTTTAACCCGGACGATGCACATTGCCAGCTTTTATAAAGCATTCAGCCTTGTGCCAAAAGGACGTCATGAAGTTCACATATGCATGGGGACCGCCTGTCACGTAAGGGGTTCAAAACGGGTTCTGGAAACAGTTGAAGACCTGACCGGGATTAAAGCAGGTGAAACAGATGTGGAGATGAAATTCAGCCTGGAAACTGTGAATTGCCTGGGATGCTGCGCCTTGGGCCCCGTGATGGAAATCAACGGAAAAACTCATGGGAATATCTCGGTCAGCGAAACAAAAGCGGTGTTAAATAGCTATGAATAGGGGGAAATAATGACGCAGTTAACGACACCAGAATCACTGGAAAAATTCAGACAAGAGATCTTGTCCAAAAGAGATCCGGAAAAACCTTGTATCACGCTTTGTTGTGGCTCTGCCTGTAATGCTTCAGGAAGTGAAAAAGTAGCCACCAGGATCCAAGAAGAGATTGAATTACAAGGATTAAGCAGCCAGGTTGACCTCAGGAAAACCGGTTGTCATGGCTTTTGTGAGCGAGGTCCTATTATCGTAAATCATCCGGATGAAACGACTTATTTACAGATAAAGCCAGAGGACATCCCGGAAATAGTTTCTCAGACTGTAAAAGAAAAAAAATTGATTGATCGTTTGCTTTATACCGATCCAAATACGAAGGAAAAGATCATTCATGAATCTGAAATTCCATTCTACAAATACCAGGAGCGGCTTGTATTCGGGTCCAACGGGAGTATTGATCCCAAGAGCATTGAAGATTATATTGCCATAGAGGGATATACTGCACTTGCCAGGATTTTTTCGGGAATGAGTCCTGTTGAAGTTCTCGAAGAAGTGAAAAAATCGAAGTTAAGGGGCAGGGGAGGTGGAGGCTTTTCGACAGGAAGCAAGTGGGAAGGCTCCCGAAATGCGCCTGAGAAAACAAAATATGTGATCGTCAATGCCGACGAAGGCGACCCGGGAGCATATATGGACAGGGCTTTGTTGGAAGGCAACCCTCATGCCGTTCTTGAAGGATTAATTATTGGGGCTTATGCCATTGGTGCCCAGGAAGGCTATATTTATGTCAGGCAGGAATACCCGCTGGCTGTAGAAAATATCAAGCTGGCCATTCATCAGGCTGAGGCATATGGCTTACTTGGTAATAATATCCTGGGCTCAGGGTTTGACTTCCAGGTTATCGTTCATCAGGGCGCTGGTGCTTTTGTCTGTGGCGAATCCACTGCGCTGATGACAGCCCTGGAAGGACGGGTTGGAGAACCCAGGCCAAAATATGTCCGCTCTAACATCAAAGGTCTTTGGGACAAACCCAGCGTTTTAAATAATGTGGAAACCTGGGCAAACATCCCGCTCATTATTAATAAGGGATCTGACTGGTTTACAAAAATCGGGACCGAAGGAAGTAAGGGGACAAAGATATTCTCCCTTGTGGGCAAAATTGTGAATACAGGTCTCGTTGAAGTCCCGATGGGCATGACCCTCAGGGACATCATCTTTAAAATAGGCGGCGGAATTCCGGGAGGCAAGAAATTCAAAGCGGTTCAGACGGGAGGACCCTCAGGCGGATGTATCCCTGAGGAGGACTTAGATTTGGAAGTTGGGTTTGATGAACTCGCCAGGGCTGGTTCCATGATGGGATCCGGCGGGATGATTGTCATGGATGAAGATACCTGTATGGTTGATGTCGCCAGGTATTTCATCAATTTCCTGACCGACGAATCCTGTGGAAAATGTGTTCCATGCCGCGAAGGCCTGCGACAGATGAATAAAATCCTTACCAATATTACTGAAGGCAGGGGAAAAGAAGGCGATATCGAACTCTTGGAAGTCTTATCGGAGACTGCCATGGAAGCTTCCCTTTGTGCTTTGGGCAAAAGTGCGCCAAATCCTTTTCTGAGCACTTTGCATTATTTCAGAGCGGAATATGAGGCACACATTAAAGAAAAGCGATGCCCGGCCTTATACTGTAAGGAACTGATTAAATTTTATATAGACCCGGATAAGTGCAGAGCCTGTTTAATTTGTCTTAAAAAGTGTCCTGCCGATGCGATTGATGGCGCTAAAAAAATGATCCATATTATCGACCAGGAAAAATGCACCAACTGTGGAACGTGCTTTGAAGTCTGTCCTTCCCATTTTGGGGCTGTACAGAAGATTTCGGGCAAGCCACTTCCGGCTCGTATCGCTGAAGAGGAAAGAACAATACCCAGTAAGAGCAATTAAAATGAAAGATATCCTTTTACAGATTGACGGGAAACCAATAGTGTCAAAAGAAGGGATGACTGTGCTTGAAGCAGCCCAGGGCGCCGGGATCTCTATTCCCAAACTTTGTCACCATGAAAAATTGGTCCCCTTTGGGGGTTGCCGGCTTTGCATGGTTGAAGTGTCATCCGGAGGTTCTTCCAAACTCGTGGTGTCCTGTGTATTTCCGGTTGAAGAAAACCTGGTGGTAAAAACACGTTCTGAGAAAATTGACAGGATTCGAAAAACGATCCTGGAACTCTTACTTGCGCATGCGCCAAATTCACCCGAATTACAGGAACTCACCCGTGAATATGGCGCCAATAAAAATCGATTTGAGAAAGAGGCATCGTTTTGTGTACACTGTGGGCTGTGTGTCAGATACTGTGCCGAGGTGAAACAGTTGAATGCAGTAGGTTTTATCGACAGAGGAATTAATAAAGAAATTTGTTTTATTCCTGACATCGCTTCAAAAGAATGCAATAGCTGTAAGGAATGTTTTCCACTCTGCCCGACATCCTATCTCCAGGCTGCCTTTGTTTTCATTGAAGCCCTGGCATTTCCAAGATCTTCTGCCGGGCCTCAGGCTGGTATAAAGGAACAGACTTAGTAACAGGGCCTTATTTAACGTGTAAAAAAAACCGCAAATCTGTTGCGCCTCAGGATACTCTTTTCTTAAAAAACGATTTGTTGCTTGGGTGCAAGAATATGTTACATTTATGAAAAAAAACAAGCATATGAAAAAAACCTTACTCTCTTTGTTGATGTTGGTGTTTGGATTTCAGACAATCCAGGCCCAAACCACGCTTGACACTGCTGTTAATATCATTGGTACTGATATTGACGGGAATTCATTTAACCTGTTTAATACGTTAAATTCAGGCAAATATGTGGTTATCGATTTTTTGTTCACCACTTGTGGTCCTTGTCAGCTTGCCGCACCAAAGTACTATGGCGCTTTTGTGAATTATGGATCGAATGATCCGGCCGCACAGATTGTATTTATTTCGATTAACAGGGATGATAACAACAGTGTGATGCACAGTTGGGAACAGACATATTCAAATCCCACCGGACCTTATCCTATCGGATTCAGCGGAACAGAGGGCAGTGATGTTGCCGGTCCACAGGCATTTTATACCCTTTATGGAATCGGTGCATTCCCCACATTTATTTTGATTGAGCCCAACAGGCACATCGCTGAAAAAGACATGTGGCCAATCACAGACCCATCAACCTTTACTACTTATTTTCAGGCTCATGGCTTGAATCCTGTTGCTGCGGGAATCATTGAAGTGAATCCTTCATCAGAGGTTTCCATATATCCAATCCCAGCCCAGGATGAAATTACACTTTCCTCAGAAAGCAAAGCCATCAGTGGTCTTGAAATTATTGACCAGCTCGGAAATATTGTTTTCAAGCAGGATAGAATCCTGACAGGCAATACCTGCAAATATGATGTTTCCGCTTATAAAGCCGGCATTTATTATATCAGGGTAAGCCTGGACAATGATACGCAATCGACACTAAAATTTGTAAAACTCTAAACGGTATCGTTCTTCTTAAAAGGAAAAGAGGGTTTCTCAAAAATATCTACCCCATGAGCAATTAAGTGAAAAATTATTAGAAGTAATAGAACATGAAGGTGTTGTCTCTATCATGTCGTGGGGTGTGGAACCTCATTTAGTAAACACCTGGAATTCATACCTGGTCGTTACCGAAGATGGGCGTATTTTAATTCCTGCCTTTGGCTTTCGGAAAAAAAAATGTTGATGTAAACGATAAGGTGAAAATAAGCCTGGGGAGTAAGGATGTTCTGGGGTACAAAGATTACCAGGGAACTGGGTATCTTATTGACGGCACACGCCACTTCCTCCTTCAAAAGCAAAAGCCCGGTATTCCGGGCTTTTGCTTTTGAAATCGTGTCGCCAGAGAAAAATCTACTGAGACCACCGATTTGGTAAGGGCTAAGTCGGAATTGTGGTAGATGATGTTTGTCATGTTTTGAGGTACAACTCAATTTTTTCCTTGACAAAGGGGGGCTCGTCGTATTATATTTACCAATTCATATCTACATATACAACAGAAAAGATATGTAATTATATGATAATGAGTTGATTACGTTGTTTCTAATTATTAACAATTAAACCATCAAACATGAAGAAAACTGTATTTGTGATGTTATTTACGATTTCATTTGTTCAGATTTTTGCCCAGCACGTCTTAAAAGGTAAAGTAAGTGGTGAAGATGGGGAAGCTCTGGTAGGAGTTAACGTTTATGAAAGAGGTACGATTAATGGTTCAGTATCAGATTACAATGGACTGTACACCGTAACGTTCAGCAATGAGAATTCCGTTATAGCTTTCAGCTACATTGGATATGCCACACAGTTTATTACCGCCGGGAAGCAAACATCCGCTGATATCAAACTCATTCGAAATGCCAGTTTGATGTCAGTAGAGATTGTAGGTTCCAGGAAACTGAACAGATCGGCCACAGAAAGTACAGTTCCAGTTGATATTTTCGAGATCCCAAAGCTTACAAATAGTATTGGCCAGCCGGGTCTTAACCAGATTCTTCAGATGGTAGCACCATCCTTTAATGCAAATAAACAATCAGGTTCCGACGGAGCCGACCACTTGGATCCAGCCACTTTACGGGGACTTGGCCCTGACCAGACTTTGGTGCTTGTCAATGGTAAACGCCGCCACCAGTCGTCACTTATTAATGTTTTCGGAACCAGGGGCAGAGGAAATACAGGGACTGACCTTAATGCGATTCCTGCTTCAGCAATCGACCATATTGAAATACTTCGCGATGGTGCTTCTGCGCAATATGGATCTGATGCGATTGCCGGTGTAATAAACGTTGTTCTTAAATCTGGTTCAGGTGAGATGTCAGGGAACCTTGGCTATGGCATGTACAATGCCAAACCGGCTCCAGGACTTGGCGTGCTTAAAAATGATAAGTCATATGATGGTGAAACAAGCCTTGCCAATGCCAACTACGGAATTGCTTTAGGCAATAACGGATTCTTCAACATGACATTCGATTATATGAAACAGGATCATACGAATAGAGCCCCTGATCCGAATAAATTTGATGTATACCGCAATCAGTTTGGAGATGCAGCTTCTGAAAATTTTGCCAGCTATTTCAATTCCTCCATCAGCATTGGCAAAAATGCTCAGTTTTATATGTTTGGTGGTTTCAACCATCGTTTTACCGATTCTTATGCATGGACACGCGCTTCGCACGAATCACGGAATATTCCTGAAATCTATCCCAACGGATTTGATCCTAAGATACAATCGTTAATTAACGACCAAAGTGTTTCAATAGGATTTAAGTCTGACGTAAATGGCTGGACAATGGACATCAACAATACCATCGGCTCAAACCGATTTCATTATTATGTCGACAATACGCTGAATGCAACACTTCTGGCGGCATCTCCCACCCGTTTTGATGCTGGTGGATTTTCTGCCATGCAAAACACTACCACCATTGACCTATCCAGACTTTTCCCAAGCGTGATGAAAGGGCTCAACCTGGCTTTCGGATTGGAACACAGAATTGACAATTATTCCATTTTTGCCGGGGAAGAAGGTTCCTACAAAACCTATGGTACGCAGTGGTTTGTTGATACCACTTTTCAAGATGGGAATATGGTAATTGATTCTACGCTGCGTCCCGGTGGATCACAGGGTTTCCCTGGATTTCAGCCGTCAAACGAACTTTCAGAATCGAGAACTAACCTGGGAATATATGCAGATGCCGAGCTCGATATGAGCAAGGCACTCACAGTTGGTGCTGCAGCCAGGGTTGAGCGCTACAGTGATTTTGGAAATGCAACGAACGGGAAACTTGCATTACGTTACAAAATTGCACCATGGATTTCCTTCCGTGCTTCGGCAAGTACAGGCTTCCGCGCACCTTCGCTCACCCAATTGTATTATAATACCATCTATACCGATTTTGTGGCTGGTAAGGCCGTTGATAAAATCATTGCCAAAAACAACAGTCCAATCACACGCGCACTTGGCATCCCAAAGCTGAAAGAAGAAAAGTCAGTAAACCTTGGTGCAGGAATAACAGCAAAATACAAATCCCTTACCTTAACACTCGATGCCTATCATGTAAGTATTAATGATCGTATTGTATTAACCGGATCCTTCTCAAGTGATGATCCCGATATCGGCGCGTCATTACAGGCATTAAACGTAAGTGCAGCACAGTGCTTTACCAATGCGGTAAATACGTCAACCACAGGTTTAGATGCGATCCTTACCTGGTCGACAGTTTTTGAGAATAAGCATATTTTACGCGTATCATTTGGCAGCAATTTCAATGATATGAAAATAGATAAGATTTACACAAATGATAAACTCAAAGGCAAAGAAAGTACATATTTCGGACTTCGTGAGCAATATTTCCTCCTGGCTTCAGCTCCGAAAAGCAAGGTGAGCATTGGTGTCGAATATTTAATTAACAATTTTTCTGCCAACCTCCGATTTACAAATTATGGTGATGTGAAGCTGGTTAACTGGAATGATAATGGTGATAATATTATTGATCCGGGTGAGCTTGACACCTATAAGGCAAAAATGAGTACGGATCTGTCAGTGAGCTATAAAATCAAGAATATTTCCTTCACCATAGGTGGAAATAACATCCTGAACGCTTATCCTGATGTGCATGATCCTGCACTCACAGAATCCGGTGGAATCTGGGATGCCGTGCAGATGGGATTCAGTGGCGCTTACTACTATACCAGACTTGGATTCAGGTTTTAACAGCCGTATTTTCTTTAACAACTCATGCGAAAAAGCCCCTGCAAATTTATTATTTGCAGGGGCTTAATTCTTTTTGCTTCACCACCTGATGAATGCGTCGTAGCAGCTCTTCAGAGTTCATTATGACACGCGATTATAGATTGACAAACAAACAAAAGGTTTTTTATATTTACTTTTTTATTGTAGTGACAATTTTTATCAAAAAATATAGGATGAATTACATGGATATATGCAAGGAAGAACTCATAGAACAGTTGGAGGCCCTGCAGCAGGAACACAATGAATTGAAGGCACTGTATGAAAAAGATATTGCAACTTTGAGAAATGCCGAAGTAAAATTGAAGTTAAGTGAAGAGCGCTATCATAATCTTTTCGACCAGACGAATGAAGGGCTCATTCTGCTGACAAAGGATGGTAAATTAGTTGAGGTCAATAAGTCATTCGCTACAATGCACGGCTATACTGTTGACGAGTTGAAGAATATAGACATCAGAGATTTGGATGTTCTCAGGGAAGGGGCATTTGAAGAACGTGCTGATATAATGCAGCGCATTGATGCTGGGGAGGTGGTCCATTTTGAGGTCGAGCATTACCATAAAGATGGCCATATTATTAAATTCAGCGATTCTGCGAGTTTAATAAACATTGGTGACCAACAGTATTATTTGGCTTTCCATCAGGACATTAGTGAGCGTAAGGGGATTGAAGAATCTCTGAAAGAAAGCGAGTCAAGCCTTAATGAAGCTCAGAATATTGGGAAAATTGGTAGTTGGCAACTCGATTTAATTAATAATAAAGCCAAATGGTCAAGGAATTGCTTTATTATTTATGGATTAGAACCTGATGAGATTGAACCCTCATACGAATATTTCAAAAGCAGAGTTCATCCTGATGATTTGCATATAATAGATGAGACCTTTGAATATATTTCTACGTTCAGAACCCCCATAAATATTGAAATACGAATACTCTTTCCAGATGGCAAAGAGAATTGGGCACAGATCAATATAGCCCCAATTGTTATAGAAGATGAACTTGTTGCATTGAATGGAACACAGATAGATATCACAGATCGAAAGCAGGCTGAAGAAAAGATTCGTGAAAAAGACATCCAGTTCAGAAAGCTTTCTTCAAATTTGCCGGATTTGATTTTTCAGTTTACGAGAAGACCTGACGGAAGCTATTTCGTTCCCATAGCCTCAGATGGCATTAAGAACATTTTTGGATGTTCTGCAGAAGAGGTTGTTGATGACTTTGCACCCATTGGCAGGGTAATTTTTCCTGAAGATTCAGAAAGAGTCATTAGTGATATCGAATATTCTGCAAAGCATATGACTTACTTTAGCTGTGAGTTCAGAGTGCAAATACCTGGCAAGCCCATCCAATGGATTTTTTCCAGATCGACACCTGAAAAGTTGGCAGATGGCAGCATAACTTGGTATGGCTTCAATGCAGACATCACCGAAATGAAGCAAACTGAGATAGAGCTTGTCAGAGCCAAAGAAAAGGCTGAAGAGAGCGACCGTCTGAAATTGGCTTTTCTTGCCAATATGAGCCACGAAATACGTACACCCATGAATGGGATCCTTGGCTTTGCAGATCTGCTGAAAACTCCGAATCTTTCAGGGGATGAACAACAAAGGTATATTGAGATTATAGAGAAAAGTGGTGCCCGTATGCTAAGTACCATAAACGATATTATTGATATTTCCAGGATAGAATCAGGGAAAATCGAGGTTTATCTTTCAGAAATTATTATAAACGACCTGATTGAAAATATTTGTGCGTTCTTTAAACCAGAGGCTGAAAAAAAAGGCATAACAATTTTCTCTAAAACTTCATTATTTACTAAAGAATCCTTTATTAAAACTGATAGAGATAAAATCATTGGTATTTTTAGTAACCTGGTGAAAAATGCCATTAAATTCACAACCCAAGGTTCAATAACAGTTGGGTATGAGAAAAAAGGCAACATACTTGAATTTTTTGTAAAGGATACAGGGAAAGGAATTCGTCAGGAACATCAACAATTGATTTTTGAACGCTTCATGCAAGCAGAAGATGGATTTGCAAGGGGTTTTGAGGGATCAGGTCTGGGATTATCGATTTCGAAGGCTTATGCTGAAATACTGGGGGGGGAGCTTTGGGTTGAAAGTGAATATGGTATAGGCTCAACGTTCTATTTCACTATTCCATACGATGCATTCAATGAAGAGAGACAAGTGCTTAATATTGAGGTTCCTTATGATGGTGTAAAACATCAAATTAACAATCTGAAAATATTGATCGTAGACGACAATGAACAATCGGAAATGTTATTAAGCATTGCCATTGAAATGTTTAGTAAAGTGATTTTCAAGGCAAAAAATGGTATAGAAGCCGTTGAATGTTGCCGTGCTCATGCAGATATTGATCTGGTTTTCATGGATATTAAAATGCCAGAAATGGACGGATATGAAGCAACAAGGCAAATCCGCCAATTTAACACTGATGTGGTTATAATAGCACAAACTGCGTATGTCCTAATGGGTGACAAAGAAAAAGCAATAGCCGCAGGATGTAATGATTACGTCGCTAAACCATTAAATATAGCTGTTATCCAAGGACTTATGCAAAAGCATTTTGGCAAATAATTTCTAAGGCAGGATCCAAACTGACTGTGATCAATGAAAGCCTGTTAAGTCAAAATGCCTCTGGCTTAAAACATCCACGTCCCGCACAGTCGAAAAAAATTGAAATTGGTCTTCACCTGGAGCCTAAATTTACATTTTATCAACTAACAGTAAGTTTTAGATGACCACCAAGACCTTCTCTGACTATCCGCATGAGTGTCGAAAGCCTGATGGCAGAAGCATCATTTTCGATACGGGAAATGTAAGTTTTTGTAGTTCCACATTTTTCAGCAAGTTGCTCCTGTGTCATTCCTTGACTTTTCCGAAGTTCCTGAAGCATTACCCCAAGTTTAAAGGTACAAACTTGTCAAAATACGTCACTTTACAATATTGTAAACTATTTTACACTATTTCTGGCACATTCTTGGCACTTATGCAGTGGGATACAATAAGTATTAGGTAGATTCTTTTTTGAAAAAATAATTTGCCCTCTGATTACAAAAAAAGGTATTATTTGTATTACCTTTGTAAAAAGTTTGCCTGAATGAAGGTTAAAGAGGTTATCAAGATCATTGAGAAAAATGGCTGGATTATGGTCGCCCAGAAAGGGAGCCATCGGCAGTACAAAAATCCAGATGTCCCTGGACGGGTGACAATACCTGGCAATCTGAATGATGACATCCCTAAAGGAACTCTAAACTCAATTTTAAAGCAAGCAGGATTAATTTAAAGGAAAGCTAACATGGAAAAGGTCGTCATCATCATCGAAAAATCAAACACAGGTTATTCAGCCTATCTTCCTGAACTTCCTGGTTGCGTGAGCACTGCTGCCACTATCGATGAAATCAAAGCCAATATTACGGAAGCTATCAATTTTCACCTGGAAGGAATGGCAGAAGATGAACTACCCGTACCAGCCCAGTTTAAGAGGCAATACAGCCTACAATATTCTTTTGATGTGGAAACCTTCCTGAACTACTACAACCATATTTTCACCAGAAGAGCCTTGTCCAAACTTACTGGCATCAATGAAAGCCTGTTAAGCCAGTATGCCTCTGGCTTAAAGCATCCACGCCCAGCGCAATCAAAAAAGATTGAAACAGGGCTTCACCAGCTGGCGAATGAGTTGTTGCAGATCTCGCTGTGAGTTTTCTAATACCAATAGATCTATAAGGGCAAAACAAAGTTTAGATTTATTTAGAATATTTCTCAATAGCAGCATGTTATCTGATATAGTTGTAGTTTTTTTAAATTTGATCTTTGTTTTAGCTTATTAAATAAGATGCTAAAGCTGTATTAAGTAAGCTTGAACGGGGCATGGGACTAACCGACATAAAAAAAGAACTTAAAAAGCTCGACAAGGATCACCTGGTGGATGTCATAGCGGATTTGTATAAAAAGCACAAAGCGGTACAGGAGTACTTGGATTTTTATACCAATCCCGACGAAGAGGAACTTTTTAAGAAGTATAAGGAAAAAGTACGATTAGCATTTTATCCAAAAAAAGAGCATGACCTGTTAAAACTAAAAGATGGAAAGATAGCAATCTCCGACTTCAAAAAAATGGGTGGATCGATGGATCTTGTTGCTGACCTGATGCTTTATTACGTTGAGATGGGTGTTGTGTTCACCAACGACTATGGTGATATCGATGAACCTTTTTACGATAGCATCGCTGGAGCCTATAGAAAAGCTTTACAGTTAATGGAAAAAGAAAATATCCTGGAAAGATTTAAAGATAGGGCGACCAAAGTGGTAGATGATACAGCTAATATCGGGTGGGGTTTTCACGATGAACTGGGAGACACCTGGGGAGAGTTTTATGGGGAATAAATCGTTTTTCCATCAGAGTTAGGTGATCTTTATTTATACCATTCGGTATAATACCAAAAGGTATAACATGAACTGAAAAGCAAATTGACCATACAAATTAAAGCGTGGCCTTGCATTATTTGAAATATACTTGTAACTATATTTCACCATAATGGTATAATTGTAACCATATTTCACAGCCAATAACTGTTTTTCCCTTATCTTTGCAGTAATCAATTTTCACAACAGTTGATGAATAATAAGCATTTATCACAAGAAATAACCATATTTCACGGCAGGACAGCTCCTGAACCTGGAAAATTGGTTGGCTATGGTGCTATCATCGATAGCTTACAGCTTCCTGTACCACTTCCATCTATACTTTCGTTGATCAGCAAGAAAAGGAGGCAATATCAAACATCAGGTTGGCGGGTTTTTACACCAAGGCATGAACCACAGGATACCTTGTATGATCATTTAGTTTTTGCGCTGAAATATGAGGGCATTAACCTTCTGTTTTTTAAGAAACTGTATGAGTTAGCTGAAAAAGAGATAGTAGAAAGTTGGGTGAAGAGTGAGCCATTAGGACAATACAGCAGAAAAATTTGGTTTCTGTATGAATGGCTAACGCAATTAACTATAGAGGTTCCAGATCTAAAAGAAGGGAATTACAAAATGTTAATTGATGAAAATCTGCAATATGCCAGTAGTGTAAGCATTAATTCATCGAGACACAGGATAAAAAACAACCTTCCTGGAACTGTAAACTTTTGTCCTTTAATTAACAGAACGCCCAAATTAGACAACTATATTCTGGAAAATCTTTCTGAAAAAGCCCTTACTGTGATCAGCGGTGTACATAAAGACATTCTTTTAAGAACATCCGCATTTCTTTTACTTAAAGATTCAAAAGCATCATTTACCATTGAAGGAGAAACCCCAACTTTAAATAGGGCGATGCGTTGGGGTAAGGCCCTGGGACAAGCTGGGAACAATAATTTAACAAAAGACGAACTGCTGCGCTTACAGCAAATTGTAATAGAAAACAGCCGCTTCGTAACATTAGGTTTCCGTTCTGAAGGTGGTTTTGTTGGTGAACATGACAGAATATCAGGAGATCCGTTACCTGAACATATTTCAGCCAGGTGGCAGGACGTGGAACGACTAATCGATGGGTTACTTGACACAGCCTCTCTTATGGATGAAAAACACTTTTATCCCGTACTTTCATCTGCTTGTATTGCTTTCGGCTTTGTATTTATTCATCCTTTTGTCGACGGGAACGGTAGGATTCATCGGTACATCATACACCATCTTTTGTCAAAGCGGAAGTTTACACCACAGGGGATTATTTTTCCAGTATCGGCAGCAATCCTGGAAAAAATTGATGATTATAGATGTGTATTAGAATCCTATTCACATCCTGTACTTGATTTTATCGTTTGGAATAAGACACCATTTGGTAATATTGATGTTTTAAATGAAACTATAGATTATTACAGATATTTCGATGCCACACGGCAGGCAGAATTTTTATTTGATTGTGTAGACTATACTATAAATAATATCATCCCACAAGAAGTGAATTACCTGCATCAGTATGATACTTTCAAAAAATGGCTTGATGATAAGTTTCAGATGCCCGATAAAACGGTGGCTTTATTGGTTCGGTTTTTAGAACAGAACAATGGCACGATTTCAAAACGGGCAAGGACTAACGAATTCTCCGCCTTAACTGAAGATGAAGCACAAGAAATTGAAACCAACTTTGCGTTGTGTTTCGAAAAGTAGTTTCGTTATATTTCCGTTTCTCCGCATATTTATGGATTAACGGAAACGTAACAATCATTTCTTTACCCCCGTCTTTTTAGATGTTTTCATAAAATTCAGCCGTTCCACATAAATATCGGGTGGGGTTTCGTGCTGAACTTGGGGCTTGCTTGTGGGGGTTTTATATCTAATCCAACACCCTCACCTCAATCCTGAACCCCATCAGGGGCTTCAAAAATTCCCCCAGGTCCTCCAAGGTCATTTCTTTACCGTCTACCACGATAAAAGGTTCCCCATCTTCATGATCTCCGACATAGCCCCGAAAAAGGTCACCATTCAGTTGAGCAAAGGGGTTTTTATGGTCAGCCGTGAAGTATAAAGTGTTAAGTTCTTCTGTTATAACCTTTCGGACTTTTGTCAGGGCTGCTTCCATAGACTCAGTATCATATCCGTGAAAAATCCTGGGATTTTCATTTTCTGTCATTTCCGAGGCTGCTACACAATATTTGCTCCGAAGATCAAGGAAGGTCAACAGGAACTTAATTTGGTTCCCTTTGTGGTCGGTGAAGGTTTCGTAGGAGGTTGGATGGGTCATTAGGGTCATTGGGGCGGGGTGTTGGTGTGGTGTAAAAATAAGAAGGTTGGACATTCGTTAACCTACATTTTCAGAATATCCCCAAATATAACCTGCTTTTCCATTTTAAAACCTAAATTTCCAATAAGAACTACCCGATAAAGATTGGTAAGTGATTTGGTTCGGTTCCAAGTGATTTTAACTAAAAAAGTTTACTTATAAGTGTACTTCACAGGAAGTAGGCATTTTTTACAATATATCGTTGATGTATATGTGAAAATAACACAAAAGAGTCTATAAGAGATCGTTATCTTTGCACAAATAAACCTGAATCGGGAACTGAACCGTAGTAAAATGCGCAAAATCTTTATCTATTCTTTATCACCCGACAAGACAAAACCCCTGCAAATAATAGATTTACAGGGGTTTAGATCACTTTCGTGTGTGGTGTCGACTGGAGTTGAACCAGTGACACACGGATTTTCAGTCCGTTGCTCTACCAGCTGAGCTACGACACCTCTTTTGGTGGCGCAAAGGTAAAGCAAATTTCAAATATTCCAAAAAAATTATGTTGAGCCAAAAATTGGCTTTAATTGCTTAATTTTGTGCAGCTTATTGTAAATATGAAAAAACCTAAACTGATCCTCGATCTTGGCAATTCTCGCTGGAAACTGGCTTTGTTCCAGGGGAAAGAGCTGGAACAGCTGAAGATTGTTGATAGCAACAAACCTGGAGAAGCAATTTCCTGGATCCGTTCGTTAGCCGGGTTTTCGTCCTGCCTTTTATCCTCAGTAGTCGAGGTCCCTGCGGCAATGACCCAGCTTCTCAAACAAATGGGGAACTATTATGAACTTAATGAATCAAGTTCCTTACCCATAAGCAACATTTACCTTACCCAGTCGTCTCTTGGTAAAGACCGCCTGGCTGCTGCAGTCGGGGCCAGCACAATTTTCCCCGGAAAAAATATCCTTGTGTTTATTGCCGGTACTTGCATTACTCACGAACTCATTAACACACAAAAGGAGTATCTTGGAGGTGCCATTGCACCCGGAATCAGGATGCGCTTGCAGGCTTTACATACTTTTACTGACAAACTCCCGTTAGTTCCGTTTCTGGAAAAAGACATCATGATCGGAAGAGACACTGAATCGTCGATTTTATCGGGGGTCCTCAATGGCTGTGTCCTGGAAATGGAAGGGTTTATCGGTCATTATAGGCGCTTATTTCCGGATTTGCAAATTATACTCAGCGGAGGTGATGCCGATTACTTTGAAAAACGCATGAAAAGTAGCATCTTTGCCGCCCCAAATATTGTTTTGAAGGGATTGAATGAAATACTTGACCATAATGCATAAAAATATTGTCCTGCTTTGTTGGGTATTGCTGCTTTCTCTCATTTCTGCGCCCTCATTCTCTCAAACATCTATTGGTTCACCCTATTCCAGATATGGAATTGGCGATATGTTCGTGATGAACAATACCCAGAACCTATCGATGGGAGGTGCCGGTTTGGCCTGGCATGACCCAGGCGTGGTGAATTACCTGAATCCTGCTTCCTATGCCGCTTTTGATACCTTGTCTTTTATCTTTGACGGGGGCTTGGGAAGTAAATTCGGAACGGTGATGACGTCAACAATAAATCAGCGTACTTCTACTGCCGCCTTATCACATTTACTGGTTGGCTTTCCTTTTAACCGCTGGTGGAAATGTAGTATCGGCTTGCTACCTTATAGCAGGATGGGTTATAACATCGGATTCAACAGTATTCAGGATTCTGTTGGCTTGATTCAGAACAAGTATACTGCTAGCGGCGGAATTAACCAGGTTTACTTTGGAAATGGGTTTCGGCTTGCCAAAGGTCTTTCCTTAGGCTTTAATGTGGCTTATCTTTTTGGCACACTCAGCAAAACAAGTGCAGTCACGTTTCCTGATTCGGTATATATCTATGATTACAGGATTACCCGTGAAACAAGAGTTACTGACTTCCTGTTCACCTTGGGGCTTCAATACCAGTACAATATAAACAAGTCAAACCGCATCGGGATGGGGATGACTTTCAGTAATGCAGCCGCAATCAAAGCATATGAATCACTTTTGTCAGAAACCTATGTTTTGAATTCTACATCTACTCCAATTATCAAAGATACTGTTCAGAATATTCCGGAAACTAGAGGATACCTCAAATTCCCGATGTCACTCGGATTTGGCCTGATGTATGAACATACCGACAAATGGATGCTTCTTTTAGATTATAAGTTCCAGAATTGGAAGAACTTCACATATTTTGGTATTCAGGATTCCTTAAAAAACAGCACACAGACATCGCTTGGTTTTCAGATCACGCCCGACAAAAAAGTGACTTCATCATATTTTAAGAAAGTCACTTATCGTGCAGGACTTCGTTATTCAGAGACTTACCTGCAATTAAGAGGCAACAGGCTTACGGAAGCCGGAATTACGCTGGGTGTAAGTTTGCCTTTTCCTAAAAGTCGTTCCAGGGTGAACCTCGGAATGGAAATCGGAAGAAAAGGAACCACCAATAACGGGTTGTTAAAGGAGAACTTTGTGAAGTTGTCGATTTCAGCAACGGCTTTTGAATATTGGTTTATACGAAGAAAATTTGAATGAGGCAGTCCCGCTCCATATCACTTAAGCTGTTTTTGTTCCTTTCTGTTTTTATTTGGAATGGTTTTGGTTTTGCTCAGGGGAAACCCAAAATCCGCACTTATGGAGACGACAGCCTGAATTGCCTTCACAATCTCAATAATTTGCATGAATTAGTTACTGCAGCAAAGATGCAGGACGCCCTGCCTTATTGGCATTGGGTCTCTGCACATTGTCCGGCTGCTTCTGAAAACAGCTATATTGAAGGAGCGTCATTATATAATGGCCTGATTGAAAATGAAAAAGATTCTGTAAAAAGACAGGCTTTTGTGGATACGCTGATGAATGTCTACGATCAGCGAATCAAATATTTTAAAAAAGAAGGTTTTGTACTGGGACGTAAAGGGGTGGCGATGTACCAGCTAAGTCCAAAAAACACAAAGGAAGCTTTCCTGATAATGAAAAAGTCAATGGGTTATGAGTTCTACAATTCAAGGCCTTCAATCCTGGTAAATTGTTTTAATGCCGCACTGGACCTGTTGGCTCAGCGAAAGCTCGACACACTTGAAGTTTACGACGTCTACGATCAGATTCGGTCAATCGTTGATTATGATATTTCCCAGAATAAGAAAGATGTTGAGCAATACATGGCAGCTAAAAAAGAAGTTGAGAAAGCTTATAATGCCATGTCGCCCTGTGATGAGCTGGAAGCAAAATATGAGCCTGTTTTCATGAGGGATACCAGTAATGTGGATCAGATGATCACCATTATTCACGCTTTTGAAAAATGCCATTGTAACGGTTCAAGATTTTACCTTTACCTGATCAGCCGGATTTTTGACATGCATCCTTCGGCCATGAATGCGATAAAAGCAGGAAATTTCATGATTAAAACAAATCATGTATTTAAAGCGAAGTTGCTTTATGAAGTTGCTACCCGCTTCCCGGATACAATAGCTGCCTATCGGGCCTATATGGTCTTATCTGATTTTTATATCAAGCAGTATGTGGACTATACCAACTCCAGTATTCAACTTGAAGCTGCGATTCGCCTTTGCCCTGATTCAGCGGAAGCATACCTTGCCATGGGAGATCTTTTCTGTTTGACGTCAACACAATGTAACAAAACAGATTTTGACAGGCGAACCTTATTCTGGATCGCTACAGATTGGTATATTAATGCAAAAAACTGTGACCCTTCAGCAACGAAAATTGCTGATGAGAAGATAAAGGCAGCCTCAGCGAATTATCCGACAACAGAAGTCTTGAAAGAACATGGTTTAAAAGATCAGGATTTATTTCAGGTGGAATGTTGGGTCAATAAACCTACAACTGTCAGAGCCAGGCCATGAACATGCATAGAATTGGAACCATGACACGGAGATTCCATTTATTATCATTGGTAAAATGGAGTTTTTTGCCCACAGGATTTTTGCTTCTGGTTTCCCTTTTTTCTTGTGAAAATGACCTCAAAACCATTGAAAAGCTGAGTGCCATTGATACGCTTCATCTTGAAAAAGCGAAGGAAATAGAACTTCTTTATAGTGATTCCGGGAATCTGGCGGTTAAGATGACCAGTCCTGAATATGTCCGTTTTGGCGGGAAGGAATCTATCCTTGAATTCCCGAAGGGGATGCGTGTTATTTTCTACAAAGAGATGAAAGAGAGCTCTGTCCTTACCGCCAAATATGCAGTGATTCATGAAAACACCAACCTCATGGAGGCCAGAAATGATGTTGAAATCACGAATCTGGAAAAGAGTGAGAAGTTAAATACGGAACGCCTGATCTGGGATCAAAGGAAACAAAAAATCTATTCCAATGAATTTGTGAAAATCACGACCAGTGACAAAGTCCTTTTCGGACAGGGATTTGAATCTGACCAGAATTTTGACAACTGGGTGATAAAAAAATTATCCGGGAGCATTTCCATCAATCCGGACAAATAGCATAATTTGTATACTTTTTTGCATCATAAAACATATTCATGAGTATTAGCCTTATTATTATTCTTAGTCTGGTTTTTTCGGCATTTTTCTCTGGCTCGGAGATTGCCTTTATCAGTTCTAATAAACTCAAGATAGAGGTTGATAAAAATAAGGGATTGCTATCCGGAAGGATACTTTCAGAGCTTAATAAGTTCCCTACCCGCTTTATCGGCGCTATGCTCCTGGGAAACAACATTGCCCTGGTCATCTTTGGAATTTCAATGGCCGAAGCTTTAGATCCATTGCTTGTCAGCACCTTACCTCTTGTTTTAAACACTGCATTTTGGATCCTTCTGATTCAAACCCTTGTATCCACGATGCTGATTCTGGTGGTAGGAGAGTTTATCCCTAAAGCGCTTTTTCGCATTAACCCGAATAGCATTTTAAGAGTCATCGTTTTTCCGGCATATCTCTTTTATATTCTTTTTTACCCTGTTATTTTTTTCTTTACAAGCCTTTCCGAATCGATTTTAAAGAAACTTTTCAGGGTTCGGATTGTGCATGAAGAATACACGTATACAACGGTGGATCTCGACAATTATATCAAAGAATTCACACCCTCTCCGCAATCTGAGATTGACATGGGCCCTGAAATTCTGATGTTTCAGAATGCTATAGAGTTTAAACGGATTCGACTACGGGAATGTATGGTTCCGCGTACTGAGATCGTTGCGATGGAGGATACTGATAGTATTGAGACCTTAAAACAACTCCACATAGAAACTGGTCATTCAAAGATCCTGATCTTTCATGACAGCATTGATCACATTGTTGGGTATACACATTCTTTCGATTTGTTTAAAGATCCCCAGATTCTGGATGAGATCTTAAAGCCTATTCCGATCGTTCCGGAATCGATGCTTGCCAATACAGCCTTGCAAATGCTGATCAGGGAACGTAAAAGTGTAGCGGTTGTTTTGGATGAATTCGGGGGAACAGCAGGGATCGTTACCACGGAAGATATTATTGAAGAGATCTTTGGGGAAATTAAAGATGAATTTGATGTAGATCACGAAATCGAAAAACAGATCGGCAAAGATGAATTTATCTTCTCCGGTCGGCTTGAAATTGATTATCTCAATGAGAAATACAAACTGAAATTGCCTGAATCAGAAGACTATGAGACACTTGCAGGGCTTATTATTCATTATCATGAAAGCATCCCGGATCAAAGTGATGAAATTTTAGTAGATCCTTTTGTTTTCACAATACTTCAGGCCACTGAAAACAGAATTGACCAGGTTCAGCTTAAATTCAAGGAGTAGATCTATTAGCTGATCACCATTAGAATCTGACCTTCCATTACAGTATCTCCTTTTTTTACATTGATCTCACTCACAGTTCCTTCCTTGTCGGAATTGATATTGTTTTCCATCTTCATCGCTTCCAATACCAGCAGCTTTTGACCAATTTTAATAGCATCACCTGCTGCAACATTGAGGGCAATAATTGTACCTGGTAGTGGTGATTTCACGACACCACTTCCTTTTCTCCCGCCGGGGGGATTTGTTTTTGCCACAGAAGGACTTGAATCAGTAGATGGGAAAGCAGGCGTTCTGACGAGCTTTGGAGTCTTAGACTGAAGGAGGGTTTTGTCAACATCTACAGTCAGCACGGTCCCGTTTACCAGGACTTCTGCCTGATTGTCTTCAATGCTCAGGATCTCAACATCGTAAGGATTTCCCTGAATGGTAAATTTGAACTTTTTCATCGTATCGCAGGTAATTAGAGTATTTGTAGTCGGGGTTTACCTTCTGGGTATTTTATTCGGAGGCGGTGTAATGTTATAGATTTTAGTACTCCATGGAGATGAGGCAGGCAATACTTGATGCAAGGCAGAAATAGTTCTTTCGTAGTCAGCGAGTTCGGCAAGATGAAGATGCAGTGCGAGGCCTACGGCAGCAACGACTTCTGAATCAATGACCAGTTCATCATTCTTTTTTGTTGCCTTTTTAGAATGTAAACCGATTTTCAGATGTAACATGGCAGAAAAATTTAGAGTGGTATGTTGGAGTGTTTTTTAGGTGGGTTTGAGTCTTTTTTAGTAACAAGGGATTGAAGGGCACGGATCACTCTGTAGCGGGTATTGCGTGGCAGGATGATGTCGTCGATATAACCATATTTAGCAGCATAGTAAGGATTGGCAAATTTCTCTTTGTAATCTTCTTCATGCTGGCGGGTAAATTCTTCTTTCTGCTCCGGATCTTCAATTTCGTTTAGCTTTTTCTGGAAGAGAACCTCGATAGCCCCTTTTGGGCCCATGACTGCAATCTCGGCAGTTGGCCATGCATAATTGATATCGCCGCGTAAGTGTTTTGAGCTCATTACATCATATGCGCCGCCATAGGCTTTCCTGAGGACTATCGTGACTTTAGGAACAGTAGCTTCTCCATAGGCAAATAAAAGTTTGGCTCCATGGATGATGATTCCACCATATTCCTGGGCAGTGCCCGGGAGGAAACCGGGAACATCCACAAAGGTGACAACCGGGATATTGAAGGCATCGCAAAACCGCACAAAACGGGCAGCTTTGCGGGATGCATTGATATCGAGAACGCCCGCCAGGTAGTTGGGCTGGTTGGCGACAATACCTACTGACATTCCGCCAAACCTTGCATAGCCAGTAACAATATTGGGTGCAAAATGACGCATTACTTCGAGAAATTCACTTTCGTCAACGACAGCGTGAATGACATCTTTCACGTCATAAGGTTTGTTTGGGTTTTCAGGAATGATGGTGTCAAGTTCAATTTCCTGCCTGTCAATTGGGTCAGTAGTGGGAACGAATGGCGGATCTTCCAGGTTGTTTTGTGGGAGGAAACTTAGCAATTTCCTGATCAGCAAAAGACCTTCCTGTTCATCTTCAGCTACAAAATGGGTTACCCCTGATTTGGTAGCATGGACCATAGCTCCACCAAGTTCATCATCAGTAACGACTTCCCCGGTTACAGTTTTTACAACCTTTGGCCCGGTGACGAACATATAACTGTTCGTCTTCGTCATCACAGTGAAATCAGTTAATGCAGGAGAATATACAGCACCACCGGCACAAGGCCCGAAAATTGCAGAGATCTGTGGAACTACTCCTGAAGCCATGATGTTCCGCTGGAAAATCTCAGCATAACCTCCCAGGCTCTTAACACCTTCCTGGATGCGGGCTCCGCCACTGTCGTTGATCCCAATGACAGGAGCGCCAACCTTCATGGCTTTGTCTAAAACTTTGCAGATTTTCATGGCATAGGCTTCTGATAAAGAGCCCCCAAATACAGTAAAATCCTGAGAGAAAATATAAACAAGACGACCATCGATTGTGCCATATCCAGTAACGACACCATCACCCATGTATTGTTCTTTTTCAAGTCCAAAGTCATGACAGGTGTGGGTAACAAACATATCAAATTCTTCAAAGCTACCTTCGTCGAGCAAAATGCTAATTCTCTCCCGGGCCGTAAGTTTGCCTTTTTTATGCTGAGCATCAATACGTTTTTGGCCACCACCTAATTTCGCCAGTTTCCTTTTTTCTTCTAGTTCGTGGGGTTTATCTGCAATTGCCATATACTTAGTTTTGGGTTAAAAGTATTAAAATTTCAATTGTTTTTGTCTTCGCAAAATTCTGTAAGAACACCAAAAGTGGATTTGGGATGCAAAAATGCGATGTCCATTCCTTCAGCGCCTTTTCGTGGGGTGCTGTCAATGAGTTTTACCCCCTTGGCTTCGGTCTCTATCAAGGCTGATTCAATATTTTTAACAGCAAAGGCAATATGATGTATTCCTTCGCCTTTTTTCTCCAGGAATTTCCCAATCGGTCCTTCTGCATCTGTAGATTCCAGGAGTTCTATTTTTGTCATGCCGATTTTGAAAAAGGCAGTTTTTACTTTCTGGTCTTTTACCTCTTCAACAGCATAGCATTTCAGTCCAAAGATATTCTCATAAAACGGGATACTCTCTTCGAGGCTTTTTACGGCAATGCCAATATGTTCAATGTGGGTAGCTTCCATAGTATAAGCACTTTCGTGCAAAGGTAAGGCTAAAATACGAATAATTAAGACTCATTTGCCAGATCCATGGCACTAAAGCCCAAGTGCCTGTAAATAAGCCGGAGGGATTTGGGTCCCTAACTGACGGGCTTTGTTTACATCTTGCCGGGCCTTGTCAAGATCTTTTAAAGCATTGTAACTGTAAGATCTGTTCAGATAATAAAAGCCGGATTGTGGTTTGAGGGCTATTGCTTTTCCAAACCAGATCAAACTCTCCTCGAATTTCCCGAGGTTCTGATAACAAACGCCGATATCAGAATGTACTTTTTCATCTTCTGGTGAATAATGCAAATATCTTTGAAAGTCTGAAATTGCATTTCCCCAATTTTTCATGACTTCGTTCGTCAAGCCGCGATTCATCCAGGCTCCTTCAAAGGTTGAGTCAATCGAAAGCGATTTGTTTAGGTAGAAAAATGCCGAGTCGTAAACGCCTCTTCTCCCATAAATGGCTCCAAGGTTTGCGTACAGCTTGTATACTTCCGACTGCTCTTTTTTGTTTTTAAGATTCAACGCCATAGCCGCTTTATAATCCAAAAAGGCCAGGGAGTCTTTTCCCATATCGAAATAGATATTTCCGCGGTTCATCCTGGAGACGCCGTCTTTGTTGTCGAGAATCACCGCATAATTATAGTCGAGCAGGGCAAAATCCGCTTGTTTAAGTTTACGGTAGGCCGAGGCCCTGTTCGCATAAGCGGTAGGAATCTTACCGGGATATTTCTCAATAACGTCATTCCATAAACTTAGGTTCGTTGTCCAGTCTTTTGCCCGTGAATAGGTCTGAGTGCTGAAAAAGACTGTAAAAATAAGTATGAGTCCAACAACAATAGGTTGTGTTATTTTACCCTTTACCGCGTATTTCTGCGCTGCCCAGGCCGCCATAAAAAACAATCCAAAATATGGGATATAGGTAAAACGGTCAGCTTGAAAGCCCTGGCCTGCCCCTAGTATCTGTAGCAGAAACATGATATTGACGAAGAAAAACAGGCTCCCGAATACAACAGCTTTTGTCTTCCTGGCTGTAAGAAATACCAATACCGCCAAACCCGTTAAAAAGACTGGACTGAGATAATATAAAATGGGAAGACTCTGCCCGGATTTGATCGGATAAGGATAAAAGGCACTGAGCTTAAGAGGTGCAATTACTTTGATCACATAAGCGCTTAGGGAATACATACCGAAAAAGATACGATCCAAAAGACTGAATTTCTCATTGACATCAAGGGATCCCACTTGTTTCAGAATGACAAAGCCGAAAATTCCAAAGGCGAGCGACAAGGCAAAAAATGGGATCTTTTCCCAGATCAATTTTAGTTTTAATGGCCGGTCAAAGAAGTAATCGAGTAAGAGTAAAGTTAAGGGCAAAGTCACTGCCTGGATTTTGGAAAACAGTGACAAAATGAAGAGAATCAGGGTGAAAATGAAGTATTTCTGCTTAGATTTTTCACTAAGAATGAATTTTATGTAGGTGATGATAGCTCCCAGGTAAAAAACACTAAAAAGAAGGTCTTTTCTTTCAGTGACCCAGGCAACAGTTTCTACGCGCATGGGTTGTATCCCAAAAAGCAAAGCCCCAAATGCAGCATACTTCACGGGTAAGCGCAGGAGGATCAGGATATAAAAGGCCAGGGAAGTGCATAAAAGATGCAAGAGCAGGTTGTTGAGATGAAAGGGCAGTGGGTGTAATCCAAATACCTGGTATTCCAGGGCAAAAGATAATAGGGGTATCGGAACATAAGTCCCGTTAACAGGTTTTGTGAAAAACACCTTGATGTTCTGAAAATTAAGATGAAGTATACTGGCGTTCTCGGTAACATAAACGCCGTCATCCCAGGTCTGGATAAACTCGCTTTTTAAAGTTGGCAGGAAGACCAAAAAGGTAATCACTAAAACGAAAATCAGTAGTAGAATACGGTTCTGCCAAAAGCCCTGTTTTTGCTGAATGGCTTTTCCGTGCTTCACCGGTTTTCCTTGTTTTTGGATTGGGTTGCTCCCTTTTCGGGCTGGTGTGTTGGGTTTCATCATGATCAAAATTTCGAAGCGCCAAATTACAAATTCCAGTGGGATAATTATAAAACAAGCAGATTACATCCTCTTACATCACTATGGTCGAAGCGGCCACTGACCTCAAACCCTCCGCCAGGCAAGCATTTCCCGAGATCCTGTGTCGCAATAAAAGAACATGAGTAAACATTGGCCAGGTCGATAATATTGATTCCCCCGCTTCTTCCTTCAGGCAGATATGCTAAGGGATCATTGGGGTCACGAATCAGTATTTTCATCCAGGGGGGGCTGTGAAAGACCCCATTCCCTTTGGAATAGGCCTGTGAGAATAGTTCTGTCATTCCGTATTCAGAAAAAATATCTTTCAACTGAAACGCTTTTCCCAATCTTTCATGTAGATCTTCACGCGTCAACTCTTCTCTGCGGCCTTTCATGCCACCGGTTTCCATCAGAATGATGTCACCCAGGGCCTGGGGGTATTTTTCCGCCAGGTCAAGCAAAGCAAAACTCACCCCAAGTAATAAAGTTTTTTTATCCGACCCGCAGCCTTCTGTTAATCGCGTGAGCAATAAATCATCCTGGTCCAGGTAAAATCCACTATCCGGATCTTTGGAATCATTGATAAGCCTCTCGGCCATATATACGAGTGATGAATTCTCCCTTTCCTGGTAGGAAGGCAAGAGGGCGAGTATTCTGTAATTCCTGACATCTCCAAAGAAATAGCGAAATCCTTCTGTGAAACTCTTTTCATACCACAATGGGTCAATCACATAATGCCTCGAAGTAATTTGAGCAGTGGTCCCGCTACTCTCAAAAGCGAAAAACGGGCTTGTATCTCCTGAAATGATTTTATGGGACTTAAAAAATTCCACAGGCAGGAAGGGGATTTTCTCTACTGAATTTACTGAGCTTGGGTTTTTTCCCAATGCCTGAACAAATTCCCTGTAGACAGGGTTATTCGCATATTGAAAAGCAAAGATCTCCAGGGCAGTTTCTTCAAAATGACGTTCCGTTTTAATGGTAAAAACAGAATTGTAGTCTGGTGGATTTTTTATCGTCATGTTAAACCTGGTAATTTTGTAATTTTATGGCGGTTTATTCGTTAAAGGAATAGCCTACAAAGATACTTATGAAATACGGCAGCCTACTTCTTATTTGCATTTTCTTTCTATTTTCATTCCTGACATTTTCGTGCAAGAAAAAGGAAGTGTATTCGAATGTTCCTGCGATTAAATTTGTGAGCTTTAATAAGATTTCAAACGGAACCACCATTGATAATAAAGGATTGTTCAGGATTTCCTTTACCGATGGTGATGGCAATATCGGTCTATCAGATCAGGATACTTTTCCTCCATTCAACCTGGGCAGTCAATGGTATTATAATTTCTTTATAAATTATTATGAAAAGCGTAATGGCATCCTGACAAAAATTGACCTGCCATTCACGCTGAATGCCCGTATCCCGACTATCGTCGGGAGTGGCCCTAATAAACCTACCAATGGTGAAATCGAAATAGAGCTTTATATCAATAACCCGAACTCGACCTTTGATACCATTGTTTTCGAAGGCAGCATCTGTGATCGTGACAGGCAACTAAGTAATGTGGTTCGCTCAGGTGAGATCATTATAAAAAAACAATAAAATTTGGTGGGAAAGCTTTATTTTTACCGCTGATTCCATTCCCCAATCCGAATTTTTATGCAGAACGCTTACTCGAAGCGGAAATATGTCGTTTCGGCAATATTTGTGGTTACCGCTGTACTCTTCGTTTTGCGTTTATTTTGGATGCAGGTTGTTGACACCTCTTATCTTCTGTCTTCTCAAAATAATGTGCTTCGGCAAATCACACAATTCCCGGCCAGGGGATTAATTTATGACCGCACTGGCAAACTGATGGTATACAATGAGGCAACTTATGACCTCATGGTCATCCCAAATCAGATAAAAACGCTTGATACGAATGAGTTGTGCGGACTCATCGGCATTAGCCTTCCTGAATTTCGAGATCGTATTTTTAGAATCAGAACCTATTCGATGTACAGGCCTTCTGTTTTTGAAAAGCAGATCTCAAAAGAGGCATATGGGTATCTTGAAGAAAAACTTTATAAATATCCCGGTTTTTATGTTCAGCCCAGGACCCTGAGAAAATATGTGGCTCCGGTTGCCGCTCATACCATGGGTTATGTTGGGGAAGTAAGTCCGGCTATCTGTGAAAAAGATCTCTATTACAAATCGGGTGACTATATCGGGATCAGTGGTATCGAGAAATCGTATGAACCAGAGCTACGCGGGGTGAAAGGATCACGGATTATCATGGTTGATGTTCATAACCGTGAAAAAGGAAGCTTCAGGGAAGGTGCATTCGACACTGTTGCTGTAATGGGAAAAAGCCTTTATACCAGTATCGACCTTGATTTACAGGAATATGGCGAACTTCTTATGAAAAATAAAATGGGAAGTATCGTTGCTATTGAACCAGCTACCGGTGAGATCCTTGCCATTGTCTCCAGTCCGACTTATGACCCAAACCTATTGGTAGGTCGAATGCGAAGCAACAATTACAGTATCCTTGCGAAGGACAGCCTTAAGCCATTATTTAACCGTGCCATGCAAGCACAATATCCACCAGGATCTACTTTTAAGCTTGTTCATGCCCTTATAGGCTTCCAGGAAGGCGTCCTGAACCTTAATACACGTTATCCTTGTGCAAGGGGATATAATGGCGGTGGTTTGCATGTGGGTTGTCACGATCATGCGTCTCCGCTGGATCTTATCCAGTCAATTTCTCAGTCATGCAATGCCTATTATTGTAATGTTTTCAGGACCGTTCTCGACAACAATAGGTTCCCAAATCAATGTGAAGGTTATCGCGTGTGGCGGAATTATGTGACCAGTTTTGGTTTTGGGAGCAAATTCAACTCAGATCTGCCTAATGAGATTTCCGGGTTCATCCCGAAAAACGAGTATTTTGATAAGTACTTTGGGAAAAATCGCTGGAAATTTTTAACGATCATCTCTCTTTCAATTGGGCAGGGAGAAATTCTAACGACTCCTGTTCAGCTGGCTAACCTGGCAGCAGTCATGGCAAACAGAGGATATTATATAACACCTCACGTATTACGTGCTTTTGGAAATCCAAAAAGCCTGGAGCATAGATTTGTCGAAAAGCACCCGGTGCCTATTGATAAAAATAATTTTGAAATGGTTGTGGAAGGGATGTTTCAATGTGTAGAAAACGGAACCGCTCATGCCTATAAAATGGATTCTATCACCATGTGTGGAAAGACAGGTACTGCCCAGAATCCTCATGGCAAAGACCATTCCATTTTTATTGCTTTTGCACCTAAGGATAACCCACGAATTTCGATATCAGTAGTCATCGAAAATGCAGGATTTGGAGCTACCTGGGCAGCCCCAATTGCAGCCTTGATGATTGAGAAATATTTAACGCGAAAGGTCAAACGCAAAGAAGTTGAAGACAGAATGATTAACGGTAAAGTAGGATTAGTAAGCAAGTGAGAGAAGAAAAGGGTATATTTAAGAATATTGACTGGGTCATGGTGTTGATTTACATGGCCCTGGTAGGCATTGGCCTTGCGAACATCTATTCTGCAATTTATAATGAGGCACGGCCAAGTTTATTGGACTTCTCAATGCGCTATGGCAAGCAACTGATATGGATTGCTTCAGCCTTTGCCATCGCCATCTTTCTGCTGTTTCTTGACCCAAAAGTTTTTCCTGCCTTTTCTTTTGTCTTCTATGCTGGCTGCGTGTTGTTATTAATCGCCGTGCTTGTCATGGGGAAAACCATACAGGGATCAAAATCATGGATCGATTTGGGAGGCTTTGACTTGCAGCCCTCTGAATTTGCCAAGATAGCGGCGGCACTGGGCGTGGCGAGATACCTTTCGACCTTGGGTATCCGGATGGATGAGATGCGGACCAAAGTTATTACAACATTGATCATCGGGTTTCCCGCTATCCTGATCCTCTTGCAGGATGATACCGGATCAGCTCTGGTATTCGGTGCTTTCATCTTTGTCCTTTACAGGGAAGGCCTTTCAGGCCTGGTACTTATCATACTCGGGATCGTCATCGTTTTATTCATCCTGGCGTTGATGGTTAACAAATGGATCATTATTGGGATTCTTCTTTTCCTTGGGGCTTTTTGGTTCTTTATGATCAAAAAGAACCGGAAAGATATTTTGTCACTTGCAGGCCTCTTGCTCTTGGTAATCGGGTTTGTCTTCTCTGTAGACTATGCTTTTCATAACATCCTGGAAGATCATCAGCGTCAGAGGATCGATGTACTGATTGGCAAGGAAACCAACCTCAAAGGAGCCGGATATAATGTCAACCAGTCAAAAATTGCCATTGGTTCAGGAAGAATTTTTGGGAAGGGATATCTACAGGGAACACAGACAAAATATAATTTCGTCCCTGAACAAAGTACTGATTTTATCTATTGCACCGTTGGAGAAGAATGGGGATTTGTCGGATCCGTCACGGTTATTGGTCTTTTCGTTGCGCTGATTCTGCGGATTCTTAACTCTGCTGAACGACAGCGTTCCCATTTTGCGCGAATCTATGGCTATGGTGTGGCTTCAATCCTGTTTATGCACTTTATGGTGAACATCGGGATGACATTAGGTCTTGCGCCTATTATAGGGATCCCATTGCCTTTTATCAGCTATGGGGGGTCATCGTTATGGGCTTTTACCATCCTGCTCTTTATTTATGTAAGGATGGATGCACATCGGCTGCAGCTTTTGTAAGCCCACCCTGCCCTCCCTAATTCGGGAAGGATTTAGGTGGGGCATAAAAAAAGGGATCTCAAATGTGAGACCCCTCTTTCTTTTCGCCTAAAATATCTTCTAGTAGAACTTTACCCTGTTGTCAACAAGTTTAGCCATCTTTTCAAGTGTCTGGTAAGCCTGTCCTGCAACCCTGTTGGTAAATCCAAAACTGACCTGGCGCTGAAACATGGTATAATCTTTTGTTTCAGGAGCTTCTTTGATAGAATCTAACATCACCACATATACTGCATTGTTTCCTTTAACAGGGGCAGAAATGCCTTTTAGCTTCATATTTGAGATGGTTCCGAGAACTTCTGGCTCTGGACCAAATTTAGGCAGGTTGCCGGAGAAAAATACTACATCTGCAATGGTGTCAACCTTTGAAGTGATCTTGGTGGCAAGCTGATATAAGTCGGTAGTGCCGGATTGTTTCATTTTTTCAATCAGCTTTTCAGACTTTTTATCGCGACGAACCAATGGTTCGATCTGTTTCTTGAGTTGGTCTAAAGGTGGGATTCCTTTGTCGCGAAGTTCACGTACTGCGGCAACAACATAAGAACCTTCAATCTCGAATACGGAACTCACACTCTCTTTTTTGGTCTCATCATTAAATGCCCACTGAACAACATTACGTGCACCGGCTAATCCGGGAAGACTGTTGTCCATTGCATGAAGATAATCGGCAACTCTCTTATTCAGAGCCTTTGCCTGGCATGTTTTCTCAAAAGCTTCAAGGGTAGTATTGTCACCGGCAAATTCGCTGGCTTTGGCATAAATGTCCTGAATTGTCTTTCCTGAAGGCTCGATACGGCGATCCAGGATCGCAACTTTTACTTTTTTCACAGCAGCTTTCTTGTCGGCAATCTGAATCAGGTGAAAGCCGAAGACAGTCTCCACAAGTTTGATTTCGCCAACATTGCCTTTTACGCATGCTTCATTGAAAGGGCTAACCATGGACCCATCAGTAAACCAACCCAAATCGCCGCCTTTGGCTTTGTTAGAGTTGTCGTCACTCAGACTTGCTGCAATGGCAGGAAATTGTGCGGCGTTCTTTTTCAAAATGACCATAAGGCTGTCAGCCATTTTTTGGGCTTTTTCTTTGGTACGGGTGATTTTTTGATCACCGACAGCAGAGCCTGCGAACGAAATGAGGATATGGCTTGCCTTCATTGAGTCCGGACGCATCTGAACATCCAGCAATTTGGCCATTGAATATTTGTTATTCTCAATAAAAGGAGGAATGAAAGTGCCAACAGCTGAGTTGAACATGGCAGAATCAATCCGGGGCAGCAGGACATGAGCCTTTTTCCAGGTACTGTCATATTTTGTGTCGGAATTGGCATTCACATAATTCGGGACATCGGTAGACTGGGAAAATTCCTGGTAAATTTTGGCTACATCCTCGGCGATTTGTTTGCGGTCAGTTTCAGAAGGCAGAAGTTCGAAAAGGACATAGTCCATGTCGCGACTAGCTTCCTGGTCATACTGATTTTTGTTCTCATCATAATATTTCTGATAGTCAGCATCTGTCAATGTGATCGTCTTGTCATCAACAGTCTGGTAAGGAGCTGCAACCATGCGAACGTTATATCGGCGGTTCTTCTCAACATAATCCCTTTGAAGGAAAGCTTTTGGCATATAATATGCCTTACCAAGCAAGTTGTTGTATTTGGTATTCAGACGATCTTCTTTGATGGCTTTTTCAAGCATCAGCCAGTTTTTCTTCTGAGCAGGCTCAACCTGGTCGAGTTGTTTCAGAAAATTCACGACAAGTTGCGGATTGTATTGTTTGGTATTGGGATCCTGGAAATACTGAAGGATGTATTGGTGAGGATTCTTTCCCTGAACAAGGTCAAATAATTCATCCGTGGAAACAGCAACACCCAGATTATCATATTGTTTTCCAAGGACAAGATCCCGGACCATTTGGTTCCAGGTCTGTTGCCTTACATTAAAGACTTCATCAGAAGTGAGTTTGTCTTTTTTGTCTCTTTGTTTTGTATTCTCAATCTGCTCATCCACTTTCTGTGCAAAGTCAACATACGGAATATTCTCCCCGGCAACTTCTCCTACATAATTTACTTGTTTGCCACGCTTCCCGGGTTTCAAAAAATCCCCAAGGACAAAAGCAGCGAGCGCAATACCAATGATGATGATAATGAGTCCTGAACGCTTACGAATCTTACCAATAATGGCCATCTTATCTATATTAATTAGAGGTTTTCGAAAAAAGTCTGCAAACGTACGGAGAATTTTTGACCTATACAAATTTCTGTTATTAGGTCTGATTTAGTGGTGATTGCGGCTTGACAATTGCCCCTTTACAACAAGAGGCTGATTTTTTTCTTTCCTTTGTATGAAACTCACAGCCCTGCCATGCCCGTTTTCTGCCTTCCAAGCGAGCTCATTTTCCCGGACCCAGCCCTTGCAGAACCTGATGGCCTGATTGCCATTGGTGGAGACCTCAGTGCGGAGCGACTGTTACTCGGCTACCAATATGGGATCTTTCCCTGGTTTTCCCGGAGAGACCCGATTATGTGGTGGTCTCCTGATCCACGTTTTGTGCTGTTTCCGGAGAATTTCAAAGTGTCAGCCAGCCTGTCAGCTCTTGTCCGCAAAGGGAAATACCGCGTCACCTTCGATACTGATTTTGCCAATGTTATCAAGCATTGTGCCGACGTAAAAAGGACTCATGAAACGGGAACCTGGATCACAGCCGACATGAAAAAGGCCTACATAAACCTTCATCACCTGGGCTTTGCACATAGCGTAGAGACCTGGCAAGAGGATAGACTGGTCGGTGGATTATATGGCATCTCACTCGGGAAAGCCTTTTTTGGGGAATCGATGTTTCATACAGCAACTGATGCATCAAAAGTGGCTTTATTCCATCTTGTTCAGCAACTAAAAACCTGGAAATTTGATTTTATCGACAGCCAGCTTCGCACAGAACACCTGGTTCGACTGGGTGCTGAAGAGATACCACGGGAAAAATATCTGAATTTACTTGACGAAGCATTGTTAAGCGAGACACTTAGGGGCAAATGGACCTGATCAGGAGCTGAATTTTGGAATAGCCTTGATGAGACTTTGCGTATAAGTGGTTTGCGGGTTGAAATAAACTTCATCTGCTTCTCCCATTTCAACGATTTTGCCGTCTTTCATCACGGCAATGCGGTCCGACATGTATTTTACAACACCCAGGTCATGAGAGATAAAGATATAGGTGAAGCCAAAATCACGCTTCAGCTCATTGAGCAGGTTCAGCACTTGGGCCTGGACGGAGATATCCAGCGCACTAACACTCTCATCGCAGATGATGAAATCAGGATCCACGGACAGGGCCCTGGCAATACAGACCCGTTGGCGCTGACCACCTGAAAACTCATGCGGATAACGATCATAGTGATTGGCCTCAAGCCCGACCTTTTCCAATAAGACCAATACCCGTTTTTTGCGGCTTGCTTTGTTTCCATAAAGACTGTGGACTGTCATCGGCTCCATAATGCTGTCACCCACGGTTCGTCTGGGATTCAGTGAAGAATAAGGATCCTGGAAGATTATCTGCAAGTCTTTCCGCATCAAGCGCATCTGTCGCTCCTTCAGAGCCATGAGATCCCTTCCTTTATAGATTACCTGGCCATCCCTGGCCTGGATCAGACCCAACATGGTTCTGCCAAGACTGGTTTTTCCGCAACCGGATTCACCTACCAGGCCTAATGTTTCTCCAGGGAAAATCTCAAAACTTACTTCGTCGACCGCTTTCAGAAAGTCAGCCGGCTTGAAATATCCTTCTTTTTTACGGGTAAACCAGGTGTTCAGTTGATTTACCTTCATCACAGGCTCCTGTCCAAATAATGAATCAAGATGTTCTTTCCGCTCTTCTCTGGAAATACGGAGTGAGTCATCCTGAATTTTCGTGTTTTTCTCAGGATTGTCAAGAAACTCTGCGACAGTAGGCAGTCGTTTGAGCCTTAAGCCGTGGGGTGGGCGACAGGCCATCAACCCGAGGGTATAGGGATGAGATGGATTTGTAAAAATCTTCTCTGCCGGACCATATTCCACGACTTCTCCATTATGCATGACAGCCACATGATGCGCAAGCTGGGCAACAACAGCAAGGTCATGGGAGATAAACAAGATGCTGATGCCATGTCTTTCCTGCAGATCTTTTAAAAGCTCCAGGATGGTTTTCTGAACAGTGACGTCCAGCGCGGTGGTGGGTTCGTCAGCGATAAGCAATGCAGGTTTACAAGCCATAGCCATGGCAATCATCACCCTTTGTTTTTGCCCTCCTGAAATCTGATGCGGGTAAGATTGATACATCTCTTCTGCCCTGGGTAGTTTTACTTCTTCAAATAATGCCAGTGTCCTTTTTTTTGCATCGCTGGCATTGAGTCCTTCGTGCAGGCGGAGCACCTCAGCCACTTGCTTTCCGCAACGCATCACAGGATTTAGCGAAGTCATCGGTTCCTGGAAGATCATAGAAATGGCTTTACCCCTGAGTTTCCGCATCTCCTTCTCAGGCAAACTGAGAATATCATAGGTTTCGACTGGAGAAGGACAGAAAACGATCTTTCCTTCACTGATCCTGGAGATCCCGTCTGGAAGCAAACGCAGCACTGATAAGGCAGAGACAGATTTTCCACTTCCGCTTTCCCCTACGATTCCCAATGTCTTTCCCCTTTCCAGGCTAAAGCTCACGCCATGAATAGCCTCATGCCATCCGGTTTCATTGCGAAACTCCACGGCTAAGTCACTGACGCTAAGCAGGATGTTATTTTTCATGATTTTTTCGCTTTTTTCTTTCCAGTGAAGGGGCATTTTTCCGTACAAAGATATAGTAAAAGCACTGTGATGAAATTCTCTTTTCTTAATGACCTGATGTCTTTGTTTTTCCCCCGTACCTGCCTGGCTTGTGGGAAAAACCTCCTGACTCATGAGAACCTGGTTTGCGAACCTTGTCTCTTTCACCTGCCCCGTACCCGATTTCACCTTGAAGCGGATAACCCGGTTGTGAGGGCTTTTTGGGGGAAAGTCCCCCTGGTACATGCTACCGCATTTCTCTATTATGCCAAAGGTAATAGGGTACAGCGCCTCATCCATGCACTGAAGTATAAAGGCGAAAAGGAACTCGGTCCTTTCCTGGGGAAGATCTTTGCTGAAGAACTCCGCGCCCAGTCAGTCTTTCCAGCGGCAGAGGCGATTGTTGCCGTTCCGCTGCATCCCACACGACTCAAAAAACGTGGCTATAACCAGGGAGAGCTTATCGCAGAAGGACTCTCCGAAGTACTCGGCATTCCTTTACTTACAGGCATTATGATAAGGTCGAGAGCCACCGAAACACAGACACGAAAAAGCCGCTATGATCGCTGGAAAAATGTGGAGGATATTATCCATATCAAAGATGCCTCCGCCATTACTGGTAAAAACCTGCTGCTGGTGGATGATGTCCTGACAACCGGCAGTACCATGGAAGCTTGTATCCAGGCCCTGATTCAGATCCCGGGAGTCAGCGTCAGTGTGGCGGCGGTGGGATATGCTTCCCGGTAAAAGATAATTTTTGCATCCTCGAATCTGCCTATCAGCCGATTTTCGCATGAAATTTATTCTCAGCTTTCCCGTTTAATCACAATCGCCGTGCTCACACCACCACCGCCACAGATGCTTGCCACCAAAAATTCCTTATCCAGGCGTTTCAGCGCATAATAGCCTGTTACCATGATGCGGGCACCGCTGATGCCGGTGGGATGACCAAGAGCAATGGCACCACCGTTTACATTTAGTTTGGATCGGTCCCATTTCAGTACTGCTTCATTTGACAGTACTTGCACAGCAAAAGCTTCATTGACCTCAATGAGATCCATGTCAGCCAGGCTTAGTTTGGCCCTTTTTAATGCTTCGGGAATAGCAAAAGCAGGCCCTTCGCCCATGGTGGAAGGTTCCACGGCAATTTGGGCATAGGATTGAATGGAGAAAAGGGGTTTGATCCCTAACTCCAGTGCTTTCTTCCGGTGTGTGACAATCATGGCAGTGGCTCCGTCGCTCAGGCCACACGAATTTCCAGCAGTTACCGTACCTTCCTTTCTGAATGCGGGCTTAATGGCGGCCATTTTCTCCTGGTTGATATCATAACGGATAGTCTCGTCTTTGTCGAAGGAAAAAGCCGGCGTCTTTCCTGCTGCCGGGATCTCAATGGAAACTATCTCAGCATCGAAGCAGCCGTTTTTCTGGGCTGCAGCGGCTTTGAGGTGACTTTCCACGGCAAAGGCATCCTGTGCCTCACGGGAGATTTTATATTTGTCAAATAGATTTTCGGCAGTTTCGCCCATCCCCTGGCCAATCAGCGGATCGATGCTGTCGCTCCAGCCATCTTCCAGGGTTTTATTGCCCATTTTGAAACCATCCCATCGGGCACCTTTGAGCAGGTAAGGAATTGAACTCATGCTGTCGAATCCTCCTGTGACCACAACTTCTACATCACCCGACATTATGCCTTGGGCAGCGAGTGCTACGGAACGCATCCCTGACGGACACGCCATGTTGAGGGTGATGGCAGGACGTGAAGGGGAAACGCCGCCTCTTACTGCTGCTGTACGTGCAGGGTTAGGTCCATTGCCCGCCTGGCGGCAGCTGCCCAGGATCACATCATCGACTTGTTCCCCTGTGAGATTTGCACGTAGCAGGGCTTCACGAACGGCGATGGCACCAAGGTCCCAGGAAGGGATATTTTTCAGAGTACCGCCAAATTTCCCCATGGCAGTGCGGCAGGCGGAGATAATTACAATATCATTCAAGTTCATATGAGTTCTTTATTAGATTGTTAAAGTTTAAATATATTGGCCCCCATCTACTTTGATGACTTCGCCTGTGATGTGTTTTGCCAGGTCTGAGGCAAGGAATGCAACAAGGTTGGCGATGTCTTCCGGCTGACCAATTCTTTTTAAAACGATATCTTCCAGGGCTGCTTCCCTGACACTGGCATCAGCATTCTTCATCATGTCGGTCTCGATAAGTCCGGGTGCCACAGCATTTACATTGATGTTGTATTTGCCAAGTTCTTTAGCCACGGTCTTTGTGAGGCCGATGATGCCGGCTTTTGAGGCTGCATAGTTGGCCTGTCCGAATTTTCCTCTCAATCCATTGATAGAAGTGATGTTGATGATCTTCCCAAATTGCTGATCCCGAAAGACAGGCGATACGGCCCGGATGTAATTGAAATATCCTTTGAGATTTACATTCATGACTTTATCCCATTGCTCCTCTGTCATCTTCCAGATAACGCCGTCCCAGTTGATTCCGGCATTGTTGACCAGGATGTCGAGGCTGCCAAAAGTCTCAATGACGGTTTTCACAGTTTCTCCGGCTGCCGTAAAATCAGAAATATCAGCCTGGATAATGATGGCTTTGCGGCCCATGGCTTCTATCTCTTTGACTACAGCTTCAGCTTCTTCGCGATGAGCACGGGCGACGAGGGCAACATTGGCACCCCATTCTGCGAGTTTCAGGGCGATGGCAGCGCCTATGCCGATATTGCCACCGGTTACGATTGCATTTTTGTTGTTGAGATTCATATTGTTTTTTTTCAACACAAAGGTCACCAGGCTAATTTCACAAGGGACACAATGGTTATTTATTATATGGTTATATGTTTAGTTTTATATTTATACTTGTGTCCTTTGTGCTGTTTCCCCTTTGTGATCCTTGCGGTAAAAATCAAATCAGCCCAAGCTGTTTAAAACTTCGTTTCAGGAAAACGGGAATCATTTCTTTTCGATAGGACTTAGAATAGGTGTCATTATCTACAAGCCTGGTGTTGGAGATTGCCTGGCTGGTGAGAGATTCCAAATCATCACCCATGAAACCATCAACAATGACGGGTTTTGTATGAACGCCTCCCAGCACAATCCTTATTTTTCCTGTATCATCGATCGAAACCGATGTTGTGAGCGAAGTAAAATCAAGGGTTTCGCGCTTCCTGAGTTTTTTATATACAGCCCTAATAGATTCATTCAAGGGAAGATGAATCGCAACAATCAAAGAGTCCTGGCTTAACAGCCTGGGATTGACTCCATCACCGGAATAGATATTTTCAAGTGGAATAATCGTTTTTCCCCGGGAATCCATGACTTCAATATTTGCAAAAAGACTGATTAAAGCAACAGCAGTATCAGAGACAAATTTTGACAAACAATTTTTTGTTCCTCCTGTTGCCAGGCAAGTATTCCCATTGCATTTCAGGCAATAGCCAGCGGCTTCCCGCCACCATTCACTTTGATTGTAGAATGAACAACGGTTTTCGCACAAAAGGTTCCCTCCTAATGTTGCTGTTTTACGAATTGTTGGAGAGGCTACGGAATGGGCAGCTTCTGACAAAAGCGGGAAAAGCTCGGTTATTTTCGAATGAAATTGAAGATCTTCCAGGCAAACCAGCGAGCCGATACTCAGGAAAGTCTCGCTTACCGTAATTTCTTTCAGGGCAGCAATTCCTGAAATATCAATCAATACATCCGAATCGTCATTCCCCTGGTACTTATTCACGATGACATCTGTACCTCCGGCCAGAAACCTGGACTTGCCCTCATTTTCTTTAGCCAGTGAAATCGCATGTTCAATGGAAATTGCTTTACTATATGTTTTTGCTGAGATCATTTTCCTAAACTATTTTCGGCTGTCTTATTCTTTTTTATTCCGGCCAGGATGTCTTCCGCAGTGATCGGTAATTTGGTGATTCGCACGCCAACTGCATTAAATACTGCATTGGCGATAGCTGGTATCACAGGATGAATTGCCCCTTCGCCTGCCTCCTTCGCCCCGAAAGGACCTTCCGGGTCGATTGTTTCGATGATGTTGGCATGGATATCCGGGGTATCCAGGGTGGTCGGGATTTTATACTCC
Source organism: Bacteroidota bacterium (assembly GCA_037132075.1). Classification (GTDB taxonomy): domain Bacteria; phylum Bacteroidota; class Bacteroidia; order Bacteroidales; family CAIXZF01; genus JBAXPV01. The sequence continues at coordinate 49,733 of JBAXPV010000019.1, forward strand.
AAAAAGTTGTTGTTGAACAACAAGCCTTTGTAATAAGTCATCTGTTCGCTTATTGCTTGTCCGGTTCCCATATGCCACGAGCCTTCCAGCTGTCCTTCGACAGCCAGCGGATTTAAGGCTTTTCCACAGTCATGGGCACCCCAGACATTCAGCACTTTCACATAGCCGGTTTCTGAATCAACATCGACTTCTGCAACCACCGCTCCGAAGGAATAAGAAGGACTTAATCCCGCACCGGCACCTTTGAAATCTCCGCCGAGTTTCGGGGAGATATACTTTCCGCTCACATTGACTGCTCCTCGTTTTGCCGTTAAGATGTCAACGACTTCCATCCAGGAAAGATCCAATGACTTGTCGTTGGTGAAAACCCTGTTTTGCTGGAAATTTAACTCTTCAGGATTTACGTCTTGTTTTTTCAGAAGCGCTTCAATAATCTCTTTCCTGAGGTTCTCCGCAGCATCTTTTGCCGCATTGCCTGCCATGAAGGTCACGCGGCTGGAGTAACTCCCAAAGTCGACAGGTGTGAGTAAAGTATCTGCAGCCAGTACAAATATTTTATCCATCCCAATGCCGAGGACTTCAGAAACGACGATAGCAAGCATGGTATCGCTGCCCTGCCCGATGTCGCTGGAGCCTGAAGTGACCAGGATTCTGCCGTCAAAGTCGAGTTTGAGGTGAACTACCGACTGTGGTAACTCATTCCAGATGATAGGCAGTGCGCTGCCACTGATAAAGAAGCCACAGGCCACGCCCAGTCCCTTGCCGTTATGCATTTTTCCGAATCGCTCGCTCCACTGTGATTGTTCCATCACCTTTTGCAGGGATTCACGGCTTCCATTGGAGGTGATGCGGTACTGACCAACGGTGAGGGTGTTGGAATCCAGGAAATTCTTCATCCGCAACGCACAAGGATCCATCTGTATTTTATGGGCAAAGTCATCGATCATGCTTTCCACGGCAAAACGGGAATTTACAGCCCCATGGCCACGCATCGCACCGCACTGCGGTTTGTTGGTATAGGCACGATAGGTCCTGAATCCAAAATTATCAAGCTTATAAGGTGCCTGGAGCAAGACACCGTTGTAATAAGAAGTTACCACGCCAAAACTGCCGTATGCCCCGCCATCAATGGCAATATCGGCATCCAGCACCTTGATGATTCCATCGCGGGAGAAACCCATTTCGACAGTCATCCGGGATGGATGACGGCCATGATTCGTGAGAAATACCTCCTCACGTGTCAGTCTGACCTTAACGGGTCTTCCCAGTTTACGGGAGATATGTGAGACAATAATTTCATGAGGAAAGGGATCACTTTTCCCGCCGAACCCGCCACCCAGGTATGGTTTTATAACACGAACCCGGCTTAGCGGGACCTCCATCACCTTCGCAAGTGCCCGATGCAGGTAATGTGGGACCTGGGTTGCCGTAATGATTGTCAGTCCGTTCTCATCCCACCAGGCGGTGGCAGCATGTGGCTCAGTAAATCCGTGGTTTACGCCCTCAAACTCAAAAGACATTTTCGAGGTGATGTCAGCCTCTTTCAGGCCTTGTTGCTGGTCGCCAAAACGCAATTCGGCTTTTTTATGAATGTTGTTGTTGAACTTGCCATAGTCATGGATCTTCTCATGTTCCCCCACATCATTCAGTGAATCATCCAGATTCAGGAATTCCTTGATCGGGGTATATGTTACCTTGATAAGCTTACAGGCAGCATCAGCAATATCTTCTGTGTCAGCAGCGACTGCTGCTACGATTTCGCCGATATAGCGAACCTTGCCTACGGCCATGGCTGTCTCATCCTGCGAAATAGGAAGAACGCCAAATTTCTCAGGGATTTCCACGCCTGTTGCCACATAATGTACCCCCGGCAGCTTCAGGGCTTCCCGGATGTCAATTTCTTCAATTCTGGCATGAGCATGGATGCTGCGCAGGAATTTGCAATGAAGGGCATTTTTCGTGACGATATCATCAGCATATTCGGCAGTGCCTCTTACTTTCTTCTCAGCCTCAATATAGGGTCGGGGTGTGCCTACGGCTCCGGTCTCATTTTTAGGAAGGCTTTGTATATCAAGTGCATATTCAGCCACAGCGTCAATCACTTTTTTATAACCAGTGCAGCGGCAGAGGTTTCCCGAAAGGCCTTCTTTTATTTGCTGCATCAGGACTCCTGACCCATGTTCCAGGTTGAGGGTGGGGGCGAGGCTCAGGGCAGTCATGACCATTCCCGGGGTACAAAACCCGCATTGAATGGCTCCTTTTTCTACGAATTTCTCTTGTAACTTATGGAGTTTCCCTTCTTTTGCCAGGGCTTCGATGGTGGTGATTTCTGCCTTGTCGCAACGTACGGCAGGCGTGATACAACTGAGCGTAGCCTTGTCGTTTACCAGTACAGTACAAGCCCCGCAACTACCCTGTTCGCAACCTACTTTTGTACCTGTCAATCCAGCTTTTTCGCGAATGACATGAGACAGCATTTCATGCTCGTCTACGAGAAGATCATATGGGCGACCATTAATATTTAATACTATTTGTTGCATTCCGGGTTCAATAAAATTTTTTAACCACTATAGACACATAGGTCACAAAAGAATCAATCAATGTGTTTTATTTGCCTATTGTGGTGGTATTTTTTTCTTTAATCAATTTAGCGATAATGCTGATGGCGATTTCATCGGCTGATTCAGCGTGAATTTCAAGGCCAATGGGCATATCCACCTGGTTTAATTCTTCCTCTGTTGCTGTTTCTGCTGATAAGAACATTTCCCTGGTTTTCGCAATCTTATTAGAACTGCCAATCATCCCGAGATAAGTATGCGGTTTGTGGATACAATATGCCAGGATTTGCCTGTCGTGGGCATGATCGTGGGTAGCAATTATAATATAAGAATCCGCATCGAATGCCAGGGAAGGAAGCACTTCTTCATATTCTCCGCAAATCTTTTGAAAGCTGGTTTCCGGAATGCCTTCAAAGATCTCTGCCCGAGAATCTACCAGGAAAAGCTCAAAATCCAGGTCAGCAAGATGTTTCACCATTGCTTTACCCACATGGCCACCGCCAAAAATGAATAATTTTTTCTTTGCCATAAGGGGTTCAATAAAGATTTCGACCCTGCCTCCGCAACACATCTGCAACTGTGTGAGCAATTCATGTTTATAGAACTGAGGCGTTTTTGTCCTGATCACTTCAATCGCTTCTTCAATAGTCTTTTGTTCGAGCTTTCCACCACCAATACTTCCAAAGATCTTCCCGTTTTCCCAAACAATCATCTTAGCCCCGGCCTTTAAAGGGGTGGAGCCTTTGGTGTCGACAATAGTGCATAAAGCAGCCTTTTGTGAGGTCCGGATGATCTCGGCAATAATGTTGTAAAGGCGGTCCATCATTCAGCCTTGTGAGATTTGTTTTCCTCAAAATCCTGAGGGTCGTTGATATTGATAAGGATGTCAGTGCGATTCAGTTCGACCTTTTTACAGGGCCATCCTTCCAATACCGATTTCAAATTTGCATCGTTTACAGGAAATTTGCTTAGTTGTAGTATCATCATTTTTGGGAGGAGAACAGGATGACCTCCCTTGCCATTATTGCGGGGAGAAATCCATTCCTCTTCACTGCGTTTCAGGTAGATTTCATTCAGGATTTCCTCATCAATAAATGGATTGTCTACATTTTGCAGAAAGCAAAAGTCAGCGGTGAGAATATGCTGAAATCCAAGCTTCACAGAGTAAAAGCGTTCAAATTCCAGGTGTTCATTCTTAACGAATGTCACATGCTTTTTTAATTCTTCCGGACAAACATATTCCTTTTCAAGCGCTTCATTCAATACAACAACAACTTCATCACAACCCCAGCTTAGGTAAGTCATGAGGAGTTTATTGAGAAATGTTATCTCATCATTGAAAGGCAGAAGTGCCTTCAATGCTTGCATCCTTGATGAACGGCCGGCTGCGAGAATCACGGCACCAATTTTAGGCGGGATCATGGGGATCATGAAAATGCACTTTCGCCGGTGATATCTGCCCCGGTGATCAGCAGGTGAATGTCGTGTGTTCCTTCATAGGTGATCACAGATTCGAGGTTCATCATATGACGCATCATGGGAAAATCGCCTGAAATACCCATTGCGCCTAAGATCTGCCGTGATTCACGTGCAATATTCAATGCCATTGCGACATTATTACGTTTGGCCATGGAGATCTGTGCCGGCGTAGCCCTGTCGTCATTTCTTAAAACCCCAAGGCGCCAGGTAAGAAGTTGTGCTTTGGTGATTTCTGTCAGCATCTCTGCCAGTTTCTTTTGGGTAAGTTGAAACCCTGCAATAGGTCTGCCGAATTGTATTCTTTCCTTGGAATATTGAAGTGCAGTGTCATAACAATCCATCGCGGCGCCAATGACCCCCCAGGCAATGCCATAACGTGCAGAGCTCAGGCAGGTGAGCGGTCCTTTCAAACCTTTAATATCAGGGAATAGATTTTCTTTTGGGACTTTGACATTGTCAAAAACGAGCTCTCCGGTGGAAGATGAACGTAAAGACCATTTCTTATGAGTCTCAGGGGTGGTGAATCCTTCCATGCCACGCTCTACAACTATGCCACGGACGGTCCCGCTCTCATCTTTTGCCCAAACTACGGCAACATCGCATAATGGGGCATTGGTGATCCACATCTTGGCGCCGTTCAGCAGGTAGTGATCACCTGCATCAGTGATCCGCGTCAGCATACTGCCGGGGTCTGAGCCATGGTTTGGCTCTGTCAGGCCGAAGGCCCCGATCATCTCACCGCTGGCCAATTTTGGCAGGTACTTCATGCGTTGGGCTTCTGTGCCAAACTTATAGATCGGATACATCACCAGTGAAGATTGTACCGAGGCCAGGGAACGGATGCTGGAGTCGCCTCTTTCGAGCTCCTGCATGATGAGGCCATAGGAGATCTGGTCGAGGCCGGCACCGCCGTAGCGTTCCGGAATGTAAGGTCCAAAGCCTCCGAGAGCCCCAATTTCTTTCACCACGTGAACCGGGAACTGGTGATTTTGGTTGTATTCGTCGATTTCGGGCATGACCACACGGTTCACCCAGTCGCGCACAGAGCCCCGGATCAGCTTGTGTTCGTCACTATAGAGTTCATCGACCTGGTAATAATCGGGTGCGTTATATTTGTTTGTTGCCATTCGCGTTAAAAGCTTGTGTTTATATTAATCTTTGTAAAGATGAAGATAGTTATTTTCCCAACCCGGTAAATTTCCCCTCACGCTGAGATCCAGGGCAGGGTTGTGGCCTCCCATATTCAGAAGCCGCAACAAACCAGTCGAAATGTAAGGATTTTTTTCCGGGTTGAAGGTTTCCCCGCACTCTTTCGTCAGCCGCTCATCGTTGCAGCCTTCGAGGAAAGCATTCTTTTTCTGTTGGTTATATAATGCCATGGCATAAGGAACTGCATATTTCTGCTTTAGCCTGGCTACTTCGAAAGCTCGTTCCAGAAGCTCATATTCGTCTTCGGCGATGCCATTTGACAAGCCCAAAGTATAGGCACGTTCTGCAGTAAGACCCTGGGTGAAGAGTTCATCGATGAGAGAATCCCCGAATCCCAGTCGTACCAATTCCTGAACCGCACCAAAACCGCCCAATATGGCGTATTCTATCTCGGGTTGGTTGTAGTTTTTCTTGATACGATAGACATTTTTCCTCGACAGCGAATCGAATTCAACACCTTTGAGAACTACGTCAAACCGTTGATTCAGGAAATAGGTGAACTCAGCACCGCCACCCCATTTTTCCCCGAAGACCCCAACGGTCCAAACAGGCATTTCCTGGATGAAGCGGAAAAGTTTCATGCCAGCTTTCGTAAACCAGGAAGCATCTTCTTCTCCCAAAAACTGGTATCCTTTTTTAGCATCGAACCAGCCTTTGTTGAATTGGCGGGCATCAGCGCCTAACATCCGCATTCCGGTCCCTGAAGCTGTGAAGAAGAGAGCTCCGAGTTGTCCTTTTTCATATAAATCCATCGAAACGCCAATCGCATGATCGAGCTGGTCGAGGGTATTTTTATTCCAGACATTGCCGCGTAAGGGATTGTCGAAAATGATCGAAGCCACCCGGTCTTTCTTTGTCGGGTAAACATAGCGCAGATCGCTGTAATAGGGATCTAGTTCTCCTGTGGTGACATTTCGTTGACTCACAGCGGTATGATAAATCCTCCCATATCCCAGCAAATTGGCCCAGCCCTTTTTCTTCATGTCAAATAACAAACTTGGCTTGCCTGTTCGTGGACCTGTCTTTCCATCAATGTCGAACAAGCCACTACGGTCAGAATTCTCAGAAGCAGCCTTTTTAACCAAAGCAACAAAACCGTCGATGCCAAAATGATTCAGAAAGCCATCAATGATCTCGATCAGTCCATGTTTAAACCGCAGTCCAACTTTAGAAGAGGTGTTCACATCTGCTACTGTGCAATGATTGTCCTGGATGAGGTCAAGTGCATATAACATAATTGGAATCACGTACCTGCGGAACGACAGCCCTCCTTTATCTTCTGACTCTGCGATTTTAATCAGGCCATCAATGCTCTTTATGGCTGAAGTCCTGTGATCCATGGCAGCAGCTTCGGCCAATGACCAGTAATCCCTGCTGTTGATTTCAAGAATGTCAACATAGGTTTTTTTGGCCGGGTCATATACCTGTGTTGCCTTCTCTCGATTCGCCGGTCCTGTCCATTTAAAAAAGCCTTCTTTCTCTTTACTGTTGACTCCGATCTTTCCCGATTTCTCCAGGTCTTCAATCCACTGTGGGTAATGACGATTTTCCTGGTTATAAACAATTCTGAGACGGTCATCAGCCGGGAGAGCCTTACCCATATGACGGGCACATTCGGTATAGGGCATATGCCCGGTGCGGTCAAGAACTTCGAAAGGATTTGCCGTGAGTAAAGCAAAAACCTGTGGCAATTCCACCAGGTCCTGCCCACATTTGACATCCCAGCTGATAATAGCGCCCATTCCTTCGAAGAGCGGGTCTGCCACATAGCCGTGATGGTCATTGCGCAGGGCAATTACCTTTTTCTCCAGGATCTGCTCGGCAAAGGCAACGGCAGCAATGAAACTCTCTTCCGTGGCATATTTCCCTTTCATTACGTCGAATAAGCGGTTGGCATGAAAAGGAAAATATCCGTGCCCGGTGAGAAATTTATCCCGTAAATAACCATCGCTGAAAAGAATGGCGAGCTCTTCTGTCGTGTGTGAAGAAGTATTGGAAAATACAAAAATCAGCTTTGACTGGTCAACATATTTCTCTATATTCTTAAAGATGATTTCTTTCACATCCAGCCGCTCTGTTGCTACTTCCCAGATGATCTCTGCCGCTGCCAGCGCAGCATAGTCTTTCGTATAGCTAAGCCTTCCGAGGTAAGCAGCAAGCTGTTCTTCGATGATCCTGCCACCTTGCAGCATTTTTGAAAAGTAGTCACCTATTTCGTTTTTTGCGCGCTCCAGAGCTTGATCAGAGATATCGATACAGATGATCTCATAAGCTGTTTTGTTCAGCAAATCAATGGCGATCCCGATACCCATCGTCCCGGTCCCGATGAGGGCCACCCTTTTCACCTTATTCAGACGGGCTGACTCTTTTTGTAATGATTTATTTCCAAATGAAAAACAAGTTCCCATATTATTTCTATATTATTTCTATAAATATCTAATCTATATTATTTCAACGCATACTGCCCCGCCCTGGCCTCCGCCAATGCATGCCGAGGCGATCCCTGTCTTGAGGTTTCTTCGTTTCAGCTCATACACAAGGTCTGTCGTAACGCGCAATCCTGTCGCTGCAATATTATGTCCCATGGCAACCGCGCCTCCGTTGACATTGGTTTTTTCACGGGGAAGGCCGAGTTCTTTTTCAACGCCAAGATATTGCGCAGCAAAGGCTTCGTTGATTTCGAACAGATCGACATCCGACTGTTTCATATTCAATTTTGCCAAGAGCTCACGAATGGCGGGCACAGGACCTTGTCCCATGATTTCAGGATCCACGGTCGAGAACTGATAGCCCTTGATGACAGCCAGGTAAGGGATATTGTTTTTGTCGGCATAAGCCCTGTCCATCAGCACTGCTGCCGCAGCGCCATCGCTGATCTGACTTGCTGTTCCTGGCGTGACGAGTCCATCAGGTTTCAAAAGCGGCCTGAGGCTGCCCAGTTCTTCGCGGTCAATGTCATATTTTACGCCTTCATCACGCCAGACACACAATGAATTACCTTTCAGATCCACTGTATCCACCGTAAAGATCCCCTTCAGGTAGTTATGCTGATCAGAATCCCTGAAGCGGTTCCATTGGTTCTTTTGTGCTTCAATCGCACGTTTGTGACTGAGGAAGGAAAAGTCATCACAATCCTTACGACTGATGCCGCATTGTTTTCCATACACCTCGGCGGTCTTGGGCATGAGCGTCTTGAATAGATTGTGGTTAAAGCCTTCCATCAGGTAGTCTTTCATGGGTGCGTCCTCAAACTCCCATACGCTGTCAGGCTTGCGCCTGCCCTGGTGGATGAGGTTGGTCTGCGACATATTCTCCGTGGCAAAACTGATGATACAATTTGCTTTGTTGTCATTGTCGGCGGTGAGGAGATCGAAGGCATCAGCCATCACCTGGAAGCCGGTGCCGCAGATTCGGAGCGTGGTTTTGCCGGGTGCCCGACGTAGGTTGTCAGTGTCATGTAACAAATCGGCAACCCTGACGGCGACATTCCTGGGTAAATAAATTTGCTGACTTTGTGAATCAATATAGATCATGCCTGCGATCACCTGGTCGATTTTTGTCTTTGCCAGGTCGATCCCGGAACGGAGAATGGCTTCTTTCACAGCCAGAACAGCCAGGTCCTCTGCTGGCAAATGATTATAATATCCGCCATGCTTCCCGATTGGGGTTCTGGCCGCACTAACAATGACTACTTCTTTAAGATTGTTACTCATCTTCGAATTCACGTTATAAATTAAAAACCTTTTTTTATTTTTCTTTATTCAAAAGTACACATCCATACGCTGCCAGGAACTGTGAATGTTCCGGGCTGTCAGAGTTTGTAAATACTTTATGAAAGAGTTTGACGATCATAGGATGGGTGTCAGGTAAACCGCCTGTGATCACCAGGTAATCTTCCACGGGTGAAAGCTCAATACATCGGGTGACGATTGAATTATAAATCCCGATGATGATGTTCGACAAGGAGGTGCCATTTTTGATCATGCCGATAATCTCAGAAACGGCAAATACGGTGCAAAAACTGTTGATTTTTACCTCATCAGTTGCCTTTTCAGCAAAAGCATTGAATTCCTGAGGAGAAATATCCAGGCGAAACGCAATTTCTTCAAGGAAAGATCCGGTTCCTGCAGCACATTTTCGGTTCATCTTGAACTTGTCAACCTGGCCAAGCTCATTGATTTTGATATATTTAGTGTCCTGTCCCCCGATATCAATAATAGAACACTTCCGCTGATAAATCTCATAAACGCCTCTTGAGAGTGCGATGATCTCTGAGTTGGAAACGAAAGGGATTTCAAGTTGTTCCCGGCCGTATCCGCAGGTATAAAATGGAGTCTGGAGCTCGTAATCTGCTGAAAATTTGTCTATGATTTTTTTTGCAGCATTGTCAAAGCTATAACCCGTTTTCACACAAAAGCGGTCGACCATCACATTCTGATCATCAACAATGACGCCTTTTGTGTAAGAAGAACCAAGATCTAAACCAAGCCTGAACATTTCTTTTATACTACTTTATATCCAATTTACGTTAACTATCTTGCCGATACTTGCTGTGCCTCCAGCTGATCGATAAATGTCTCGATGGCAATAATGCTTTGCTCTTCACTAAAACACCTGGGATCGCAGAGGTCTCCATTGATTTCTAAAAAGGGGATACCAGTCTTTTCAAACAAGCGGTTTTGCAAACCATAACGGTTGTTAGAGTTCCGGGCACAGGTCTTGGATTCATGATAAATGATTCCATCGATAGAGAAATCGTTCAGCAGGTCCTCCAGCACGCGTTCTTTTACTTCATCAGACCTGACAATAAATAGCTTGCTATATGCCAGGGCCGAAGAAATGAAAGGTTCGGCGGGGTCAAGATCATCAAAGATCCAGCTGTTACAATAGGTGGACGCGACGATACAGGTGTTGTGTTTTGCGAAGAGTTTGGACATGCTGCTCAGTTTATACCACAATGGCATCCCATCCCAGTAGATCCGTAACTTTTCGACGGGAACGGCTCCGGTATTATTTTTTACTCTTTCTTCTAATTCCGCCAGGAGAATTTTATAATAATCAATGGCATATTGGGTGCCGCGCATCACGACAATAGGCCCCATGTGGATTGCCGAATCGAAGAAGTTTATCGGGGAAGGCCTGTGCCTGGCCGTTTCCAGCACTTTCCGCCAAAGCACGCAACCATCATGTGAAAGCCCGACTCTTTCCTTGAATTTCTCCATGTCAAACTTTTGCGTTGACACTTTCTCAATTTCAGGAACGAGATCCATGATTTGTTTGCTGACACTCTCGATGATTGCAGGTGAAAGTTCATTGATGTTTAAAGGCGTAGTCACGCCAATCATAGGTACATTGAAATGATTGGCATAAAATCCGAACCAATCGGCTACCTCGCGACATTGGTTGGTGTTATAAACCAGGATATCAGGTTTGGGAACACTCTTGAATCCCATCTTTTGTAAGGGAGTTTCATTCTGCAAAAAGGCGCCGATATCTGTAGTAAGGTAAGAGCAGATATCAGGTGAATAGCCTTTTACCACCGCAGACGGGATGTATTTGTCTGCAATTTTGGTAGTTCCCAGCATGGCGCCATGGTTTTCAGGGAAATAAACCTCAAATCCCATGGAATATAACAACTCTGCGGGGCCAACGCTGGTGCACCAGGCAATCTTGCTGGTGCCGTTTTCAGCGGCATCTTTCAGACGCATGAAATAATCATCCATGGTTTTGCGCAAAGCACTAACAGACTCCAGCCGCACGATATCGGGCTTACGCTGCATATTAGGATTTTCCATTGTCATCCGTGTTTATTCTAAAATAGTTAAAATAACATTCATTTAGCAGTTTTTCCAGACAGGTTTTCTCTTTTCCATAAAGGAGTTGATTCCTTCATTTGCATCATTTGTCTCCATCAGCTCTTTGATAAACATATCGGCATACAGGGGCAGGTTTCTTTGCATGAAGAAATCGAATGAGGAACGTGCAGCCCTGACAGCATATTTCAGTGATGACGCGCTTTTGCTGCAGATGTTTTTCTGAATCCAGCTGTCAAGTGCTGACATCATCTCCGCTTTATCTTCAAAAACGTCATTAATCAGCCCGATGGCTTTACCTTCTTCAGCCCCGATGATTCTGCCTGTAATCAACAGTTCTTCTGCCCGGGCATTTCCAATCTTTAGCGGGAGCATCACGGAAGCCGGTGGTGCAAATACGCCAAGCATGATCTCAGGCTGACCTACTTTTGCAGTTTTGTCGGCAAAGATGAAGTTACAAGCCAGGGGTAACTCAAATCCTCCTCCCAGGCATTGTCCTGAGATTTTAGCCATCGTTGGGATGTGTAAATCGATGAGAGTAAAAAACAGTTTGTGGAAACTGTCGAGCATGGCTGCTGCTTTGTCTTTGGTGTGTTCCTCAACACTGGCGCCATAAGAGAAGTTATTCCCTGCTCCTTCAAAAGTGATCAGCTTGATGCCGTTCATCTCTTTGTATGAAGTCAGGAGGGTAATCAGCTCTTTCATCATGATGGCATCGAGGACATTGCCTTTTCCGTCATCCAGGATGATCCGCGCAACAGATTCGTCGTGCGTATATTCAACTTTTATTTTTTCCATATACTGTGTTCTTTCGATGGATTATTGAACCTGAAACTGAGGGGAAATCGCCTGGATTAGCTCGTCATTCCATTCATGTCCTTCTGCCAGCATCTGCCTGAGCTTGACAAAATCAACCTCACGTTGTCCTTTGGGCCCGTCATTGAAAGCCCTGAACCCGGCTTTGGCTTCTGTCATCATATTGAGTGCGAGCCAATCGCGGTTACTTTCTTTGTTTTTATCCCAATGTTCGAGTTTGTGTTTTCTGAGTGAATTCAGCGTCTTGCTCAAGCAGTTTGGCATCAGGTACATAAGCTTGGTGCAGATCTTCTCTGTAGCCTGGTCTAACAGGCTCAGGTCGACTTCTGCTGATTTCAGGATCTCTTTGGCTTTTGCAAGATCATCACCGGTTTTACTTTTCCCATAAATGATGTCTCCTGTTGAATTCACCCATTTGTCGACATGGACCATAGGATTGGGAATGAATTCTCCGTTATATTTCAGCGCGGGGACGATCTCGGTGAGCAATCCATAGCGAAAGGCTTCATGGGCCGACCAGGGATCGCAGACAGTGCAGGAGAACATAGAATTTTCAATGCCAACAAACAGCGGGAGAAAGTCGGTGGATCCACCATCCGGCGCACTGCCATGTTTTGGCCCTGCTTGTCCGAATCGGGCCAGATCCATAGCGATGGAGAAGTCACAGGCCATCCCGATCTCCTGGCCTCCGCCGATACGCATACCATTGACGCGGTTCACGACGGGTTTGTCATTCATCAGGATAGCAGAAACCATGTCGTTGAACAAACGCATATATTGCTTGTATTCCTGTGGATTGGAGGCATAATACTCAGCATATTCCTTGGTATTTCCCCCGGTACAAAAAGCTTTATCACCCACAGCAGTAAAGACAATAGCCACGACGCTCCTGTCGTTGGAGGCAGCACGCATGGCCAGGATGACTTCTTTAACCGCTTCCGTGGTGTAAGAGTTATATTGTTGCGGGTTGTTCAGGATGATCCAGGCATTAAAAAGACCTGAAACAGGATTTCCGCCATGGTCGAGGCACGGACGTTTTTCAAAAAGGATTTCTTTAAAATCGGTTTCGATTAGGTTATGGGAAACGATCATTGTTAATGGGGTTTACGTGGTAAATATTTTTTGTGGTTTCCGTAGAGATGCAAGATCTTGCGTCTCTACAATATGCATTTATGGTTTTAGGAAGCGGTATCATCATGATCCGGCACCAGTACCGAACGTTTTTTATATTTATGGGCCAGTGTATTTTTAAAAACGTCATTGATCTGAGACAGCGGGAAGGTCTCGATGAAATCATCGATTCTCAGCTTGCCGCTGGCAATAAGTTCTAAAACCTCAGGATAGAGCTCCGGTTTGCATCCCCAGGTACCGATCAGCTTGGCATCGAAAGCCATCAGGTTACTGAGTCTGACTTCAGGCTTTTCCATGGTAAACCCGACGATAGATAAGGTGGAGGTATAGGTGATCAGGTTGAAGCCAAGATCCTGCCCGGCTTTGGTCCCTGATATCTCAAAGATCTTCCAGCCGTAGCGGGAAACTCCAAGTTCTTTGGCGATCCCCCTGACATTTTCTTTAATGGCTTTAAGATCCATGCCGGTGATATTCAGTGTGGCTGCTATGCCGTTGTTTTTGGCAATCTCCAGCTTCTCATCAGAGAGGTCGATCGCCAGGACTTTAGCGCCCATGATACCTGCGATCAGTGCGGCATAGATCCCGACGCCGCCCACGCCGATGACGATAGCAAAATCGCCAGCAACAAGTTCTGATTTTTTGATCACCTGGTAAGGGGTGGAGATCGCATCAGCAACAACGGCAAGCATTTTCAGGGGATATTTGTCCAGAACAGCCTCTGGAACCAGGCATAAATATTTTGAGGGTACTTTAATATGCGATGCAAATCCACCATTAAAGTCGTTGCCTGGCATCAATTGATTCTGACACATATTGCTACGGCCATTATGACAAAGTTCGCAATCGCCACATGGTAATACAGCAGGGATGATGACTTTCTTTCCAAGCCATTCCGGTGGACCTGCAATCACCTTGCCACTGATCTCATGACCCAGTGTCAAGGGCAATTCTTTCTTTGTTTTCACGCCATAATGCCAGAAACTCAAATCAGTATGGCAAACGCCACAGCCAGCGATTCTGACGAGCGCATCTGTTCCGCTTACTTCGGGCAAAGAGCTTACAACATGCTGAAAATCAGCATCAAGAGCTGTCATTTGCCAGGAATACATTTTATCGTCCATAATAATTAAATAATGTGGTTCTATTAACTATTTACATCTTCCAACCCCATTTTTGCAGGAAATGGCGTTGACAAGATTGGTAAGCATCAGGTTCAAGGGTGTTTTTATATAATGTTTCCTGCCATAATCCACGATCTTGCCATTCATATAATCAATCTCTGTATCGCGTTTGTTGATCAAGTCGACAGCCAGGGAAGGCATGTGATTTCCGGCAGCACTCAGATATCGGATGGCTAGTTTTACAAAATTGTCAGGTAGTTTAATTTCTTCAGCCTTCGCCACTTCAACAGCTTCGTATAAGATCTGTTCCACAATTTCAGCGGTGTCGCCATTGTCCATTGCTTCTTTCATAGTGAGGCGGGAAATAGCACAAAGGGGACTTAATGCAGCATTCAGGATTGTCTTTTCCCAGATTTTATCAATGATGACAAAGGAACTGACTTGTTCCGTTTCAAGGTTGACCCCCGTAAAAGTATCCGCCAGTCTTTTGGCAAGCTTAATTTGTGAATCGTCCATGGAGCCGATATAATTCGGGGCATTAAAGAAGTTTATTCCAACCACATTGGGTGCCTGGAGATTCCCGGCGAAGTTAATCACCATACGCATTATGGAGGATTCGGGGAAATGACACTGGTATTTTTTCCGGATGTCTATTCCATTCTGGGCGCTCAACAAAAAGACTTGTTTTTTGAGATTTTGTTTGATTACCCTCACCAGGCTGTCGACATGATAATCCTTCACTGCTGAGATGAGGATGTCAAAGTCATGCTCCAGCATCTCTTCAATAGAATAGTAAACATATTTGAAGAAGGATTTTTTCTCAATTTTCCCAACCAATTCAATACCCTGTGTCCGGATGAGATTTAACTTATCCCTGTCAAGGTCAGTAATGGCGAGTTCAGCACCCGCTTCTTTTAGATGTACAGCAAGGGTTTGACCAATTGGGCCGAGGCCGATGATCCCGATTTTCAGCGGTGAGTTTTCCATTTTTTCTATTGATTTACAGGAATAATATTAAACTAAAGGATGATCCGTGCATCTACTGCACAGATCGAATTTTGATAAGCGAAAAGTGGATTCAGATCCAGCTCTTTGATCGCTGGAAAATCAGTTACAAGCATAGAGATTCTTTGAATTACTTCGACAAGGACATCACGATTCACTCCTTTTTCACCACGGAATCCACGCAATACTGCAGCAGCTTTAATTGAATGGATCAGCTCCCCGGCTTCATGGTCAGTAACAGGCGTGATGGTAAAAGCCACATCTTTTAACACTTCCACGAAGATACCTCCCAGGCCAAACATGATAATATGCCCGACGCCCGCTTCTGCTTTGGCTCCAATGATGAGTTCCCGGTTAGAAGGCAGAAACTTCTGGATGAAAAAATTAATGTCATGCCCGAGATTCTTCTGCATCCTGTTTATTACCTCGCTAATACCGGCAGCATCTTTAACGTTTACTGCCACCCCGTCAACGTCACTCTTGTGAATGAATTTCTCAGAGTCCACCTTGATGACAACAGGAAACCCGATCTCTGAAGCACAGCGGGTGGCTTCAGATTCATTGTGAGCCATTCTCCAGTCGGCGACGGGAATATTATAAGCCTCGAGGATGTTGTAGACTTCTTCTGCTGTGAGGACTTCCTTTTTATGTTTTAATGCGTTCTGAATTATTTCGTTGACCGTATCCCTGTTTACATCCGGGAACACAGTGACTTTACCCTCTTTCCTTGAACGTATCCTGCTGTATCTTTCCAATGCGGACAAAGCCCGTGCAGCAGTCTCTGCAAAGTCGAAACAAGGAATTTCCCCTGCCTTTAGAATTGCCGAAGTGCCCTGCCATTTCTGCTTATCAGTCATATAATTACATACGATAGGTTTCTTTTGTTCCCCGGCAGCACTGGCAATTTCCCGGGCAACACTCTCACAGTCCACAAATGGCGGGGTCACAAAATTGATATAAATGCTGTCGAACTGAGGCTCATTCATCATCACTTCCAGGGCACTTTTGAAATGAACAGACCCTGCGGTAGCCACC
Source organism: Bacteroidota bacterium (assembly GCA_037132075.1). Lineage (GTDB taxonomy): Bacteria > Bacteroidota > Bacteroidia > Bacteroidales > CAIXZF01 > JBAXPV01. The sequence goes on from JBAXPV010000019.1 coordinate 65,900, forward strand.
ACATCCAGCGGGTTGTGAATAGAGGCAGACTCCAGCATCGTTTCTTTCAGTGTTGCAGCGGCAGCATCAGAAAGTGGTGGTAATTCCATGCCATGGCTCACCAACTCATCGATAGCAATAACAGAAGGACCGCCGGTGTTGGTGATGATCCCGACTTTGTTTCCTTTTGGGATAGGCTGATAGGAGAAAGCCACAGCCGCATGACAAAGGTCTTCCTGGTTTGGGAAAGTCAAAATTCCTGTTTTGCGGAAAATAAGTTCCATCGAAATGCTGCCTGCAAGTCCACCTATGTGAGAACGAGAGGCTTCAGCACCCTTGTCGGTGCGACCTGCCGTGATTGCCAGGATCGGCTTTTTCTTTGAAACTTCCCGGGCCACTTCCATGAACTCATTCGGGTCATCAAGACTCTCTACATACAAAACCACGACACGACAATTGTCGTCATTGCCATAGTATCGCATGATTTCAGGAATAGATACATCGGAGCCATTACCATTTGAGGCATACATCCCCACGCCGATGCCCATATCGTAAAAGGCTTGCAAAATCACAGCACCAACACCTCCGCTTTGGGCTACTATAGAGATGTGGCCAGGATCCGGGAACGTAAAGGTGAAATTACAATAGGCTTTAAAATTTGGATCACTGTTGATGATTCCCTGGCAGTTAGGACCGACAACCCGAATCCCATATTTCTTTGCCCGGGCCAGGAAATCACGCTGTAAGGCGCTGCCGTCTTCACCCATTTCGGCAAAACCTGCTGTATTGACGATAATTGCCTTTACGCCCTTTTTTCCGCAATTTTCAACTTCTTCAGGGACAAATGGCGGAGGAATAACAATATGGACAAGATCAACTTCCCCCGGGACATCCAGAATCGACGGATATGCTTTGAGTCCCCGGATCTCATCAACTTTTGGATTGACTGGGTATACAGGACCATTGAACTTGTAATAGAGCAGGTTCTTAATGATCACATTCCCAATTGATAACTCTTTCTGAGAAGCTCCGATCAGGGCAACGGCTTTGGGTTTAAATAAGGCGTCCAGTTTGTCTGACATATCTTTAAAATAAAAATTACTTCTTATTAATTTTTTATAGCATTGAGTTTATGGTAGCGGAACCCACCCCAGAGCGCAGCCCCGATAGCACCGGAAAAAATAGAGTCGGGATGAGCCTTGATCACCAAGCCGAGTTTGGCCTCATCGATCAGCTCCTGCACAGCCTGTATCATTCCTTCATTCATCGCCATTCCACCAGTTAACACGACAGGGGAAACTGCCTTGAGTGAGGTGAGCAAGCGAATGATCTTATTGGCGATCGACAAATGAATTCCTTTGATGATATCCGGAGTCGAAATCCCCCTTGATACCATATTAATAACATCTGTTTCAGCCAAGACAGAACAAATTCCTGAAGGGATTTCAGGGGCTGTCGATTTCATGGATGTTGCCCCGACTTCCTCGATAGCAAGTCCAAGGTATCGGGAGATATTTTCTACAAATTGCCCTGAACCCGAGGCACATTGCCCAGTCATCTTATAATCCAGTACCTTCCCTGCTTCATTGATCTTGATTGCTCGTACAAACAAAGCGCCCATGTCAATCACAGTCAACGAACCCGGGCATAAAAATACACCACCACGCGCATGCGTGGTCATGCTGTAAAAATGTCCTTTTTTACGCTCCATCAACTCCCCTTCGCCGGTAGAAGCCAGGTAAGCGATGTCGCTGAATTGAAGTTTATGGTCTTCCAAAACCTGGTCGATCAGCAAATCAGCAACAGCTTCAGGGTTTCGTTTCCTGATCTTTTCGGTTCTTTTGTCGAGGATGACAGGCTTGTCGCCATAGGACATCAGGACAACCTTAATCAGGCTGCTCCCAATATCCACTCCCATCGTATATATTTGTTGATCCATTGAATACTAGTATTTTAATCGAGATTCAAATTTAATTAACTGCACTTCTCCTGGCAAACATGGCGCCACCCAGGGCACCCATAAAAATAGAATCGGTATGGATGTTGATTTTGATATCGTCGCCATAGTTTTTGTACACCAACTCGGAAACATATTTCAGGACAGCCTGGTTTCTGGCAACGCCACCGGTGAAGGTGAATTCATTGCGAACGCCGCCTGAACGTGCCAGCAGCGACATGGCCCTCATGACGATCGCCCGGTGCAGGCCTGCCAGGATATCACTCCGTTTTTGTCCTACATTCGTTAGTTCACGGATCTCTGCTGCAGCAAATACAGTGCAGGTGGAACAAATATTCACTTCGTTCGTTGCTTCCAGTGCCAGCGGGCCGAGTTCGTTGAGTGAGATGTTAAACTCATCTGCGATATAGCCCAGGTATCTCCCGCATCCTGCCGCACAGCGGTCATTCATATGAAAACTTGTCACCAGGCCATGACTGTCGACCTGGATTGCCTTAGTGTCCTGCCCACCGATATCCAAAACAGTTTTGGTATTTGGGAAGACGGCATGAGCCCCAAAGGCATGGCATAGGATCTCTGATCGGATTGATTTTTCAGGAAAGGGTAATAAGGCTCTGCCATAACCTGTCCCAACCATGTTCGCGATATGAATATCCATAGTTGCGATAAAACTGATATGCTCTTTCAGAGAGTCATAAATATCAATATAGTTCCCCTTTAAAAGGTTTAACTCACTATCAAATTGCACATTACTCTCCCCAGGGGCGGAGTCTTCCAGGCCGGCATACTTGTCATTCAATAACTCCATTGATTGAAAAATCAACTCCTTGAAGTCATATTCTGTCAACTCATTCTCGGCGGAGATGATACTTTTGTCATACACCATCATCAGCGGCTCGAAATAGTTTTTGTCAATTTCAGCGACCTCTTTGTTGAATTTCTCACTTACGATGTCCCTGAAAAACTGGTTCTTTCCACCCAGGTTTGAGTTCATGTATTCCTCCCGGATCGAAGGTCCGATCGTATCCACAATCTGAGCAATCAGTGCCCTGATTTTCTCCTTCTTTTCCTGTTGAAAACTCAGGTCTATCATGTCATTGAACTGAACATTCAGCCTGTCGAGACGACGCTTGAACTGCAAATACTGAAATACCGATTCCAGGTCCTGGATGTATCTCTTGTACTCAGGTTTGCTGGTGATCTCATCACCCAGTTTCGACTTTAGCAGTGAAAATCGGGCATTGTATATAGCTTCCAGTCGCGCGATCTCCGTTGCCACGGTATAATTTGCACGGGTATTGGTGATGCCTCTGCCAATGATGTTATCGTTATCATCAATGATGATAGCCTTGGAAGTGGTTGATCCTAAATCTATACCCAAATAATATTTCTTCATTCCGTTTTATTTCACCATTAATTTTCTTTGTTCCAGCATCTGGAAAAATGATTCCAGGCGGTTTTTGATATTGGAATAGGAAAAATACCTTGGGTCGACCAGGTCAGATTCGATAAATCCTACGGGGATCTCCAGTTTTCTTTCCAATTGTTGCATGATCATCAGCTGTCCTGCCGAAAAGGAGTTGCAGCTTTTAATTGAATTCACCAGGAAGCCGTCTGCATGATAATTCGTGATGCAGTTTGACAGTAGTTCCACCCTTTGCGGGAGGTTGAGGTTTGTATAGCAGTTCATGCAATATTCAGCCAGGCTCACCAGCGGGTCGTCGGGATTGACACGGAACCCCATGTCGTAGACGCCGCCCACCTTTGTATAGGAAGAGGCCACGATCACAGCGCCCATGTCATAAAAGAGCTTCCAGAATTCCCTGAAATGTGTCCAATTCGGAGGCCCTTCCACCACCAGGCGGAATCGTTCTTCTTCCATTTCTCCTTCAGGCGTGATAGGACCAAGACCCAGCCTTACCCGTTCCATTATTTCCTTATATAACTCATCATAGTAATCGACAGCTTCAACAGTACCCCGGAAACCGTTGTTGATCGGGCCGATATAGTAAACACCTGCAAAATAGGCATCGATGGGTGAAGGCCTGTTTTTTGTTGAGTCAAAGATTTTAATGATAGATTCTTCCACTTTCGAAGAATTCCGAAGGTGGTATTTCAGCTTTTCTTCATCATATTTTCGGCCGGAAACCTTTTCCATCTTCGGGATCACTTCCTCTTTCAACTGCTTCACCATGTAGGCGGTCATCTCTGGCGTGATTTTGCCTGCTTCCTGGTAAGGCGTATGCAACAAGGCAACCGGAACGCCCGGGTAAAGCCTTTCGAGTGTCTCAAACCATTTCATGAAGGTGAAACAGCCGGTATAGCTTAACAACAGCAGATCAGGCGGCGGAATTTTCTCCCCGTTAGGCCCGATATTCCCGGCAAGCATCATTCCGACGTCACACTTTACATAGGTGCATACGTCCTCGGAGTGTCCATGCTTTTCAGCACCACGGATAAATCCTTCCGACTTCTTGCGCATTCCCGACTGCAAAGCATTGATCTCAGGATAGACCGGAAGCATGTCAAAGGATAAAATCAATTCAGAGATATTCCCCGGGACAAAGGTGTAAACCACTTTTTTACCAGTCTCTTTGGCAGTACTTAAGTCCAGCGAAAGTCTGGCGATCATCTCCTTCTGGATGATCATACTTTTTTCTTTGGCAACGTCAGTTGACATATAATTTAAACTAAAAAGTAAGGATTAAAGATTATTGATCACAAGGGGCTCATCCCACAACTTGATAGAATCGGAGAAAGTCCCGACCTGTTCTTTGATGACCTTGAATTGCCCTGTATTTTCGCTATAAAGGAAGCTGATAAAGCGCACGCCGTGGTCATTACAGGCTTTTTGCAGGATAGGATGATCCAGCAGGGCCGGGTCGCAGAAGCTGGGTGCTGCGAAGATGATCCCGTCAACTTTTCTGGATTTTATGAGTTTCAGCAATCGTACTTCCTTGGGGTTGTCGACATCATATACTGAGGAAGAGAAAGTACTTTGTTTTTGATAGGCCATACAAAGGTCATGCATGGGATCTTCAGAGGTAGTTTCAATATCGCCTTGAATCCAGCGGGCTCCCAGCAGAAAGTCGTCTTCAACAATGTAACAACCGGCCATCTCTATGGTCTTGATCAAACCAACAGGAGGTTGCTCACAAAAGGCACCCATCACCATAACAGATATCTTATCAACCTGCATGCCTCTGTCTTCCTGGATATGATGGATGACGGCTTCAAGAATTTCATTATGCTCCTCCACCGGAATCACATAACCTGCACGTACAATGTGGTAAACATCTGCCGCAGTGAGCCTCCAGGGGAATTGCTGACGGATGTTATAGAGGCTGGTGAGAAGCTGGCGATTTTTGTTGAAGAGCTGAATAGAGTGCTTTAGTCGTTCTGGAGTAAGCACGACCTTGTTGATTTTAAAGATCTCATCCAGTACAAACTTCATCTCATGCTGGTAAAAGTCTTCACTCACCGAAGCAGAGAAATTCTGGGGGTAATCCAGGTATTTGACAAACTTCCCTTTTTCCATCAGATGGAACATCCCTGACAGATTCCGGATCACATCACAGATAGAAGGGAAGATAAAACCGTCGAAACCATTGAAATGGCCATCCAGGGCTAATTCTACCATGCTCCGTGGCATGTGACATATGTAAGACTGATAATAGGCATCTCCTTTGATGATCAGTTTCTTGTCGCCACCCCCCAAAATCCCAACGGATAAACCATTGGCGGCATGAACGATTTCCCTGGGGAAATAAATAGGCATAAAACCGACAAGTACACGAGTATCATCTTCTGCTTTCCAGGCTTTTGCTCTCGAGAAATTAAGATCGAAAGCGAATTCTTCACATTTATTGATAATAACATTAAGAGTATCCAAGGCGAATACGAATTAAATTGTTGATTAAGAAGAAATTAAGTAGGGTACTGCTATTCCATCTGTAAAGGCGGCATGAAATCTAAACAGTATTAATTCGGCTTAGTGGATTCCAAATATATATGGAATAATCTAGATGGCAATATCCGTCAAAACAGTAATTAAGTAATGAAATGATTTCCAATCTTATGAGAAAATAATCTGGAATCATTCTATGCAACTTAGTGCTTTTTAAGCTTATCTGGACAGCGTATTCATCTGATAAACGGCATAGGCATCATCTTTGAAAATCAATTTAACGGAAGTAATTCCTTCGTGGATTCCTCCGCGAAACCAGGGATATTCCTCCTGGTCGTCCCGTGTCAGGTCATGGTCAAGGATGAGGTACTTAACATGGTATTTCGAAGCTAATAATTGAATGGCTTCTTCCTGGCCGAGTTTTTTAGGCTGGTCATCCTGGTAATACTCTAAAGCATGATAAGCCATGATGTTGTATTGACCGATGCCATTGAAAATGAATTTCCAGGGAGCGAAAATTCTGTCATTTGAAACAGGGATATGGCTAAGTACAGCTTTATGAATTGCGGGTTCGTTGGTATTAGCTCTGAAAGTTCCGACAAAGCTCCTGCCCACAAAAAACAGATCGAGAGCCAGGATCAGGATGTAAACGACTTTAAGGACAGAATGCCCTTTCTGCTTTATTTTCAGCATGGCTATAGCAATCACCATTGCCATGAAAGGGAGATAAAAAACCAGGTAACGCTCGGCGATGTGACTTCCCAGTATATTTAGTGAGAGTATCAAAGCAATAAGATAGATAAACAAGTCACTATATTTTCTGCGCAACTCATTGAAAGCGACAACGATACTTAAGAAGAAAAGGGCGGAAACCATCATCACGCGGTCGCTCCAGAAAAAACGCTGTTGTTCGTCGATCAGGTTAATTATTTTCAGCCGCAGGAAGGATCCAAGATTGCCTGGCAGGTATGATTCCCCCAGCTTCCTGGTTGGCCAGTTTTTCATCTGGTCCAGGAAGAGTTGAAAATGACCGGGTTGCCAGAGATCCAGGCAAAAAAGCGAAGAACTCAGCAAAGTAGTTACACTAAAATACAATAAGCCTTTCCACTGTCTTTTTATGAGCAGCAAAACAAAGCCGGCCACAGGGAAAATGAGTCCGTTGGTGGTGACGAAAAAGGCAAGCCCGGTAAACACGCCGGCAAGCACTGCCTGCCACCAAAAAGATTTCTGTAGAAAAGCATGCAAATAAAAATAGGCAGCAAATCCGCAACACATCACCAGTACTTCAGGCCGGAAGGTGAAGGCCTGTGCGATCATCTGCGGCATGAGCAGAATCATCAACGATGACAGCAGAAACATTTTCTCAGGACATTCATCCCTGAAAGTTATGAAATAGCGATAAAAAATCAGGAAAAATATACCACAAACGATTAGCACAAAGATTTTGAAGTTATAGATTGACCAGCCAAACAGCTTGACAATCAGCGCTCCAATATATATCATGAGTTTGTGATACATAAACATCTGCTGGTCGAAACCCAAAATGCCGGGAAGGGATTTCAGCCTGACAACCCCTTCCGTGGCCAGGTAAAAGCTCTGCTCGGCAAACCAATTCTCATCGATATGAATATAACGATGCCAGAGACTGGCTGCAAAAGCCATCAGGTAGACAACGAGCAATCCCAGCAGGAACTTTCGGTTAAGGATGAAGTCGTATGTTTTTTGCATTGGCTAAAATTACATTTTTCACCTGATCGGGGAATGCAATTCCAATTCAATTTATCTGATCACGATCCTACGCACAATTCCGGCATTAGTAGTTTGACATTTTAATAGATAGATTCCAGGTTTTAGCGTTGAAACATCCAGGCGGTTGTAATCCAGACTATTTACTTTGATGCTGATGATGATCCTGCCTGCAAGGTCAAGAACGTTAATCTGTGACATTGTGGCCGCAGTTTTAATATCAATATAATCGCTGGCAGGATTGGGACTCAGGCTGATTTCCCGGGAAATTACGATGCTGGATGTCCCAGTGTTGTTATAATTAAAGGATGCAGAAGTACTCGAACATCCGGCTAAGGTGGTAATCTGAACTGTGTAGTTTCCATATTGTGCGGGAACAAGGGTTTGATTGGTAGCTCCACTAAGAATATTCCCGTTAAAATACCATTGATAAGTAAATGTTCCCGTAGCATTACAGTTCAGGTGACCAGAGCTATAGTTAATTGTTGGAGTGAGGGGTGGTGTATTGGTAAAAGGTACGTTTCCGGAAGGAAAGCCATTAAATAAGATGCCATCATTCCCTAAGCCGCTAAGGTCATGCATCACATTGCCCGGACCTTCATTAAAGCGCCAATACCCAACCAGGTTGGTCTGAACAACGGAAGTGTCAATATGCATATGCATATGGGCTTGCAATTCCGCCGCACCAAGTACCCTGTGCCATACCCTTACTTCGTCAATAAGGCCATTCCAGTAGCGTGTACCGTGAGCGGTATCGCAAAACTCGCCGATTCGCATTGGGAACCCTGCAGAAGTGAGGATCGTTCCTGTGAAACTAAGCGAATCGACCAGAATGCCATTGATGTATGATTTGACTTTTTCTCCGTCGAAAGTCCCTGCTACATGATACCAGGTGTTTAGCGTCATGGACCCTAATGGGCTGATTACCTCTTGCCAGCTAGCAGCCGTATTGTTGGGGTTCCATCCCCCGATGATAAAGGAAAGTTCACCAGTTCCTCCTGCCCTTAATGCAAAACCAAATTCGCCTGCGCTCCATCCATCTTTACTCACAATAGATCCTGACCAACTGCTCGTTGCCCATTGTGCTGCATTTATCCATGCTTCCACAGTCAGATGGTCGGTAATATCCAAAGAAGTGGTATTGTATATTGCAATATTTGTAGAAATCCCATTAAAATTCATTGACCAGGGATTCGACGAACAGGGTTGTGCCGACAATCTTGTCATGCAAATGCCTAACAAACAGATTAGTACAATTTTTTTCATAAGTGTGCCTCTCATTATTGGTTTATAATAAACAATGATGCCATGAAAGTATGAAATAAAATATTCTGGCTTTGGCTTTGATGAATACAATTTTATGAAATCAATGCATTTTGACCCAAAAATCGTCAATATAAACCTTGTTTTTGGAGGGGTTCAGAAAATAGACTTTTAGTTCATCGCCGCGCCAGACCTCAGTTGGTACAGTGACGACATATGTGATAGTGGTCCATTTGTTACAAGCCGTTGAAAGACATTTTAAAGGAATTCCTTGCCAGTATTCCTTTGTATCTTTTCCACTGATTGAAATGACGAGCTTCACTTCCGGATCAACAGTTCTTTGAAAAATCATCGCTTCGACTTTAATGTCGTGTTTTGCCGCATCCGGGATCTGAGACAAAGGCTTCTTTAAAGCAATGCTGTAAGTATTTCCGTCGCCTGTTTTTGAAGAATATCTTCTTGAAAAGGCCATATCGGTCACGAGACTTTGTCCTGGATCCCAGGATTCGGTCTGTGACTCACAAAATGTAAAGAAGTTAACAGGCCAAGCGTCCAAGTCCCTGTCATGAAAGGCTTCCGGGTGAAATTGCCATAAGGCTTCAGACAGCTTGTGTGCGACAATCCTGCGTCCCATTTCTGAATAATGTTCTGAAGGCCAGTGCCGGTCAATGAAACATGGATCGGGGACTGATTCCAAATTATCCACAACAACAACACCTAAACGTGTATAGCGCTTATAAAGAAGGTCACGATTCTGTTTCATCAGGAATGGAAGGTCTTTCCCGGCTAATTTCTGAGCCAATTCCACATTTTCAGGCAAAATGTTAAATATGAGATTCCATCCGCTTTTTTTGGCCATGCGAACGATCTGATCAAAGTCGCGGATCCTTGGGTTGCTTATGGTGTCGATCTGAAAAGCGTAAAATCGTATAAATTGTTTGGTCAGCTGTGTTCCAGCAGTATCATGGATTTGTGATGATCCGGCGACCTGGCTTTTTTCAATATGCATCAGCCACTCGGCTGTTGTAGCGAATTTTACCGGATAAGGGAATTTTAATGGTTTCTGCGAGAATTCTCTTTCAATGAGCTGCTCACGTTCTTTATTTGTCAGATGGTCGTATCCTTTAAATGACAACAGACTACGGTTCAGCAGCGGAGGAAAAGGTTCCAGGAGGACGAGGCTTTTGCAAATTGGCGTTTCAAGGGTCGACTGCATCCAAGGCATGCTGAAAGAACGAAGATTCATGGTAATCACGATCGTTTTCACAGGCAACTTTTCAGGGATGTTTTCCATAAAAGTCTTGTAAACAGCGGCATGCCAGGCACCATGACTTACAGATCGGATGTTGAGGCCAAGAAAATAATCGCCGGTCATTTCACTGATAGAACGCTTGTCGGCATCATCCTCTCTAAATGTGATGTTAGATGACTCCCCGAAATAAAGAATGTCTGCACTATCCTGAACACGCTGAAGATCAGCCAGGATCTCGCTGTGTTTCCTGAGGTCATCGTTCCAGAAAGTGGCCCGGTAGAGATAATTTAAAAGCAGCAGGATCGCACCCACAACAAATAATTTACCGATAAAAACAGCAAGCCGGTCCATAGGTCAAAACTGAAAATAGATGAATGGATACATTTCAACACCCGCCAAGACCAAAATCGAGAAGATCATAAAAGTATAGATACTCCAGCGGATCAAGGATTTTTGTCGTGCACACCAGGTGTCGAACCTGCCATTAAATAAAAGGAAATCAGAGAGCAGAAAGATTGCCAGAACTACTAAAACTTTGGTTGACAAGTGAAAATCATCATGCGTGGAGAAATTCCTGAAAATGGATCGAAAAATCTCCTGTACTGTTGCAAAGCCCGGACTTCGGAAGAAAACCCAGGCAATCGTGATCAACACAAAAGTCTTAAGACTTAAGAGAATATGTAAAAAGCCAAAATTCTTTTTGTGTTGTTTGACTTTAAAGGTCCGGTTAAACCAGGTTTCTGCAAGGAAGAATGAAGCCAGCAGAAGTCCCCAGCAAACAAAGGTCCAGTTGGCGCCATGCCACAAGCCACTCAGGAAAAAAGTGATAGTCATGGCCAAAAAAAAGATCAGCCTGTCAGTTTTCATTCCTGCATATTTATCCTTTTTGAGTTTTCCCGAGATTGCATAAGCCAGGGGGAGAAAGATATAATCCCTGAACCAGGTCGAGAGGCTGATATGCCATCGACGCCAGAATTCACCGATATTCCTGGAGAGATATGGGGTCTGAAAGTTATCCATCAGGCGGAATCCCATCGCCAGGGCGCAGCCGCAGGCAATGGTCGAATATCCGTAAAAGTCGCTGTAAATCTGAAAAGAGTAAAGAAAAAGTCCGCTGATGATACTGGCACTACTGTAGGCGGCAGGATTCTTATAAATCTGGTCAACCAAAGGGGCCAGGTTATCCGCAATCACCATTTTGATGAACAAGCCAAATAAGATCAGGCGCAGGCCATTGACTAGATTTTCATATTCAGCTTTGTGTTTTTCTCTGAATTGTACCAGTAGATTTTGTGGTCTCTCTATCGGCCCTGCCACCAGCTGCGGATAAAACATCACATAAAGCGAATAGATCCCAAAATGACGTTCGGCTTTTTGATGTCCCCTATAAACTTCTATTACATAGCTTAAACTCTGAAAAGTATGAAAAGAAAGCCCAATGGGAAGGATAATTGACGCATGAGGAATTGCATACCCTGCTTTGAATAAGCCGCCTACAAAACTGGCATTGTCGAGAAAAAAGTTAAAATATTTAAGGACAAATAGAACAAGACAAGTAGATATAATACTGATAATGAGCAGATTGTGCCGAGCTCGACCTTTGTGCTTTTCAATATAAATTGCTGCTGTATAGTCGATCAGGATTGTAATAAAAAGAATGAGGATATAAACAGGTATGAAATACATATAAAATACACAACTCGCCGCCAAAAGCAACATCCATCGAAATGCATGTGGTAACAGATAATAAAGGATAGTAACGAGTGGAAAGAAGACCAGAAAGGCAATAGAATTGAATAGCATTCTTTCGGAAGTTGTTATGATGCAAGCAAAGATCGCATAATTTATATACAACTCAGCCCAACAAGATCACGGGTCCATCCAAGAAATTTTTAATTGTTAGTAAATTAAACATGATATTTGTTTTCTTTTTCGATTATTGAAAACATAAAAATGAGAATAAAATTTGCCCCCCCGTTAATTTTAGTGCTCTGCTTTCTTTTCTATTTTTCAAATCCAGCTCAAGCGGCCTATCTTAAAAATGTGGCTGTAAAAGTCACCCAGCCTAATGGTAAAGAATTGTCTTTGTTTGTTACAGGGGACGAATATTACCAGCGTTTACATGACGCGCAGGATTACACGATACTTAAGAATTCAGAAGGATGGTATGTCTATGCAACGCTTCAGGATGGGATTATAGTTCCGGGAGACATGATCATCGGGCAAGGTGATCCCAAAGACATGGGTGTGAAGCCAGGACTTAAGATCTCACCGGAGAAATGGAAACAGCTTAGGGATGAATTCTGGAAAAATACCCCCCAGGCAAAAATCTCAGACGTTCCTTTAAACCTCAATACTGGTACGGTGAACAACCTTGTTGTTTTTATCCGTTTTTCAGATCAGACCGCGTTTGGGGAGAATTTCAATTATTATGACAGTATCTTTAATTACAATGTTGCCGGGGTTAATTCCATGTACAATTATTTCAAGGAGGTTTCGTACAACAACATGACTGTAACGTCTACATTTTATCCATCACCCTCAGGATCATTGGTTTTGTCGTATCAGGATTTGCTGCATGCAAGAAGTTATTTTATGCCTTATGATGTCAATACGAATACCAACGGTTATCAAAATGATTCAGAACGTACGACCAGGGAACATAATCTTTTAAGGGCTGCTGTTACGTATATTGCAAGCCAGGTTCCTGTAGGTTTAAACTTAGATTTTAATGGTGACGGGCTTATCGACAATGTTTGTTTTATTGTTCGTGGCGGGACAACGGCATGGTCGACACTTTTGTGGCCACACCGATGGTCGGTATATACCACTCCTGCAGTCTATGTGAATGGGAAACAGCTGTACGACTTTAACTTACAGCTTGAAGATTTTTTACCGGGTTCAGGGGTTGGCGTTTTGGCCCATGAGATGTTTCACACGTTTGGGGCGCCCGATCTTTATCATTATGTTAGTAATGGGATCTCACCTGTGGGGTATTGGGATATTATGGAAAATAATTTCAACCCGCCTCAACATATGTCGGCATTTATGAAGTTTAAATATGGGGGATGGATTGCTTCGGTTCCTGCCATCACTTTACCGGGTACGTACACTCTCAATCCACTTACCTCTTCCACAAATAATTGTTATAAGATAGCAAGTGCAGCATCAAGCACTGAGTACTTTATGCTGGAATACCGTAAGAAATCAGGGATATTTGAGAACTCATTGCCGGGCTCAGGGCTGATTATCTATCGGATCAATACCCTTGCAGGAAGTGGAAATGCAGGTGGTCCCCCCGATGAGGTCTACGTATACAGACCCGGAGGAACGACCAGTGCAAACGGTACGAATTCCAATGCGTTTTTTAATAGTACAGTGGGTCGGGTCACTTTCAATGATGCAAGCAATCCACGCGATTTCCTGTCGAATAATGCCAATGCCGGGATTAATATTTATAATATAGGTACTGCCGGAAGTACCATTTCTTTCCAGGTAGGTTTTAGCCCGATTGCCAGTTTCTCGGCAAGTGCATTAGTGAGCTGTATTTCCCAAACGATTACTCTAACTGATAATTCCTCCGGGACGATTACCGGACGATCCTGGACATTTGCTCCAAATAATGTGGTTTACGTTGGCGGTACTAATGCCAATTCGCAGAATCCCCAGGTCCAGTTTACTTCAGCAGGAACCTATACAGTTTCTCTTACCATCACCAGTGCGAGTGGTAACAATACCATGACTAAAAGCAATTATATAACAATCAGCAGCCCTACGGCAACTCCCTTCAATGAAAATTTTGAAAGCGGATCTTTTAGTACAAACGCATGGACTTTAAATAACATTGATGGGGATACCACATGGTCTTTTAAAACCGGAAATTTAGGGAACGGAAGTAATTCCAAGAGTATTTGGATTGAATTCTATTATTACAGCAACATAGGACAAATTGATGAACTGGTTTCTCCGCCAATAACACTTCCTGCGACGGGAACCGCTAAACTCAAATTTAAAGTGGCTTATCGTCCATACAGTGCCATATATCATGACAGCCTGAAAGTTGCGATATATACGAGTTGCGGGGCTACATTAGCTGCCATCCCCTACAAGAAAGGAGATGGCACTCTGGCCACAGGAGCTATTTTAGGAAGTCCCTTCATACCATCAGCGGCCTCCGACTGGAGAGCTGACTCAATCGATCTATCTTCTTATATGGGTCAGGATGTTGTTGTAAAATTCATTGCCGTTAATGGCTATGGCAATAATTTATATCTGGATGATGTTAATCTTGTGTCTGTTAGCACAAGTGTCGTTTCAAACTTTACAGCCAATACAACAAGTATCTGTCAAAACGGATCCGTTAGTTTTACAGATCAATCTACAGGGACCCCGACTTCCTGGGCCTGGACATTTGGAGATGGAGGCACTTCGACTTTGCAAAACCCGACTCATCAGTATCTTACCAGTGGCATAAAGACTGTAAGCCTTACCGTTACTAACAGTGGAGGCAGCAATACCATGACAAAAACGAATTATATTGTTGTCAATCCGAATTTGCCTGTCAGTGTAAGTATTGCCGCCAGCGCAAATCCCGTCTGCTCAGGAACTTCAGTTACTTATACGGCCACGCCTGTCAATGCAGGCTCATCGCCGATTTATCAGTGGTATTTAGGCGCAACACCGGTCGGCAGCAACAGCACAACATACAGCTATTCACCGTCGAATGGCGATCAGTTACATGTGGTTTTGACTTCAAATGCAGTTTGCCCAACAGATAATCCAGCCACATCGAACACCCTAACGATGACGGTAAATTCCAATTTGCCTGTCAGTGTAGGTATTGCAGCGAGTGCAAATCCCGTCTGTTCAGGAAATTCGGTAACATATACTGCTACACCGGTCAATGCAGGCGCAACACCTGTTTATCAGTGGTATTTAGGCGCAACACCGGTCGGCAGCAACAGCGCGACTTACAGCTATTCACCGTCGAATGGCGATCAGTTACATGTGGTTTTGACTTCAAATGCAGTTTGCCCAACAGATAATCCAGCCACATCGAACACCCTAACGATGACGGTAAATTCCAATTTGCCTGTCAGTGTAGGTATTGCAGCCAGTGCAAATCCCGTCTGCTCAGGAACTTCGGTTACCTATACGGCAACGCCTGTTAATGGAGGCGCAACACCTGTTTATCAGTGGTATTTAGGCGCAACACCGGTCGGCAGCAACAGCGCGACTTACAGCTATTCACCGTCGAATGGCGATCAGTTACATGTGGTTTTGACTTCAAATGCAGTTTGCCCAACAGATAATCCAGCCACATCGAACACCCTAACGATGACGGTAAATTCCAATTTGCCTGTCAGTGTAGGTATTGCAGCCAGTGCAAA